>NZ_CP041041.1:0-185000 GCF_011801365.1 Paracoccus sp. AK26
CGCCGTGCTTCTTCTTAAATATAAGGAAAAGATAAAGGATGATGTTGATGTAGGCCCTGTGGAGAAAAGGATAAAGGGAAAATCCCAAGCCTTTTCCCCGGAAGCGACGCTTGTGGATATATTCTGTAAAGTGCATGGCCTATGAATAAAAACGTAGAGAATACAACAACTTGGTATGTGGATAAATCTGTGGAGACCAGTGCCGACGACGCTTTCTCCACAGATGCACGATCCGGACCCCGGAAGTTATCCACCTGTGTGTGTCCCGCAGCCGTTCAAGGGATGTTCCGGGCCGGAATCCGGGGTGTGACGCAAATCTTCCACCCACCCCCATGATTCGACCCGATTCCCCCCGGATCTTATCCACAAGCAGGACGGCCACACCCGGCAGGGCTTTGCAAAACGACGCTTTTTTTCGTCCCCTCATGGGCTTAGGCTGATGGCAAGCCAAGGGATGCCACCATGATCGACGACCAGCCCAGCCGTCCTGCCCATGTTCCGCTTGCCGGAGTGATCGGGATGCCCGTCGCGCATTCCCGGTCTCCGCGGCTGCACGGCCACTGGTTGCGGCGCTATGGCATCAAAGGTCATTACATTCCCATGCCCGTCATGCCCGAGCATCTGGCCGAGGCATTGCGCGCCCTGCCCCGCCTGGGCTTTGTCGGCATCAACGTGACGCTCCCGCACAAGGAGGCCGTTCTGACGCTGGCCGATGCCGTTACCGATCGCGCGGCGCTGATCGGGGCTGCGAACACGCTGATCTTCCGCCCCGATGGAAAGATCCATGCCGACAATACCGACGGCTACGGCTTTATCGCCAATCTGCGCCAGAACGCACCGGGCTGGCAGCCCGAGGCAGGACCGGCGGCGATAATCGGTGCGGGCGGGGCCGCGCGGGCGGTGGTCGCATCGCTTTTGGACAGCGGCGTCAAGGAATTGCGGATCACAAACCGCACCCGCATCCGGTCCGAACAGATCAAGGCGGAATTCGGCGCACGGCTGGTCGTTTATGACTGGGCGCAGGCGGGCAACATGCTGGAAGGCGCCACCACGGTCGTGAATGCGACCTCGCTGGGTATGGAGGGTAAGCAGCCCCTGCGCCTGCCGCTGGATGCGCTGTCGCCCGACGCACTTGTGACCGATCTGGTCTACACGCCCCTCATGACGCCCTTCCTGTTGGACGCGCAGGCCCGCGGCTGCCGGGTGGTGGATGGGCTGGGGATGCTGCTGCACCAGGCCGCGCCGGGTTTCGAACGCTGGTTCGGGCACCGTCCCGAAGTCGACGACGAGACCCGCAGGGTCGTTCTGGAATGACCTTCCTGCTGGGCCTGACCGGCAGCATCGGCATGGGCAAGTCCACCACCGCGCAAATCTTCCGCGACCTGGGCCATCCTGTCTGGGATGCCGACCAGGCCGTTCATCGTCTTTACACGCCGGGCGGTGCGGGTGTCGGGCCGGTGGCCGCCGCCTTTCCCGGCGCGTTGCGAGAGGGAGGTATCGACCGCGGGGCGCTCAAGACCCTGATCGCCGACGATCCGGGTGCGCTGGACCGGCTGTCGGCCATCGTCCATCCCCTTGTCGCAGCCGATCGAGAGGACTTCATCGCCCGCCACCCCGATGCCGTACTGGTGGTCCTGGATATTCCGTTGCTTTACGAAAACGGCTATGAGGCCTGGATGAATGGCGTGGCCGTCGTCTCGACCGATGCGGCGATCCAGCGGCAGCGGGTGATGGCGCGGCCGGGCATGACCCAGGATCTTCTGGCGCTGATCCTGTCGCGGCAGATGCCCGATGCGGAAAAGCGGGCGCGTGCCGACTGGATCATCCCGACCGACAGTCCCGGCGCCGCGCGCCAGGCCGTGGAAGATATCGTGAAGGAGATTGCCGCCCGTGCGTGAAATCGTGATGGATACCGAAACCACGGGTTTCGATGCCGACAAGGACGACCGCATCGTCGAGATCGGCGGGATCGAACTGCTGAACCACCTGCCGACCGGGCGGACCTTCCATGTCTATATCAACCCCGAACGCCCCATGCCCAAGGATGCCTTCGAGGTGCATGGCCTGGGCGACGACTTCCTGCGCGACAAGCCGAGATTCGCGGACATTGTTCAGGGCTTCATCGACTTCATCGGCGACGACGCCCGCCTGGTGATCCACAATGCCAGCTTCGACATGAAGTTCCTGAATGCCGAATTGCGCCGCCTCGGGCGGCCCGCCCTGCCCTGGTCCCGTGCGCTGGATACCCTGGCCCTTGCGCGCGAGAAGTTTCCCGGCGCCCCCGCCTCGCTGGACGCGCTGTGCCGCCGCTTTGGCATCGACAACTCGAACCGGCAGTTGCACGGCGCGCTTCTGGACAGCGAACTTCTGGCCGAGGTTTATCTGGAACTGATCGGCGGCAGGCAGCCGGACCTGGTGCTGGACCAGCCCGCGCGGGGCGGAGCCGTCGTCGGACAGCAGGGCAACGGGGGGCCGCGCCATCCCCGCCCTGTGCCCCTGCCGCCCCGCCTGACGGCGGCCGAAGCTGCCGCCCATGCCGAATTTGTCGCACGAATGGGGGAAAGCGCGGTCTGGGCACGGTATCGTGGTTGACAGATCACCCGGCCAATGACGCCATAAGATCGGACCGATCACCAAGGGCATAGGTGCCGATGCTGACCATCCTGCGCGAAATCTGGGCCTTCATCTCGGCCGTCTTCGAACGGATGGACAAGATCCACATGGGCCTGATCGCAGCGGGCGTGGCCTTCTACGCCATGTTCGCCGTCTTTCCCGGCCTTGCCGCGATCATGGCGCTGTGGAGCCTGTGGTTCGACCCTGCCGTGGTCATGACCTATCTTGACGTGGCCCACGAGTTCCTGCCCGAGGACGCCGCCGATCTGATCGACGCGCAGATCATGTCGCTGGCCTCGACCGGGCGGACGTCGGTCGGCTGGGCATCGTTCCTGTCCTTCATGGTGGCGACCATCGCCGCCCGCGCGGGGGTCGAGGCGGTCGTGGGGGGCCTGAACGCCGCCTATGGCGTCAGGGGCCATTCCACGATCTTCAGCTTCGTCCTGGCCTATGCCCTGACGCTGGCCATTGTCGGCATTTCGCTGGCAGGGCTTGCGACCATCGTGATCGTGCCGGTTCTGCTGAACTTCCAGGTCTTCGACCAGGTGCGCGGGTGGCTGGTCGCCGGCCTGCCTTGGGGGGCGATGTTCCTGCTGGTGATCCTGGGGATCGGCATCCTTTACCGCTACGGCCCCAACGTGAAGACGCCCCGCACCCCGATCTTCACCTGGGGGGCCTTCTTCGCGGCCCTTCTCTGGGCGCTCGCCTCGGTGGCATTTTCGGCCTATCTCAGCAGCTTCAACAGCTACAACCGCATCTACGGGTCCATCGGCACCGTGGTCGCGCTGCTGATGTGGTTCTATCTGGCCGGGTTTTCGGTCCTGCTGGGGGCGCTGATCAATGTCGAACTGGCCCGCCGCCGCCGCGTCCGCGCCGCCCGCGAGGCCCGCGCATCCCTGGTGGCGGATGTGAAAAAGGCGGCGGAATGATCCGCCGCCCCCTTGTCTGCTGGCCGGATGGCCTCAGGCGGCGTCCAGCCCTTCGGTCGACGAAAAGAACATCGCCTGGCTGACTGCCGAGCGGACCTGTTCCTCGGTATAGGGCTTCGAGATCAGGAAGGCCGGCTCGGGCCGCTCGCCCGTCAGCAGCCGTTCCGGGAAGGCCGTGATGAAGATCACGGGAATGTCGCCCATGTCGCGCAAAAGCTCGTTCACGGCCTCGATGCCCGAGGAGCCGTCGGCCAGCTGGATGTCGGCCAGGATCAGGTCGGGACGGCCCTGGCCCGCAAGCTCGATCGCGGCGGTATGGGTGCGGGCGACGCCCGTGACCTCGTGACCCATCGCCTGGACGATGCCTTTCAGGTCCATGGCGATGATCATCTCGTCCTCGATCACCATGACCTTGCCGCGCAGCGTCACGCTCATCTCGTTCAGGGCGATCTGGACCAGTTCCTCGGCCTCGGCCTGGTCGATCTGCATCACGCGGGCGATCTGGTCATAGCGCAATTCCTCGATCGTGCGCAAAAGCAGCGCTTCGCGGGAATTGGCGGTCAGGTTGCGCAGGTGGTCCTGCGCCCGCGATTCGCGCGCCGTCCGCTCGCCCTCCTCGACCGGCTGGCCCGAGCTTTGCCAGATCGCGTGGAAGGTCCGGAACAGGCCGATGCGGGTATCGTCCTCGGCTTCCAGCACGGAACGATCGGACAGGATGGCCTCCAGCGTGGCTGCGGCATAGTTGTCACCAGCACGCTGGCTGCCGGTCAGCGCACGCGCGTAACGCCGCAGATAGGGCAGTTCGCGCCCAATGGACTGGGCGAGGTCGGCAGACGACATGTTTCACATCCTTCGAATTTCACATATTGTGCGGAACCTGTGCTAACCCCTACAGGTTGGTCAGCGTGCGCACAAGATTACCGGGACTAACAAAAACATGACACCGAAGCGGGATGACCGCCGCAAGGCGGCAGTCGAGAAACAGATCGACGAAAATTTGCGTCGCGCCTTTGAACAGGACACAAGCGAAAACATTCCCGATCGCTTTCTCGCTCTTCTCGAACAACTGCGCGAGCAGAAGTGACCTATTTCAAAAAGCGACGACATGCGACGGTGGACGGTGACAGAATGAAGACATCCGCGACGACGGATCCGCGCGACCAGTTGGTGGATCATCTGCCCGCCCTGCGCGCCTTTGCCTTGTCGCTGACCCGCGAAGGGGCTGCTGCCGACGACCTGGTGCAGGACACCATCGTCAAGGCATGGACGAACATGGACAAGTTCCAGGCAGGCACCAATCTGCGGGCCTGGCTGTTCACCATTCTGCGCAACACCTTCTATTCCGCCCGCCGCAAGACCAAGCGCGAGGTCAGCGACACCGACGGCATTCACGCAGCCCGGCAGGCGACCCGGCCCGATCATGACGGGCGACTGGCGCTCAAGGATTTCCGGGTGGCCTTCCAGCAATTGCCTGACGAACAGCGCGAAGCGCTTATCCTAGTCGGCGCGTCGGGCTTTTCCTACGAGGAAGCGGCCGACATGACCGGCGTGGCGATCGGCACCGTCAAGTCGCGGGCCAACCGGGGCCGCCGCAAGCTGGCCGAACTGCTGCACATGGAAAACGGTGAGGATCTGGACATGACCGATCAGGCGACCTTGGCCGTCATGGCGTCCAGCCACACCATCGCCCGATAAGGCGGGCCGGTGCTCCGGCGGATCAGCGATCGGCTGGACTTCACGCGCAAGCTGGGATTCCGGCTGGGCGCCTTGTTGTCGGTCGCCATCCTGCCCTTGGGTCTGATTTCCCTAATCCAGAACTTCAACCTGGTCCGGGAAGCCGAACGGGGGGTCGAGCTTGCGCTTCTGGGCCGGACATCCTCGGCCGCGGCGGGGGAACGCGCGCTTCTGCAAAGCGCCCTTGGTTCTGCGGATGCGCTTGGTCCCGCCGTGCTGGATTCGCTGGACCGGCCTGGGGTCTGCGCCGACCTGATGCGCAACTTCATCGAACGAAGCGCGACCTATGTCTTTGCGGGCTTCGTGCCCCTGGACGGGATCAGCACCTGCAATTCCTCGGGGCGCAGCGATCCTGTCGATTTCACCGGCTCGGAGGGATACCAACGTTTCATGGCCGAGCCGGGGACGCTTGTCACTTCGCTGGACAGCGGCCCGGTGATCCAGCGGCCGATCGTGGTGGTCATGCAGCCCCTGTATCGCAACCGCGAGATGCTGGGCTATATCAGCTTGTCGCTGACGACCGAACTGCTGCGGTCCACCCATAACCTGACCTTCGGGACCGACGGCGCGCGGATCGTGTCCTTCAACCACCGAGGAGAGATCCTGACCTCGGACACGGATGCCCAGACATCGACCGAGGATATCCTGCCGCGGAACATGAACCTGGTCGATCTGCTGTCCCGGTCCGAGACGACCTTCAAGGCGCGGGCGGGCAACGGGCAGACGCGCATGTTCACGGTGGTGCCTGCGGTGCCGGGGCTGGTCTATGCCCTGGGAAGCTGGTCTCCCAAGACGGCCAGCGTCGGACTGTTCCAGATTTCCCGCCTCGGCGCGGTGACGATTCCCATGGCCTTGTGGATCGTGTCCCTTGCCGTGGCCTATTTCGCGGTGTTCCGCATGGTGCTGCGCCACATCACCGTGCTGCGCGGCCAGATGCGCCGCTTTGCCATCGGCAACCGGTCCGAGCCTCCGCCCGTCCTCTCGGACGCGCCGGCCGAGATCTGCGATGTCAGCCAGACCTTTCACAACATGGCACGGATCCTGATCCGGGATGAGGAACAGATGGAAGAGGCTGTCGCCGAAAAGACCGTCCTGCTGAAAGAGGTCCATCACCGGGTCAAGAACAACCTGCAACTGATCGCCTCGATCATCAACATGCAAAGCCGGGTGATCGACGATCCCGATGCAAGGCGCGTGCTGCGGTCGGTCCAGGACCGGGTGGCGGCGCTTGCCACGATCTACCGCAACCTTTACCAGGCCGAGCATCTGGACGCGGTCGAGGCGGGTCAGTTGATCCGCGACATCATCAACCAGATGGTCAGCGCCTCGGTGCCGCCGGGCGGCAACCTGCGGATCCAGATGAATATCGAGACCCTGATCCTGCTGCCCGACCAGGCGGTCCCCTTGTCCCTGCTGGCGACCGAGGCCTTCACCAATGCCCTGAAATACGCAGGCACCTCCTCGGGCGAGGAAGGGCCGTGGGTCAGGATCAGCCTGACCTCGCCCGAACCTGGGCGCGGCGTCCTCGAAATTGCCAACTCCATCGACCAGACCGACCAATCCGGCGGCACCGGCCTTGGCAGCCAATTGATCGAGGCCTTCACGACCCAGCTCGAAGGGCAATCCACCACCGGCATCCGGGACAACAGCTTCGTGCTGCGACTGGAATTCGCGGTCGAGAGCGGAAACATGACGCCCGAAGGACGGAATGTGGTCCTGACCTCGGCCGCGCGGGCAGGGGCGCGGCACTGAAGGCTTGCGCAGGCAGGCTGGGATATTATCTTGTCAGGCATGGACGCGCCCGAAACCTTTGACCTGACGACCGGCAGGGGCCTGATGGCCTGTCCGCGCTGCGACGCGCTGCACATCGAGGAGGAACTGGAGCCGGGCGAAACGGCTCGCTGCGTCCGCTGCGGCGGCGTTCTGGCGAAGCCCCGCGGTGGCGCCTTCATCCAGTTGATCGCGCTGTCCTTCACCACGGTCGTCCTTATGATGGGCGCCATCTTCTTTCCGTTCCTGGAAATCTCGCGCATGGGCTTTGGCAATGCCACCTCGCTGTTCGGGGTGGGCATGGCCTTCGCCGACGGGGTCCTGCTGCCGCTGGTGCTGGCGGTGATGGCGATGATCGTGGGCCTGCCCGTGCTGCGGGCCTTTCTGCTGGTCTATACCCTGTCCCCGCTGGCGCAGGGGCGGGCGCCTTATCGTCACGCGGCCCGGGCCTTTCGCTGGTCGGAACTGCTGCGCCCCTGGTCCATGGCCGAAATCTTCGTGATCGGCACCGCCGTGGCCCTGGTCAAGGTGGCGGGCATCGCCACGGTTCATCTGGGTCCGGCCTTCTGGGCCTTCTGCGCGCTGATCCTGGTCAATTTCGCCTCGCGCGGGTTCATGTGCCAGACGACCATCTGGGACGCGATCGAGGATGCGGGCATGAAGACAGACGGTCGCGAAATGGCCAAAGGCCGCGCATGATGAACATGGAAGGCCACGACGGGCCGATCATGACCGCCCATCGCGCGGGATTGCTGGGCTGCCGGTCCTGCGGCAGGGTCTGGCCCGAGGATCAGGAAACCTGCGACCGTTGCGGCGCCGATCTGGTGCCGCCCGACCGGCGCGGGCTGCAAAAGGTCTGGGCCTGGTGGATCGCGGGCCTGGTCATGTATGTCCCCGCGAACCTGTTCCCGATGATGCGCACCCAGACCTTTGCCGGTCTGCAAGGCAGTTCCGAGGCCACGATCCTGGAAGGCGTGGTCGAGCTGATGCACTATGGCAACTATGACATCGCCATCATCGTCTTCGTCGCATCGGTCATCGTGCCGGTGGCCAAGTTCCTGGCGATCGCCTGGCTTGCGACCGTTGCCGGGCGCCCGGCCACGGTCGAACAGGCCCATACAAGGCTGAAGATCTATGAAGTGGTGGAATTCATCGGCCGCTGGTCGATGATCGACGTCTTCGTGGTGGCGATCCTGTCGGCGCTTGTGCAGCTTGGCTTTGTCGCATCGGTTCATCCCGGACCCGCTGCCGTGTCCTTTGCGCTGTCGGTTGCCTTCACCATGCTTTCCGCGCAAAGCTTCGATCCAAGACTGATCTGGCGCGGCCTGCCGCTGCGGAACCGGACAGGGATCGAGGGGCAGGACTGATACCGCAATGACCGACACGCCGCCGCCGCCGAGACCGGCAAGCCCCGTGCGCAACACGGCCGCGCGCGCCGCGCAGGCCGGGATCAACGTGATCTGGCTTGTGCCCATCATCGCCCTGATCGTAACTCTGGGCATCGCATGGAACGCCTATTCCAGCCGCGGCGCCGTGATCGAGGTCGAGTTCGCGGACGCGACCGGCGTGACGCCTGGCGAAACCACCTTGCGCTTTCGCGAGATCACCGTGGGGCAGGTGGAATCGGTCAGCTTCACCCCGGATCTGTCCCGCGTTGTCGTCAGCATCCGGGTCGACAAGGACGTGGCGCCCTATATCGACAGCGAAGCCTCGTTCTGGATAGTCCGGCCGCAGGTTTCGGCTCAGGGCGTGACCCGCCTTGACACCGTGCTGACCGGCGCCTTCATCGAAGGCTATTGGGATGCCAGCATCTCGGCCGAACAGAACCGCTTCGTCGGCCAGGACCGCCCGCCGCTGATCCGCGAGGATACGCCTGGCACGCTGGTCACCCTGGCCATGGAGAACGCCGACGGCATCACCGAAGGCGCGCCCGTCCTGTACCGCGGGGTCCAGGTCGGACGGATGGAGAATATCCGCCTGGCCGATACCGAAGACCAGGTCATCGCCGACGCCTTTATCGAGGCGCCCCATGACAAGCGGCTGACGACCTCGACCGTGTTCTGGGACACCTCGGGTTTTTCGCTGTCGCTGGGGGCGTCGGGCGTGTCCTTCAACGTCAATTCCCTGTCCTCGGTCCTGCAGGGCGGGGTGGCCTTTGACACCTTGATCAGCGGCGGTCGGCCTGTCGAACGTGGCCATGTCTATACGCTGCAGCCCGACGAGGAGACTGCGCGCAACGACATCCTGGCCAGCGACAATGCCGAACCGCTGCGCCTGGCCATGCTGATCGACGATTCCCTGCGCGGGCTGGCGAAGGGCGCCGACGTGCAGTTCCAGGGCCTGCGTGTGGGCCAGGTCACGGATCTGGCCGTTTCGCTGGACGAACCGAGAGGGGAGATCAGGCAGGTCGTGACCATGGCGATCTCGCCCGCGCGTCTGGGCCTGCCCGAGGATGCCACGCCCGAGGATGCCCTAGCCTTCCTGCAGGAAGCCGTAGAAGACGGCCTGCGCGCCCGCGTCGCCAGTGCCGGTTTCCTTGGAACCTCGCTGATGGTCGAGCTTGTGGAAATCCCAGGCGCTGAACCGGCGAGGATCAACACCGATGCCCAGCCGAACGCGATCATTCCTTCGGTCCCCGGCGACCTGGATGATTTCAGCGCAAGCGCCCAAGGGTTCCTGTCGCGCATCGGCAACCTGCCGCTGGAAGACGTGCTGCAATCGGCGACGGACATGATGAACAGCATCACGGCCCTTGCCAGTTCCGAAGATACCCGCGCGATCCCCGAAAGCCTGCGCCAGACCCTGGACCAGACCCGCAATGCCGCCACCGATATCGGCGGCATGGCACGCGACCTGCGCGAAGGCGGCACCGCCCAGAACCTTGCCCGCCTTGTCGAGGAAGCCGCCGCCGCGGCCGAAGCCGTCAGGCTTGCCGCAGCCGACGTGCCCGAGATGGTGGACCAGATCGACGCCGCCGCCGCCGCCGTGGAAGAGTTCGGCTTCGCCGAGATCAGCGCCCAGGCCGAAGGCATCCTGGCCGACCTGCGCGCCATGCTGGGCAGCGAGGATGCCGAGCAGCTGCCCCGCAACCTGTCGGAAACGCTGGAAGCGGCGTCCGGCCTCTTGAACGACCTGCGCGACGGCGATGCGGCAGGCAGCCTGAACGACGCGCTGGACAGCGCCAGCACGGCGGCGGACGAGATCGCCACATCGGTCCAGCGGCTGCCGCAACTGATCCAGCGGCTGGAAGCGACGGCCGCAAGGGCGGATTCGGTTCTGGCTTCCTATGGCGACCGTTCGGCCTTCAACACCGAGGCCGTCAACATGCTGCGCGAACTGCGCCGTGCGACCGAGGCTTTCGGATCGCTGGCCCGCCTGATCGAACGCAACCCCCGTGCCTTTATCCTGGGACGATGACATGACCCACCGCCTGCCCCTTGCCGCCGCGTGCCTTGGTTTCCTGGGGCTGTCCGCCTGCTCCGACCCCGAGGATACGGCGCGCTATATCATCGATCCGCCGGTGACGGGGGGGCAGGTGCCCAATCGTCTGGGAAGCGCGGAACTGAAGGACGTGTCGCTGCCGGAATATGCCTCGGGGCAGGAAGTGGCCTTCCAGACCGAAGATGGCGCTGTCAGGTCCAATCCCGACAACCTTTGGGCCGACAATCCGCAGCGGGCCTTTACCATGTCGCTGGCCCGCGCCATCTCGGATGCCTCTGGCGCGACCGTCATCAGCGAGCCCTGGCCCCTGGCCGAGCCGCCGCAGCGCGTGCTGGAGGTGCGGGTCGAACGGGCCCTGGCCCAGGCCAACGGCATCTATCGCCTGCAGGGCCGCTATTTTGTCGCGGACGAGGGTAGCAACGGCGCAAACCATGCCCGCAGCTTCGACATCGCGGTGCCGATGGGCAGCACGGGGCCTGCGGCATCGGCTGCGGCCGCGTCATCGGCGATCGCGCTGCTGGCCCAGCAGATCGCGACCCTTTCGGGGCCGGGCCGCACCATCGCCACCACGGCCCCCGCCGATCCCTTTGCCCTTGATCCCTTGTTCTGACGAAACAAGATGGCGGATGGCCGAAACCATCCGCCAGAAAACCCCGCAGGCAACAAAAGCTACTGGTCAAACAGATGCACTTGGCGGGCTGCCCTTGTCCCGGTAATCGCCGGGATCGGACAAGGAATCCTCGTCCAGGTCGGAACGACCCATGACGCGGACGATGACCGGCAGCACGAACTGGTCGAAGCATCCCCGGTCGGGTGCGAAGGCACCGGGACGCCCGATGCCTCCGCAGTCCTCGCAATCCTCGATCCTGCCCCAGCAATTCGGGCAGGCACCAAGGGCGCAGGCCAGCATCTCGATCCGATCGATCAGAAGCTGGTTCTCCTGCTCGAGCCGCCGGAACGCGGCCCAGGTCGGGCGATCGTCATCGGTGAGAGGAGCACCGAAGCCCAACCGCCCCGAGATTGCCGCCAGCAGGTCTTTCGTGGCGGGAACCGGCACATTCTGCACACCCCCCGGCCCACCACCCAAAAGCTGAAGTGCGGCGATTACGTCATTGAAATTCCGCATTGTGTCACCCGGCATGTCCGTTATCCCTCCTGCTTCTGCCAAGCGAGGCGTCACCCCGTGCGACCGATCATCGCTTTCAATACTGACCTTATCCCCTGGGGCCGTGAATCCGACGTGAAAAATCGGCCCGCAGATCACCCCGCCGCGTGAATAATGGACGAAAGACATGGGTTTTTCGGAAAATTGTCCGGATGGTCGGTGTTGGCGACCCTGTGGAATGGCTCTGGCAGTCGTTCTGCCAAACCGGCGAATCACTGCAGGGCGGTTCAGGACGCGACGCCGATGGGCCTGCCGGTTCGTTTATTCGATCAGCAATTTGGCGCATCCCAGGGATCATCCCCGGCATGGCGCGCCCTATGTCATCGCCACGCGCATGTCCCGGTGCAGCCGTGGCCCGGCGACGACCATGCCGTCTATCATGGCGCGCGGGCTGTTGAAGCGCATCGGCTGCCCGTGCCGGTCCGTGGCAATGGCGCCCGCGCGTTCCGCGATCAGGCTGCCCGCGGCGATGTCCCATTCCCAGACATGGCGCACCGACAGGGCCGCGTCGAAACGCCCCTCGGCCACAAGGCACAGCCGCCAAGCCAAGGACGGGCGGAACTCGCGGCGGAAAGGGGGCACCCGTCCGCCTTTCCAATGCTCGGGATCTGTCGCGGACTTGTAGGTCAGCACGCGAGCGCCGCCGATCCCGGCGCCGCTTGGCCGGATCGGCTGGCCATTGAGCAGCGCGGGGCCATCGGCATGGGCGGTGAAGGTCAGGTCCATGGCGGGCAGATGCACCACCGCGGCGATGATCCGGTCGCCTTCGGCCACGGCAAGCGAATGGGCGAAACCGGCCTGGCCTGCGATAAAGGCGCGGGTGCCGTCGATCGGGTCGATGATGAAGCAGCGCCGGGCGTCCAGGCGGGATGCGTCCGCCTCGCTTTCCTCGGACAGCCAGCCATAGCCGGGCCGGGCACCCATCAGCGTGCTGTGAAGGGCATCGTTGACGGCCAGATCCGCCTCGGTCACGGGACCGGCGTCGTCGGGTTTTTCCCAAGCCTGGGGCTCGGCTTTCCAGAAGGACAGGGCGATGGGGCCCACCTTCCGGGCGGCCTCGGCTAAAAGGGCCAGATCCTCGTCAGGCCCCCGCAACGGTCATTCCCCCCACCAGAAGGCTTGGCACCTCGACCGCGCGCCAGGGCAGGGCGTCGTTCGCGGCTTGCAGCGTCATCAGCATGTCGCGCAGATTGCCGGCGATGGTGCATTCGTTGACCGGATAGGCGATGCGGCCACCCTCGACCCAGAACCCGGCCGCCCCGCGCGAATAATCCCCCGTCGTCCCGTTGATCGACGCCCCCAGCATCGAGGTGACGACCAGCCCCGTCCCCATCTGGGCGATCAGGTCGTCCTGCGTCACCTCGCCCTGGGTCAGGATGACATTGCTGTTGGTGGGCGATGGGGCCGAGGACATGCCCCGGGCGGCAGATGCGGTGCTGTCCATTCCCAGTTTGCGCCCCGTCGCCAGATCCAGCGTCCAGCCTTGCAGCACCCCGCCCTTGACGATGTCGCGCCGCTGCGTCGCCAGCCCTTCGGCATCGAAGGGGCGGGATGAGGGATAGCGCGGCCGCAGCGGGTCCTCGGTCAGGTCGAACCCCTCGGGCAGGACCGGCTGGCCCAGGTCATTGCGCAGCCAGCTTGCCCCGCGCGCGACGGCGCTGCCGTTCACCGCAGACAGCAGGTGGCCGATCAGGGACGACGCGACGCGTCGGTCGTACAGGATCGGGAAGGCCCCGGTCGGCGGCTTACGCGATCCCGCGCGGGCCAGCGTGCGTTCGGCGGCCAGGCGGCCGATCTCCTCGGGGGCGGGCAGATCCTCGGGCCAGACGCGGGATTCGCCGGCATAGTCGCGTTCCATCCCCAGCCCCTCGCCGGTGATGGCGACGGCCGAGATGGCATGGGTCGTGCGCGCATAGCCGCCCGAAAACCCGTTCGAAGCAGCAAGCCACAACTGGCGCCGGCTGAAGCCCGCATTGGCCGATTCCACCTGCGAGATGCCCGGCACATCGCGCGCCGCAGCCTCGGCCCGCAGCGCCAGGTCCTGGAGGTGGTCGGGCGACGGATCGGGCCGGTCGTCGGCGATCTGCAGCCCGTTCGCGTCACGCTGCCGGGCAAGCTGGTCGGGATCGGCCAGGCCCAGCATGTCGTCCACCGGGGCTTCCCGGGCCATGGCGACGGCACGTTCGGCCATGTTCGCAATGGTGGCGGTGCTGTGGTCGGATGCCGAAACGCAGGCCTGCCGCCCGCCGACCAGAACGCGCAGGCCGATCTCGACCCCTTCGGCCCGGTCGGCCTGTTCCAGCGTGCCGCCGCGCATGTCGATGCTGATCGACTGGCCGCTGCTGGTCAGCGCGTCGGCCCCGTCCGCTCCCGCGCGCCGCGCCGCATCGACCAGCTGTTCGGCCAGCGACTGCAAATCCACGGGTGACATCGGCTGTTCTCCTTGCCTGCGAATGAAAAAGGCCGGGACCGTGGCCCCGGCCAAGGCCAATTGGGCCGGCCTTACTTGACCTGCTGGCCGTTGGCGAAGATCTGCCCGCCTTCGCGGAACTCGATTTCCGAGGTCAGCTGGTCGGGATTGCCCTCGGCGGGCTTGGCGAACATCGCCAGCATCATGCGCATTCCCATCATCTGTTCCTCGGGGACCAGGCCCATGGCGACGACCTTGTCCATCAGCCCGTTCACACCTTGGAAGGTGCCGTTCAGGGTGCCGACCGGCTCGTTGGGATTGTCGCCGAAGGCCAGCGATCCGGTGATCTCGGCCTTGGCGCCCACCGCATCAAGCGCGACCCGGTTGACCGCCAGGTTCCGCGGGGCGAAGGGCGTCTGTTCGACGGGCATCCCGTTCTCGTCCGTCTGCAACTGCGGCTGGGTCTGGTCGAACAGATCCTGGTTCAGCACCGCGTCGCCGGACAGATCGACCGTCAGGCTGGCCGGATCGCGCGGCAACTGGTTCTGGGGATCGAACAGGTTCCAGATCGCGTCTGCGAAGGTCAGGCCTTCCAGGGCATAGGCCAGCTTGAACGGCTGGGCGCTGTCGCCCTTTGTCACCGGGATCTGCAACTCGGCCGAGATTTGCTCGACCGCATAGCTGATGGGGAAGGGCAGGGTGCCCAGCGTCATCTCGGCCATGGCATCCGCGCTGCTGGCCTTGTAGCCCATCCCTTGGCCGGACAGGCTGAAGCTAAGGTCGCTGGCGCCGGTGGCGAAGCTGCCCTGGCCGGTCTGGTCCTGGCCGGTTTCATCCTTGCCCGTGACATCGAATCGGCCTTCAAGGCTTTCATAGGTCAGGGTGGTGTCCAGCGTCAGCCCGGCAGCCAAGGCCTCGGCCATTTGGGTGCCCAGGTCGAAGGTCTGGCCGGGGGTCTTGCCGCTGCCCTGGCTGGCCAGGTTGTTCAGCGCAATCTGGAAATCCATGGTGCCACCGCCCGCACCGGCCTCGTCGGCGGGCATGGTGGCCGCGACCTGCACCTCGGCCCGCGCGGCCGTCAGGTCATAGGTCGTGTTCGTGCCGCCATCGGCCTGGGCATTGCGCTGCGATCCAGCCAGGTCGGTGATCGTCCCGGTCACGGGGATCGTCGCGTCCTGCCCCGGTTCCGCCGGCAACGAGAAGTCGAAGGCCAGCGTTGGATAGGTATATTCGTAAAGCATGTCCTCGGGCGTGCCCGAGACGACCATCTCGTTGCCCGGCACCTTGATCGTCCCGGTCACCGCCATTTCCACCATCTCCGGGGCTTCGGCTTCCGGCGCGGCTTCCGGCGCGGGATCCGTGCCCTCGGCCATGTCCTCGGCCTCGGCTGGGGCGGGGACCGAGAAGCGGCTGTCTACCGCCACGTCGCCCTCGACCACGACGCGGACCTTGGCGTCGCCGGTTTCCTGGAAGGTCATCTGCGGAAAGGTCAGCGAGGTCTTGCCGTCTTCGTTCGTCATCGAGAAGACCGCGTCGGTCACGGTCAGCGTGCCGCCCGCGTCATCGACATTGCCGGAAACGACATAGCCATAGTCGGTGCTGTATTTCTGCAGATTTTCCCAGACCTGCGCGGGGGTGACCTCGGCCAGGACGGGGGCCGCGCCAAGGATCAGCGCCAGGGCGGAGGTTGCAAGGGGGCGGACCATGCCAAAGACCTTTCGGAAAAACATTGCTTGTGGGATTTGTGGCACAGTGTCCCCCGGACTCCAAGGGAGCAATCGCGTGATCCATTCCGTGACCGAAGACGGCCTTGCCATCGTCACCATCGACCGGCCGGACAAGGCCAATTCCCTGACGGCCGGGATGCTGCGCGACCTGACCGACGCCTTCGACCGGATCGCCGCGACGGGCTGCCGGGCGGCGGTGCTGACCGCAACGGGACGGGTCTTCTCGGCCGGGGCCGACCTGGACGAAGCGAAGGTCGGGCTTGCGCTGTCGCCGGAATGGGAACGGCTGTCGGGCCGCGTCGCCAGCCTGTCCTGCCTGACGATTGCCGCCTTGAATGGCACGCTGGCGGGCGGGGCCTTCGGCATGGCGCTGGCCTGCGACCTGCGCATCGCGGTCCCCGAGGCGCGGTTCTTTTATCCGGTGATGCGACTGGGCTTTTTGCCGCAGCGCTCGGATCCCTTCCGGCTGGCGCGGCTGGTCGGACCGGCGCGGGCGAAGATGATCCTGATGGCGGGCCAGCGGATCGAGGCGCCCGAGGCGCTTTCATGGGGACTGATCGACCGCATTGTCCCGCCGACTGATCTGATGGACGCGGCCCGCGCCCTGGCAGGCGACGCGCTGTCGGCGGCACCGGATCATGTCGCGGCGATCAAGGCCATGGTGGTCTAGGGCGCGAAGCCGCTGAGCCGGGGCAGCCAGGTCGATAGCCCCGGCACGAAGGTCAGGATCATCAGCGCGGCCAGGGCGGCCAGGAAGAAGGGCGGCAACTCGCGGATCAGGGCCGAGGGGCGCTGCTTGGTGGCAGACGCCACAACGAAGATCAGGCTTCCCACCGGCGGCGTCATCAGGCCGAAGGTCAGGTTCACGATGACCACGATGGCGAAATGATCGGCGGCGATCCCCAGGCTGTGGGCGATGGGCGCCAGGATCGGCACCAGGATCATCACGCCGGGCAGGGGGTCCATGAACATCCCGAAGACCAGCAGCAGCAGGTTCACCATCAGCAGGAAGGCCAGGGGCGACAGATCCATGGCAATCACCGCATCGGCCATGGCCTGCGGCACGCCCTCGATGATCAGCACCCAGGCGAAGGCGCGGGCTGCGGCCAGGATCATCAGCACCGCCACCGACATGATCGCGGATCGCAGGAACGCGCCCCACAGATCCGCCCAGGAGAACCCGCGATACACGACGGCGCTGACGACGATGGCATAGAAGACGGCGACGACCGATGCCTCGGTCGGGGTGAAAAGCCCGCCCCGGATGCCGCCGACGATCAGCACGATCAGCAGAAGCGCGGGCAGGGCAGCGATGCTGTTGCGGACCATTTGCGCAGCGGGCGGGCGGGGATCGCCGCTGCGATAGCCGCGCTTGCGGCTGATCCACCAGTTGACGCCCGCCAGCAGCGCCGCGATCAGCAGGCCGGGCAGGATCCCGGCCATGAACAGCGAGCCAACCGAGACATTGCGGTCCTGCAGCGCATAGATGATCATCGTGATCGAGGGCGGGATGATCGGATCGATCACCGCAACCGAAATCGTCAGCGCCCCGGCATAGGGCTTGGCATAGCCGCTGCGCTCCATCATCCGCGACATCATCGCGCCGGGCCCCGCGGCCGAGGCCAGGGCCGAGCCCGAGATCCCCGCGAACAGCGTGCCGGACAGGATATTGGCATAGCCCAGGCCCCCGCGCAGATGGCCCACGAACTGCGCCGCGAACCGCAGCAGCATCCGCGAGATGGCGCCGGTGGACATGATCTCGGCCGCGAGGATGAAGAAGGGCACCGCCAGCAGCGGAAAGCTGTCAAGGCCGGTGAACATTTCCTTGACGACGACCACCATGGGATAGCGCCCCGACAGCGCCACCGCCGAGAATGTCGCCATCGCAAGCGCAAAGGCGATGGGCACGCCCATGACCATCAGCACCAGGAAGGCGATGCCCAGAACCTCAACCAAGGGCGGCCTCGTCCGATTGCTGAAGGCCCGCCCGCCAATAGCGGGGCGCGATCAGGGCCAGATGGACGATCATCAGCGCGAAACCGACCGGCATCGCCGCATAGATCCATTTCATCGGCACGCGCAGCGCCGCCGATCTCTGGACCGCCATCCGGTTCATGTAGTCGACGCCGACCCAGACCATGAAGGCGAAGAAGGAAAACAGCACGACCAGGATCAGCGCGCGCAAGGCCCGCTGTCCGCCAGTCGGCAGGGCATCCTGGGCATTGGTGATGGCCGCGTGCGCGCCTTCGCGCAGGGCCAGGCCGCTGCCCAGGAAGGTCAGCCAGATCATCGAATAGCGCGCCACCTCGTCAGCCCAGGTCAGCGAGTTGCCGGTCAGATAGCGACCGGCGACGTTCCACCCCAGGATCAGCGCCATGCCCATCAGGACCAGCACAAGGATCGCCCCGTTCAGGGCGACAAAGGCGCGCTCGATCCGGGCCATGGGCTTATTCGACCGCCTGGATCCGTGCCATCAGGTCGGCGCCGAACTGCGCCTCGTAGGCCTTGTAGGGTTCGGCCAGGGCATCGCGGAAGGCTGCCTTCTGTTCGGGGGTCAGCTCGTTGACCTCCATCCCGGCAGCCTTCATCGCCTCGACCCCCGAAGCGTCCACTTCGTCGACAAAGGCGCGCATCGCCACGACCGCATCGTCGGCGGCCTTTTCGAAGGCGGCCTTCTGGGTGTCGTCCAACTGGCCCCAGAGCGACGGGGAAACCAGGATGATGGTGGACGAATAGACATGGCCGTCCAGCGTCAGGTATTCCTGCACCTCGTTCAGCTTGGCCGAGACGATCACCGACAGCGGGTTTTCCTGCCCGTCGATGGCGCCCTGCTGCAATGCGCCGATCACCTCGGGCCAGGCCATCGGCGTGGGGGCGGCGCCAAGGGCGCGGAAGGCCTCGATATGGACCGGGTTTTCCATCATGCGGATCTTCAGCCCGTCCAGGTCGGCAGGCGCCTGGATGGCGCCGCGATTGCTGGTGATGTGGCGGAACCCTTGTTCGCCCCAGGCCAGGGCGTGCAGGCCCGCGTCCTCGAACTTGGCCAGCATCTCCTCGCCGATCTCTCCGTCCAGGACCTTGCGGGCGTGATCCTTGTCGCGCAGCAGGAAAGGAATGCCCAGAACGCCCACTTCGGGAACGAAATTGGTCAGCGTGCCGTCGGACGCGATGGTCATTTCCACCGTGCCCAGTTGCAGCCCTTCCAGCACCTCGCGTTCGCCGCCCAGGCCGGACGAGGGGAAATGCCGGAAGGTGAACTGCTCGCCCAGGGATTTCTTAAGGGATTCCTCGAAGGCCTTGGCGCCCGCGCCGTAATGGCTGTCCTCGGCCAAGGCATAGCCGATCTTGATTTCCTGCGCGGAAACGGGCGCGGCGAAGGCTGCGCACAAAAGCGCGACATAGACATGTTTCATGAAGATCCCTCATCCCTGGATGCCAGGGATTTAGCGCAACCAGACAGGATTGTGCAATCCCGCGGCCCGTTTTGAAATCCTGTTGCTTGGGCGATGATTGCGGTGCGGAACATTGTTCCTGCCCAGCCGTTTTCCCGCAACTGTCGTCCCAAAGGCCTGCCAGCCGTCGCGCATCTTGTCCCTTTCTGCAGGCGGGGGACTTGCGGCCGATCATCGCCCGGCGCATCTCAAGGCCCAGTAGAATAAGGAGATTTTCCTCATGCGCAGCATCATCCTGTCCGCCGCCCTGGCGCTTTCCACCGCCCTGCCCGCCGCCGCGGAAACGATCCGCGTCGGCATGTCGGGCGGCTATTTTCCCTTTACCTTCACACGCGCCGACGAATTGCAGGGCTTCGAGGTGGACCTGATGAACGCCGTGGGCGAGATCACCGGCGACGACATCGAGTTCGTCACCATGTCCTTTTCCGGCCTGATCGGTGCCCTGGAATCCGGCCGCATCGACACCGTCGCGAACCAGATCACCATTACCCCCGAACGCGAGGCGAAGTTCGCCTTTACCCAGCCCTATGTCTATGACGGCGCGCAG
Source organism: Paracoccus sp. AK26 (assembly GCF_011801365.1). Taxonomy (NCBI): domain Bacteria; kingdom Pseudomonadati; phylum Pseudomonadota; class Alphaproteobacteria; order Rhodobacterales; family Paracoccaceae; genus Paracoccus; species Paracoccus sp. AK26. Next base: position 19,789 of record NZ_CP041041.1, read on the forward strand.
GTCGTGGTGAAGGCCGGCAACGAGGGCGAGATCACCGGCCCCGAAAGCCTCAAGGGCAAGTCGGTCGCGGTGAACCTGGGCTCGAATTACGAGCAATTGCTGCGTGAACTGCCCTATGCGTCGGAAATCGACATCCGCACCTATGAAAGCAATATCGAACAGGACACCGCCCTGGGCCGGGTCGATGCCTTTGTCATGGACCGCGTCTCCTCGGCCCAGGTAATCAAGGAAAGCCCGCTGCCCCTGGCCCTGGCCGGCCAGCCCTTCAGCGAGATCCGGAACGCCCTGCCCTTCCGCAACGACGAGGCCGGGCTGGCGATGCGCGACAAGGTGGATGCCGCCATCACCCAGCTCAAGGAGAACGGCACCTTGGCCGAGATCTCGCGGAAATGGCTGGATGCCGATGTGACCAAGCCCGCGGCCGCCGCTGAATGAGGCCACTTGATACCGCCTATATGTGGGATCTGGTGCCGATCATCCTCGGCTATGTCCCGCTGACATTGGGAATGGCGCTTGTCGCGATGGCGGCGGCGCTGATCCTGGCCGCGCTGCTTGCGATCGTGCGCGTCTTGCGCGTGCCGGTCGCGGACGGCGTGGTGGCGGTGTTCATCAGCTTCTTCCGGGGCACGCCGCTGCTGGTGCAGCTGTTCCTGTTCTATTACGGGCTGCCGCAGCTTGTGCCCGCGCTGACCAATATCGACGGGGTCACGGCGGCGGTCATCGGCCTGACGCTGCATTTCGCGGCCTATATGGCCGAAAGCATCCGCGGCGCGATCCTTGGCGTGGACCGCAGCCAATGGGAGGCCGCGCAATCGATCGGGATGACGCAGGGCCAGCTTCTGCGCCGGATCGTCCTGCCGCAGGCGTCCCGCGTTGCCGCGCCCACGTTGATGAACTATTTCATCGACCTGATCAAAAGCACCTCGCTTGCCTTTACCCTCGGCGTGACCGAGATGATGGGCGCCGCGCAAAAGGAAGCGGCCGGCAGCTTCCTGTACCTGGAAGCCTTCCTGGTCGTCGCCGTGATCTACTGGATCATGGTCGAGGCGCTGTCGGTCGGGCAACGCTGGATGGAACGCCGGCTGGGAAAGGCGGTTGCACGATGACATGCGAGATCGACATTGCCGGCCTGGTCAAGCGGTTCGGGACGAACACGGTCCTGGACGGCATCGACCTGTGCCTGAAACCCGGTGAGCGGGTGGCGATCATCGGCCCCTCCGGCACCGGCAAATCGACGCTTCTGCGCTGCATGAACTGGCTGGATGCGCCCGATGCGGGGCGGATCACGGTCGGCGATCTGTCGGTTGATGCCGCGCGCGCGTCGCGGGCGGACATCCTTGCGCTGCGGCGCAGGACGGGCTTCGTGTTCCAGAACTATGCGCTGTTCGCCAACAAGACCGCCCGGCAGAACATCATGGAAGGGCTGACCACGGTCCGCGGCTGGCCCAAGGCCCGCGCCGCCGCGCGCGCCGACGAGATTCTGGGCCAGATCGGCCTGGGCGATCGCGGCGACAGCTATCCATCCGCCATGTCGGGCGGACAGCAGCAGCGCGTGGGCATCGGCCGGGCGATGGCATTGGACGCCGACCTGCTGCTGTTCGACGAACCGACCAGTGCGCTTGATCCCGAATGGGTGGGCGAGGTTCTGGACCTGATCCGGTCGATCGCCGATGGCCGGCAGACCATCCTGATCGTCACGCACGAGATGCAGTTCGCGCGCGAGATCGCCGACCGGATCGTCTTCATGGAAGGCGGGCGCATCGTCGAACAGGGACCGCCCGCGCAGATCTTCGGCGATCCGCAGGACGACCGCACCCGCGCCTTCCTGCGCCGGGTCAGTTAGCGCAGGCCTGCCGTCTGGTAATAGACATCCACGTCCCGTGCCTGGTCATAACCGATGCCCGAGGCGATGATGCAGCTTGTGTCATCGCGGCGTGGCGCGACCAGCGTCCAAGTGCCCATCTGGTCCGAGGCCCACAACTCGGTCGCGGCATGGCCGTCGCCGGGCACGGGCGTTTCGTTGAAGTCATGGCGCAGGGTCTGCTGGATCTCGGCATCGGCGGCGCAATAGGGCTGGTCGCCCACCGCCATGTCGGACGTGGGCAGGTCCTGGGCCTGTTCCAGCAGGGTCGCGGTATCGACCCCCGCCATTGCAGGCCATGCCTGCACGGGCTGGTCGGGCCTGGTCGCGGAAATGGCTGGCATGGCCATCAGCGCCGCGACGCTGCCGGCCACGCCAAGGCGGACGATGCGGGTTGCGATGCGGGACATGACAGGGCCTTTCTTCAGTGTTTGCTGGGGAAAAACGTATCGGCGGCGCGGTGGGTTCCGCTTTTTGGCGCGACGCGGCGTTGCGTTGGCTGTCGAAACCGGCAATTGTCCTGCGTTGTAAAGGGCTAAGGCGACAGGAAGGACGGTCCCCGAATGGCGATACTTCTGGGCGATGTGGGGGGCACGAACGCTCGTTTGGCCATTGCGCGAAACGGCGTCATCGACCGGCAGTCGGTGACCCGCTTTCGCGGCGACGACTATGCCAGCTTCGATGACGTGGTGCGCCAGTTCCTGCAGGAACAGGACCAGCCCCGCATCACCGGCGTCTGCGTGGCGGTGGCGGGTCCGGTCAGCAACGGGCGGGCGCGGCTGACCAACCGGCCCTGGGACTTTTCCGAGGATCGGCTGGCGCGGCTGACGGATGCGGACCATGTCCGGCTGATCAACGACCTGACCGCGATGGGCTATGCCACGCCGGTCCTGGCGGGCGACGGGCTGGCCACGCTGCGCCGCGCGCCGGCCGGTCGGCCCCGCAACGGGCAGTCGCTGGTCGTGAACCTGGGAACCGGCTTCAACGTCTGCGCAGTCCGCAGCCTGCCCGGCGGGGCCATCGCCGCGCTCGAGGCCGAGGAAGGCCATACCAGCCTGCCCGCCAACATTTATCTTCGCCTGCTGGATGCCGTCGGCCCCGAGGCTATGGCGGGCTTCATCTCGACCGAGGAAGCCTTTGCCGGGCGCGGGTTGTCGCGCCTTCATGCCGCGCTGACGGGGACGACACCAGTGCCGGGCGAGCAGATCGACCGGGCGGCGGATGCGGGCGATCCCGTTGCCAATGCGACCTATGACCTGTTCACCGACCTGGTGGGTCTGCTGTGCCGGGAACTGGCGCTGCGCTTCATGCCGCTGGAAGGGATGTTCCTGGCGGGCAGCGTCGGGCGCAGCATCTCGGACCGGATGGATCGGTTCGAGGCGTCCTTCCTGGCCGAGCCCTATATGCGCCACATCCCCGAAAACACGCCGATCTTCCTGATCCGCGACGACATGGCCGCCCTGCACGGCTGTCTGGCCGCGCTGTCCTGACCGCGCCGGGTGGCGGAATCCCGTCCGCCGCCCCCGTTTCTGCCGATGAATCGCTTGGATTCACCCGGGCGTCCTGTTCATATGAGGCAAAGCAAGAACGGCAGGGCAGGACATGCGGGCATATCTTCGGGCGGCGCTTCTGGCATCCACGGTCATGGGCCTTGGAGGAATGGCCTGGGCGCAATCCGCATCCTCGCCCTTTTCCGGCCTGTTCGGGGGACGCACGGACGAAGGCCCGGTGGATCTGCAGTTCCGCATCCAGGGTGCCGACGACCTGGAACAGCCGCTGCGCAACGGCTCGCTGATCTCGGGCGCCCTGTCGGAAGGCCGGACCACGGGACAGGACGTGCTGGCGGCGGCGCGGGGCGATTACGCCCGGATCCTGGGCAACCTTTATGACCGGGGCTACTACTCGGCCATCATCAACATCACCCTGGACGGGGTCGAGGCGGCCGAGGTCGCGCCGCTGGACGCGCCCGAGGTCGTGCGACAGGTGGTCGTCAGCGTGCAGACCGGCCCGCGCTTCCGCTTTTCGCGCGCGGCCATTGCGCCTGTCGCCCCCCGAACCGACCTGCCCGCCGAATACCGCCAGGGCGAGGTCGCGGGCACCGGCACGATCCGGGGCGCCGCACGGGCCGGCGTCGCGGGTTGGCGCGAGGTCGGCCACGCCAAGGCCGAGGTCGCGGGACAAGAGATCACGGCGGATCACAACACCAACACCGTGGACAGCCAGATCGGCCTGGCACCCGGACCCGCCGTCACCTTCGGGCGGCTGAACATGCGCGGATACGACCGCATGAACCCCCGCAGGCTGCACAAGATCGCGGGCCTGCCCGAAGGCGCGCGCTTCGATCCAGACGAGGTCGAGGATGTCAGGAAGCGCCTGCGCCGGACCGGCGTCTTTTCCGCCATCACCCTGGAAGAGGCGGAAACCCTGAACCCCGACGGCAGCATGGACATCAACCTGACCGTGGTCGAACAGAAGCCTCGCCGGATCGGCGCGGGCTTCGAGATTTCCTCGACCGACGGGGCGATGGTGTCGGCCTACTGGATGCATCGCAACCTTCTGGGCGGGGCCGAACGCCTGCGGATCGAGGGCGAGGTCAAGGACATGGGATCCGACAGCAGCGGCCGGGACGAACGCATCACCCTGCGCATCGACAGGCCTGCCACCATCACGCCTGATACCACGGCCTATGTCCTGACCAGCCTGACCCGGATGCGAGAGGAAGACTACGACGAGGATACCGGCATCATCGGCCTGGGCTTCAACTATATCTTCAGCGACCGCTTCACCTTCGACACGGCGATCCAGTACCAGTTTTCCCGCGTTTACGACGAGGGCGGCGAGGAAACCGACTTCAAGGTCCTGGCCCTGCCCACAAGCGTCCTGTGGGACGCGCGCGACAACGAAAACAACGCCAAGCGCGGCTATTACCTGCAGGGCGACGCCACGCCCTTCAAGGGCTTCGACGGCACCGATTCAGGCATCCGCATCCTGGGCGAGGGCCGCGTCTTCCGTTCCTTCGGCACGGACGACCGCTTCACCCTGGCGGGCCGCGCCCGCATCGGCAGCGTCCTGGGCAGCGAAATCCAGAACACGCCGCGCAACTACCTGTTCTTCTCGGGCGGGGGCGGCACCGTGCGAGGGCAGCCCTACCAGTCGCTGGGGGTCGAGGAGATCGAGAACGAAGCAGGCGACACGATCAAGACCGGCGGGATGAGCGTGGCAACCCTGTCGGCCGAGGTCCGCTGGCAGGTCCGCGAAAGGATCGGCGTCGTGGCATTCGCCGATTACGGCGAGGTCTGGGCGGAAGATGGCTGGAACGGCGGAAGCGAATGGCACTCGGGGGCGGGGATCGGCGTTCGCTATAACACGCCCATCGGGCCGCTGCGTTTCGACGTGGCCGGACCTACCGGGGGGGACACTGGCGAGGGCGTGCAACTGTATCTTGGACTGGGGCAGGCTTTCTAATGCGCAAACTCTGGCTGATCCTTTTCGCGATCCTGTTCCCGCTGTCGGTCATGGCGCAAAGCGCGGCCGAGATCTCCCAGCAGGAAAGCGACGACCGCGGCTTCCTGACCCGGCTTCTGGAACGCAATCTGTCCAGTGCCGGCCGCGAGGTCGTGATCGACGGCTTTCAGGGCGCGCTCTCGTCCCGCGCGACCTTTGACCGGATCACCATCGCCGACCGCGACGGCGTCTGGCTGACGCTGAACGATGGCGCGATCCAGTGGAACCGCTCGGCCCTGCTGCGCGGCCGGATCGAGATCGCGGAACTGTCGGCCCGCGAGATCCTGCTGCCCCGCCTGCCGGTGGGCGAGGCACAGGCCCCCACCGCCGAAGCGCGGGAATTCGAATTCGCCCTGCCCGAGTTGCCCGTCGCCCTGAATATCGAGCAGATCCGGGCCGAGCGGGTGGAACTGGGCGAACCCGTCATCGGCCTTGCCGCCGCGATCTCCCTGACCGGCGGCATGAGCCTTGAGGGCGGCGAGGGCCAGGCCCGGCTTGCGATCCAGCGGCTGGACGGTCCGCGCGGCAACTTCAACCTGGATGCCGGCTTTTCCAACGAAACGCAGGTCCTGCGCGTGAACCTGACGCTTGACGAGGCTGCCGACGGGCTGCTGGTCAACCTGATCGACCTTTACGACAAGCCCTCGGTCGTGGCGGAAATCAGCGGCGAAGGCCAGATCCGCGACTTTGGCGTCGACATCCGGCTGGCGACCGACGGGCTGCCGCGGGTGACAGGCCGCGTCAGCGCATCGGGCGCCCCCGGCCCCGCCGGCGATCCCGGGACCAATTTCGCGTTGCAACTGGGTGGCGATGTAGCCTCCCTGCTGGCGCCGCAGAACCGCGCCTTCTTCGGCAACCAGGTCCAGCTTCGCGCCGAAGGCTGGCGGGGCGAGGACGGACGGCTGCAAATCCCCACCCTGAACCTTGTGACCGAGGCACTGTCGCTGGACGGCTCGCTTGCCGTCAATGCCCAGGGCGCGCCGCAGAATGCCGAATTGCTGATCGCGCTTGGATCGGACGCGGGCGCCGCGCAGGTGCCGGTTCCCCTGCCCTTCGCGGGCGAGAACTCGACCGTGGAAAGCGGGCGGCTGGAACTGCAATATGACGCGGCGCAGGGCCAGGGCTGGACCCTGAACGGACGTGTCGGCGCGCTTGACCTGGGCGATGTGCTGCTGGGCGAATTGCAACTGGACGGGTCGGGCGCGGTGGTGCTGGAAGGGGGCAGCTTTGCGTCCCTGAACGGCGGCATCCGCTTCGGGTCGCGGCAGATGGTCTTTGCCGATGCGGGTCTGGCCCAGGCCATCGGTCCCGAAATCACCGGCAGCACCAGCTTCGACTTAACGCCCGGCAACGCGGTCGAGTTTTCCGACCTGACGGTCACCGGTCCCGACTATGGGCTGGACGGGCTTGTGCTGCTGTCGGGCCTGGGCAGCGGCTTCGTGCTGTCGGTCGATGCCGATGCCCGTTACGAGGATCTGGCCCGTCTATCGACGCTGGCCGGGCGGGATATTCAGGGCAGGGCCGATGCCAGCCTGCGCGGCTATTACCGCTTTCTCAACCGCAGCTTCGACATCGACGCCAGCGTGACCGGCACCGATATCGCACTGGACCAACCGCAGCTTGACCGCCTGCTGGAAGGGCAGTCCACCATCACCCTGGACGCCCGCCGTGACGAAACCGGGATCGAGATCGAGGATCTGTCCGTCAACGCGCAGCGCCTGACCGCGCAGGCGCAGGGCTATGTCAACAGCCTGTCCAGCGATCTGACCGCGACGATCTCGATGCCCTCGCTGCAGGATGCCGACCCGAACTTCTCGGGCGCGCTTCAGGCCGAGGCTAAGCTGTCGGGCGCAGCCGGTTCGCGCCAGTTGACCGTCAGCGGCGAGGCCGAGGATCTGCGCATCGGCATCGAGGCCCTGGACAACGCGCTTGAAGGCCAGACCACCCTGACCCTGCTGGCCGCCGAAAAGCCCGAGGGTTACGAGGTCGAGGTGTTTCGCCTGGCCAACCCCCAGATCCGCGCCGAAGGCCGGGGCAGCTTTGCCCAAGGCGCGCTTGACGCAAATCTGGATCTGTCCGTGCCGGATCTGTCCGCGATCCGCGAAGGCTGGACCGGCGGCTTTGATGCCATGGCCCGGCTGACCGAACAGGACGGCACGCGCTTCATCGACATGACGGGGTCGGGGCAGAACCTGTCCTTCGGCGTGGGGAACGCCGATGCCGCCCTGACCGGCACAACCCGCCTGCGGGTGCAGGCCGAGGAACGGGACGGCACCGTCACCCTGCGCGACGTGGAACTGGTCAACGACCAGATGAACGCGACCGCCCAAGGGGTCTATGGCCCCGGCGTCACCGATATCTCGGCCGATGTTCAGGTGGCCTCGCTTGCGCCCTTCGGCCCCGGCTGGCGCGGTGCCCTGAACCTGACCGGCAGCTTCCGCGAGGCAGGCGACGGCATCCGGCGGCTGGAGGTCACCGGCACGGGGCGCGACCTTGCCTTTGGACAAGCGCAGGTCGATGGCGCGCTTGCCGGCGAAACGCGCCTCGCCGTGACCGGCACCGAACAAAACGGCGTCTTCACCATTGAGCAGGCCCGGGTCGAGAATCCGCGCCTGAACGCGACCGCCAGCGGCACGGTCGGGGGCAACCGGACGGATGTGACGGCGCAGGTGAATGCGCAGGATCTGCGCTTCCTGGGCAACGGCATCAGCGGCGCGCTGAACGCCGATGCGCGGCTGGTCCAGGACGGCGCCGTTCGTCGCATCACCGCGACCGGCACCGCCTCGGGCCTGTCGGTGGGCCAGCCCCGCGTCGATCCGCTGCTGCGGGGCCAGACCAGCTTCGACATCGCCGCCACGCAAGCACCGGCGGGGCTGTCCTTCCAGCGGCTGAACGTCCAGAACCCGCAGCTGCAAATCCAGGCCGAGGGCGACACCGCCAGCGGCATGACCGTCAGCGCGCGCCTGACCGATCTGGGTCTGCTGCAACCTGAATTTCCCGGCCCCGTGCAGGTCAACGGCACCATTCGCGAAGAGGGGGCAAGATTCGTCGTTGACCTGACGATCACCGCGCCGGGAAGCACCCAGGTGCAGGTCGGAGGGACCGTCGCGCGCGATTTCTCGACCATGGACCTGTCCATCACCGGCTCCAGCAATGCGTCGATCGCCAATACCTTTATCCGCACCCGCAGCGTCGAAGGGCCGCTGTCGCTGAACCTGACCGTCAACGGCCCGCCTTCGCTGCAGTCGGTCAGCGGCCGGTTGCAACTGACCAACGGCCAGATCGTCGATCCGGGCGTCGGGATCCGGCTGGAAGACGTGAATGCCACGGCCGATCTGGCGGGCGGGCGCATCAGCGTCGATGCCGGCGCCAATGTCGCGGCGGGCGGTCGCGTGCAGGTCAGCGGGCCGGTTGACCTGCAGGCCGGGACGCTGGACCTGTCCATCGTGCTGGACCGGGTCATCGCACGCGACCCGAACCTGTACCAGACCGAGATCAGCGGCAACCTGCGCATGTCGGGCAGCAATGCCGACGGGCCGCTGATATCCGGTGTCGTCAACCTGGGCGAGACCGAGATCCGCATCCCATCGACCGGCCTTGGCGGAGCAAGGGCGATCCCGGACATCAACCATGTCGGCGATACGCGGCCTGTCCGGTCCACCCGCGCCAAGGCCGGGCTTGAAGGCTATCCCAGTCAGGCCGCGCGCGATGCGGGCATGGCCGGGCCGCCCTCGACCCCGCCATCGGCGCCGCCGCGGCTGGATCTGGTCATCAACGCGCCGAACCAGGTCTTCGTGCGCGGACGCGGCGTCGATGCGGAACTGGGCGGGTCGCTGCAGGTCCAGGGAACCACCCGCAACGCCATCCCCATCGGCTTCCTGGAACTGATCCGGGGCCGGGTGGACCTGCTGGGCCGCCGGTTCGACCTGACCGAGGGGCTGGTCGAACTGCAGGGCAGCCTGATCCCGGTGATCCGCCTTGTGGCTGAAACCGACCGGGACGGCATCACCACCCGCATCATCATAGACGGAGAGGTCCGCGACCCCGAGATCACCTTCGAATCCTCGCCCGAACTGCCCGAGGAGGAGGTGCTGTCCCAACTGCTGTTCGGGCGCGGACTGGACAATATCAGTCCGCTGCAAGCAGCCCAGCTTGCCAACGCCATCGCCGTCCTGGCGGGCAGGGGGGGCGAGGGGATCATCGGCAACCTGCGCAACCAGGTTGGACTGGACGACTTGGATCTGGCAACCGACGATGACGGGAATGTCCAGGTCCGCGCGGGCAAGTATCTGTCGGACAACCTGTATACCGATGTCGCGGTGGGGGCCGACGGGCGAAGCACGCTGAACCTGAACCTGGACGTCACCGATTCCCTGACCGCGCGCGGATCCGTCGGGACCGAGGGCGGCAGCACCCTGGGCATCTATTTCGAGCATGACTACTAGGACCGGGGGGATTGCGGGCTGTCCTCTGGCAGTCTGCAATCCGTAAAGCCTCGGCTCGCGCCGCTATCGCGCATTTCGTGACGCCGGGTGCCGTGATCTGGGGAAAATCGCCGACCGGACGCCAGCCGTCGGCGATAGTTCGCATTTGACATATCTTTAGCGAACTTTTCATGCCTGACACGCTATGGTTGAGGAACCGTCCCCATCCTTGGACCGTCACATGTCCTATGCCACTGCGAACGAACGCTACTTCGCCAGCCTCGTCAACCAGGCCCGCAAGGACAGGGGGCTGCCGCCCCTTACACTGGAAAAACGGCTGAACGATTCGGCAGACGCGCATAGTCGCTGGCTGCTGGACAAGGACGTGTTTTCCCATACGGGGCAGGGCGGTTCATCCCCTCGCCAGCGGATCGAGGCCGCGGGCTTCGATCTGGCCGGCAGTTGGGCAACGGCCGAGAATATCGCCTATGTCAGCATCCAGGGCGCGTCGGACCTACGCGATGAGATCCGTCACCTGCACCAGAACCTGATGGACAGCCCCGGCCATTACGCCAACATCATGGGCGCCACCTCGTATCTGGGGATCGGCCTGCAGACCGGCACGATGCGGATCAACGGATACGATTACCCGGTGCTGATGGTGACGCAGAACCTTGCCCGCACCGATGGGCAGGTCCGGCCGGATACGGGGGGCTTCCAGAAGGTCGCCCAGCCCAGCGTCAACGGCACGATGCAAAGCCGTGCGGACTGGCTGGACAGCGCGTCCGGCGTCCGGCTGGCCGCTGCGGGACCGGGTGCCGGGAATGACGACCTGGGGCTGACCAGCCGCAACGACACTGTCGACGCGGGCGCCGGCGATGATTGGGTCAATGGTGCGGGTGGCCATGACCGCCTGCTGGGCCAGGCAGGCCATGACCGGCTGATTGGCGGTGCGGGTGCGGACAGCCTGGACGGTGGCCTTGGCAATGACACGCTGCAGGGCGGCATCGGCAACGACCTTCTTGCGGGGATGGATGGCCATGACATGCTGCGCGGCGAAGCGGGGCATGACACGCTGCGCGGGGCGGCTGGCAATGACCGGCTTTGGGGCGGCGACGGCAATGACCTGATGGCAGGCGATGCCGGAAACGACTGGCTGATCGGCGAAAGGGGCGCGGACAGCCTGTGGGGCGGTGCGGGGAACGACACGCTGAGCGGGGGCATCGGCAATGACCTGCTGAATGGCGGGGCAGGGGCAGATACCTTTGTCTTTGCCCGCGGGGGCGGCTTTGACACGATCCAGGGCTTTGACCACGATGCCGACCGCCTGCTGATCCCGCGGATCCTGCTGGACGCCGACCCTGCGGCATTCATGCGCGACCACATGACAAGAACTTCCGCTGGGGTTGTAATTGATCTGGGGGATGGGGACCGTATTCTTGTTCGCGATCCAAACCTTACGCCCGCACAGCTTGCGGATGACATCTTCGGTTATTGATCAACCGATCAACCAGAGGGTGAAACAAGACCGAAAAATGCCCGCCGAAAAGGGCGGGCATACTCGTTAAGTCATTGCAAAATAGCAGATCAACTACGGCGTTTTAACATTTATAAACCCGAGAGGTTCCTGACATCCGGCTTATTTTTCTGCATGTGCGAAGGCCCGCCCATGCAGAGCGACATGATCAGCAAGCTGCAGAGCCGGGTTGGCAAAGGCACAGCCACAGCCGGCGTCTGCCAAAGGGCAGAGGCTGGCTGATGACCGTAGCAGGATCGGCTGTCCGGGGCCGGTCAGCCTTGCGACAGGATCGCCGCGATCACCCGGTCGGCGGCTTCCTCGGCTGTCAGGGCCACGGTGTTGACCACCAATTCGGCCTGCTCGGGGGCCTCGTAGGGGCTGTCGATGCCGGTGAAGTTCTTCAACTGGCCCGACCGCGCCTTCTTGTAGAGACCTTTCACATCGCGCGCCTCGGCCACGTCCAGCGGGGTATCGACATAAACCTCGAGGAACTCGCCCGCGGCCATCATGTCGCGGACCATCCGCCGTTCCGACCGGAAGGGCGAGATGAACGCGGTCAGCACGATCAAGCCGGCATCGGTCATCAGCTTGGCGACCTCGCCCACGCGGCGGACGTTTTCCACGCGGTCGGCATCGGTGAAGCCCAGGTCGCGATTCAGCCCGTGGCGCACGTTGTCGCCGTCCAGCAGGAAGGTATGCTTGCCCATCGCGTGCAGCTTGCGTTCCACGATATTCGCGATTGTGGACTTGCCCGAACCTGACAGGCCGGTGAACCAGACGACCTTGGCCCTCTGGTTCTTCTGCGCGGCATGGGCGTCACGGTTGATGTCGGTCGATTGCCAGTGGATGTTCTGCGACCGGCGCAGCGCGAAATGCAGCATCCCGGCGGCGATGGTGGCGTTCGTCATCCGGTCGATCAGGATGAAGCCGCCAAGGTCCGGGTTGTCGGCATAGGCTTCAAAGGGCACGGGTCGGTCGGTCGAGATATTGACCACGCCGATGGCATTCAAGCCCAGCGTCCTGCTGGCCAGATGCTCCATCGTGTTGACGTTCACCTCGTATTTCGGCTCGGTGATGGTGGCGCTGACGGTCTGGGTGCCGATCTTCAGCAGATAGGGCCGGCCCGGCAGCATTTCCTGCTCGGCCATCCAGACCAGGGTCGCCTCGAACTGATCGGCCACCTCGCAGGGGGCGTCGGCGCGCACGATCACGTCGCCGCGCGAACAGTCTATCTCGTCCGCGAAGGTCAGGGTGACGGACTGGCCGGCGACGGCCTGGTGCAGGTCGCCGTCGAAGGTCACGATGGACTTGACGGTGGTGGTCTTGCCCGAGGGCAGGACGCGCACCGGATCGCCCGGATGAACGGCGCCCGCGCTGATCTGGCCCGCGAAGCCGCGGAAATCCAGATGCGGGCGGTTCACCCATTGCACCGCCATGCGGAAGGGCGCGTCCTGCATGGCCGTGTCGCTGACAGGCGCTTCCTCAAGATGGCCCAGAAGGGTCGGCCCCTGGTACCACGGCATTTCCGGGCTTCTGGAAACGATATTGTCGCCCTTCAGCCCTGAAATCGGGATGGGCAGGAAGCTGTCCATGCCGATCTGCTTGGCGAAATGCGAGTAATCGCTGACGATCTCGTAGAAGCGTTCGGCCGAGTAATCGACAAGGTCCATCTTGTTGACGGCCAGCACGATGTTCTTGATGCCCAGCAGGTTCACCAGATAGCTGTGCCGACGCGTCTGGGTCAGCACGCCCTGGCGCGCGTCGATCAGGATGACGGCCAGATCGGCAGTGGATGCGCCGGTGACCATGTTGCGGGTGTATTGTTCATGCCCCGGCGTATCGGCCACGATGAACTTGCGCTTGTCGGTCGCGAAGAAGCGATAGGCCACGTCGATGGTGATGCCCTGTTCGCGTTCGGCGGCCAGGCCGTCGACCAGCAGGGCAAAGTCGATCTCTCCGCCCTGGGTGCCCGACACCTTGCTGTCGGCTTCCAGGGACGCAAGCTGATCCTCGAAGATCATCTTGCTGTCGTAAAGCAGGCGGCCGATCAGCGTGGACTTGCCGTCGTCGACCGATCCGCAGGTGATGAAGCGCAGCATGGTCTTGTGCTGGTGCTTCAGCAGATAGGCGTCGATGTCCTGCGATATCAGGGCATCGGTCACATATACGGGATCCTGGGTGTGCGCGGTCATCTCAGAAATACCCTTCCTGCTTCTTCTTCTCCATGGAGGCGGCCTGATCCTTGTCGATGGCCCGGCCCTGCCGTTCGGACGTGGTGGTCAGCAGCATTTCCTGGATCACCTCGGGCAGGGTGCGGGCGTTGGATTCGACGGCGCCGGTCAGGGGATAGCAGCCCAGCGTGCGGAAGCGGACCGACCGCATCTGCGGGGTTTCGCCATTCAGCGGGAAGCGGTCGTCATCGACCATGATCAGCAGCCCGTCGCGTTCCACGACCGGGCGCGGTTCGCTGAAATACAGCGGCACGATCTCGATGTTTTCGAGGTGGATGTATTGCCAGATGTCCAGCTCGGTCCAGTTCGACAGCGGGAAGACGCGGATCGATTCGTCCTTGGACTTGCGGGTGTTGTACAGCTTCCACAGTTCGGGCCGCTGGTTCTTGGGATCCCAGCGATGGTTGGCCGAACGGAAGGAAAAGATCCGTTCCTTGGCGCGGGACTTTTCCTCGTCGCGCCGCGCGCCGCCGAAGGCCACGTCGAAGTTGTATTTCGTCAGCGCCTGCTTCAGCCCCTCGGTCTTCCACATATCGGTGTGAAGGGGGCCGTGGTCGAAGGGGTTGATGCCCTGTTCCTTGGCCTCGGGGTTCTGGTGGACGATCAGATCCATGCCCGCGGCCTTGGCCGCCCGGTCGCGCAATTCATACATCGCCTGGAATTTCCAGGTCGTGTCCACATGCAGCAGCGGGAAAGGGGGCGGCGCGGGATAAAAGGCCTTGCGCGCCAGATGCAACATGCAGGCCGAGTCCTTGCCCACTGAATACAGCATCACCGGGTTTTCGGCATTCGCCACCACCTCGCGCATGATGTGGATGCTTTCGGCTTCCAGGCGTTGCAGATGCGTCAATGTCGCCGGAGCGAGAGGGGTTTCGGCTTGGCTGTTCATGGGATCGGCTCTTGTTTCGTCGGGGCGGCATCGTCCTTGTCAGGAACGATATCCTTCAGTGCCGCCCCTTATGCAAGTTTGCCAGGCAGGAAAAACCAGTGTTTCCTGTCTTTGCCGCATTTGCAGGAACGCTATTCCCCGTTGCTGGCCAAAGCCAGACCGTCGCCCACGGCGGTGAATGCCTCGGATCGGTGAAGCCGCGCCGCCGGAAGATTCTGCGCCACCAGATCCGTCACCAGACCCATCAGGCTGGAGCCGCCGACCAGCACGACATCGCCGATATCCTGCGCGGCCAGGCCTGCCCGATCCAGCGTCAGCGCCACCGCCGCCCCAAGATCCGCGCGATAGTCCCGCAGCGCCGCCTGCAGCGAGGCGCCGTCGATGGGCGCGGCAAGGCGGGGCTGGATGAAGCCCATGTCGATCCGGGCGTCCCCACCTTTGTTGGCGGCGATCTTGCCGCGTTCGACGGCGAAGGCAAGGTCGTGGCCCAGTTCGTCCGTCAGCACCGTCACCAGCCGGTCCATCCGCGCGGGATCGACCGCAAGCCGGGCCATCTGCCGGGCCAGCCTGCGGTTCTCGGGCGAATAGACAAAGGGGATATGCGCCCAGGTCGCCAGGTCAAGATAGATCGCGTTGGGCACCGGCAGCAGGCCCGCCCCCATCTCTCGCCGCAACTGGGTTCCGTGGCCCAGAAGGGGCATGGCATGGGACAGCGAGATCGCCTGGTCGAAATCCGTGCCGCCCAGCCGGATGCCATGGCTGGCAAGGATCCGGACCCGTCCATGCTCGGCCCGGTAAACCGAGAAATCCGAGGTGCCGCCGCCGATGTCCACGATCAGCCCCGTCCGCCCCTCGGTGCCCATGCCGTGGCAGGCCAGGGCCGCGGCCTCGGGTTCCGGCATGAAATCGGCATGGTCGAAGCCTGCGGCGTGATAGCAGGCGCGCAGGTCGGCCTCGGCCGCCGCGTCGCGGGCGGGATCGGGGTGGAAATGGACGGGGCGGCCGGACAGGACACGGGTCTGCGGCCGGCCCGTGGCGGCCTCGGCCTTGTGGCGCAGCGCCACCAGGAAGGCCGTGATCACATCAGCCAGCGTCCGCCGCCTTCCGGCGATCAGCCGCGATTCGTGCAGCAGGGGTGTTCCCAGCACGCTTTTCAGCGCCCGCATGTAGCGGCCTTCCTCGCCCGCAATCAGCGCCTGCGCCGCGGCCTCGCCGATCCGCATGGCGCCGCCGCCCGCAGGAAAGAACACGGCGGTGGGCAGGGTGTCGGACGCCCCCTCGACCGGGATGCGCCTGACCCGGCCCGCATCAAGGATCGTGACGGCGGTGTTCGAGGTGCCGAAATCGATCGCAAGGGTGCTGCTGGTCATGGCCTTGGCCTTTTGGATTGAAAGGCGCCGTGGCTAGCCGATGCGACAGATTCCCGCAAGCACAAGGTCCGAAAGACGGGTTGACGCGGCGATCAACAATGCAACAGTCATGGCAGGCGGAATACCGAAAGGCAGGCGCGAGCGCATGAACGACCCACAGCAGGCAACGCCTCGCCCCCAGATGGTGGTGCAAGACGACCCGGCGACGCCTTTTCCGCTGATCAGCGACATCTCGGCCGCCCGCTGGCTGCTGGTCTTCATCATCGCCGCCGCGATCTATTTCTTCCACGGCTTCCTGGTGCCGGTGCTGGCCGCGACGATCATCGCCTTTGCCAGCTGGCCCTTGTCGCGCAGCGTGCAGCGGGGCCTGGGCATCCACCGCACCACCACGGCAGCGCTGTTCGTGCTGGTGATCGTGCTGTTCCTGGTGGTTCCGATCACCATGGCGCTGCTTTACGCCTTTCGCGAATTGCAGCAATGGATCTATTGGGTGTTCGAGGTGAATGCCAATGGCGCGCCCGCGCCCGAATGGATGACCGCCCTGCCCCGGATCGGCGACTGGATCGACGAACAATGGTCCCGTCATGTCGGCCAGCCCGGCGCGATCGCGGAACTGGTGCAACTGACCAGCGGCAACACCATCGCCTCGATCTATCGCAGCGTCCTGGCGGCGGGGAACATCGCCTTCCACCTGGCGCTGAACCTTCTGTTCATGCTGATCGCGCTGTTCGTGTTCTATCGCGACGGGCACAAGATCGCGGGCCAGATCGACATCGTGGGGGCGCGCATCCTGCCCCGCCGATGGGAACGGCTGTCGCGCGTGGTGCCGCTGACGATCAGCGCCACCGTCACCGGCATGACCCTGATCGCCATCGGCGAGGGGGTCATCCTGGGCATCGCCTACTGGATCGCGGGCGTGCCCTCGCCGGTGACGCTGGGGGTCATCACGGGGATCATGGCGCTGATCCCGGGGGGCGCGCCGTTGTCCTTCACGCTGGTCTCGATCTATCTGGTGGCAAGCGGGTCGCCGCTGGCAGGAGTGCTGTTGTTCCTCTGGGGCTCGGTCGAGCTGTTCATCGTGGACAAGACGATCCGGCCCGTTCTGGTCGGCGGGCCGGTCAAGATGCCCTTCCTGCCGACGTTCTTCGGGCTGGTGGGCGGCGTCAAGACGATGGGCATCGTCGGCCTGTTCGTGGGCCCGGTGCTGATGGCCCTGCTGGTGGCGATCTGGCGCGAATGGCTGCGGGAAATCCGTGAACATCCGCAAAGCCCTTGATCCTCGGGCCTTGCTGAATAATATCCCGCCGAATGGCGTGTCCTGCGTGCGCCCAGGGACGACCCCTGAATACGGAGACCGGTTGAACCGTTTCTGACAAGGGGGACCGTGCATTGGCAGGCCGCATTCAAAACACCATCCGCAGGTTCCTGGACAGCGAATCGTCGGGGGGCATCCTGTTGATGGGATCGGCCGTCCTGGCGCTGATCGTCGCCAATTCCCCCTGGTCCGAGGCCTATTTCCACGCGCTCCACGTCTATCTGGGGCCGCTGTCCCTGCAGCACTGGATCAACGACGCGCTGATGGCGCTGTTCTTCCTGATGGTCGGGCTTGAAATCAAGCGAGAGATGGTGGACGGCCACCTATCGTCCTGGCCGCGCCGGATCCTGCCCGGGGTCGCCGCGGCAGCGGGCATGGCGGTTCCCGCGCTTGTTTATCTGTTCTTCACGGCGGGCACGGGCGCCACGCATGGCTGGGCCATCCCGTCTGCCACCGACATCGCCTTCGCGCTTGGGGTGATCTCGCTTCTTGGGTCGCGGGTGCCGACCTCGCTCAAGGTGTTCCTGGCGGCCCTTGCGATCATCGACGACCTGGGCGCAGTCGTGGTGATCGGCCTGTTCTACACCAGCGGCCTGTCGCCCGCGGACCTGGCGATCGCCGCGCTGATCCTGATGGCCCTGGTGGGGCTGAACCAGTCGGGGGTGATGCGGCTGTGGCCCTATCTGCTGCTTGGCGCCGTCCTGTGGTTCTTCGTCTGGCGGTCCGGCATCCACGCCACCATCGCGGGCGTGCTGCTGGCGCTGACGATCCCGCTGAAGCGCACGCCCGCCACGCCCGAGGCGCGCCCGGCCGAAAGCCCGCTGCACCGGCTGGAACATGCGCTGATCGCGCCGGTGGCCTATCTGATCATCCCGGTATTCGGCTTTGCCAATGCAGGCGTCAGCTTTGCCGGCGTCGGAGCCGAGGCGCTGCTGGCGCCGGTCACGCTGGGCGTCGCGATGGGCCTGGCCCTTGGCAAGGTCGTGGGCATCTTCGGCGCGGTGGGCATGCTGGTGCGGCTTGATTGGGCGGATCTGCCTGCCGGCGCAAGCTGGATGCAGATGTTCGGGACCGCGCTTCTGTGCGGGATCGGCTTCACCATGAGCCTGTTCATCTCGATCCTGGCCTTCGACCAGGTGCTGCTGCAGGACGAGGCCAAGATCGGCATCCTGCTGGGTTCGCTGGTATCCGGCATCGCTGGCTATACCGTCCTGCGCATCGCCAAGCGCGAGGCGCCGCGCCGGACTCAGCACGCGCGCTGATCAGACGGGCCAGACGGCCAGGATCAGCGGCACCCCGGTCAGCACGACCAGGATCGACAAGGGCAGGCCAAGACGGGGATAGTCGCTGAAGCGGTATCCCCCCGGTCCCATCACCAGCGTGTTGCACTGGTGACCGATGGGCGTCAGGAAATCGCAGCCCGCGCCCACGGCCACGGCCATCAGGAAGGCTTCGGGGGCATAGCCCAACGTGCCGGCAAAGGTCACGGCGATGGGGGCCATGACCAACACCGTTGCCGCGTTGTTCAGGAAGGGCGTCACCGCCATGGCCGCCACCATGATCAGCGCCACCGCCCCCCAGACCGGCAGGCCGGTCGCGACATCGGACAGCCAGGCGCCGATCAGGTCGGTGCCGCCGGTGGTCTGCAAGGCCTCGCTGACGGGGATCAGCGACCCCAGCATGATCAGCAGCGGCCATTCCACCGCGTCATAGGCGCCTTCGGGGCTGATCGCGCCCGACAGGATCATCAGCACCGCCGCCCCGAAAAAGGCGATGGCCACGGGCAGGATGCCTGCGGCGGTCAGGCCCATGGCCGTCCCCAGGATCAGGATCGGCATCAGTTCCTTGCGGACGCTGCCGATGCGCAGGCTTCGTTCGGCCAGCGGCAACAGGCCCAAGCTGCGGATGCGTTCGGGCAGGATCTCGACCGGGCCCTGCAGCAGCAGCACGTCGCCGGCCTGCAGCCGGGTCTGGGACAGCCTCTCGGTCATGCGGTGGCCGGATCGGGACACGGCCAGAAGGCTGATGCCCTGTTCGTCGAACAGCCGGATGCTGCCCACGCTTTTCCCCACCAGGCTGGAGGTGACGGTTGTCACCGCCTCGATCACGCCGATCTTGCTGGCGGGCAGCTCCAGCCGGGACGCCGTGTCATGCCGCGTCATGGCCAGTCCGCCCTTGGCGACCGCGCGTTCCAGCCCGTCGGGCTCGCCCCGCAGCAGCAGGATGTCGCCTTCCTCGATCACGGTGTCGAACAAGACGACCTTGCGCCGTTCCCCGCCCCGGATCAGACCGGTCACGGTGATCTCTCCGTCCGCCATGCCGATCAGGGCGCCGATCGTGCGGCCGGCGGCGGCGGATCTTTCCGGCACCGTGGCCTCGGTGTTGTAGTCGCTGATCTTCACGGCCTCGCCCAGGGAGGCGGTGGCGCGGCGGTCCGACGGCAGCAGCCGCCATGCGAACATCAGGAAGGTGACGCCCACCGCCGACAGGCCCAGCCCTACCGGGGCAAAGTCGAACATGCGGAAGGGCTGGCCCGTCATTTCCTGCCTGACGCCCGAGACGATGATGTTGGGCGAGGTGCCGACAAGGGTGATCAGCCCGCCCAGAAGCGACCCGAAGGACATCGGCATCAGGTAAAGCGACGGCGACTGCCCCGACTTGCGTGCCATCTTCAGCGCGGCGGGCATCAGCATGGCAAGCGCGCCGATGTTCTTGACCAGCGAAGACAGCAGCGTGACCGTGCCGACCAGCACCAGAAGCTGCACCCCCATCGTGGTCAACTTGCGTACCAGCCACCGTAGCACCGCCTCGATGATGCCGGACCGTGACACGGCGGCGCTGACCACAAGGGCGCTGCCCACGATGATGACGATGTCGTCGGAAAAGCCCGCAAAGGCATGGTCGGGGGAAACGGTTCCCGCCAGCAGCGATGCCAGCAGGGCCAGCATGGCCACCACGTCGTATCGAAGCCTGCCCCAGATGAACAACACCATCATCACGCCGACGATGGCGAAGGCAAGCACCTGCTGTGCGGTCATGAAAAGCCTTTCCCCTTCCCCTTGCAGCGAAGGGAACCACCGCAAAACCGATCCCACCCCAGATTGGTTGCCAGACTTGGCGGGCACGGTGGAAAGATTTATCCCGCGCCTGCTTCCCCCGTGGCAGAGGTCCGCAGCACCGAAAGCGGCTCGCCCTTATTCCGCCGCCATCCGGTGCCGGCCGATGGGCAGCATCATCGGCCGGCCCGAGGTCGGGTCCGCGATGATCCGGCTATCGAGCCCGAAGACGGCGCGCACCATCTCCTCGGTCAGCACATGATCCGGCGTGCCCTGGGCGTAAAGGTTGCCACCCGCCATCGCAACCAGGTGATCGGCATAGCGCGCGGCCAGGTTCAGGTCGTGCAGCACCATCACGACTGTCGTGCCGCGTCGGTGGTTCAGGTCGGTCAGCAGGTCCAGGACCTCGATCTGGTGGCTGATGTCCAGGAAGGTGGTGGGCTCGTCCAGCAGCAAAAGGTCCGTCTGCTGGGCCAGGGCCATGGCGATCCAGACCCGCTGGCGCTGCCCGCCGGACAGTTCATCCACCGCGCGTTCGGCCAGCTCCTGCGTTCCTGTCGCATCAAGCGCCTGGGCCACGGCCTCGTCATCCGCTCGCGACCAGCGGGACAGGATGCCATGATGCGGATGGCGGCCCCGGCTGACCAGATCGGCCACGGTGATGCCTTCGGGGGCGATGGGGGACTGCGGCAAAAGGCCCATCACCTGCGCGACGCGACGCGGCGACATGCGGTGAATCGCCTTGCCATCCAGCAGGACACGGCCCGCGCGCGGCACCAGCAGCCGCGACATGGACCGCAGCAGCGTCGATTTACCGCAGGCGTTGGCGCCGACGATCGCGGTGATGCGGCCCGGCAGCACGGCCAGATCCAGACCCCGCAGGATCAGCCGGTCGCCATAGCCTGCGAAAAGGCCCTCGACGGTCAGGGAATGGCTGGTCACATCGAGTCTCCGGCGCGGTTCGCCCGCATGATCAGGTAAAGCAGATAAGGCGCGCCCAGGGCGCCGGTGACGACTCCGACGGGGAAGCGCGCGGGCAGCAGGAACTGGCCGATATAATCGCCACCCAGCACCAGAACCGCGCCAACCAAGCCGGCCGGGATCAGCACCGATCCATTGGGCCCCAGGATCCGCGCGGCAATGGGGCCGGACAGGAAGGCCACAAAGGCAACCGGCCCGGTCACAGCGGTAGCGACCGCGATCAGCCCCACGGCCGCGACCACCACCAGCACCCGCGTCAGGGGAACATTCGTGCCAAGCGCGGCGGCAGCATCGTCACCCAACCGAAGCGATTCAAGATCGCGGGCGCGGCTGACCAGCAGCCCGCCAAAGACGGCCAGCGACACCAGCAGCGGCAGGGCCTGGGACAGTTGCGCCCCGTTCACGCTGCCGGTCAGCCACCGCATCGCCTCGGCCAGGTCCCAGGACGGCGCACGGGACAGGACAAAGGCGACAATGCTGTCCAGCATGGCCGAGATCCCGATGCCTACCAGGATCAGCCGCGTCCCAGCCACGCCGCCCCGAAAGGACAGGGCATAGATGGCCAGGGCCACGCCCAGGCCCGCGATCACCGCAAGCACCGACACCATCGGGCCGTCCAGTCCCAGGACCACGATGGCCACAACCGCCGCAGCGCTGGCGCCCCGGCTTATGCCGATGATGTCGGGGCTGGCCAGGGGATTGCGCAGCATGATCTGGAAGGCCGCCCCGCCCAGCCCGAAGGACAGGCCCGCCAGGATCGCCAGCACGGCCCGGGGCAGGCGCAACTGCCCCACGGTGAACGACGCGCCGGCCACGTCCTGTCCCGCCAGGACGCGCAGGACATCGGCAGGTGGCACGAAAGATTGGCCAACCATCAGCGTCAGCGCGAACCCCGCCAGCAGCAGGGCCAGCCCGCCACAAAGAACGTGGCTGCGGCGCAGGGCGCGGCGCCTGCGGCCTGCGGCGATCAGGGCTGCGGTGCTCATAGCTCCTTCACCCACGCATGGCGCAAGATCCAGATGAAGAAGGGCGCGCCGATAAAGGCTGTGACGATGCCCACGTCCAGTTCCGAGGGGCGGGCCAGGATGCGGCCCAGGATGTCGGACCCGACCAGCAGCGCAGCGCCCGCAAACGCGGAAAAGGGCAGCAGCCAGCGGTGATCGACCCCGACCAGCAGCCGGCACAGATGCGGCACCACCAGCCCCACGAAGCCGATCGGTCCGCAGATCGCGGTGGTGGCACCGCAGAGCAGGATTGCCCCCAGCGAGGCTATGGCGCGCACGACCGCCACCCGCTCGCCCAGGCCCGCCGCCATGTCGTCCCCCAAAGCCAGCGAGTTCAGCTTGCGGGCCGAGCCGAGGCCGATGGCAAGGCCAAGGGCCAGGAAGGGCAGAACGTGGACCATGCGGGCAAAGGTCGCCCCGCCCACGCCGCCGATCTGCCAGGCCTGCAATCCGCCCGCGATGTCGCCCCGCGACAGCATCACCGCCACCACCAGCGACGAAAACGCGACCGATGTCGCCATGCCCGCAAGCGCCAGCTTCAGCGGGGTCGGTCCGCCCCGTCCCAATGATCCGACCGCATAAACAAAGACCGCAGTTCCCCCCGCGCCCAGGATCGCGACCCAGATGAAGGCCTGGGCCGAGGCGATGCCGAACCAGGCGACCGCCACCGCGATGGCCAGCGATGCCCCCAGGTTCACCCCCAGGATGCCCGGATCGGCCAGGGGATTGCGCGTCACGCCCTGCATGATCGCGCCCGCCATGCCCAGCGACGCCCCCGCCAGTGCCGCCAGCACCGTGCGCGGGATGCGCGCGGCCACGGCGGCCTGTTCGATCGTGTCGGCCTGGCCCCGCAGGGCCGCGGCGATGTCGTCCAGCCCGACCTCTCGCGTGCCGATCGCGACCGACAGCGCGGCCAGCAGGACCAGCACCGCCATCAGGACGCCCAGCCACAGGACGCGCGGCGCGGCGTGGCGCGGGGCAGGGGCGGCAGCGTCGATCATTCGGCCTTCCGCGCGGCCTCGGCCAGAAGGGCTGCGTAATCGTCAAGCACCCAGGGCAGCGACAGCGGCGTGGGATTGGCCGCGTTTCCCAGGGGATCGTTGCCCAGCAGGACGATGGCCTCGTTTGCGACGGCGGGCATATGGGCCATCAGGGGATCGGCCTTCATCGCCTGAAGCAGCAGGTCGCCGCCATAGGTCACGACAATGTCCACATCGTCAAAGGCGTCGATCCGCTCGGCGCTGACGGAACCGAAGAACTGTCCGGGCTGGGTCGCCTCGGTGACGCTGCGGGGCATGGACAGGCCCAGGTCGGCGAAGAACTTCACCCGCGTGTCATTGGCGCTGTAGAAATTGACGACCGACAGGTTCGTGCTGTCCAGATGGGTCACGAACATCGCCGTCTTGCCATGCAGCTGCGGATGCTTGGCGACGGTATCGGCGATCTGCGCCTCCATCCGGTCGATCAGCGCCTCGCCCTCGGCTGCCATGCCCATGCCCGCGCTGTTCATGCGGATCATCTGGCGCCATTCGGTGGTCCAGGCGCTGTCAGGATAGGCCACCACCGGCGCGATCTGGCTCAGCGTGTCGTAGTCCGCCTGCGTAAGCCCGGAATAGGCGGCAAGGATCACGTCGGGCTGCGAGGCCGCGACCGCCTCGAAGTCGATCCCGTCGCCTTCATCGAAAAGCGCCGGCGTCTCGGCGCCCAGTTCCTCAAGACGCTCGGCCACCCAGGGCAGGACGCCATCGCCGTCGTCATCGCCGTAGTTCGCTGCGGCCATGCCCACCGGCACCACGCCAAGCGCCAGAGGAACCTCGTGGTTGCCGGAATTGACGGTCGCCACCCGCTGCGGCCTTTCAGGGATCGTGGTCGTCCCGAAGGCATGGGGAATGGTGAGGGGAAAGGCAGCTTCCTGCGCCTGGACGGCACCCGCGGCCAAAATCCAGGCCAGCAAGGCGGCAAGCGCGCGAAGAGGACTTTGCATGGGATCTCCAGTCGCTGTCAGATGCGGATTGCGCAATGCGGGG
Source organism: Paracoccus sp. AK26 (assembly GCF_011801365.1). Lineage (NCBI taxonomy): Bacteria > Pseudomonadati > Pseudomonadota > Alphaproteobacteria > Rhodobacterales > Paracoccaceae > Paracoccus > Paracoccus sp. AK26. The sequence continues at coordinate 43,970 of NZ_CP041041.1, forward strand.
CTGCCTCGTCAAGGTCGCGGGACCGGGCCGTGCGGCGTGGGCGGCTATTTCCCATAGCTTCTGACAAAAAAAGTAGGATTATACAATACAGGCGCGGGGCATCCGTCCTAGAGGCGCTTTGTCGCTGCCTGGCTGCTTATTGCCGTGACCAGGCCAGTCCATCCATCAGCAAGCCATCCGGCGCAACTTCATCCCGCGCGGGCGGCCAGCATCTTTGCCCTGTAACACTGTGGAACACGACCCATGGCCATCAACAAGACTGCCGGAACAGCCAGGCACCGCTATCTGACCGCCTTGCTTCTAGGCTGCACCGCTCTGGCTCCGGCCAACCTTCTGGCGCAAGAGGCAAGCCAGGACGTGACGGTTCTTGCACCGATCACCCTGGAGGGGGCGGGTGACAATGACGCGGACAGCGTCGTTGCCTATTCCACCACCGCGGGCAGCAAGCTGGTGACGCCGATTCTCGACACCCCTGCGTCGGTGTCGGTCGTGACATCCCGCGAGATCGAACAACGCGGCGCACGGACGGCCGAGGAGGTCCTGCGCTATACCACCGGCGTCGCGACGGACTTCTATGGCGGCGATGACCGGTTCGACTACTATAAGCTGCGAGGTTTCGACGCCTCGGTCTATCGTGACGGCCTGCCGCTGCAGAAGGCTTTCGGCGGGATCCGCGAGGATGCCTTCGCCTATGAGCGGGTCGAGATCGTCAAGGGCGGCAATTCCTCGGTCAACGGTCCCTCCGAACCGGGCGGCATCGTCAACTATGTCACGAAACTGCCCCGCGGCGAACGCTTCGGGCAAGCCTATGTGACAGGTGGATCCCACGGCCACGCCGAGGCGGGCCTGGACTTCGGCAACACGCTGACACCGGACGGGACCTTGTCCTATCGCCTGACGGCGCGGGTGCAGGATTCCGAAAAGGAACTGGACTACAGCCGCGACGACGCCACGCTGGTCATGGGCGGGCTGAGCTGGCGGCCAAGCGACCAGACAACGCTCAGTGTCGTGGTCGATCATCTGGAACGGAAGGGATCCACGGGATCGGGTTGGCCGCTGGGCACCGATTTTGGGCGCGATGTGTTCTTCGGGGAACCAGATTTCGATTCGGTGACGAACGAACGCAACGCCGTCACCGCCATCCTGGACCACGACTTCGGCGGGGGCCTGAAGGTCAATGCCAAGGCACGCTACCAGGATGAGGATCGCGGCTTTGGCTATGCCTATGTGGCGGGCCTTGCCGGACCTACTGTCGCACGCCGCGAGTTGTTCGCAAGCGAAGGATCGGGCGAGGAAATTGATGCCGACGCCAATCTCCAATACGACACCCAACTGGGCTGGGCCGGAAGCCGCACTGTAGTCGGCCTAAGCTACCAACGGACCAAATCCGACAACGTGACACGATATGCGAACAACGTGGCCTACGACTTCGATGGCGACGGAGTGGGAGAAACGGTTCTTTATCCTTATCCTGCGGACCTGAACTACGACTGGGAATATCCGCGCTATATCGGCGACATCGACCTGTCGCTGATCCCGGTCATCACGGACCAGGCAACAAGCTCGACCGTCAAGAGCCTTTACCTTCAGGAAGAATTGACCTTCTCGGACCGGTTCATCGCAAATGTCGGGCTGCGTCACGACTGGATCGACGGGCAGCAGACCAACCGGCTGGCGGGATCGGACACCAGAGGCGATTTCAGCAAGACCACGACCAGCCTTGGCCTGACCTGGAAGATCACCCCGGACCTTTCCACCTATGCCAGCTATGCCGAATCGGTCCTGCCGGCCGCCCTGACGGTCGAGCCGGAAGAAGGCGAGCAGTTCGAGGTGGGGATGAAGTATCGTCCGGCAGGCATGAATGCCCTGTTCACGGCCGCCGTCTATGACCTGCGCAAGACGAACATCACTCGTACCGATTCCAGCACCAGCCCCCCGATTCCGCGGACCATCGGTGAAATCCGCGCCCGCGGGCTAGAGCTTGAAGCACGCGCCGAACTGACAGACGAGCTTGAGGTGATCGCGGCCTATTCCTATACGGATACCGAAATCACGGACCGTCTGTCACCCAACCAGGGCAACAGCCTGGGCAACGTTCCCAAACACTTGGCTTCGGTGTGGCTAGACTACACGCTGGCTGGCGAGGGCGCGCGTGGAGACATGACCTTCGGGATCGGGGCCCGCTACAAGGGCACCGCCTTCGGTGGCGACGACAATCTTGTGAAAAGCGAAGCCGCCGTCCTGGTCGATGCTGCCTACAGCTATGACGTGACAAGCGACACCACACTGGCCGTCAACGTGACGAACCTGCTGGATGAAAAGCACCGCGAGGCTGCCGGCGGGTCGATCACCTACAACCCCGGCCGCGAGGTCGCGGTCACCCTGCGCCGCACCTGGTAGTCCATGTCATCCTGCCATCTGCATCCGCCGCCATGCGGCGGGTGTCTCGCCCGCGATCTGGCGGAAGGCGCGGGTCAGGTGCGCCTGGTCGGAAAAGCCAAGCTGTGCCGCGACCTCGGCCACGGTCAGGTCGCTTTCCAGAAGCAGGCGCTTGGCCTGGACGATCCTTTGCGCAAGCTGCCATTGCAGGGGCGTCTGGCCGGTGGTCTGCTTGAAGACGGCGGCGAACCAGCTTTCGGAAAGGCCCACCGTGGCAGCCATCTCGGCCACGGTCATGCGCCGGTCCTGCCGCGCCGTCAGCGCGCCGGTCAGCCGGCGCATCTGCGCCGGCGTCAGCCCGCCCGAGACAGGGTCGCCACCTTCCACCGGCAGGTCAAGCAGGGCCGTGGCAATGCTGCCCACCAGGCTTTCCGCAAAGACGGGGTGATGGCGGGGTTGGGAAACCTCGGCTACCAGCAGATCGGCCAGGGCGGAAAGGGGGGCGGCATCCCCGGTCTCGACCGGACGGTTCAGGACGGACAGCGCCTCGGACGTTCCCAAGGACGGGGACAGCAGCCGCAGAAGCCGGTCGCGGTGAAGGTGCAGATCCAGGTGAGAGAAATGGTGCGCCCCGGCGAAGCTGGACCACAGCGGGACGCCCGGCGGGACGTACAGCGCCCGCATCATCGGCCGGGCGTGACCGGGTATTCCATCCTCGCGGTTGGAAACGCGGATATGGGACGACACGTCGTTGAAGAAGAACACGATGCGCGGGTCGGGCGACAGGTAATAGCCGCGGGCGCCGGCTTCGCCACGCGCCTGCCAGAATACCCCGACCATCCCGTCCAGGCTGCGCCAGCGGACCGGCAGCGTCGCATGGATCCCTTCGGTCCGGCAGGTCATCCTGTGAAGAAAGCTCATCCCGCGCCTTTCATCTTCCCCGGAAATCCGGCCGGGGCAGCCGTGTTTCATATTGTTGACTGAATGTCTTTACTATATCCACATCACGATCAGGGAAAGGCCTGCGTCATGTCGCATCTGCGTACCCATCGGAACTTTGGCATCATCCCCCGGGCCTCGGGCGCGGCGGCTGCTGCGCTGAAGGCGCGGGCCGTGGCCTGGGACGTGCCCTTGGAAGAAACCGCCGATGCGCTGAGCCTGTTCGTCTGGGGGTGCGAGCTGCGGCTGATCCCGGGGGACGATGACGTGCGCGTCGAATTGTCTGCGCCCGAATCGCGGCTGATCGGCAGCCTACAGGACAGCGCCACCGAACTGTTCGCGGAAGCCGGGCTGGACGTTCAATGGGACCGGGTGGATGCCGGCGCCCTTGCGCCGGGGCTGTCCTTGATGCGGGTGGCATCGGTCAGGCAGCGCAGCCCGGGCTTTATCCGGGTTCGATTGGCCGGTCCCGATGCCGCGCGTTTCGGCACGGGCAGCCTTCATTTCCGCCTTTTGCTGCCGCCTGCGGGACGGGCAGCCCTTTGGCCGCGCATTGGCGCCTCGGGGCGCACGGAATGGCCGACGGGCGCGGATGCCTTGCACCGGCCGGTCTATACCGTGGCGGAACAGGCCGCCGACTGGCTGGATTTCGACATCTTCCGCCACGCGGGCAGCCCGACCTGCGACTGGGCCTTGTCCGGTCCCGAAGGGGCCGAGGTGGGCATCATCGGTCCTGGGGGCGGCTGGTGCCCGGATGCCGACCGGCTGCACCTGTTTGGCGACGAAACCGCGCTTCCTGCCATCGCGCGGATGCTAGACCTGGCGCGGGGTCAGGTTTCAGCCCATGTCCGGGCCGATCTGCGCGACCTTGGTCCCCTGGCCGCCGATCCGCGGGTGACGCCTTGCGGCGATCTGCTGGCTGCCCTGGCCGAGGCCCGGTTGGAGCAAGGCAGCCATGTCTGGTTCGCGGGCGAGGCAGGCCAGGCCCGGCTTGCCCGGCAGCACCTGATCGCCCGCGGCATCGACCGCAAGGACTTCATGGCCGCCGCCTATTGGGGCTGATGCCGCCTTGCCTGCCCCGGCCGTTAAAAAAGGCCGGGATGCGAAGTGCAACCCGGCCTTTGGCTTGTCTGGCGGATCGGGTGTTCAGGCCGTGTTGCGCCGCCGCAGGAAGAGGGCGGACCCGATCGAGGCCGCCAGAAGCGGCAGGGTTCCCGGCAGGGGAACGGGCGCAGGATCATCGACCCGGTTCAGGCTGAGCGTGGCGTCGCCGCCAAGCGCGATGATCCCGGCGGCGAAGTCGACCCCGGCATCCAGAAAGCCAAGGTTGATGGACAGCCCGTCGAAGGCGACGAAGGTCATGCCCATCGTCACGCTGTCGAAGAACTCGTCGATGCCACCGTCGAACTCGGCAAAGGCATAGGCGGCCGTTCCCAGGAAATCCGGGGCGATCGGCCAGCGTCCCTCACCCGAAAAGTCGAGCGTGTAGTTCCCCGCAGTCTCGATCTCGTAAAGGAACCCCCGTGCCTGCAGCCAGGACGCGTCCACCGACGCGACTGTCGCCGCCTCGACAGCCGGTGCCACGCCAAGGGTCGTGAGGAAAAGGAATGCGGCAGCCTTCAAGGATGTATTCATGAACCACTCCATACCACTTGAACAAGAAAACCATGACTAGGTGATCGAAAGGCACCTGCGCACGCGAAGGGAAATATGCCCTATCATTAACGAAAGATTAACACTTTTCTGCGGACCGGATGAAATTCGTCGTCCCCTGCCGCTATTTGCCGCAAACGGGTGCCCGTTCCTTCAGGCCGCCAGGCCCGCATAGATCCCGCCTTTTGCAATCAGGTCCGCATGGCTGCCGATTTCCGCAATCCTGCCCGCCTGCATGACCACGATGCGATGGGCGTTGCGGATCGTGCCCAGGCGGTGGGCGATGACCAGCGTGGTGCGGCCCACGGCAAGCGCGTCCAGGGCCTGCTGGATTTCCCGTTCGGTCTGGCTGTCCAAGGCACTTGTCGCCTCGTCCAGGATCAGGATCGGCGGGTTCTTCAGGAAGGCGCGGGCGATGGCCACGCGCTGCTTCTGCCCGCCCGACAGCATCACGCCGCGTTCGCCCACGACCGTATCCAGCCCGTCGGGCAGCCCTTCGATCATCTGGGTCAGCTGCGCGCGCGCGGCGGCCTGCCGGATCTCGTCGTCGGTCGCGCCAAGGCGGCCATAGCCGATGTTTTCGCGCAGGGTGCCGCCGAACAGGAACACGTCCTGGCTGACCAGCCCGATCTGGCGGCGCAGGCTGTTCAGCCGCAGGGCGGGCAGGGGCAGCCCGTCCACCGTGATCCGGCCGGCGGTCGGCTCGTAGAACCGCGGCAGCAGCGCCAGCAGTGTCGTCTTGCCCGCGCCAGAGGGGCCGACGAAGGCCACGGTTTCCCCCGCCTTCACGGTCAGGTCGATCCCGTCCAGGATGGGGCGGCCCGCGTCATAGGAAAAGCCCACATTCTCGAAGCGGATGTCGCCGCGCAGGGCGGGGGCCTCGACGGCGTCGGGAGCGTCAGAGATCTCGGGCTCGGTTGCCAGCAGTTCCTGGTAACGGCGGAAGCCCGCGATGCCGCGCGGATAGGTCTCGATCACGGCGGCGATCTTTTCCAGCGGGCGATAGAAGACGCCGACCAGCAACAGGAAGCCCACGAAGCCGCCGGTGGTCAGGTCGCCCGACAGCACGAAGCCCGCGCCCACCACCATGACGACCACCTGCACCAGGCGCAGGCCCATGTATTGCAGCGCGTTCGACGCCGCCATCACGCGATAGGCGTCCAGCTTGGCCTGGCGGTAGCGGGCGTTGTCGGCGGCGAACAGGTGGTTCTCATGCGCCTCGTTGCCGAAGGCCTGCACAACGCGGACGCCGCCCAGGGTTTCCTCGAGCCGGACATTGAAATCGCCCACGCGGGAATAAATGGCGCGCCAGGTCTGGGTCATGCGTCCGCCATAGACGATCACGATGGCCAGCATCGCCGGCACGATCAGCGCCACGATCACGGCAAGCTGCGGGTTGACCCAGAACATCAGCGCGAAGGCGCCCACGAAGGTCATGATGGCGATGAAGGCGTCCTCGGGGCCGTGATGGGCGACCTCTCCGATTTCTTCCAGGTCGCGGGTCACGCGGGCGACCAGCTTGCCGGTGCGCGCCCGGTCGTACCACCGCCAGGACAGCCGCGTCAGGTGGTCGAAGGCACGGGCGCGCATTTCGGTCTCGATGTTGATGCCCAGCTTGTGGCCCCAATAGATCACCACCGTCAGCAGGCCCGCATTGACGGCATAAAGCACCAGAAGGCCCGCGGCGGCGGCAACGGTCAGCGTCCAGTCACCCTGCGGCAGCAGGTGGTCGATGAAAGCCGTGACGGCCAGCGGGAAGGCCAGTTCCAGCAGGCCCGACAGCACCGCGCAGCCGAAATCCAGCCAGAACAGCCCCATGAAGGGACGGTAATAGGAAAAGAACTGGCGCAGCATCGGGTGATTCCTTCAGGCGGGTCTTGCCCGGACGCGGCGGCGGCTTGTCATGCCCGGCGTCGGGGCGCGGCGATCCGCCTCTTGCCACAATGGTCGGCCAAGCGCCAGAACCCGGCCCTAGGCAAGGGCCTCGGACAGCGCCCGCGGCCTGGGCCCGCCGGTGGCCCAGTCCAGCAGTTCGGCGGTGTGGACGACCGGAACGCCCGTGCCGGACCCGATCTGCATCATGCAGCCGATATTGCCGGCGCTGATGACCTGGGGACGGATAGCCTCCAGTGTGGAGACCTTGCGGGCCTTCAACTCGGCGCTGATGGCGGGCTGCATCAGGTTATAGGTTCCGGCCGATCCGCAGCAGATATGGCTGTCCTTCGGCTCCAGCACGGTGAAGCCGGCATCGGCCAGCAGTTCCTTGGGCGTGGCCTTGATCTGCTGCCCGTGCTGCAGCGAACAGGCGGCGTGATAGCCGACGCGCAGGGGGGCGGCGTGGGTTGCGTCCTGCAGGCCCAGGTCGGCCATGACCTCGGTGATGTCCTTTGCCAAGGCCGCGACGCGCGCCGCGTCGGCTTCCAGCGGATCGCCCGCGAACATGTGGCCATAGTCCTTGACCGTGGTCCCGCAGCCCGAGGTGTTGATGACCACCGCGTCCAGGCCGCCGCCGTTCACCTCGGCCATGACCGCGCGGATGTTGGCCGCGGCCATGGCATGGCTTTCGTCGGTGCGGCCCATGTGATGGGTCAGCGCGCCGCAGCAGCCGAGGTCCTTGGGGATCACCACCTCGCAGCCGTGGCGGCGCAGCAGGCGGATGGTGGCGTCGTTGATGTCGGTGTTCAGCGCCCGCTGCGCGCAGCCCACCAGCAGCGCCACCCGCCTGCGGCGGGCGCCTTGGGCCGCGAAGACCTGGGGGCGGTCGTTCAGGCTGGGCGGCGGGATGTCGCGGGGGGCCATGTCCAGCATCGCGCGCAGCCGGGGGTCGGGCAGCAGGCGGCGGAAGGGACGGCCCAGTTTCGCGCCGCGCAGCGCCAGCCGGAAGCGTCCGGGATAGGGCAGGATCTTCGCCAGCATCCAGCGCAGCAGCCGGTCGGGCAGGGGGCGGCGATAGTTCGCCTCGATATATTCCCGCGCGTGATCGACCAGGTGCATGTAATGCACGCCCGACGGACAGGTCGTCATGCAGGACAGGCAGGACAGGCAGCGGTCGATATGCTGGACGGTCTTCGCATCGGGCACGCGGCTGTTTTCCAGCATGTCCTTGATGAGGTAGATGCGCCCGCGCGGGCTGTCCAACTCGTCCCCCAGCACCTTGTAGGTAGGACAGGTCGCCGTGCAGAAGCCGCAATGGACGCAGGTGCGCAGGATCTCGTTCGACCGCGCGGTCAGGGGATCGGCCAGTTGCTGGGCGGTGAAGGTGGTCTGCATGTCAGGCGTCCATCAGGCCGGGGTTGAGGATGCCCGCCGGGTCGAAGCTGCGCCGCAGCCCGTCCTGCAGGCGCGCGACGGCGGGGGCCAGCGGCGGGAAGGCCGGACCTTCCGCGCCTTCGCGGCGGACCAGCGTGGCATGGGGGGCAAGGGCACGCGGGTTGCCGGGGCCGCGATACCAGATCAGGCCGCCGCCCCAATCCAGCGAGCAGTCCCCGCCCATCGCTCGCAGCCCGTCGCAAAGGCCGGGCGCATCACTGGGCTTGCACAGGATTCGCCACAGCGGGCCGCCGCCGGCGAAATGCGCCACGTCGCGGATGGCTTGCCAAGGGGCATCGTCCAGAACCTCGGGGCGGTGGTCCGCCAGAAGCGCCAGCAGACGGTCGCGGCGATAGGCAAGCTGGCCTTCCAGCCCTTCGATGCGCAGATAGACCGTGCCGCCGACATGGGCCGCGCCCGAGACCTCGAAGGGGGTGGACAAAGCTGTCGTGAAGATGCGCAGGGCAATGTCCTCGGTCACGCCGGGAAAAGACAGCGTGGTGCGGGCGGGCAGCAGCGGCAGGGTCTTCAGCACCACCTCGGCCAGCACGGCCAAGGTGCCGTATGATCCGGCCAGCAGCTTGGACAGATCCAGGCCGGTGACGTTCTTCATCACCCGCCCGCCGTTCTTCATCACGCGGCCCCGGCCGTCGACGAATCGCACGCCCAGCAGGTGATCGCGGCAGGCGCCTGCCAGCAGACGGCGCGGACCGCTGGCATTGGCCGCGACGGTGCCGCCCAGGGTAGGCGTGCCGTTGCCCCCCAGGACGGCGCCCATGTCGGGCGGCTCGAAAGCCAGGGCCTGGCCTTCGGCGGCCAGCATTTGTTCGATTTCCGCCAATGGCGTGCCGGGGCGGGCGATCAGCGTCATCTCGCCCGGGGAATAGGTCACCACGCCGGACAGGCGCGACAGCGACAGGGCTTCGCCGGCCGCGCGGTTTTCGACCCGCGTGCCGCCGCCCATGATGCGCAGGGGCGCGCGGCGGGCATGGTGGTCCGACAGGATTTCGGACAGTTCGGCTTCGGTCGTGGGCGCCAGATCCGATGCCACGTTCATTCCGCAGCCATCCCGCGATGCGCGGCGCTGGCGTCCAGCGGAAAGACCTTGGCCGGATTCAGCAGCCATTGGGGATCGAAGACATCCTTCACCTGCATCTGGATCGCCAGATCTTCGGGCGCATACTGGTCCGACATCAGGTCGCGCTTTTCCACGCCCACCCCATGTTCGCCGGTCAGGCAGCCGCCCACCTCGACACAAAGGCGCAGGATGTCGGCGCCGAAGGCCTCGGCGCGCGCCAGGTCGCCGGGCTTGTTGGCGTTGAACAGGATCAGCGGATGCATGTTGCCGTCGCCCGCGTGGAAGACATTCGCGACCTCCAGCCCGTGCTGGCGCGACAGTTCGCCGATCCGGCGCAGGGTATAGGGCAACTGGCCCACAGGCACGGTGCCGTCCAGGCAGATGTAGTCGCCCAGGCGTCCCATCGCGCCGAAGGCCGACTTGCGGCCCTTCCAGATCGCCAGGGCTTCGTCGGCATTGCGGCTTTCGCGGAACTCGACCGGGTTCAGGGCGTCTGCGATGGCGCGGATGCGGGCGATCTGGTCGTCGATCTCGGCTCGCGATCCCTCGACCTCGACGATCAGGACGGCAGGGCAATCGGGGTATCCGGCCTTGGCGAAGGCCTCGACCGCGCGCAGGCAGGGTTCGTCCATGTATTCGATGGCGACCGGCAGCACGCCGGACCGGATGATGTTGGCCACGCATTCGCCCGCGACCTCGGGGGAATCGAAGCCGATCAGCACGGGCCGCGCGCCTTCCGGGCGGGGCAGGATGCGCAAGGTGGCCTCGGTCACGACGCCAAGCTGGCCTTCGGACCCACACAGCACGCCCAGCAGGTCCAGGCCCGCGGGGCCAAGTTCCGGCCCGCCCAGTTCCACGATCTCTCCGGTCGTCAGGACCACGGTCGCGCCCAGCAGGTTGTTGGTGGTGACCCCGTATTTCAGGCAATGCGCCCCGCCCGAGTTCATCGCGATATTGCCCGCGATGGTGCAGGCCAGTTGCGAGGACGGGTCGGGTGCGTAGAAGAAGCCGTATGGTTCCAGTTCCGCGCTGACCGACAGGTTGGTCACGCCGGTCTGGACGCGGATAAAGCGGTTGTCGGTGTCGATCTGCAACACGTCGCGCAGGCGCATGGTGCCCAGGATCACGCAATCGGCCGTGGGCAGCGCGCCCCCCGCAAGCGAGGTGCCCGCCCCGCGCGGCACCACCGGCACACCCATCTGGCCGCAGATCTTCATCGTTGCCGCCACCTCTGCCGTCGTGCGCGGCAGGACCACGGCCAGCGGGGGGCAGCGGTATGCCGTCAGCGCGTCGCATTCATAGGCGCGGGTTTCCTGCGGGTCGTCGATCACAGCGTCCGGGGGCAGCACGGCGCGCAGGGCAGCCACGATCTGCGGGCCGCGCGCGATGATCCGCGGGTCGGGCGTCGGCATGGCGATGGACATGGCTCGGGCCTTTCTGTTCCGGCATCTTTGGTAAAATGATTTGACCAAGCCTGTCAATTGCGATGATATGGCCGCAGCGATAAGGGTGCCGCCCATGACCGAATTTCCGATCCGCCCCGAACGCGCCGCCGAGGCCGTGGCCCGCCATATCGAGACGCTGATCCTTGAAGGGTCGCTGGCCCCCGATGAAGGGCTGCTGCCGGAACGTGACCTGGCGCAGCGGCTGAACGTCTCGCGCCCGACGCTGCGGGACGGGCTGAAGATGCTGCAGGATCGCGGGCTGCTGGTGGGCGAAAAGGGGCGCGGCCTGCGCGTGGCGCCGCTGGGGCAGGCGGCCTTCACGGACCCGCTGATCGCCCTTCTGGCCGATCACCCCGAGGTCGAGGACGACTACCTGGATTTCCGCGACGTGGTCGAAAGCCATGCGGCGGGTCTGGCCGCGCAGCGGGCCACGGAACTGGATCGCGACCGCATCGCCGCCGCGCTGGAGGCGATCGAGGCCGCCCATGCCGCCGCAACCCCCGCAGACGAGGCCGAGGCCGACGCTGCCCTGCACCAGGCAATCTACGAGGCCAGCCACAACCTGGTCCTTTTGCAGATCATGCGGGCGCTGTCGGGCAACCTGCGCAGCAACGTGGCGCGGAACCGGGGGCGGATGTTCACCCTGCCGCAGATGCGCGACCGGCTGCGCGACCAGCACCGCGCCATCGGGGCCGCGATCCTGGACCGCGACCCCGATGCTGCCCGCGCCGCGGCCCATGACCATCTGGGCTATGTCCGCCAAGCCTCGCGCGACATTGCCGAGGCCGAGGCGCAACTGGAAACCGCCCGCCGCCGCCAGTCGGGCGGGGGCTTGGGCCAGCGTCGCCCATGACCGCGCCCGCCGCCGATCCAAGTGCCGATCCTGGCGCCTTCCTGCGCGCCCTGTTCGACCGCGCGGTCGAGGTGGCCGATCCCATGCGCTCGCTTGCAACCCATCTGCCGCCTCGGCCCGACGGGCGCGTGGTGGTGATCGGCGCGGGCAAGGCCAGTGCCCGCATGGCCGAGGCCGTGGAAGCCGCCTGGGGGTCATGCGAAGGCCTGGTCATCACCCGCTATGGCTATGGCCGCCCCTGCAAGGGGATCGAGATCGTCGAGGCCGCCCATCCGGTCCCGGATGAGGCCGGGGCGCAGGCCACGCTGCGGATGCTGGACCTGCTGGCCGGGCTTGACGAGGGGGATTTCGTTCTGGCGCTGATCTCGGGCGGGGCCTCGGCGCTGCTTTGCGCGCCGGTTCAGGGCGTGGGCCTTGCGGAAAAGCAGGCGGTGAATGCAGCGCTGCTGGCCTCGGGCGCGCCGATCGGGCAGATGAACGTGGTCCGCAAGCACCTGTCGCGCGTCAAGGGCGGCCAGCTGGCTGCAGCCGCCTGGCCCGCACGGATGCTGGCGCTGATGATCTCGGACGTGCCGGGGGACGATCCGGCGATGATCGGGTCTGGGCCGACGGTGGGCGACGCCAGCACCCCCGCCGATGCGCGGACGATCCTGGACCGCTGGGGGATCGCAGTCCCTGACAGCGTCACCCGCGCCCTGCAAGGCGGCAGCGGCGTCATTCCCCCCGGCGATCCGCGCCTGTCACGGGTCAAGAACCACATCATCGCCGCCCCTGCCCGATCGCTGGAGGCTGCGGCCGAAATGGCCCGCGCCGCCGGTTGCACCGTCGAGATCCTGGGTGATTCCCTGGAGGGCGAGGCGCGCGAGGTCGCGGCCCAGCATGCCCGCCTGGCCCTGTCGCGGCAGGCCGACGGCCATGGCAGCGGCCAGCCGCATCTCATCCTGTCGGGCGGCGAGCTGACAGTGACCCGGCGAGGCACGGGGATCGGCGGGCCCAATTCCGAATACTGCCTGGCCTTGGCCATTGCGCTTGCGGGGGCGCCGGGCATTCACGCACTGGCCTGCGACACGGATGGCGTCGATGGCGCGGCCGAGGTTGCGGGCGCGATCATCGGCCCCGGCACCTTGTCCGTTATGTCGCTGGACCTTGCGCGGCAGGCCTTGTCGGCGAACGATGCGCACGGCTTTTTCCAAGCCTGCGATGCTCAGGTCATTACTGGACCTACGCTGACGAACGTGAACGATTTCAGGGCGATCCTGACTTTATAGCTTTCAGATAATGCAATCGTCGCACCCGGCTGCGTTTTGTTAGGCCTTGTGTCGGCTGGTTGACACTTCGCCTCAGACAAAAGGTCTATCTGTCTAAGGGCGCAGTCGTGGTGCGCTGCATTTTCTGGGTTGAGTGCGAGTTCCGGCTATCCCGTCGCATCTTGTGTGATGCGTTGCCCTTTTTGGGCCGGGATAGCCTTTTTCCTGCTTCATTGCTATGATTTCGCGGTTCGCGGGCGGCCTGCCCGAATGTTGCCGAGGGACCTGTTTGCGATGATCGATCCCCAGGAATATTCCCATCTGTTTCAGGCGCCGATCCTGAAGGGGCTGACACGGAGCCAGAAGCACGCGCTGCTGGCCAGCTGCACATCCCGGCTGCTGAAACCCGGGGCCTATATCCTGCGCCAGGGCGAGACGACCGAGGGCAGCTATTTCATCGCCTCGGGCCGGGTCGAGGTCTGTTACGTGGACAGTTCCGGCAACCAGGTCATCGTCCATATCGCCACGGCCGGAGAGATGCTGGGCGAGGTCGAGGCCCTGTCGGGCCGACCCTGCGCGGCCAGCTGCCAGACCCTGACGGACACGACAGTGCTGTTCTGCCCCGCCAAGGCGCTGTTCGCCCATGTCCCCCCGCAGATCCTGATCCCGAACCTGTGCACCCTGCTGCATGACCGGCTGATGCGGGAAAACCGCAACCGGACGGCCGACCATTACTACAGTGCCGAACAGCGCATCCGCCTGTATCTGCGCCAATTGACCAGCGAATCGGACGATTCGGTGCAGATCAGCCAGTCGCAATTGGGCGTGGTCATCGGCTGTTCGCGCCAGACGGTGAACAAGATGCTGGGCGAATTGCGCGACGCCGGCATCATCGAACTGGGACGCAGCGCCGTGCGCGTGCTGGACCGGGCGCGCCTCGAAGCTGGCGCGCCGGTCCTGGAATGATCACCGCAGGTCGGCGATCACCCGGCCGTCATTGGGCAGGCTGCCCGGCGCGACAACCTCGACCGAGCCCTTCAGGCGCGTGATCTCGGCCAGCTTGTCGGCCAGCGGGGCCGCCACGCCGCTGTCGGCATGTTCCACCAGCAGGTGCATCCGGTCCTGTTCGCCGCTCCGGCTGATTTCCAGGCGCAGGCGCTGGCAGCCGGGCACCGCGCGGCCGATGGCGGCGATCTGTTCGGGGCGCACGAACATCCCCTTGACCTTCGCTGCCTGGTCGGCACGGCCCATCCAGCCCTTGATGCGGCGCGCGCCGGTGGCCCCTGGGATGATGGCCGACATGTCGCCCGTGGCAAAGCGCAGCAGCGGGTAGTCGGCGTCAAGCCGCGTCACCACGATCTCTCCCACCTCGCCATCGGGGACGGGCTGGCCCGTGCCGGGACGCACGATCTCGACGATCGCGCCGTCGTTCAGCACCATCCCCGGCCCGCCATCCTCATAGGCCACGATGCCCAGGTCGGCGGTGCCATAGCATTGCCTGACGGCCACGCCCCGCGACGAAAGCTCGGCCCGCAGGCTGTCGGGCAGGGCCGCCCCGGTGACCATGCCGACCTGAAGGCAGGTCCGGTCCAGGCCGGCCTCATCCGCCTTGTCCAGGATGATCTTCAGGAAATCCGGCACGCCCACATAGACGCGCGGGCGGTATTGCCGGATCGCCACAAGCTGGTCGGCGGTATTGCCGGGACCGGCAGGGATGACCGGGCAGCCCAAGGCCTCGGCCCCGGCCTCGAAGATGAAGGCGGCTGGCGTCAGGTGATAGGAGAAGGTGTTCAGGATCACGTCGCCCCCCTGCACCCCGGCGGCAGACAGGGCGGCAGCCGATCCCCACCAGTCCAGCCCGCGCCCTTCCGGGTCGAAGATCGGTCCGGGCGACACGAACAGCCGCCGCAGGCCTGTGACCGGCCCGCCGGTCAGCCCGCCAAAGGGCGCGTCCTTGGCCTGCATGTCCACCAGATCCGACTTGCGCAGCACCGGAAGGGCCGCCAGGTCGTCCAGGCTGTCCAGCGGCTTGTCCGGCAGGCCCGCCCAGAAGGGCTGGCTGCCGCGCATCCGCGCCAATTGCGCGTTCAGACGGGCAAGCGGGGTCCCCTCGCGCGTGTCGCGGGCGTGGTCAAGATCGACGGTCATGGGCTTTCCTCAGGCCAGCCAGCGTTTGCGCCGGCGATAGTGTTTGACGTTGCGGTAGTCGGTGTGCTCGGCCCCGCCCAGATAGAAGTCCTGCACGTCGGGATTCGACTTCAGCACCTCGGCCGCGCCCGACATCACCACCTGCCCCTGTTCGATCAGATAGGCGCGCGACACGATGTCCAGCGTGGCCGCGGCGTTCTGTTCGACCAGCAGCACCGACATGCCCTGTTCGGCGTTGATCGTGCCGATGATGCCGAAGATTTCCTGCACCAGCAGCGGCGACAGGCCCAGCGAGGGTTCGTCCAGCATGATCAGCTTGGGTTCGGTCATCAGCGCCCGGCCGATGGCCAGCATCTGCTGTTCGCCGCCCGACAGATAGCCCGCCTTGGACTTGATGCGTTCCTTGAGGCGCGGGAAATAGGCATAGACCTGTTCGCGCAATTCGTTGAAGCGTGCGATGCTGCGGCCGCGATAGGCGGCCACCAGGTTTTCGTCCGGGGTCAGGTGGCCGAAGATGCGCCGGCCTTCCAGCACATGGACCAGCCCGCCCGCCACCCGTTCGGGCGCCCCCATGTTCAGGATCGATCGGTCGCCGAAGCGGATCTCGCCCCGGGTGACCAGCCCACGCTCGGGGCCCAAGAGCCCCGAGATGGATTTCAGCGTCGTGGATTTGCCCGCGCCGTTCGATCCCAGAAGGGCGACCATCTCGCCTTCGCCCACCTCCAGCGAAACGCCCTTGATGGCCAGGAAGACCTTGTCATAGATCACCTCGACGTTTTCCAGGATCAGCGCGGGCATGGCTTAGTTGCCTTCCTTGTACTTGGCGGCCGATTCCTCGATCACCTGGCGGATCAGCTCGGGATAGGCGGCGTGCCATTCGCTGACCGGCACCCACTTCTCGCCGTCCCATTCCGACACGCGGCCTGCGCCGCCGCCTTGGTGATCCTCGGCGGTATAGGTCACGGCGGGCATCAGCCCCTCGGCGTCAAAGCCCGAGATCTTCTCGAAGCCGGCCTTCAGCGTCTCTCCGGTCAGCGGCTGGCCGCCTTCCATCCCCAGGCGCGCGGCCTCGACCGCGACGGCCATCGTGGCGACGCCAAGGTTATAGTAGCTGTTGCCGACATTGGCCTCGTCGCCCGAGCCCTTGCCGGCGGCGATGACCTTTTCCTGGATCCGCTGGATGATCGGCAGGTCGGTGCCGGCCGCGGTCGCCTCGAAGCGCTTGACGCCCTTCATCTGCGGGCCGACATTGGCGGCATCTGTTTCGGCCAGCCAGATCACCGAATGGATCTGTTCGGGCGCGATGCCGTTCTGGATGGCGGTTCGCACGGATACGGCCTGACCGCCGCCCGCGCCCCAGATCAGGACATAGTCGGGGCGGTAACGCCGAACTTCGGACCAGGCGGCGGCCTGTTCGTTGCCGGGGCTGGCATAGGGGAAGGCCTGGAACTCGAACCCTTCCTGTTCGGATAGGGCTTCCAGGATCGGGCCGGGTTCGCGGCCGAAGGGGCTGTCGATATGGACGATGGCGATCTTCTTGCCTTCCAGCCCGCCATTGTTCTTCATGTGCTCGATCAGGTTTGCGGCCTGGGCCCAATAGGTGGGCAGCATCGGGAAGACATAGGGGAACACGGTCCCGTCGGATGCGTCGCCGCGCCCGTGGGCGGGGGTGATGACGATGTTCTTGTCGGCCTGCGCCTGGTCCAGGATCGCGGCGGATACCGGCGTCGACAGGAAGTCGAACAGGATCGCGCCTTCTTCCTTGGCGCGGTTATAGGCCTCGATTCCGCGCTGCGGCTGGTTGCCGGTGTCGCGGACGATGGCGGTCACAGAGTTGCCCTCGCCCAGAAGGCCTTCGGCATTCGCCAGGGCCAGATAGTCTTGCTGCCCCTGGTTATACTGGCCGGTCACGAAGGTATAAACCGCCGTGAAATCCTGAAGCAGGCCGAACTTAACGTCTTCGGCGGCCACGGGGGCGGACAGCCCAGCCACAAGGGCCGTCGTCAGCGCCAGCTTGCGCAGAAAGGTCATGTGTTTTCCTCCCATGTTATGCGTTCCCCCTCCCAAGGGTCAGCTTCTGGCGTGGCGGAAAGGCCAGACCAGGAAATACTTGCGGATGTTGTCATAGATTTTCGCCAGACCCAGTGGCTCCAGCAGCAGGAAGCCGATGATCATGGCGCCGTAGATCATCAAGGGCAGGTGCGACAGGAAGTTCTGGCTGACCGGCACCCAGCCGGATGCGGCAAGGCCCGACACCAGGTTGGTCAGGAAGATCGGCGCCAGCAGCACGAAGCCCGCGCCCAGCCAGGATCCGATCACCGATCCCAGGCCGCCGACCAGCACCATGGCGACCAACTGGATCGACACGTTGAAGCCGAACTGTTCCGGCGTCACCGCGCGATAGAAGCAGAAGGCCAGGATCGCGCCCGTCACGCCGCCCATGAAGGATGACGTGAAGAAGGCCATCAGCTTGGTCTTGAACGGGTCCACCCCGATCACGGCGGCGGCGAAGTCCTTGTCGCGGATGGCTACCAGGGCGCGGCCGAAGGACGTGCGCTTGACGTTCATGAAGAACACCGTCAGCAGCACCGCCCAGCCAAGCGCCAGCCAATAACGCGCCGCAAGGCTTTCAATGGGCAGGAACAGGAAGCTGACTGCAGGCGTGCGCAACGTGGCGTGCGCGCCCCCGGAAATCGCGGGCACGTTCACCACGACCCAGTCGACCAGATACTGCATCGCCAGCGTGGCCATCACCAGGTAAAGCCCCTTCACCCGCAGCGCGGCACCCCCGAAGATCGCGCCGATCACCGCCGAGATCAGCCCGGACAGCAGCAGCGCCAGTTCGAAGGGCACGCCCGCCCGCACCAGGTGGATGGATGCATAGGCCCCGATCGCCATCACGGCGGCAAAGCCGAAATGCAGCTGCCCCGCCAGACCCATCAGCAGCGTCAGCGACAGCGCGGCCGCCGACCAGATCACCCAGGGCAGGACATAGCTGCCCAGATACAGCGGCGAGACGAACAACGGGGCCAACAGCGCCAGCACCAGAAGCGCGATCACCAGCCAGCGGTCCGTGGGGATCTTCCACAGCTTGCGGTCGGCCTGATAGCTGGTGTGATACGTCCCCGAGAGGCGATAGAACATGGCGTCAGATCCTCTCGATGTCTTCTCGGCCGAAGATGCCGAAGGGGCGGACCATGATGGTCAGCAGGATGATGAGCGAGGTGACGACATCGCGCGTCGATCCGCCCGCGAAGCTGTCCAGGTATCCGGGAATGACCGTGCCCAGCACGCCCACAAGGATGCCGCCCACCAGGACGCCGGGCACCGAATCGACGCCGCCCAGGATCACCACGGCGACCGCCGGGAACAGCAGCGCGGACAGCGTCCAGTCCACCCCCTGCGACGATCCCCACAGCGCCCCCGCGACCACGGCGGCGATCCCCGCCAGGCCCCAGGAGATGCCGATGGCGCGTTCCACGGAAATGCCCACGGCCCAGCTTGACACATGGTCATCCGACACGGCGCGCAGCTTGGTGCCTGTCCGGGTGCGGAAGAACAGAAGCGAGGCGCCGACCAGAGCCAAGGCCACGATGCCGCCGTAAAGCGAGGTGCGGTTGATGAACACGTCGCCGATGATGATGGGCGCAAAGCCGATTCCCAGGTCGATGGGCTTGGGCGCGGATCCCAGGATGCCCGGCACCATGCCGCGCAGCAGGATCTCAAGCCCCAGGGTCAGCATCACCACCATGATGACCGGCTGGCCGACCATGCGGCGCAGCAGCAGCCGTTCCACCACCAGGCCAAAGCCGAACATGATCGCGGCGGCGATGGGAATGGCGATCCAGACATTGAGGCCCCAGGCCATGACCAGCCAGACCGCATAGCCCGCCGTCATCACCAGGGCGCCCTGCGCCAGGTTCGGAACGCCTGCGGACTTGTAGATCAGCACGAAGCCCAAGGCGACCAGCGAATACATCAGCCCGGTCAGCGCGCCCGAAATCAGCAGTTCCAGGAAATATGCCATCACGCGGCCCCCTTCACGTCGGACAGCCGCAGCACCCGGTCCAGGGTCCCTGTCTGGCCGTTTTCATAGGTGATCTTGGCCTTGAAATCGATCTGGTCGTCGCCCCGGTTCAGCGCCTCGATGATCGGGCCATAGCGGTCGTCGATCACGTTGCGCTTGAGCTTGCGGGTGCGGGTGACCTCTCCGTCGTCCGGGTCGAATTCCTTGTGCAGGTTGACGAAGCGGTCGATGGACAGCCCGTGCGGAAGATGCGCGTTCACCGCCGCGATCTCTCCGCGGATCAGGTCATAGATGCGCGGCTGCTGGGACAGTTCGGCATAGGAGGTATAGGCCACGCCATGTTCCTGCGCCCATTGGCCCACAGCCTGGAAGTCGACGCAGACGATCGCCACCAGCATGTCGCGGCCCTGCCCGATCACCGCGGCGTCCTTGATATAGGGCGAGAATTTCAGCCGGTTCTCGATATAGGTGGCGATGAAGCGGGTGCCGTCGCGCTTTTCCACCACTTCGGACACGCGGCCCAGAACGACCAGCTGGCCGTCAGGCTCGATCTGGCCCGCGTCCCCTGTGTGCAGCCAGCCGTCCTGCAACGCCTCGGCGCTGGCCTTGGGGTTCTGGAAATAGCCGTCGAAGATGTTGTCGCCGCGCAGCAGGATCTCTCCATGCTCGTCGATCTTCATCTCGACGCCGGGGAAGGGGCGGCCGACCGTGGTCAGCGAGATGTCCTCGGGCTTTTGCGCAACCGCCAGGGCGCAGTTTTCCGTCTGGCCGTAGAACTGGCGCAGGTTCAGGCCGATGGCCCGGAACCACAGGAACACGTCCTCGCCGATGGCCTCTCCGGCGGTATAGGCGCGCTTCACCCGGCCCAGGCCAAGCTGGTCGCGGATCGGGCCATAGATCAGCCATTCGCCCAAGAATCGCGTCAGACCGCCGCCCGCAGGCTTGCCGTCCAGCCGCGCCCGTTCGGCCTCCATCGCGCGGGGCATGAAGTAATCATACAGCCTGCGCTTCAGGCCGGTGGTTTCCGCGATCCCCACCTGCACGCGCGTCAGCATGGCCGACCAGGCGCGGGGCGATGCGAAATACAGCGTGGGCGCCATTTCCCGCAGGTCGTGCAGGGCGGTTTCATTCGCCTCGGGGATGTTGACGGTAAAGCGCAATTCCATCGCCGCGCCGACCGAGAAGATGAAGTCGCCGACCCAAGCCATCGGCAGATAGGCCATGTGGACCTCGCCCTGCTGGAAATAGCCGGCGGCGGCGGCGTTGCGGACACCTGACAGGACATGGCCGTGCTTCAGCGGAATGCCCTTGGGCGCGCCGGTGGTGCCGGACGAATGCATCAGCACGACAGTGTCGTGGATCGTGGACCGGGCGATCAGCGCCTGGGCCAGGCCCGGATCGGCTTTCAGCCGCGCCGCACCTTCGGCCCGGACCGCGTCGAAGCCCGCCACGCCGGCCGGTTCGCGGCCCGCAAGCCCGCGCGGGTCGTCATAGATCACCAGGTCCAGATGCTGCCAGCGGCCCTTGGCCTCCAGCATCTTGTCCACCTGCTCCTGGTCCTCGGCGACCGCCACGCGGATATCCTCGCGCTCCATCTGGGCGGCCAGTTCCTCGGTGGGCGCATCGGCATAGGCGGGCGAGGGGATGGCGCGCAGGCAGGCCGCGCCCAGCATCGCGAAATACAGGTTCGGGCGGTTGTCGCCGATCACCATCACCACGTCGCCCGGCTTCACGCCGCGCGCTTCAAGGCCTGCGGCGAATTCTACCACGGCCCGCAGGTAGTCGGCCCAGGTGTATTCCTGCCAGATGCCGTGGTCGCGTTCGCGCATGGCAACCTGGTTCGGCACCTCGGCCGCGTTCTGCGCCAGGCGCGCCAGGATCGTGTCGTCGGACC
The DNA here is from genome assembly GCF_011801365.1 of Paracoccus sp. AK26. Classification (NCBI taxonomy): domain Bacteria; kingdom Pseudomonadati; phylum Pseudomonadota; class Alphaproteobacteria; order Rhodobacterales; family Paracoccaceae; genus Paracoccus; species Paracoccus sp. AK26. Next base: position 64,942 of record NZ_CP041041.1, read on the forward strand.
GCCAGTTCGGATGCAGCGCCTGGGCCTGGGCGATGTTCACCGGATCATGCTGCATGGCGGGGCTTTCCGATATAGGCCTCGACCACGCGCGGATCGGCAATGGCTTCGCGTGCCGGGCCTTGGGCGATTTCCTGGCCGTTGTTCAGGACCAGCACCCGGTCGCAGAGCGCGGTCACGACATCCATGTGATGCTCGATGATCAGGACCGTCAGGCCCAATGCCTCCTGCGCATCCAGGATGAAGCGGACCATGTATTCCTTTTCTTCCTGGTTCATGCCGGCCATGGGTTCGTCCAGAACCAGCAGCTTGGGTTCGGCGCAAAGCGCGCGGGCCAGTTCGACGCGCTTCTGCAAGCCCAGGGGGATCACGTCGACATGTTCGTCGCGGGCAGGGGCCAGTTGCAGAAGGTCAATCACCTCTTCGACATGGCGGCGATGGGCCACTTCTTCCTTTTGCGCCCACCACGGATAGAAGAACGACGCCAGCGGATTGGGCTTCATGAAGATGTGCCGCCCCATCAGGATGTTGTCCAGGACGCTCATTCCGTGGAACAGCGCGACGTTCTGGAAGGTCCGCGCCACGCCCATGGACGCGATGCGGAACGGCTTCAGCCCGTTGATCTGCCGGCCGTCCAGCGTGATGCGGCCTTCCTGCGGCGGATAGAAACCGGTGATGGCATTGACCAGCGTGGTCTTTCCCGAACCGTTCGGCCCGACCAGCCCGAAAATCTCGCCCCGCTGCACCGCGACCGAGACATTCTTCAAGGCAACCACGCCGCCGAAACGGCGGGTGATGTTGTCGCAGACAAGAACGCTGTCGCCGCTCATGCGCGGATGAGCCCGTTGACTGGGTGCATAGCCTGTCCTCCCAAACAGTCTTGCGGCCGACTCCTCCTCCGAAGCCGGCAGGGAAAGGCTAGCATCGGTTCTGTTTTTCGGTAAACCGAAAAGAATAGGAAAACCGTTTCAGGATTCTTGAAATGCATCCGAATCTGGTCGATCACCTGCGGGCCTTCTGCGCCATCGCCGACACGGGCAGCCTGACGGCGGCGGCCAAGGAATTGCGGCGGCCGATTTCATCCGTCAGCTATTCGCTGGCGCAACTGGAACAACAATGCGGCTTTCCGCTGCTGGGGCGCGGCACCAGCCGGGCCGAGCTGACCGAACGCGGTCGCGTGCTGCTGGCCGAGGCGCGCAGCGTCGTCGAACGCGCCCGCAGCTTCACCACCCATGCGCAATCGCTGGAAAAGGGCGAGGAAACGCGGCTGCGGGTGCTGATCGACGTGCTGTTTCCCCGCGCGGACCTGAACCAGGCCCTGCGCGCCTTTGCGGCGGATCATCCGCACGCCCGGTTCCAGTTCTTCAATTCATCGCTGGCAACGCTGTGGGACGACCTGCGGATCGGGAACTTCGACTTTGCCCTGACGCTGGCCGCCGCGATCCCCTCGGACATCGCCGCCCGCCACCTGGGGACCGAGACGCTGGGCCCGGTCTGCGCGACGGGGCACCGGCTGGCGGGGCTGCCGCAGCCACTGGCGATGCGCGCCTTCGACCGGGAACGGCAGATCTATTACGTGGGGTCTCCGCAGATCGACATGGAGCGGGTGGGACGTTTGTTTTCCACCGATGTGTGGACGGTGAACGATGTCGAATCCATCAAGTCGATGGTGACGGCGGGGCTTGGCTGGTGCTTTTCCGCCAGCCGCACCTTCGAGCCCGAGATCGCGCGGGGCGAGGTCATGCGCCTGACCTGCGAGGACATGCAGTTCCATCCGGTCCGCACCGTGGTCGTGGCCTGGCCCGCGCATCGCAGGCCAGGCCCTCTGGGTCGCCAGATGGTGCAGGCCCTGGCCGATCAGTTCGGCCAGGGCGATGGCATGGCAGGCGTCCTCAGGCCAGAAGCCCGGTAAAGCGCAGCATCGCCTTGAGGCTGTCGATCGGCTGGGAGGGCTGGAACAGATGCGGCGACCAGCGGTGTCCGTCGATCTTGGCGTTCCAGTAGGAACCGGCGTCGTTGACCACCAGCCCGATCAGCGTGTTGGCGACCAGATGGCTGCCAAGCGCCCCCAGGTGGTTGCCGCCGACCAGTTCGGCTTCGCGCAGGACATAGAACCACAACGGGGTCGCGGCATCCAGGCCGGGGGCGACCAGGAAGTCGCGTCCCTCCGAGACCTGCCCGGGCGTCAGCACCGGGATCGGGCGATAAAGCCCGGTCGCGTTGATCGCCTCGATCAGGGCCTGGGCCGAGGGCATGTTCAGCCGGTATCCGCGCCGCAGGTTGCGCATCGCCAGCCGCTTCATCATCGGCGGGGTGCCCGGCCTGGACGCCTGGTTCACCATGTCGTCCAGGGGCGGGGCCAGATGGGTGTCGATCCTGCGGGCTGAACGCCGTGGCGTTTCGGCATTGACCATGCGGTCCCATTCGATCACCCAGTTTCCGGGAAGATTGGTCCCCGGCGCCGCGGACGGATCCGGTCGCATCTTGCCGCCGCCGGTAAAGGCGAACAGCAACTCGAAGCTGGCAAAGGGCAGGATCTGCGTGGACCCGGCAACGGGCGTGCCGAAGAAGCGGTTGTGATCATAGCCGCCGCGCACCATCGAATGGCCGAAGCGGAAGCCCGCGACCGAGAATTCCAGCGGCATCGGCAGCTTGGCGGGATCAGCAGGCGGGTTGTCGTCCAGGAACTCGGCGTAAAGCGGCGCCCCGGTGGCCAGCACCTCGTCCACGACATCGTTTGCGCAAATTCCCGGCAGGAAGCTGTTCAAGACCAGCCACTGGTAATGAAAGCGGGTCAGGCGCCGGGCTTCCTCGAAATCGTGGCCGAGGTCCACCATCCGGTTGTGCAGGCGCAGGAAGGCCACATGCAGTTGCGCCACCAGCAGGTTTTCATCGTTGCGCCCGTCGCCGATGATGGCCCGGCTGCGGATCGGGCCGTCAGCATCGACGAAATTCTCGCGCAGGGCGGGATCCAGGGCATTCAGCTCGGCTTCCGTGATATCGCCCCGGTCCAGGAGGAACCCAAGCCGCAGCAGATCCGCCGCGGGATCGGCGGGCAGCGGCGGCCGGCCATCGCCGGAATCGGCCGTGACACCCAAACGCATCTTGTCGGTGAAGGTCGGGTGACGCATCAGTTGGGCCAGCTTGGTCGCGAAGGCCCCCTGACCGGGCGAATCCCCGTAAAGGCTGTCAAGCGCCAGCGTCCCTTCGCGCAGGTTGTCCAACCCCTGTTCGACCTGCACCCGGTCCATCGGGTCGATATCGCCCACGATCTCGGACAGGCCGGGAACCTCGCGATCGGTATTGGCGGTGATGTCGTGGTCGATGAACTGGCCGAAATAGGTCAGGATCGGCGGGATCGAGGCGTCGCCAGGATCCGCCGTCTCGACCGCCATGCTTTCGGCAAGCTGGTCAAGCGCCGCCAGCGTCGCGGGGCCGGCAGGCAGGCCGGGCGCATCGCGGAACAGATAGCGGAAAGCCCCCGGCGCCGTGGATATCGCCATCGAACGCGTGGCTGCCGTGGCGGTGCTTGCCACTGCGCCCTCGACAACGGCCGAGATCGGCTTGGCATCCAGGCGCTCAAGCGCCTCGGCGGGGTTTTCAAGAACCGCCGCGCCGCGGGCAAAGGGGGGGCTGGGGGGACCGTCTGAAGGCACGGGCTGCAGTGCGGCCGTATCCTGGACGATGCGCGTTCCGTGGCTGAGAGAAAACAACATGGTAAACTCCGGGCAATCGTGATCAAATCGGCGCGAATACACGCCGAATAATGCAGTTCCGCAGAAATGCGGTTATCGGGATTTCCGGGCCGTTATTCCGCCGGGCAATTAATCCTCGAAGCAATAAATATCATTAATCGCGGTATGAATCTACAAATAATGAGGGATAATATATAAGTCGAATTACCGGGTTTAAAATAAACCCGGAGCAAGCATTTTCAAATGCTTCCGCAATAGCGGCTATTCAGGGCGTCCGTTGGGTTCCCTCTTCGCGGCGCAGCGCGGGCAGGCCGACCCCGGTGGCATCGAATCCCCCATCGACCGCCAGCGTCTGCCCGCTGATGAAACTGGCCTTGTCCGAGCACAGGAAGACGATGGCTTCGGCAATCTCGCGCGCCTCGCCATAGCGGTTCAGGGGAATGGCGTCATAATAGGCGCTGATGATTTCCGGCGCATGGACGGCCATTGCCAGCTTGGTCCTGACCGGGCCGGGCGCCACGCAATTGACGCGAATGCCCTGTTCGCCCAGTTCGGCCGCGAATTGCTTGGTCAGGTGAATGACGGCCGCTTTGGACGTGCCATAGGCCACCCGCAGCGTCGATGCCCGCAGCCCGGAAATCGAGGCGATGTTGACAATAGCGCCCCTGGTTTTTGCCAGTTCCGGGACGGCCGCCTGGGTGCAAAGAAATACTCCGTCCAGGTTCGTGGCCATTACTTCGCGCCATTGCTCGAAGCTGGTCTGGCCCACGCGGGAAAACAGCGCAACACCCGCATTGTTGACCAGGGCATCGACGCGGCCCCACTGGCCGACCACGCTGCGGATCACGCCATCGACGCTTTGCGGGTCCGAAATGTCGGCTTCGACCGCAAGGACGTTCTCCATGGGATCGCAGGTGCGGTGCAGTTCCTCGGCGTCGCGGTCCACGACGGCGACGCGCCAGCCCTGTTCCAGGAAAATCTCGGTCGCGGCCAGGCCGATGCCCCGGCAACCCCCGGTCACGATTGCCACCTTGGCGTCCTGCGTCATGTGTCCGTCCTTTCAACGATCAGTTCCAGCGTCACGCCGACGGGGTTCATGCCCCGCTCCAGCGTGCCGCGCATGATGGTGCCCGCGATGTCCACGACCTCGATCGGGACTGTGGCACAGCCCTGGGCCAGCGCGGCCCCGTCCAGCCGCAATTCGGTGGCATGGCAGTCCATGCGGCTGCCATCCATAAAGCGGATATGGTCGATGCTGCCCACGCCGTGGAGCCGCGCATCCGCGATGCCGTGGCGGGCGCACAGGGCTTCGATGGCCGTGACCACATCCTCGCCCGGCCGGATCCGGGCCAGAAGGCCGGTGCCGGCGCCGCCGCCCTGCGGGGTGAACAGGGTGAAGGCGGTTTCCGCATCAGGCATGGCCTCGAACCAGGCATCCGGGGCGCCGATGCCGGTGACGCGCGCATCCGCCGCCAGCACCGAATCCAGCGGCAGCAGGTGGCCCATCGTTCCCCCCCAGGTGCCGTGGCAATGCAGGAAGGGCGCGCCGTCCTTCCAGCCGACGGTGGCCGTTGCCCTGTCAATGCCGACAGGGCCATCCGGCGCATGGGTGTCCGAATACCAGGCGGCATGAATGCCATCGGTCGAGGGCGCGGGCAGCACGAAGCGGATCGGGTCACAGGTCACGCCATTCAGCCAGACCGCGCCGCCCTTGCAGCCCGCATCAGCGAACAGCCGCGCCACAGCCGTCATCACCGTCCGTCCGGCCGGCAGCACGCCCCCAATCCGCCGCAGGGACGCAGGCACCGCCACCGCGCGTTCCGCAGCGCGCGGGCCGGGATGGATCATTCGCTGATTCATGCGATCATGCCGCGGGCTTCCAGTTCCTCGCGGATCATCTTCTTGGTGATCTTGCCATACGCCGACTTCGGAAGCGCGTCCCAGAACAGGAACCGCTTGGGCATCTTGTAGCGCGACAGCTTGCCGTCCAGGAAGGCGGCCAGGTCCTCCTCGGCCACGGGGCTGTTCGCCACGCAGACCGCCCAGCCGATTTCTCCCCACAGGGGATCGGGGACGCCCAGCACCGCGACCTCGTTGATGGCGGGATGGGTGAGGATCTTTTCCTCGATCTCTCTCGGATAGACGTTGGAGCCGCCCGAAATGAACATGTCCGACTGCCGCCCGGTGATGTAGACGAAGCCCCCATCGTCCATATGGCCCAGATCGCCGGTGCGGAACCAGCCGTCGCGGAAGGATTTCGCGTTGGCTTCTGGGTTGTTGTAATAGCCCGCGAAGACGGCGGGGCCGATGCAGCAGATTTCCCCGGTCTCGCCCGGCGCGACCTCGCGGCCCTGATCGTCCTGGATCTGGATCTCGATCCCGGTGCGGGCGTAGCCGCAGGTGCCGATGCGGGCCGTGGGGCCGTCCTCGGCCTGGTGCAAGTGGGCGGGCAGGACGGTGATGTTGCCGGTCACTTCGCCTAGGCCGAAATACTGGACCAGCACCGGTCCCAGCGTCCGCAGGGCCTTCTGCTGGTCCACCCGATACATCGGCGCGCCTGCATAGATGACATAGCGCAGCGAGGACGTGTCGGCCCCGGCCGTCGAGGGATGTTCCACCAGCAGCTTCAGGATCGTGGGCACGGTGAACATCGTGGACACCCGCCATTCGCGCACCAGATCCCAGACCTGCGCCACGTCGAAGCGTTCCGTGGGCAGCAGGATCGTCTTCACCCCCCGCGCCACCTGGGTCAGCTGATGCACCCCCGCGCCATGCGACAGGGGCGCCACCACCAGCGAGGCGTCGTCCGCCGTCAGCCCCGGCATCAGGTCGGCCAGGTGGTTCGTGACCACGAAGGCCATCTGCCCATGGGTCAGGACGGATGCCTTGGGCCGCCCAGTCGTGCCCGACGTGAAGAAGAACCAGCAGGGATCGTCGCGATCCACCGGGGCCACCTGCGGGCGTTCCCCCATGTGGTCCGCGGTGATCGCCGTCACGTCCGGCCCGAAATCCGCCGCGCCAAAGACCAGGGTCGTGACGCCGCAGGCCGCCGCGTGATCCGGGAAGCCCGCGTTGCAGAACATCAGCGAGGCGCCGGATGCCTGGGTCAGATAGGCGACCTCATCCGGCGTCTGGCGGAAGTTGGCGGGCACCCAGACCCCGCCCGCGCGCCAGACGGCGAACATCGCCTGCATCATCTCGGTGCAGTTCTGCGACTGGCACATCACCCGGTCGCCCTTTTGCAGGCCAAAGCGGGTTTGCAGCGCATGGGCCAGGGCGTCGGTGCGGGCATTCCATTCCGCCCAGGTCCAGCGGGCATCGCCCATGACCAGGGCCACCCCGTCGGGATCGCGCCGGGCGGCCTGGGCCAGGAAGGTGGCAAGATTCATCACGCGGGTGGACACAGGGGCCAGCCCGCCAACGGGATCGGTCATTTCTCGCGTTCCAGGATCGAGCAGTAGTTCGCGACCGCCGTGCCGCCCATGTTGAAGACGCCCGCCAGCGTGGCGCCCGGCACCTGCATGGCGCCCGCATCCCCGGTCAGTTGCATCGCCGCCATGACATGCTGGGACACGCCCGTCGCGCCGATGGGATGGCCGCGCGACTTCAACCCGCCGGAGGGGTTCACCGGCAGCGCGCCGTCCATGCGCGTCGTGCCCTCGCGGATCACGCGCCAGCCTTGGCCGCGCGGGGCAAGGCCCATGGCCTCGTATTCGATCATCTCGGCGGTGGTGAAGCAGTCGTGGGTTTCCACCAGCGACAGGTCAGAGATCGCCAGTCCCGCCTGGTCCAGGGCCTTGCCCCAGACGCGATGGGCGCCCGCGAATTCAGTGGGGTCGCGGCGCGACAGGGCCAGCATGTCGCCCACCTGCGCACGGGCGCGGAAGCGGATGGCGCGGGTCAGGGTTTCCGCCACCTCGGGCGCGGCCAGCACGATGGCCGCCGCCCCGTCCGAGACCAGCGAGCAGTCCGTGCGCCGCAGCGGTCCCGCCACAAGCGGGTTCTTGTCCGAGGGCGTGTTGCAGAAGGCCAGATCGAACGCCTTCTGCATATGGGCATAGGGGTTGCGGGTGCCGTTCTCGTGGTTCTTGGCGGCGATCATCGCCAGTTCCTCGGACCGGTCGCCGTTCCGCTGGAAGTAGCTGTCGGTGATCCGCCCGAAGACGCCCGCGAAGCCGCCGGGCGTGTCGCCCTCCTCGGCCACGAAGCTGGCCGACAACAGCACCCCGCCCACATCGGCGATGGGAATGGCGGTCATCTTCTCGGCCCCGATCACCAGGGCCACCTTGCCGCGCCCGGACGCGATGAAGTCGGCGGCAGCATAAAGCGCGGCCGATCCGGTGGCGCAGGCGTTTTCCGTGCGCATGAAGGGCACGCCCGCCAGTTCCGGGCTGCCCATCGCCACAAGCGCGCCCTGGAAGTCCTGCCGCTGGAAGCCGTTGTTGTAGACGCCGGTGAAGATGCCATCCACGGCGTCGGGCGCGATGCCCGCGTGCTCCAGGGCAGGCAGGGCGACCTCGGCCATCAGGGCCATGGTGTCGGGCGCCTCGGCCTTGCCGAATTTCGTGTGCGCCCACCCGACGATCAGGGGATCGGTCATGCGATAGTCCTTTCAAGTTCGGCAAGGCGCGCGGCGATCAGCGCGGCCTCGCGATGCAGCGCGGCGGCCAGGTCGGCCTGCCGCGCCGGGGTCATGCGGTTCTCGATGGCGGCGATGGAGAGTGCCCCCGCAGGCCGCCCGTCGAGCCAAGGTATCGCAACCCCAAGGCCCCAGGAACCCGCCACGATGCGGCCGGGGTTCAGGGCATGGCCATGGGCGCGGGCATGGGCCAGATCCTCCTGCAGGCCGGACATCCAGTCGCCCACCAAGGGCGCCACGCGCGCAAGCAGCGCCGCCGCCTCGGCCTCGGGCAGGGCCGCCAGGATTGCAAGGGCGCCCGCGCCGACGCCCGCCGGCTTGCGGTCGCCGCGCATCAGGGCATGGGTGCGGACCGGGAAATCGCCCTCGATCCGTTCAAGGCACAGGGTATGGTCGTCCTGCGGCACGGTCAGCAGCACCGTATCGCCGGTCTCGCGCGCCAGCCTGACCATGCTGTCGCGGGCATGGTGCAGGATGCCGTGGCGTTCGGTGGCAAAGCCCGCCAGCAGATAGGTTTCCGGCCCCAGGTGATAGCGGCGCGTCGCGCGGTCCTGTTCGACCATCCGCGCAGCACCAAGCGCCAGCAGCAGCCGACGCGCCGTGGGCCGCGCAAGGCCCGAAGCCGCCGCGATCTGCGCCAGCCCCAGGCCCTGCGCGCCGCCCCGTCCCACCAGCGACAGAAGCGACAGCGCACGCGCCACCGCCTGCGTGCCGCCGGTGTCGGAAGGGGCCGCGCCGTCCTTCATCAGGCCAGCGTCCGCCCAATGGCGGCTTCCAGGATGGCCCAGGCCTCGTCGCCATAGGTGGTCTTCCATTCCTGATAGAAGCCCGCCTCGCGCAGCTTGTCCTCGAAAGCCTTGGGATCGGCGTCGTTGAAGACGAAGCCCTGGGCTTCCAGGTCGGTCTTCAGCGTGGCGTTCATCGCGGCGATGTCCTCGCGCTGCTTCAGGGCCGAGGCATTGAAGCTGTCGGCCACGGCCTGCTGCACATCCTCGGGCAGGGCGTTCCAGGCGCGACGGTTGCCCAGCATCCAGAAGCCGTCCCACATGTGGTTGGTCATGGAACAGTATTTCTGCACCTCCCACAGCTTGGCGACCTTCATGATCGCCAGCGGGTTTTCCTGCCCGTCCACGATGCCGGTCTGAAGGGCGGTATAGACCTCGGCGAAGTTGATGGAGGCCGGGGCAGATCCGAAGGCCGTGAACAGCGAAGTCCACAGCGGCGACACGGGGACGCGGATCTTGAAGCCTTCCAGGTCGGCAGGCGTCGTGATGGGCTTCGTGGACGAGGTGATCTGCCGGAAGCCGTTGTCCCAGATCTTTTCCATCACGACCAGGCCCGCGCCTTCGATCTGGCCGCGCGCATAGGCGCCCAACTCGCCGTCCATGGCCTTCCAGACGGTATCGTAATCGGGGAAGGCAAAGCCCACGCCGTTGATCGAGGCATTGGGGACCAGCGTGGACAGGATCACCGGCGACAGCTGGAAGAACTCGACCCCGCCCGACCGCAACTGGCCCAGCACGTCGGTATCCGCGCCCAACTGGTTCGACGGGAAGATCTGCAGGTCGAAGCGTCCGGACGTGGCTTCCAGGATCGCCTTCTGCGCCTCGGCCAGGCGGATGTTGCTGGGGTGGTCCAGCGGCTGGTTGTTGGCCACCTTGTAGCTGAACTCGGCCGCCATCGCGGGGCGGACCCGGATGAACGGCGTGGCAAGCGCGCCTGCGGCGGCGCCCAGCAGGATGGTGCGGCGGGTGATGCTCATGAAACTCCTCCTCCCTGAGGTATCAAGCAACGGTTAAAGCAAGGCGGTCGAGAACCAGGGCACGGCGGCAATGGCCAGCAGGCCCACCATCAGCGCGGCCAGATAAGGCCAGATCTTCATCATGACCTGCTCGGCCGGCACGTTGGCGATCTTGCAGGCGATATAGAAGCCGATGCCGATGGGCGGTGCCATCAGCCCGATGTTCATCGCCGTGACGATCACCATGGCATAATGGATATCGTGGATCCCCAGGCCGCGGGCGATGGGGAACATGATCGGCGCCAGCAGCACGATGGCGGGCAGTCCTTCCAGGATGCAGCCCAGCACAAGGAAGATCGCGATGGATGCCAGCATGAAGACGACCCACCCGCCCGGCAGGCCGGTGACCAGGGTCATCAGGTCGCGCGCGAAGCCCGATTGCGTCAGCGCCCAGGCCATCGCCGAGGCCGCGCCCAGGATCAGCAGGATCGCCCCCGACATGGCGGCGGTTTCCACCAGCATCCCGCCGACGCGGCGCAGGGGGATGCCGCCATCTAGAACCGCGCCGATGATGAAGGCATAAAGCGTGGCAATGGTGCTGACCTCGGTCGCGGTGGCGACGCCGCCGCCGACCAGGCTGCGGATCATGAAGGGCAGCACCAGGGCGGGGGCCGCGATCAGGGCGGTCTTGCCGATGACGTTCAGCGGCGCGCGGCGCACGCCCTCCATCCGCTCGCCCCGCGCCTTCCAGCGGGCGAGGATCGCCAGCACGACCAGCAGCACCATGGCGATGGCGAAGCCGCTGGTGAACAGCCCGGCAATGGACACGCCCGCCACCGATCCCAGCACGATCAGCACGATGGACGGCGGCACGGTATCGGCCATGGCGGCTCCGGTCGCCAGCAGCGCGGTCATCTCGGGGGCGGAATGGCCGCGCCTGCGCATCTCGGGGAACAGCGCGGGGGCCACGGTTGCCATGTCGGACACCTTGGACCCGGAAATCCCGGACACCAGGAACATGGATCCCAGCAGGACATAGCTCATTCCCGCCTTCACGTGACCGAACATCGAGGCCAGGAAACTGACGATGGCGCGGCCCATGCCCGTCGCGTCCAGGATGCAGCCCAGCAGAACGAAGACCGGCACCGACAGCAGGATCAGGGACGACATGCCTTCGTCGATACGGCCCATCATCACGAAGACCGGGGCATTGGTGGCGAAGGTCAGATAGCCCAGGGTGGCAAGTGCAAAGCAGAAGGCGATGGGCACGCCGATGATCAAAAGGAAGCCCGCAAACAATCCCAGGAACAGCGGCAGGTTCCAGTTGCCGAAACCAAGAACAGCGGGCTTGGCAAACCACAGAAGCGCCACCAGCAGCCCCGCCACAGCCAGCGTTCCCCCGATCACGGTCCATTCGCGGCTGCGCAGCACCGACAGCACCATCAGAACCGCCATCAGCCCGATCCCGGCGGGCAGGGCGGATGCGCGCCAGGACATCGGCAGCTGCAGCGCGGGCGAGGTGACGAAGGATTCCTCATAAGCGTATTCGACGGCCACGGGCAGCAGCCGCAGCAGCAACAGGCAGACCAAGACGCTGCCCGCGATTTCCACCACGCGGGCCAGGCGTTCGGGCAAAAGGGGCAGGAACACGGTCAGCCGCATGTGTTCGTGCCGGTCGACGGCCAGGGCCGCGCCCAGCATCGCCATCCAGATGAAGCTGATCGAGGCGACCTCGTCCCCCCAGATCAGCGGCTTGGCCAGGACATAGCGGAAGAAGACATTGGCCAGGACGGTGACGATCATGATGACCAGCAGGCCCGCCGCGGCGATTTCCACGGGTCGCATCCATCGCTCGGCACGCTTCGGCTCGGTCAGCGCCTCGATCCCGCCAAGCGCCAGTTCGGCATCCTGCGCATCCGTGTGGTGCATCCGCGTCCTCCCCCCTCGCCAAGGCAACCCGGCCTCCCCGCCGGTTCCGCGTTCACGATGTGGACGCGGATATGCCCTTCAGTGAAGGAATAAGGATCAATCTCCGCAGCCTGGCAACACAAAAATGACCTTGCCCTTCGATTTCGGCGAGTGGATTCGTGACTGAGGCACGATATCGGTTCCGCATCATGGAACGTGTTGGCGCATCGATGTGGTCCGGCAACCGGCATTTCGGAGCATCGCCATTCTGCACGGCCGCCGCAAGGCAACCGGCTGCGCTTGATCCGCTGCTGCCCGGGCCGACGTGCCATGGGCAGGCTGCTTTTCAGCCCACGATCCGGGCCAGGGGGACGCCGAAGCCCAAAACCTCGCCTGCCTTTGCAACCCGGCTGATGCGGCCCGCGCGGTGCGCCTCGACCCGGGTTTCCATCTTCATCGCCTCCATCACGGCGATCACCTGGCCCGCCTCGACCTGTGCGCCGTCCTCGACCTGCCAAGCGGTCAAGGTGCCGGGGACCGGTGCAGTCACGGTGGCATCGTCCGCTTCCGGGGCGGGTTCAGCAGCAGGCGCACCGGGGGCCATCGCCATCAGGTTCGCGGGCAGGCCAAGCTCATGCCGCTTTCCGTCGATCTCGACGGCGACGCGCAACAGGGGGGCGCCGCCCGCCGGGGCCACGCGGGCATGGGGGACCGCTGCCTGGGCCAACCTGTCGGCAAAGTCGGTCTCGATCCAGCGGGTATGGACGCCGAAGCTGCCATCCTCGGCCCGGAACTCGGGCTGTTCCAGCACCGCCCGGTGGAAGGGCAGGACGCTTGCCACGCCTTCGATGCGGAATTCGGCCAGGGCGCGGCGGGCGCGGGCGATGGCCTCAGTGCGCGTGCTGCCGGTCACGATCAGCTTGGCCATCATGGAATCGAAGCTGCCGGGGACCGTCGATCCCGCGACCACGCCGCTGTCCAGCCGGATGCCGGGACCGGACGGGGCGGCGAATACGTCGATGGGGCCGGGCGTGGGCAGGAAGCCGCGACCCACATCCTCGGCATTGATGCGGAACTCGATGGAATGGCCGCGCGGGGTGGGGACCGTGTCATCGGCCAGCTTCGCGCCTCGGGCGACGGCAATCATGCCGCGCACCAGATCGATACCAGTGGTTTCCTCGGTCACGGGATGTTCGACCTGAAGACGGGTGTTCACCTCGAGGAAGGAAATCGTGCCGTTTGCGGACAGAAGATATTCCACCGTCCCTGCGCCGCTATAGCCCGCATGGGCGCAGATTGCCCGCGCGCTGTCGTGGATGCGCTGGCGCTGTTCGTCGGTCAGGAAGGGCGCGGGCGCTTCCTCGACCAGCTTCTGGTTGCGGCGTTGCAGGGAACAGTCACGCGTGCCGATCACCTTGACGGTGCCGTGGCGGTCGGCCAGCACCTGCGCCTCGATATGGCGGGGGCGGTCCAGGAACTGCTCGATGAAGCATTCGCCGCGCCCGAAGGCGGTCAGCGCCTCGCGGGTGGCGGATTGGAACAGCTCCTCGACCTCCTCCAGGCGCCAGGCGACCTTCATGCCGCGCCCGCCGCCGCCAAAGGCCGCCTTGATGGCGATGGGAAGGCCGTGCTGGCGGGCGAAGGCCAGCGCGTCGGCCGGCGTCTCGACCGGGCCGGGCGTGCCCGCGACCAGGGGGGCGCCGACGGCCTCGGCGATGCGGCGGGCCTCGATCTTGTCGCCAAGGGCGGTGATCACGGCGGGATCAGGGCCGATCCAGATCAGGCCCGCATCCTGCACAGCCTGCGCGAAACTGGCGTTTTCGGACAGGAAGCCATAGCCAGGGTGAATTGCATCGGCGCCCGCGCGCCGGGCGATGGCGATGATCTTGCCGCCGTCCAGATAGGTTTCAGCCGGCTTGTCGCCGCCAAGCGCGAAGGCCTGGTCCGCCATGCCCACGAAGGGCGCGTCGCGGTCGGCATCGGCATAAACGGCAACGGTTTCGATCCCCTCGTCGCGGCAGGCGCGGATGATGCGGACGGCGATCTCGCCCCGGTTGGCGATCAGCAGGCGGCGCAGGGGCAGGGTCGGGCCGGTGGCGAAAAGGGTCATGGCTGGACCTTCATGTCGTGAAAGGGGGCGGCGGCGGTGAAGCGGATGCGCGCGCCGGGCGGGATCTGGCCCGCCAGATCCAGCGCGGACGGCAGCAGGGTCGCGATCACCGGATAGCCGCCGGTCAGTGGGTGGTCGGCCAGAAACAGCACGGGCTGGCCGGAATGGGGGATCTGGATGGCGCCGGTTTCCGTGCCTTCCGAGGGAAGTTCGCGGGCATCGTCGCGCGTGATGCCATCGCCTTCCAGCCGGATGCCCACGCGCGAGGATTGCGGGGTGACAAGCCAGTCCTGGGACAGGAAATGCTGGATCATGTCGTCCGAGAACCAGTCGGCGCGGGGGCCGAGCGTCACGGGCAGTTCCACCACGTCGCCGGGTTTTGGCAGGGCGGGCTGATCCTCGGGCGCGGCGATGGCGGTGGCGGTACGGTTGGCGGCGTAAAGCCCTGCGCCGTTAGTCAGCGCCTCGGGGCCGACAAAGGCCAGCGTGTCGGTCGCGGCGGAACCCAGCACCGGGGCCACGTCAAAGCCGCCCCGCAGCGCCAGGTAGCTGCGCATTCCTGCAGGCGGGGGCGGGATCAGCACCTCGTCCCCAGCATCAAGCGCGAAGGCCGTGGGCACGGGATGGCCGTCTACCATCGCCCGGCCCGCGCCGGTCAGCGCCAGCGTCACCGGCTGGTCCGCCCGCAGCCGCACCGGGCCAAGGGTGATTTCCAGAACAGGCGCATCGGAGGGGTTGCCGACCGCCCGGTTGGCCCGCCGCATTGCGGCAATGTCCAGCGCGCCGGATGCCGAGACACCCTGCCCGCCTTTGCCGCGACGGCCTTCGTCCTGGAAGACGATGGGAAAGGCGGTCTGCACAACAGTCAGCGCGGGCTGGCCCTGCGGTTGGGGGATCGCCGCCGAGGGATGGACCTCGGCCACGCCTTCCACGAAACGCGCCCGAACGCCGGGACGCAGCAGGGCAGGCGGGTCGCGGGACAGATCCCACATCGGCATCCTTGTCGTGCCGATCAACTGCCAGCCGCCCGGCGTATCCTGCGGATAGATGCCGCAGAAGCGTGCCGCCAAGGCCACCGATCCCGCCGGGATCCGCGTGCGCGGGGCGGGGCGGCGGGGCAGGTCGAAGCGTGGATCGTTGCCGGTCATGTAGGCGAAGCCGGGCGCAAAGCCGCAGAAGGCCACGGCCCAAGTTGCGGCCTGATGGGCGGCGATCACCTCGGCCACGGTCAGGTCCATATGGGCCGCCACATCGGCCAGATCCTGGCCGTCATAGGTCATGGGGATCTCGACCGTGTCGACCTGGGTTTCCCGACGGACTGTCCCTGGCGCGGGCTGGCGCGCCATGATCTGCGCCGCAAGCGCGCCATCGGCGGCAAAGCCGGGGCCCACGCGGATCATCAGCGTGCGGGCGGCGGGGATGATCTCGGCCAGGCCGTCCACCGGATCGGCCAGCAGCGCGTCGAACAGCGCCAGCGTCGCGTCCAGATCGGCCAGTTCCACCAGCAGCGTGCGCGGGCCGACGGGAAGAAAGCGCATCGTCACAGCTGCCACCGGCTGTCGGGAATGTCGGTGACGAACATGTGGCCCGGCGCATGGGTGATTGCAAAGGGCGGTTTCGAGGCCATGACGGCTGCCTGGGGCGTCACCCCGCAGGCCCAGAAGACCGGCACCTCGCCGTCGCGGATGTCCACCGGGTCGCCGAAATCAGGGCGCGACAGATCGGCGATGCCAAGCGCCTCGGGCGCGCCGATATGGACGGGGGCGCCATGAACCGCCGGGAAGCGGCCCGTGATCATCGCGGCCTCGGCCACACGGTCGGCGGGGATGGGGCGCATCGACACGACCATCGGCCCGTGCAGCCGTCCGGCGGGGCGGCAGGCGCGGTTCGTCACGAACATCGGCACGTTGCAGCCCTGGGCGATGTGGCGCACCTCAATCCCGGCGGCCTGCAAGGGCGTCTCGAAGGTGAAGGAACAGCCGATCAGGAAGGTCACCAGGTCGGGGTGTTCCGCCCAGGCCTGGGTCGCATCCGCGACCTCCTCGGCCAGCACGCCGTCACGCCAGATGCGATACAGGGGAATGTCGGTGCGCAGATCCGCATCGGGGGCAAGGGCGGTTTCAAAGCTGCCGGGATCGGTCACATCCAGGACAGGGCAAGGCTTTGGATTGCGCTGCCCGAACAGCAGGAAATCCCAAGCCCAATCGCGCGGCAGCGAGATCATGTTGCATTGGGTGAAGCCCGGCGCCATGCCCGCAGTCGGCGCGACCGTGCCGCGGCAGGCCAGGCGGGCGGCGCGGGCGGTTTCCACGTCCGGGCGCATCAGGCGGTCCCCGCGAAGGGGGCGATGGTCACGCCGCCTGAAACCAGTTCCTCGCGGATGCGGCGGGCCATGTCCACTGCGCCGGCGCTGTCGCCATGCACGCAGATGCTGTCGGCCTGCAGGCGCAGGACCGATCCGTCGATGGCCTCGATCACGCCTTCGACAGCTAACCGCAGCATCCGGGCGGCCACGGCATCGGCGTCATGCAGCACCGCGCCCTTTTCCCGGCGCGACACAAGCTGGCCGTCGGGCGTATAGGCGCGGTCGCCGAAGGCCTCGGCCACTGTGGCAAGGCCCGCATCGGCGGCGCGGTCCAGGATCCGCGTCCCGGCAAGGCCCATCAGCACCAGCGAAGGGTCGATTTCCCTGATGGCCGCGATCACCGCATCGGCCTGCCGCGCATCGTTGGCGATGGTGTTGTAGAGCGCGCCATGCGGTTTGACATAGGCGACGCGGGTGCCGGCAGCCCGGGCGATCCCCTGCAAGGCGCCGATCTGGTAGATCACATCGGCGGTCAGTTCCGCCGATGTCACGTCCATCGGCCTGCGCCCGAAGCCCACGCGGTCGGGATATGACACATGCGCCCCCACCGCCACGCCGCGCGCGGCTGCCCCGTCCACCGTCGCGCGGATGGTCAGCGGATCGCCCGCATGGAAGCCGCAGGCGACATTGGCGGAACTGACGATGCCCAGCATGGCGGCGTCGTCGCCCATGGTCCAGGCGCCATAGCCCTCGCCCAGGTCGCTGTTCAGGTCGATGGTGCGCATGTGGTTTTCCCCTTTTACAGGCCCAGGAAGGCGAAGATCGGGCCGATGGAGCGATAGCCCATGTACCAGGTCAGGGCGCAGACGATCGCGCTGAGGATCAGCAGCGGGCGGTTGTAGCGGTGCCCGCCCATCAGGTCGGACCGTGCAAAGCCCACATAGGTGAAGATCGTCAAACCGATGGGCAGGATCAAGCCGTTGAAGCCGCCCACGAAGACCAGCAGGGCCGCGGGCGCGGTGCCGATGGTGATGAACACGGCCAGCGACACGGTGATGAAGATCACGGTGGCGATGTTGCGGCTGCGGTCGGTCATCGTCATGAAGGCCACCAGGAAGCTGACCGAGGTATAGGCCGCCCCGATGACCGAGGTGATGGCCGCAGCCCACAGCACCACGCCGAAGATCCGCATCCCCCAGTCGCCAAGTGCCGCGGCGAAGGCCTGTGCCGCCGGGTTCGCGGCCTGGCTGGACAGATCCAGCGTCACGCCGGATGCGACCACGCCCAGGATCGCCAGGAACAGCACAAAGCGCATGACGCCCGTCACGGCGATCCCGGTCAGCGACGCGCGGGTCACGGCTGCCAGGTTCTGTTCGCCAACCAGCCCCTTGTCCAGCAGCCGGTGTGCGCCGGAATAGGTGATATAGCCGCCGACCGTGCCGCCGACGATGGTGGTGATGGTCGGAAAGTCGATCACGTTCGGGAAGATCGTCTGGCGCAGCGCCTCGCCCACCGGCGGATTCGAGGTGACGGCGACGATCACCGTCATCACGATCATCAGGATGCCCAAGCCGATCAGCGAACGGTCCAGCAGCAGGCCCGCGCGTTTCGACAGAAAGACGCCGATGGCCAGCAGGGCGGACAGCGACCCGCCGATCTTGGGATCAAGCCCGAACATGGCGTTCAAGCCCAGGCCCGCGCCAGCGATATTGCCCACGTTGAAGGCCAGCCCGCCGACCATCACCAGCACCGCCAGCAGGTAACCTGCGCCCGGGATCGCGGCATTGGCGGTTTCCGACGCGTTCTTGCGGGTCAGCGCGGTGATGCGCCAGATGTTCAGTTGCACCACGAAGTCGATCAGGATCGAGGCCAGGATCGCAAAGGCGAAGGCCGCGCCCAGCTTGGCGGTGAAGGTCGCGGTCTGGGTGATGAAGCCCGGCCCGATGGCCGAGGTTGCCATCAGGAAGATCGCCGCCAGGAACCCGCCCCGCAGGGTGGCATCGGCGGCCGAGGGAACGGCTTTTGCACTCATCAGTCATGCTCCTGCTGCATGGGTGGGTCGCTAATTGTGAATGGCAGGAGGGTGAGCGCGGTGCGGCAGCCTGTCAACGATTATTTGACATATCAGTGCAGATTGTTGAACAAAGCACAGCGTGACGCCCCATGATGTGCCTGCGTATCCGGCAGATCCCGATCATCCTGCCGGTCAGGAAGGCAGGACTGGCCCCTGATTTCCTTGCTATGGCTTGTTCGGGCCCGCCGGACTATTGATCCTGCAAGAAACGGGGATGGACATGATCGCAGAGCCGGGCTTGGCCGAGGAAACAGCGTCGCGACTGCGCAACGACATCATCGGCGGGGCGCTGCCTCCGGGATTCAAGCTGTCGGAGACACGGCTGGCGGCGGATCTGGGCGTGTCGCGAAATACGCTGCGCGAGGTCTTCCGGTTGCTGACGCGCGAAGGGCTGCTGCGCCACGAGCCGAACCGAGGGGTCTTCGTCGCTGTCCCCTCGATGGCGACGATCGTCGACATCTATCGCGTCCGCCGGCTGATCGAGGTTCCCGCCCTGGCCCATGCCTGGCCTCGGCACGATGCGGTCGGGCAGATGCGGGCGGCGGTGGAAAAGGCGCGCGGCGCGCGCGATGCGCAGGACTGGCGCGTCGTGGGCAGCGCCAACATGGAGTTTCATGCGGCCATCGTCGCCCTGACCGACAGTGCGCGGCTGCAGGCCTTCTTTGCCCAGATCATCGCCGAACTGCGCCTCGCCTTCGGCCTGCTGGACAGCCCCGAGCGGTTGCACGAACCCTATATCGACCGCAATGGCGAGATCCTGTCGCTGTTGACCCAAGGCCAGCAAGCAAGGGCGGCCGAGATGCTGGCCGCCTATCTGGACGAATCGGAACGGGTGGTCCTGGCGGCCTTTGCCCGTCTGGGCTGACGCCTGTTTTCAGCCTGCGCTGGCCGCCAGAAGCGGCTGGCTGCCGCCCTGCTGGGCCGGGTCGGGCAAGCGGAAGCGGACCATCTGGCGACCGCCGGTCAGCCTGGCCACGGACCAGCCCAGCAACTGGCCTTGCGGGCCGGCCATCAGGCCGCTGTCGCGCAAATCCGCGTCGGGCTGTGTCAGGCGGGCGCCAAGGGCATCGACGCCCGGGCCAGTCTCCGGCTGGTTCTGCCAGCAGGCAAGCGCATGACCCAGGCTGTCGGCGCCGGGCCAAAGGTCGCGGAAGGCGCGGTTCGACATCACCACCTGCCCGCCGGGCGCGAAGACGGCCACCGCCTCGCCCAGGTTGTCCAGGATCGCGTGGCCCAGCGTCAGTTCGGCCCGGAACTTTCGGGTCAGGCTCATTTCCGAGGTGATGTCCTCGAACAGGAAGGCCACGGCGCCGTCGGGATGGGGGCGGCCGGTGACGCGATAGGTTTGGCCGCCGGGCAGGGACCATTCCTCCACATGGTGGCCGGTGGCGGCCGAGCTTTCCAGGTTGCTCATCTGCTGGCGCCAACTGCGGAAATCCTTGGGTTCCGGCACCATTCGCAATTCTCGCAGCTTGTCCAGCAGGTCGAACAGCGTGGGCCGCGCGGTCAGGAAGCCGGTGGGCAGGTTGGTCAGGTCGATCAGCGCCGGATTGAACAGTTGCAGGTGCCGCTGCCGGTCGAAGATCGCCAGGCCGATGGGCAGGTCGGCGAAGGTCTTGGTCAGGGTCTGGACGAATTCGCGCAAGCTGCGTTCGGCGCGGACCGCGGCGTCGGCGGGCAGGGCGAACATCATCACCTGGTCGCCGACCGGGTGGCTGTGGCAATCGTACCAGAAGACCGCGCCGTTCTGGTTCAGCGAGGCGCGGCGCGTCCGGGTTCCTGCGCCTGGCACGGGGCGGGGCGAATCAAGCAGGCGCGGCAGCGGCCAGCCGATCGGTTCGTCCGTCTGCCCCTCGGCCTTGCGCAGATAGGCGGCATTGGCCCAAGTGACACGCTCCTCGGCGTCCTGGCGCCAGACCAGCATCGGCGTCTGGTCCAGCGAGCGGCGCAGCAGGTCCAGCTCCTCCTCCATCGCCTGCTGGGACATCGAATCGACAACAATGCCCGCATATTCGGCCTGCGGATCGGTAATGGTGATCCGCAGCAGCCCCGAATCGACCTGTTCGACCAGCAGCCGCAGGGTGGCACTGCCGGTGCCGGATTGGCCCAGGCATTCGAACCGGCCGGACCGGTCGATGCGGGCCAGCCCTTCCATCGCCTCGGGAAAGCGCGGCCCGATCCATTGCAGAAGCCGCGCCCATTCATCCTCGGGGACGGAAAGGCGGTCCAGAAGCGCCCGGGCCGGGGCTGTCGCATCGACCAGACGCTGGTCGCGATACAGCAACACCATCGGCTTTAGGCTGCTGTCCAACCCTTGCGGCAATTGCATGCCACGTGTCCCGCGTCCAGCGTCCCACCAGCGGATCAGGGCCATTGCCAGCAGCACCGACAGGGTGCCCGTCACCACCGCAAGCAAGACCAGCCCGATACCGTGCAGGATCATCCTCAGCTCCTTCGCGTTTGGACAACCATAGCGAGAGGGGGCTTAACGAACAGTTAAATCCCTAGGGCAGCCAGTTGGGATTGTTGCCCAGTGGCGCCCGCGCATCGGCCAGGATCCGGTCCAGGGGCCAGCGGACAGTTACCACGGCCCCCGGCCCGCCATTGTCAAAGCCAAGCCGGGCGCCGGAACGTTCCAGCAGGGTCTTGGCGATGAACAGGCCCAGCCCCATCCCCTCGTATCCCTCGCGTTGCGCGCCCCCGCGCTTGCTGGTCAGGTAGGGATCGCCAATCCGGGCCAGCAGGGCAGGGGGATAGCCCGGGCCGTCATCGCGGATCGTCACGGCCAGCCAGCCATTGCCCAGTTGCGATTCGATGATCACCCGGCTGGCGGCGAAATCGACGGCATTCTGGATCAGGTTGCGCAGCGCATGGATGATGGCCGGATCGCGGAGGATCTCCGGGCCTTCCGCGCGGATTTCGACCGCCGGTCCGCGCCCCGCATGGGGTTCGGCCGCGTCTTCAAGCACGGCGCGCAGGGGCGCGCTGCGCAGGTGCAGGTCGTCCTTGCCCGCCCGGCCCATGCTGCGCAGGATTTCCCCGCAGCGGACGGCCGAATCGCGCAGCGCGACGGCGTCGGCCTGCAGGTCGGGGCGGTCGTCCAGTTCGTCCGCAAGTTCGGCCGCGATCAGCTTGATGGTGGCCAGGGGTGTGCCCATCTCATGCGCCGCGGCCGCCACCACGCCGCCCAGGTGCTGCAACCTTTGTTCGCGCGCAAGCGCCATCTGCGTGGCGAACAGGGCATTCGACGTGGCCTGAAGTTCCCCCGTGACCCGGTGGGCATATCCCGCGAAGAAGACCACGCCGATCATCAGCGCCGTCCAATGCCCAAGCGCCAGGATCGGCGACAGCACCAGTTCGCGCCCCTGGCTGTCATGCAGCGGCAGCCCGAACAGCGATGCCAGCGAGATCAGCACCATCGTGGCCGTGCCCAGGGCCACCGTCTGGCGGGAATCGAGCGAGGTCGCGGCGACGGTCACGGGTGCCAGGACCAGCAGGGCAAAGGGATTGACCAGCCCTCCCGTCAGCGCCATCAGGGCCGAGATCTGGACCACGTCAAAGGACAGGTGCACCACCGCCAGCCGGGCCGAGGTGCGGCGGGGCGGCATCAACCCTTCCCACAGGTTCATGGCGATGGCCGCGGCGATCAGCGCCAGGACCGGCGTCATCGCGAAGCCGATCCCCATCCAATAGGCGACCACCACTGCCGCCATCTGTCCGGCAATGGCGAACCACCGCAGCAGGACAAGGGTCCGCATGCGGATCGGCTCGGCCTGGGCGGCGGGGCCGGCGGGGGAAAAGATCGGATCGGGCATGGGGTCCGGGGGTGCGACGATGCGGACCTTGATACGCGGGGCCGGATGGGCGATCAATGCGCCGCTTTGCCGCTATGGAGGAGATCGAACATGGCCGACCGCAAGATCCTGCTGATCGGAAGCGTCGCAGCCCTGGCGCTGCTGGCCACGGGCGGTGCCTTTCTGGCCAGCCGCGGCGGGAACGACCAGTTCGCGCAATGCCAGGGCGGCGCGGTGGCGGGCGGCATGGACAGCTTCGGCACCGACTTCACCCTGACCCGCCAGGATGGGCAACGGGTGACGGCCGAGCAGGTCTTCACCAAGCCTTCGCTGCTTTATTTCGGCTATACCTTCTGCCCCGATGTCTGCCCCCTGGACAGTGCCCGCAATGCCGAGGCCGCGGCGCTGCTTGGGGAACAAGGCAAGGACGTGCAGACGGTTTTCGTCACCGTCGATCCCCGCCGCGACACGCCCGAAGTCGTGGCTGATTTCACCAGCCTGTTTCCGGGCAATATGATCGGCCTTACCGGATCAGACGAGGAAATCGCGGCGGTCAACAAGGGCTGGCGGAATTACTACAAGATCAATGACGAGGAAGATGAGGAATATTACCTCGTCGATCACATGACCAATACCTATCTGGTCCTGCCTGGAAACCAGACCGTCGCCTTCTTTGGGCGCGATACCGCGCCCGAGGTCATGGCCGAACAGGTCGGCTGTTTCGTGGATGCCATTGGCTGAGAAGTGATTGCCCCTGTCCCATGCTTGCGGCAGTGTTGCGGCTTACCGAAGGTGCGACAGGAAAGATATGCAAGACGATAACCTTGACCGGATGAAACCCGGCCCCGATCCGTCCCTGCTTCTGGTGGATGATGACGAAATATTCGTCACCCGTTTGGCGCGTGCGATGGAAAAGCGGGGATTTGTTCCGCGCACGGCCATCAGCGTTGCCTCCGCCCTGGAAATGATCCGCAGCCAGCCCCCGGCCTATGCGGTGGTCGATCTGCGGCTGGAAGATGGCAATGGGCTGGACGTGGTCGAAGCCCTGCGGGATTTGCGAGAAGATGCCCGGATTATCGTGCTGACAGGATATGGGGCAATTGCGACCGCCGTGGCCGCCGTAAAGATGGGCGCCACCGATTATCTGGCTAAACCTGCAGACGCCAATGACGTAACGTCCGCGTTGCTGGCAAAAGGCGAAGCCCTGCCCCCACCGCCCGACAACCTGATGTCTGCGGACCGGATAAGATGGGAACATATCCAAAGGGTTTACGAGCAATGCGACCGCAATGTCAGTGAAACGGCACGGCGCCTGCATATGCATCGGCGGACATTGCAGCGGATCCTTGCCAAGCGCGGTCCAAGATAAAATCCGATTAAAGCCATCTTGTAATTGAAACTGTCTTGCATCAAATTGCTAATTGGCAATTCAAGGTGGATGCAAACAAAATGAACTTTGATCTCGACAAGATGACGCTCAAGGAGTTGCGTGATCTTCGGGCTAAACTGGACCGCGCGATTAACTCTTATGAAGATCGTAAACGGCGCGAAGCTTTGGCTGCGATAGAGGAAGCCGCGCGCGAACACGGTTTCAATCTGTCCGAATTGACCGGTGCAAAGCCGAAGCGTTCCGGTACGGTCGCTCCGAAATATGCAAATCCCAGTGATCCGACGATGACCTGGACCGGCCGGGGACGCAAACCCCGCTGGGTGCAGGAAAGCCTTGAAGGCGGCAAGGAACTGGACGATCTGCTGATCTGATCGCGTTTTTGTGAAAGGCCGTCCCTTAAGGCGGCCTTTGTCACGCCGGCTGAAGCCCTGGCGTCATCAAGCTCTGGAATCGATCCAGGAATGCCGTCCGCACTTGGGACGGTGGGCGCAGTTGAATGCGCAATACCGACATAATGGCGTCGTTTTGCAGCGGAAATAGCTGCTTGGCTTCGGATTCCGTGAAACCGGCGATTTGAACGGCTTCGAGCCTTGCTGAAATCCGGTCCGCGGCCTTTATTTTCTTCTTGATTGCCAGTGGCAAAACCGCCGGCAATCCGAAGCGCAGGTGAACGGCTGCGGTCAGCCGTTCGTCCATCCGCCCATATTCCGTGCCAAGCGCCGCCTTGACCGGAGAGATCATGTCCCCGATCACATATTCCGGCGCATCGTGCAAAAGCGCCGCAAGCCGCCAGCGGGTTTCGATCTCGGGGTGCAGGCGGGCCAGGATATCCTCGACCAGCAGCGAATGCTCGGCCACGGAATAGGGCCAGTCGCCCTGTGTCTGCCCGTTCCAGCGGGCCACAAAGGCAAGGCCGTGGGCGATGTCGGTGATCTCGATGTCAAGCGGCGTCGGATCCAGCAGATCCAGACGCCGGCCCGACAGCATCCGCTGCCAGGCGCGGGGCTGTCGGGTGGCCATGACGGTTCAGGACAAGCGCTGGTCCGCGGGGGCGCCTGCCTGCTGGGCCTGGGCGCGCCGCGCCAGTTCCTGGCGATACAGCGCCACGAAATCCACCGGGTCCATGTTGAAGGGCGGGAAGCCGCCGTCGCGCGTCACGTCCGAGATGATGCGGCGCACGAAGGGGAACAGGATCCGCGGGCATTCGATCATCAGGAAGGCGTGCATCTGTTCTTCCGGCACCCCCTCGATCAGGAAGACCCCGCCATAGTCCAGTTCGGCCAGGAACAGGGTGGTGTTGTCGCCCTTGTTGGTCGAGGTGACGCGGAACTTCGAGATCACCTCGTACTGGTTGTCCCCGGCCCGCTTGCGGGCATCCAGGCTGACCTGCACGGTGATTTCCGGCTGGACGTCGCCCTGCGGGGCGCCCTTTGTGGCGACGGCGTTCTCGAAGGACAGGTCGCGGATATATTGGGCGAGGATCTGCATCCGCACCTGCGGGGCCGCGGCAGCCGCGCCGTTGGTCGTGGTTTCGTCAGCCATTGGGTCTTCCCTTGTCGGATCAATGTCGCGCTTGGTTCTAGCAGGCGCAGGTCAACGTCTCAATGGCGCGTCCAGCCCGAATTGCCGCGCCGCGACGGGCCGTCGCCCTCGATGTCCTCGGGCAGGTCCAGCGGCGGGCGCGGGCGGCCGGTGTTCTCCTCGACGACGTAATCGGCGTCGATGACGCCATCGGCATAAGGCGGGCGATAGGTTTCGCGGCGGCCCATCTGAACGGACCTCACCTGCATCCGCCGCCCCGCCTGCCTGATCACAAGTTCGCGCACGGGCGGGATCACCAGCAGAAGGCCGATCGCATCCGTCAGAAAGCCCGGCACCATCAGCAGCACGCCTGCCAGGATCAGCATCATGCCATGCGCCAGCGGGCGGGACGGATCGCGCAGTTCGGCCAGGCTGCGCTGCGCCTGCGCCCAGGCATGGCTTCCCTGGCTGCGGATCACAGCGACGCCCAGGACAAAGGCCAGCACGACAAGGCCCAGGGTCGCCCAGACCCCGATCAGCCCGCCGACCTGGATGAACAGCGCGATCTCGATGATTGGCAGCGCCACGAACAGCCACAACAGCCACATGCGGATTCCCCTTTCCGGAACCGGGGATAACTGGACTTGCCCCGCCCCGCTCCCTACATAATGGCGCAGATCGCAGATACCAGCCAAGACCATAAGAGGCCAATCGCATGAACAACCCGCTGTTGCAGTTGCTTGTCCTGGCAGGGATTGCGATTTTCCTTATTCTCCGGCTGCGCAACGTGCTGGGCACGCGCGGCGGCTATGAACCCCCCCAGGTCGAGACGCCGGAAAGCCCGCGCCCTCGCTTCGATGTGATCGAGGGGAGCGTCGACGAGGATGATCACGACATCCTGGACCATGCGCCCGCCGGCAGCCCGACCGCCCAGGCCCTTGCGGCCATGAAGGCGGTCGAGCCATCCTTTGGCGTGATGGACTTCCTCAACGGCGCGAAATCTGCCTACGAGATGATCCTGATGGCGTTCGAGCGTGGCGATCTGTCCGATGTCCGGCCTTTCCTGGCCGAGCCGGTGGCCGAAGCCTTCCAGGGCGTGATCGATGCGCGTGCGGCCAATGGCCAGACCGTGACCGCGCAGTATATCGGCACGCGCGAAACCTCTCTGGCCGGGGCGGAATACGATCCCGCGACCGGCATGGCCGAGGTGACGGTGCGCTTTGTCGGCGAACTGATCGCCGTCACGCGCGACGCGCAGGGCAATGTCGTCGAAGGCGATCCCAAGGCCCCGCGCAAGCAGCGCGACACCTGGACCTTTGCCCGGCCGATGGGTCAGGACGATCCGAACTGGCAGCTTGTCGCGACCGGCTGATGGGCCGCCGCCGGGGCCTGACGCCCGAGGACAAGGAACTGTGGGCCCGCATCGCCCGCACCGCCATTCCGATGCATCCGGAACGGCCGAAGCCCGTCGAGACGGGCCTTCGGCCTGCGCCCAAGCCGGTCGTGCCGCGTCCGCCGCTGCCGGACTTCACCATCGGTCAGGCGGCGACCACCCGGCCCGTTGCCCCGGTTCCGCATTTCCCCACGCCCGCGCAGCGTTTGACGCAGCAACCGCTGCGCATGGACCACAAGATCCATCGCCGCATGGCCCAGGGCAAGCTTGCGCCCGAGGCGCGGCTGGACCTGCATGGCATGACGCTGGCCGTGGCCCATCCCGAACTGATCCGCTTCATCCTGTCCTGCCATGACAACGGGCACCGGCTTGTCCTGGTCATCACCGGCAAGGGCAAGGGCGATCATGGCCCCCTGCCGACCCGCCCCGGCGCGCTGCGCCACCAGGTGCCGCACTGGCTGCACATGCCGCCGCTGTCCGGCATCGTGCAGCAGGTGACGCCCGCCCATTACCGCCACGGGGGAGAAGGGGCCTATTACGTCTATCTGCGTCGCAGCGGGTAGAAGGCGGGGACTAGAAGGCGGGCGACAGAACCACCTGCACCGCCCGTTCCACCCTGCTCACGGCGCCGCCGATCAGGCCGGGCTCCGCGCCGCCTTCATCCGGCAGGATGCGGTCAAGCCGTCCCGTTCGCGACAGGATCCGTTGCAGGGCGGGTGAATCCGCAACGTTGAAATGACCCAGGCCGGTGTCGAAGGCCCGCGTGTCGATCACGATCACCTCGAGGTCGGCCACCGGGCCGGCATCCGGCATGTTCCCCAGCCGCAGCGGCTCGTCCGATATCAGCGCGGAAAGCTGCAAGACCCGGTCGCCGGGCGAGGTCATGATGACAAAGGGCTGGGGCAGCGGCCCGATCGCGCGGACCTGGGACCGGAACAGGCGCAGGTCCAGGTCGGGCGAGATCAGCACCACCCCGTCGATCTGGTCCACCAGGTCGCGCCGGCCCGACAGGGTCATCTGGCGCAACCCCTCCATCACAAGCTGGCTGCCCATCGAATGGGCCATCAGCACGATCTTGTCCCGTCCACGGACGCGCGACAGCAACTCGATCGTCTGGACCAGCCCGTCGCGGGAATAAAGCGCGCCGTCCCGGTCGCCGGAATAGGCATAGGGCTTCATCCGCGACGGCCAGGAAAAATGGGCGTGGATGCCCGGCAGTTGCAGGTCATGGGCAAGCTGTGCGGTGCGATACACCCCTTCGGCAAAGCTGTAGTTGTAGCCATGCACGAACAGGATGATGTCGCGGTCATCGGCGGCGCGGCCCTCCAGCTCACGCTCGATCGCGCGACGAAAGGCTGCCCTGTCGGCCAGCCGGCCCCCGCCGCTGACCAGGAACTGACGGTCGGGATCGCCGCCCGGCCGGGGATAGGCCAGGCTGCCCGGCGCGCGGTCCGGCGGCACGGACACGTCGATGCGCGAGAACCAGGGCTGCGGCAGGTGTTCGCCCGTCAGGCTGCGCTGCGAGGCGATCCAGACGGTTTCCGCGCTGCGGGGCTGGTATCCTTCGGGCGCCATCATCAGCGCGCCGCGCGGCGCACAGGCCGCAAGGGACAGGACCAGGAACAAAAGAAGATGCCGCAAGCGTCACCTTTACGGAAACGGTTGCGGCAAAGTGTCAGAGAAACAGGCCCCGGGCCAGATCCTTTCGGGACGGGGTCATCCGTAATTGGCCTTGGGCCCGGCGAAGTACCAGATGATGAGGCCCAGCACCGGCAGGATCGCGATCAGGGCGATCCACAGGATCTTCGTGCCCATGCTGACATTCGTGTTGATGACGGACGCGATCGCCCAGACATCCAGCACGAAGATGATGATTCCGAAAACGTAACCCATGCCAGTCCCCCTTTTGGTGCCAACCCGGAAGCGCGCCGGGCGGTTCCTTATAGCACGTAACGCGACAGATCGGTGGACCGCGCCAGATCGCCCAGGTGGCGCTCGACATAGCCGGCGTCGACCTGGACGGTCTCGCCCTCCTTGTCGGGGGCGCTGAACGACAGTTCCTCGAACACCCGCTCGATCACGGTGTAAAGGCGACGCGCGCCGATGTTTTCGACCGATGCGTTCACCTCGGCCGCGATGCGGGCAAGGGCCGCGATGCCGTCATCGGCAAAGCCCACGGTCACGCCCTCGGTCGCCATCAGGGCAGTGTATTGGCGCGTCAGGGCGTTGTCGGTCTCGGTCAGGATGCGGATGAAGTCCTCCTCGGTCAGGGCGCGCAGTTCCACGCGGATCGGCAGGCGACCCTGCAGTTCCGGCAGAAGGTCGCTGGGCTTGGCCACGTGGAAGGCGCCGCTGGCGATGAACAGGATGTGGTCGGTCTTCACCGGGCCGTATTTGGTGGAAACCGTCGTGCCCTCGATCAGGGGCAGCAGGTCGCGCTGCACGCCTTCGCGGCTGACATCGCCGCCACGGGCATCGGCACGGGCGCAGACCTTGTCGATCTCGTCGATGAAGACGATGCCGTTCTGCTGCACCGCGTCCAGGGCGGCGGCCTTGACGGCGTCGTCCTCCAGCAGCTTGTCGGCTTCTTCCGCGATCAGCAGGTCATAGCTTTCTGCGACCGTCAGCTTGCGCCGCACCCGGCGGCCCCCGAAGGCCTTCATCAGCCCCGACAGATCCATCATCCCGCCCAGGCTTGCGCCCGGCTGGCCCGGAATCTCCATCGCGCCCAGCGGGTTCGAATGGTCCTGCACCTCAAGCTCGATCACGGTGTCGTCCAACTCGCCCCGCTTCAGCTTGTCGCGGAACATCTGGCGGGTGCCGTCGCGGGCGTCCTTGCCGGCAAGC
The DNA here is from genome assembly GCF_011801365.1 of Paracoccus sp. AK26. NCBI lineage: Bacteria > Pseudomonadati > Pseudomonadota > Alphaproteobacteria > Rhodobacterales > Paracoccaceae > Paracoccus > Paracoccus sp. AK26. Next base: position 94,356 of record NZ_CP041041.1, read on the forward strand.
GCCTCGATCACGCGATCCTCGGCCGACTTGTGGGCGCGGGCCTTGACCGCTTCGCGCATCCGTTCGCGGGTGTCGATCATCGCGGCATCGGTCAGGTCGCGGATGATCTGTTCCACGTCGCGGCCGACATAGCCAACCTCGGTGAACTTGGTCGCCTCGACCTTGATGAAGGGGGCATTGGCCAGCTTGGCCAGGCGGCGGCTGATCTCGGTCTTGCCGACGCCGGTCGGCCCGATCATCAGGATGTTCTTCGGGTAAACCTCGTCGCGCAGGTCGTCGCCCAGCTGCTTGCGGCGCCAGCGGTTGCGCAGGGCTACCGCGACGGCGCGCTTGGCGTCCTTCTGGCCGATGATGAAGCGATCCAGCTCGGATACGATTTCGCGCGGTGTCAGGTCGGTCATGGGTCTGCCTTCTTTCAGTTCCTGCCCAGATAGACAGTCGACCGTCCCTTTTGAAGGGTCGCCGGTGGAGGCCCCTCAGGACGGGCGGGCGTCATGGCGCATCAGCAGGCTGTCGCCGGTGCGGCCCAGAAGTTTGGGGATCACCCGGAAGCCCGCGTTTTCATAGGCGCGGACGGCGCAAGCATTCGCGGGATCGGGGTCGATGATGATGATCCGGTGGCCTTCCGCCCGCAGCATCGCCACAAAGGCCGACAGCACACGCGACCCGATCCCCTGCGACAGCAGGCCGGCAGGCCCGATGGAGAGATCCACCCCCACCGCGTCGTCGGGCAGGTCCATCAGCCAGGGGGCCTCGGTCAGCCAGGGCTCGACCCGGGCATCGGCGATGCGCCAAACCTGGATATAGCCGATGGGCCGCCCATTCAGCAGGAACAGGAAAGGCCGCGTGCTGTCGCGGCCCTCGATCATGTCGCGGATATAGCCAAGCTCGACCGCCGGCTGATCGGACCACCATTCGCGCCAATGCGGGCTGGCCAGCCATTCTGCCAGCAAGGGCAGGTCGGCCGCCGTCACGGGCGCGAAGGAGATGTCAGCTTTCAACGACCTCGACCGTCAGGTTGCCGTTGGTGTAGACGCAGATATCGGCCGCGATCGCCATGGCCTTGCGGGCCACCCCTTCCGCGTCAAGTTCGGTTTCCAAAAGCCCGCGCGCGGCAGCCAAGGCGAAGTTGCCGCCCGATCCGATGGCGGCCACGTCGTGTTCGGGTTCCAAGACATCGCCCGCGCCGGTGACGACGTACAATTCGCGACCATCGGTCACGATCAGCATGGCTTCCAGGTTGCGCAGGTACTTGTCCATGCGCCAGTCCTTGGCCAGGTCCACGCAGGCCCGCTGCAACTGGCCGGGGGCGGATTCCAGCTTCTTTTCCAGCCGCTCCAGCAGGGTAAAGGCATCCGCGGTCGATCCGGCAAAGCCCACCACCACGTCACGCCCGCCCGGCGACAGGCGCCGGACCTTGCGGGCGGTGCCCTTCATCACGGTCTGGCCGACACTGACCTGCCCATCGCCCGCGACCACGACCTTGCCGCCACGCCGCACCGCCAGGATGGTGGTGCCGTGCCAGCCGGGAAATCTGTCATCCGCCATAGATAGCTCCGTCGTCTTTCTTCAATGAAAAAGGGGCGGCCGGCCCGCAGCCGCCGCCCCATGATGCACAAGGGTCGTTCAGATCGATTCGTCGATCCAGTTCTTCAGCGCGGCCTTGGGGGCGGCACCCATGCGGTTCGACACGACCTCTCCGCCCTTGAACATGAACAGCGCGGGGATCCCGCGGACGCCCAGGGCGGCTGCCTGTTCGGGGTTTTCGTCCACGTTGACCTTCACGATCTTCACGCGGCCCGCATATTCGTCGGAGAGCTCCTCAAGTGCCGGTCCGATCTGCTTGCAGGGGCCGCACCATTCCGCCCAAAAATCCACGATGACCGGAGTGTCGGCCTGGCGGACTTCGGTGTCGAACTGGGTGTCGTTGACGTGAACGGTGGCCATTGTTCTGCTCCTTCATGGGAATGCCGGCGGAATGCGGCAGGGCTTGCCTTTACAGCTATGAAGCCATCGCCCGACGGTCAAGGGCAGCCATGGCATGGTCCAGGACCGCGTCCGGGATGGGCATCAGGCTGCGCGCCGCCGTCCACAGCACCGCGATCCGCACCGGGCGGCCCGGCCAGATCAGCCGCAGCGCGGCGCGATAGGCGGCCATCTGGCGCAGGATCCCCTCGGGCGTGTCCTCGGGGCGGTCGGGCACGACGGTGTTCGACTTGTAGTCCACGGCCAGGATCTCGGCCTCGCTGACGATCAGCCGGTCCACCGCGCCATGGATCATGCCCAGGCCCGGCAGGGGGGCGGTCAGCCCGACCTCGGCCAGGATCTGGGCGCCGGGGGCGGGGGTCATGACCTCGGCCAGTTCCGGTGCGGTAATGACCGCCGCGGCCTCGGCCAGCAGGTCGGCCAGTTCGGCGGCATCGGGCAACCCGCCCTCGGCCCTGGCCAGCAGGGCGCGGGCGCGGGCCGGCCAGTCGGCGGGCGGAACATGAGGCAGGCGTTCCAGCAGCAGGTGCAGCCGCGTGCCGCGCAGCATGGCGGCGTCGGGATCGCCGTCGCCGTCGCCGCCCCCGATCACCTTGGCACCGCCCAGGGCGGTCGCGGCGGTGGCGCGGTTCTGCGGCGGCGGCGGCGGGGCCGGGCGATCTGCCCAGTCGGGCGGCTGCACGGTCGATGCGACCTTGCGTTCAAGGCTGACGGGCAGGTCGGGCCAATCGCCGAAGGACAGGCGCTGCGCCGAACCGATGCCGTCGATCTCGACGGTGGCGCGGGTCAGGGTGCAGCGTTCGGCGCCCGTGGCGATCATAGAATGCCACGACTCCAGCCCCGATCCGCAATCGCCCGCCGCCGCGACGATCAGCCAGCTTTCGGCCCGCGTCATCGCGACATACAGCAGCCGCCGCCGTTCCTGTTCCTGGCGCAGATCGTGATCGGCCACGGCCTCGGCCACGGGGTCGGGCCGGTCGGCTGCGGCCCCCCGCCAGGCGGGCAGGTCGTCCAGCCGGATCAGCGGCTGGCCATGTCCGTTCCGGCGCTTGCGGGTTTCGGGAAGGATCACCACCGGGCTTTCCAACCCCTTGGACCCATGCACCGTCATCACCCGGATCAACCCGCCGCCCCCGCCGGGAAGCTGGCGCTTGACCTGCACGTCGTCGCGGCCCAGCCAGACCAGGAAGCCCGTCAGCGAGGGCGTTTCCACCGAGTCATAGGCAAGCGCCTGGGACAGAAGCTCGTCAATGCCGTCCTCGGCCTCGGGGCCAAGCCGGGCCAGCAGCGCCGCGCGGCCGCCGTGGCGCACCAGAAGCCGGGAGATCAGTTCATAGGGGCGCAGCTTATCCGCCCAGGACATCAAGTCGCTCAGCAACTCGTAAGCCTGACGGTGCGGCGAGACGCGCAGCCGTTCCCACAGATATTGCCGGCCCCGGCCCGCGGCCAGGCGGTAGAGGTCGTCCTCGGTCAGCCCGAACAGCGGCGATCGCAGGATCGCAGCCAGGCACAGGTCGTCTTCCGGGGTGGACACCACCGACATGGTCGCGGTGATGTCGCGCACGGCCAGTTCGGCGGCCAGCTTCAGCCGGTCGGCGCCTGCCACGGGCAGGTCCGCCGCTTTCAGTTCGCGGATCAGGTCGTCGAACAGGCCCGCCCGCCGCTGCACGAGGATCTGGATGTCGCCCGGCCCGATGGCACGGACCTGGCCCGTCTTGGCGTCCTTGATCGGCGTGCCGATGATGGCCTTGACCTGTCGCGCCACCGCGCGGGCCAGTTGCGTGTCGGCGGCGTTTTCGGCAGGCGCATCGACGGGGGTTGTCCAGTCGCCACGCTCGGGCTTTTCAGGTTCGGGCAGGGGCGGCCAGATGTCCACGCGACCGGGCAAGCCGTCTCGAAAGGCGATGTGACGGGGTGGATCGCCCAGGCCCTCGGCCGCGTCGCCCTGGAAGACGGTATCGACCAGCGACAGGATCGCGGGCGAGGACCGGAAGGAATGGGCAAGCCCCCGCTGCTGCATCGGCTGGCCCACGGCCTCGAAATCCTGGCGGAAGCGGTCGCGGACCGCTTCAAAGACCGCGATGTCGGCACCTTGGAAGGAATAGATCGACTGCTTGGGATCGCCGACCACGAACAGCGTGCGAGGCCGGTCGTGCGCGCCTTCGCCGCTGGTGAATTCGTCGGTCAGGCGCCTGATCACGCGCCACTGGTCGGGGCTGGTATCCTGCGCCTCGTCGACCAGGATATGGTCGATGCCGCCGTCGAGCCGCCACAGAACCCATTGCGCCATGCTGGATTCCTCCAGCAGTTCGGCGGTGCGGCGGATCAGGTCGTCGAAATCCAGCCAGCCCTGCGCGGATTTCTCGACCGCGACGCGGCGGGTGAAATGGTGGGCAAAGCGGTGCAGCGCCAGCGTCTTCTGGGCCAACGCAAGGCCCAGGACCAAGGGCCGCGCATCGGCCACGCGCTGCATCAGATCCTCGAGCTGGGCCATGAAGGGCGCGCAGAGTCCCTGGCGCAGGGCCTTGGTGGGGATGTCGCCTATCTTGGGGCCGAAGGGAACCTTGGCGCTGGCGCCGAACAGCAGGCACTTGCACAGGATATGTACGTCCGGCAGCCCCGGATCGCGCCAGTTGCCGCGGGCCAGGTGCTCGGCCAGCTTGCCGTCCTTGGCCCCGCTGCGGGCCAGGATCGGGACCAGGGCGTCGAACAGATCGCCCTCGGTGCCGTCGAAGATCCGGTCCAGCAGCGCCGCATGATCCAGCCCGGCGGGCAGGCCCAGCGAGTGCCAGATGGGTGCGGGATCGGGTTCGCGGGCGTAATCGGCCTCGGCCAGTCCCGCCAGGAAGCCGTCCAGGTCGTCGCCCGAGACAAGCGCCGTCAGGTCGCGGATCGCAGGATCGTCGCTGTCGGCCATCTGGTCCATGATCTGCGCCCGCAGGACCTTGGCCGACCGGTCGTCCAGTTCGCGAAAGCCCATCGGCACGCCCGCTTCCAGCGGAAAGCGCCGCAGCAGCGCCGCGCAGAAGCTGTGGATGGTCTGGACCTTCAGCCCGCCCGGAGTCTCGATGGCGCGGGCGAACAGGCGGCGCGCCTCGGCCAGGTCGGGGCCGGACCCGGGCCCTTCGGCCTCGCCCAGTTCGGCCAGTTCGGCGCGCAACTGGGGCTCGGGCAGCATGGCCCACTGGCCCAAGCGGCGCAGCAGGCGGTTCTGCATCTCGGTCGCGGCGGCCTTGGTGTAGGTCAGGCACAGGATGCGTTCTGGCGCCGTTCCCGCCAGCAGCAGCCGGGCCACGCGGTCGGTCAGAACGCGGGTCTTGCCCGACCCGGCATTGGCCGTCAGCCAGGTGGATCGGTTGGGGTCGGCTGCGGCGATCTGGTTCAGGCTGGCTTCATTCATGGTCACCCACCTTCTGGACATGGGGCGCGTCGGCCAGCGACCATTCGCCGAACCGCGCCAGGTGGTCGTAATCGCCCGCATAGCTGGTCTGCTCGGGCGCGCGCATCGAGGTGAAGCCCGTCTCGCCCGACAGATAGGCCGCGACCAGCCGCACGAAGCCGTCCCAGTTCTCGGCTTCCAGGTCGGTGGAATAGTCGCGGTCATGGGTGTCCCCCTCGCCGCCAAGCTGGATATAGCGGATGCCCGCGACCTCGGCCGGGCCGATGGCGTCAAAGCCGCCGCGCCGGACCATCGCGGCTTCCAGGATCAGCTGCTTTTCAAAGGCGGCGATCTGCTTGTCGCTGGGCGGCGTGCCGGACTTGTAGTCATAGATCACCACCTGCCCGTCATGCAGCAGGTCGATCCGGTCAGGCTTGGCCGTCAGGGTGAAGTCCATGCCCGCAAGCGCGACCTTGCCGCGCTTCTCGACCACCACCGGGCGGCCCTCCGACAGGCGGGCCAGTTCGTCCGCGACGATCCGGTCGGCGATGCGTTCCATCCGCGCGGCCCAGAAGGCGCGGGCGGCAGGCCAGGGCACCTGCTGGGCCAGAACCTTGGCGGTGATCGCCAGGAAGCGCGCCTTCAGCGCCTCATGGCCCATGCCCGGATCGGGCTTGGTGCCCAGCAGCGCCTCGACGATCGAATGCAGCGTCTGGCCGCGCAGGGCGGCGTCGGGTTCGGGGCGCAGCGCGGGAAGCGGCCGCAGGCCCAGGACGCGCTTGGCGTAGACCGCGTAAGGGTCGCGGATCAGCAGCGAGACATCGGTGACCGGCAGTTCCCGGAAAGGCGGCGCGGGCGGGATCGGCGCAGGCCGGGCCGCAGGCGGGACCGGGCTGGCGGGACGCGCGACAGCCTCGGCCAGGGCCAGCCAGGCATCGCCCCGCGCCCGCATCGCCGCAAGCGCCTGGGGGCCGCTGCGTTCGGGCAGGCCCGACATGAGGTTCGTCAGCCGGTTCAGCCAGCGGGACGGGATCGTCTCGGCCTCGGCGTCGCGGCGGGCGCGGGTCAGGATCACCCGTTCCACTCCCATCGCCTGCTGGAAGTCATGTGCCGCCAAGCCGATCAGGCGTTCCGGCAGCGGCAGCCCGGCCGCCAGCCGCATCTGCCGCGACAGCCAGGGATCGGGCTTGAGCTGCTGGGGCCAGCCGCCCTCGTTCAGGCCCGACAGGATCACGATGCCCTGGCCCACGATCCGCGCCTCGCGCGGGCCGCGGATGTGCAGGTAATGGGCGTCCCCCTCGACCCGGACGGATTGCTGCTGCAACTCGTCCATCAGCAGGGCGCAGAAATCCTGCGGACCCAGATCCGGCCCGTGCCCCGCATGTTCGGCCAGATGATCCATCGTGGATTGCAGAAGCGATCCGACATGGTCCTGCCACAGCTTCGAGGCCGCGGCATTTCCCCCGGGGCCTGCGGCAATGCCTTCCGCCAGGGCGATCAGGTCGCGCAGGCGATCGGAAAGGGGGCGCGGCGCACGGTCCTGCGCCAGCGGCGTGATCCGGTCCAGCCCGTCAGCCAGCCATTCCGCCCAGGTCTTGCGCAGCGCGTCCCCCTTGGATCCCCAGGTCCGCAGGCATTCGCCGTCCGGAAAGGCCGGGCCGTTGCGGCGCAGTTCCAGTTCCAGGTCGCGCGCCAGGCGGCGGGCGTCGTTCGCGCCGACCAGCGGCGATCCGGTCAGGCCCAGCGGATGCTTCAGCAGGATCAGCAGGCGGTCGATGCTCAGCGCCTCGCCGAACAGGGCGGCGATGTGGCGCAGGAACAGGCCGTGGCCGGTCAGCGACAGGGGCTGGCCCGCGCTTTCGTCCGGGCACAGCCGCCAGCGGTCAAGGGCCGCGTTCACGCGCCGGATCAGGTTGCCGTCCGCCGCCACAAGCGTGGCCGAGGCATGGCGTTCGGCGGCGTCCCGCAGGATCAGGGCGATCACCTCGGCCTCTTGCCCCGGCTGGTCGGCCTCGATCAGGGTCAGGCCTTGGGTCGGGGCGATCAGGTCGGGCAGGCGCGGGCCTTCGGCGATCCACTGGTCGGTGACGGGCGCGGGCCGCAGCGCCAGCGAAACAAGCCGGTTGCGGGCCGGGGCGGGCGGAGGCGTGTCGGTCCAGCGGGCCGGGCGGCCCAGCTTGCGGATCAGCGGCGCGAAGCGGGCCTGGGGGTGATCCTCGGTCCGGTGGTCCAGCCCGTCCCAGACCGTCTGCGGCTGGTCGAAGTCGAAGCCCGGCAGCACCACCGCGCCTTCGGGCAGTTGCGCCACCGCCTCCATGAACAGCCGCGTCGCGCCATGCGACCCGGTCGAGCCGACGATGATGACCGGCCCGTCGGGCAGGTTCTGGCCCTTGGACCAGTCCTCGCACAGGATCTGGGACGCCAGGCGCTGACGGGCGGCACGGTCCGTCGGCGGGCCTTCCAGATGGAAGCGGGCGGCGATGCGCAGGAAGCCCAGGGCGTTCTGCCAATGCCGGGCATGATCGCCGGTGTCGATGCCTTCAAGGGCGTCGGGGCCGAGTCCCTCGGTCTGCATCTCGTGCATCAGGGTTGACAGGGACCGGGCAAGCGCCGCGATGGAATGGCCCGAGGCGAGATCCGGCCGGGTCTTCAGAAGCCCCGCCACCAGCCGCGCCAGTTGCAGCCGCCGCGCCAGGGGCGAGGCCTCGGCATGGTCCAGCATCCCCGGCGCTTCCAGGTTGGTCACCGGCAAGAGGCGCGGCAGCAGCAGCGGCCCGCGCAGATCGAAGGCGCATTGCAGTTCCGCCAGCGTCCGAGAGGCGTTGCCATAGATGGTGACGCGGGCCATCGCCTCGGGCGGCTGGCCGGCCATGCGGTCCAGAAAGCCCGCGACGAATTCATGGGCAAAGTCGATGCCGGGCGGCAAGGCATAAAGGCCACGAAATGCGGGTTCAGCCATGCAGCATCTCCTCGGCCAAGGGGATGGCTTCGGGATAGCCCACATCGCACCAGCCGCCCCGATGGATGATGCCGAAGGCCCGACCCTCCGCGATCAGCAGATCCCACAGCCGGTTCAGGGAAAACACCGGGTCGGGGATCTCGGCCAGACGGTCTGGGCGGATGATCTGGGCGCCGCCATAGACGTAATCGCCCCGGCGGCTGATGCGCCCATCGGCGTCCCGCGAAAAATCCCCCGCCCCTTGCCGCGCCGTGGCCCGGCCGACCGGCACCAGCATCAGAAGCGCGTCCATGTCCTCGCGCCAGGCCGCGTCAAGCGCGGAAAGCGGGTTCGGCCCGGTCCAGACCACGTCCGGGTTCAGCGTCATCACCGGCCCCGGTCCCAGCAGGGGCAGCGCCTTGCGCAGCCCGCCGCCGGTATCAAGGATCGTGCCGGGTTCGTCGCTGATGGCCACGTCCCGCCCGGCGAGGTGGTCCCTGATCTGGCCGCCCCGGTAATGCGTGTTCACCGCCACCGGCCCCGCGCCCGCCTCCCGCCCCAGGTCCAGCGCGCGGTCCAGAAGCGTGCGGCCCGCGACCGGGATCAGCGGCTTCGGCAGACTGTCGGTCAGGGGCCGCATCCGCGTGCCGAGCCCCGCGGCAAAGATCATCAGCGGGCGCATCGGGCGCGGATCCTTTCCATGACGGCGATATCGGGCGCGGGCAGGGCGGCGACCGCATCGGCCAGGGGCGCAAGCGCCGGATGGGCCAGGTTGCGCCGGACATAGCCCCAGACGCGCGGCATGAAGTCCAGGTATCGCGGCTTGCCGTCGCGGATGCAAAGCCGGGTGAAGATCCCCATGATCCGCAGGTTCCGCTGCGTGCCCAGCAGCGCATAGGCAGCCCGGAAGCGGTCATTGTCCAACCCTGTCGCAGCCAGATAGCGGGCGATGCAGGCGGCCTCGACCCTGGGGTCCACGTCGCGGCGCGCGTCCTGCAGGGCTGAAACCAGGTCATAGGCCGGATGACAGGCCACCGCGTCCTGATAGTCGATCAGGCCCAAGGGCGCATCGCCCCGCCAGATCAGGTTTTCCGCATGGAAATCGCGCAGGGACAGGACCGGCGGCACATCGGCGGCCAGATCCGCGTGCAGGCGGGCGATCGAAGGGGCGATCACCTCTCCGCCCTTGGCACCCGCCGCCTGCGGATACCATTCGGCGAAAAGCCCGACCTGTTCGGCCAGGGTCGGCCCGTCCAGCGGGGCCACGAAACCGGGCACGGGATGGCGGTGCAGGTCCACCAGCAGGTCGGTGATCCGGTCATAGATCACGGGCGCCATGGCGGGATCGCGTTCCAGCACGCGGGCCACAAGGTCGTCGCCCAGATCCTCGACCAGCAGCAGTCCCGCCGCCTGGTCCTGCGCCAGGATCGCGGGCGCGCCGAAACCGTGCCCCCTCAACCATTCCGTCATCGCCAGGAACGGCCCGCAGGACCCGCCGGGGTCGTCCATCAGCACCGCGCTGCCCCCCGCGCCCGTCAGCCGGAAATAGCGCCGGGCCGAGGCATCGCCTGCCAGCGGCACCACCCGCGCATCCGCCCAACCTGCGCCCGCCACGAAAACCGCTCGGGCGGCGACCCGCGTGGCGTCGGGTGCGATCAGGGTGACGCTGCGCAGATCGGGATCGGCATGGGCGGCGATGGACAGCGTGAGCGCCCCATGGGGCAGCCGTTCCAGCCGGTCGGGCCATTCGATCAGGCAGATCGCATCGGCCAACGCCTCGTCCAGGCCCAGTTCCGCCAGTTCCGACGGATCGGTGAGGCGATACAGGTCGGTGTGCCAGATCTCGGACCCCATCGGATCGGCATAGGTCTGGACCAGGGTGAAGGTGGGGCTTGGCACATCCTCGGCCGCGTCGCCCTGGCGGGCGCGGATGAAGGCGCGGGCGAAATGGGTCTTGCCGGCGCCCACCGGCCCGTCCAGCAGGATCGTCTGCCCCGGCCGGGTCGTGGCAGCCAGCATCCGCGCCAGGGCGGCGGTCAGGTCTTCATCGGCGATCAGGCGCATTGTCATGGCCTTGTTCTAGCGGCTTCGTCGGGCGGGGGGAACCATCCGTGAACGGCGCCCGTGGCATGTGGCGGCAAAGCCGCTAAACTACGACCAAGGAAAAGGAGGCCCCGATGTTCCGCACTGCCCTTGCCCTGACGCTTGCCCTTGCCGGTCCCGCCCTTGCCACGCAGGAATATATCCTGCCCACCCTGTTCGATGTGACGGGCGTCGCTTCCGATGACGTGCTGAACATCCGGGCCGAACCCAATGCCAAGGCAGCCATCATCGGCACCCTGGCCCCTGACGCCTTCCGGATCGAGGTGGTCGAGGAACGCCAGGGCTGGGCACGGGTCAACACGGGCGAGGGGTCGGGCTGGGTCTCGGCGCGCTATCTGGCCTATCGCACCGATGTCTGGCAGCCGGGGGAACTGCCGCCCGCCTTCCGCTGCCTGGGGACCGAGCCTTTCTGGGACGCCAAGGTGGAAGGCGGCGATCTGGTCCTGCGCAGCCCCGACGATCAGGCGGGCGACCGCCGTCCGGTGCAGGGCGTGCTGGACAGCGGCATCTTCCGCGATCCGTCGAGGGTGGTCGTGGCGCGGGACATGACGCTGTTCTCGCATCCCCAGATCTGTTCGGACGGGATGTCGGACCGGCTGTTCGGGCTGGCGGCAACGCTGGTGCTGCATGGGGAACAGCCGTCCCTGCTGTCGGGCTGCTGCACGATCCAGCCGTAAGGGGCGTGATGCGGGGCTAGTTCAGCCCCAGCACGTCCTGCATGTCGTATTCGCCCGGTCCCTTGTCCTGGCCCCAGATCGCCGCGCGGATCGCGCCGCGCGCGAAGATCGCCCGGTCGGTCGCCAGATGGCGCAGGACGATCCGTTCGCCCTCGCCCGCGAAGATCACGTCATGTTCGCCCACCACGTCGCCGCCCCGGATGGCCGCAAAGCCGATGCTGCCGGGCTCGCGCGCGCCGGTGATGCCTTCGCGCGCGGGCGTGCGCAGTTCGGCCAGCGTCCTGCCGCGCCCTTCGGCGGCGGCCTCGCCCAGCATCAGCGCGGTGCCCGAGGGCGCATCGACCTTGTGGCGGTGATGGGCCTCGACCACTTCGATATCCCACTCGGTCCCCAGGGCGGCGGCGACCTTGCGGGTCAGGCCAACCAGCAGGTTCACGCCCAGGCTCATGTTGCCGGCACGAATGATGGGCGCATGGCGGGCGGCGGCCTTGAGGTAATCCAGATGCGCCTGTTCCAGACCGGTGGTGCCGATCACATGGACCGCGCGGGCCTGCGCGGTCAGTTCGGCAAAGGCGACCGTGGCGGCAGGGGCGGTGAAATCGATCACCGCCTGCGCCTGCGCGATGACCGCCACCGCATCGTCGCTGACCGTCACGCCGACCGGCGCCCCGCCCAGGCATTCGCCCACGTCACGGCCGATCCAGGGATGGCCCGCGCGTTCCAACGCGCCCGCCAGCCGCACCTCTGGGTGCTCGGCGATCAGGCGGACCAGCATCCGCCCCATCCGCCCCGAGGCGCCGGTGACGACGATCCCCGGCAGGGCGGGCGCGTCCGTGTTCTGCAAATCGCTCATGGGGCCTCCGGTGTTTTCCCGCCTCATATCCCGTTGCGGCGCGCCCCGCGACCCCCTACATCGGGACGCATGGCACAGAACCGTTTTTCCCATGGCTCCGGCCCCTCGCAGCGGCAGCTTCGCGTGGGCGAGCTGATCCGCCGCACCCTGTCCGACGTCCTGTTGCGCGCCGACGTGCATGACCCGGACCTGAACCGCCATTCGATCACCGTCGGCGAGGTCCGCACCTCGCCCGACCTGAAGGTGGCGACAGCCTATGTGCTTCCCTTGGGTGGCAACGACGCCGAGGAGGCCCTGGCCGCCCTGCGCCGCAATTCGGCCGAGCTGCGCCACCTGGTCGCCAAGGCGATGACGCTGAAATACGCGCCGCAACTGCGTTTCCAGCTGGACGAGACCTTTGACCGCCTGGACGACACCCGCCGCCTGTTCGCCGACGAACGCGTCCGCCGCGACGTGGAAGGCGTGGACGAGGACGGCGATGAGGATTGACCTGCGCCCCCTGGGCGTGGCGGTCGGAATGCTGTTCGCGATAACGATCCCGGCATCGGCCGATGGCTGCGGCCGCATGACCCAGGACGGACAGGGCTATGTCGTCTGCGAGGTCTCGGCCGCGCAGGAACCCGCGCTGCGCTTGTGGCAGGACGGTGCGGACGGCCAGCCGCTGCGCAATTTCGCCAATGTCCGCGCGACCCTGGGGCAGGGCGAGAGCCTGGCCTTCGCGATGAATGCGGGGATGTATCACGCCGATTACCGGCCCGTGGGGCTGCTGGTCATCGACGGGGTGGAGTTGCAACCCATTGTCACGGGGGCCAGCAACGACAATTTCGGGATGCTGCCGAACGGCGTCTTCTGCACGGGCGGGGCGCGGCCCTTCCAGGTCATCGAAAGCCGCGCCTTTGCCGAAGCCCGTCCCGATTGCCGCCTTGCCACGCAGTCCGGGCCGATGCTGGTCATCGACGGCGACCTGCATCCGCGCTTCCTGGTCGATTCCGACAGCCGCTATGTCAGGAACGGCGTCGGCGTCTCGCCCGATGGGCAGACGGCATGGTTCGCGATATCGGACCGCGCCGTCACCTTCCACGAGTTTGGCCGCCTGTTCCGCGACGGGCTTGGGGTTCGTGATGCGCTTTATTTCGACGGCTCGATCAGCCGGCTTTACGCACCGGGGGTGAACCGGGCAGATTTCGGGCGTTCGCTGGGGCCGATCATCGGACTGGTCGAAAGCGCTGGGTGATCTGGGCCGGTTGACCTTGCGCGGGCGGCTGGCTATGCCGCCGCCTTCGCTTTACGGGGGAACCGATGGCACGCAAGAAGGGCCGCGACATCAATGGCTGGCTGATCGTGGACAAGCCTGCGGGCGTGACCTCGACCGCGGTGGTGGCCAAGGTCCGCTGGGCGCTTGACGCGAAGAAGGCGGGCCATGCGGGCACGCTGGACCCCGACGCGACCGGCGTCCTGGCCGTCGCCTTGGGCGAGGCCACCAAGACTGTCGCCACCGTCACCGACGCGCTGAAATGCTATGACTTCACGGTCAACTGGGGCGCCGAGACCACGACCGACGACGCCTCGGGCGATGTGGTCCGGACCTCGGACCGCCGTCCCGATCGCGCCGCGATCGAAGCCGCGCTGCCCGCCTTCACCGGCAACATCATGCAGGTTCCCCCGGCCTTCTCCGCCGTCAAGGTCGATGGCGAACGCGCCTATGAGCTGGCGCGCGAGGGCGAGGACCTGGATCTAGCCGCGCGTCCCCTATGGGTGCAAAGTCTTGCCTTGCTGGATTGCGACAAAGACACCGCGCGGCTGGAGATGATCTGCGGCAAGGGCGGCTATGTCCGTTCCATCGCCCGCGACCTGGGCCGGGCGCTTGGCTGCCTGGGCCATGTGGCGCATCTGCGTCGCACCTGGTCGGGGCCGTTCGAGGCCGAGGGCGCCGTGCCCTTCGAAAGGATCGACCGCAGCGCGCAAGACTGGTTGGACAGCCAGCTTCTGCCGCTGGAGGTCGCGCTGGCCGACCTGCCCATGCTGCGCGCCACGCCGGAAGGCGCAGTGCGCATCCGCAACGGCAACCCTGGCCAGGTGACGGGCGCGGCGGAATGGGGCGATCTGGTCTGGGTCGCGGATGCCAAGGGTCCGGTCTGCATCGGCCGCTATCAGGGCGGGTTGGTGCAGCCGGAACGGGTCTTCAACCTCTAGCCCAGATAGGCGCGCAGCCCCGGCGGCGGGTTGTCCAGCAGCGGCCCGGTCGGCGCTGGCGGATGCGCCACGCCGTCATCCACGAGGATCGTCCACGGCGCGAAGCTGCGGGCGTCGTCGGGGTCATGCGTGACCATCAGCACCGTGGCATCGGTTCGGTCGGCGATGCGGGCCAGCAGGGCCAGCATCTCCCCCTTCAAGGCCGGGCCAAGCGCCGCGAAGGGTTCGTCCAGCAGCAGCACGGGCCGCGCGCGCAGCAGGACGCGCGCCAGGGCCACGCGGCCTTGCTGGCCGCCCGACAGATTGGCGGGGCGGCGGGAGCCCATGCCTTCCAGCCCGACCTCGGCCAGCACCTGCGCCACGCGGGCGCGCTGCGCCTCCGACAGGCGCAGGTCGGGACGCAGGCCAAGGCCCACGTTCTGCCCGACGGTCAGATGCGGGAACAGGTTCTGGTCCTGGAACAGCATCGACACCGGCCGCCGGCCCGGCGGAAGGGCGGTGATATCCTGTCCATTCACGCGGATGCGGCCATGGTCTGGCGCCAGAAACCCCCCGACCAGCGACAACAGCGTGGATTTCCCTGACCCGGACGGGCCGATCACCGCCACCCGCGCGCCTTTGGGGACCGTCAGGTCTGCGGACAAGGCAAAGCTGCCGCGCGTGACGTGGATGCCGTCGAACTCAAGCAAGGCGGCCCCCACGGTCGAAGATCCAGAACAGGCCAAAGCTGATCGCCATCAGCAGCACCGCGCAGGCCGAGGCATCGTCCATGCGATAAGAGTTCATCAGCTGGAACAGTTGCAAGGGCAGGGTCGGCCGGTCGCTTGCAAACAATGTGATCACGCCCAAGTCCCCCATCGCCAGGGCCGCCGCCAGCCCGCCCGCAAAGCCCAGCGGCCGGGCCAGCCGGGGCAGGATCAGATAGCGCAGTCGCGCCAGCCCGCGCAGATCCAGCGAATCGGCCAGCCGCCCGTAATCCCGATGCAGCGTCCGCGTGGCGGGAATCAGCGCCCGCAACCCGAAGGGCAGGGCCATCACCGCATTGATCGCCACCGTCACGGGCAGCGCAAGCGCCTGTGGCAGGAACCAGCCGCGCAGCAGGATGAACAGCCCCGTGCCCAGCACCAGGGGCGAGGCGATCAGCGGCAGCATCCCCGCCGTTTCCACCCATCGCATCCGCCCGCGCGCCAGCGCCAAGGCAAGGGTCAGCGACAAGGCCAGCGCCAGCAGGGCCGAGATCAGCGCCATGACCACCGACCGCCCGGCCGCCTGCCATACCTCGGGCGGCAGGTCGGGGATCTGCGGCAGCCCGCGTGCGATCACGGCAGTCATGGGCCAGATCAGGAAGCCCGCGGCCATTGTGATCACAGCCATGTCGCTGATCCGGTTCCATCCGCCGGGCGCGGCGGGCATGTGGTCCGTATCCAGCCCCGCGCCGAAACCCGCCGGAACCGCGATCCACCGCGCCAGGGCCATCGCCGCCACGCAGATGCCGATCTGCACCAGCCCCAGGCTAGCCGCCCGCCCCAAGTCGAAGTCGAAGCGGAAGGCCTGGTAGATTGCCAGTTCCACCGTGGTCGCGCGCGGCCCCCCGCCAAGGGCCAAGGCCACGGTGAAGCTGGTCAGGCAGACCAGGAACACCGCCAGCCAGACGCCGGGCAGCACCGCCCGCAGCATCGGCCGTTCCAGATGCCGCGCCACGTCGCGGGGGCCAAAGCCCAGCGACGCGGCCAGCCGGAAGCGTTCGGCGGGGATGGCCTGCCAGCCTTGCAGGATCAGCCGCACGGACAGGGGCAGGTTGAAGAACACATGCGCCAGGATCACGCCCTGCCAGCCATAGATCGAAACCTCGGGCAGGCCCGCTAGGCGCAGGGCCTCGTTGATCGCGCCGTTGCGGCCAAAGACCGCGACCAGCCCCATGATCGCCACGATCACCGGCAGGATGAAGGGCGCGCCCAGCAGCGTGACCAGGGCCGATCGCCCCGGAAAACGCCGCCGCGCCAGGGCGCGGGCGACCGGCACGGCCAGCAGCGCCGACAGCGTGGCCGACAATGCCGCCTGCCACAGCGTGAACCAGACCGCGCGCCAGTCCCAGGGACCAAGGCCCGCCAGGCCCTGCGCGGCCCAGGCGACCGCCGCCAGCGTCCCCAGGATCAGCGCCGCCAGCGCCGTTGCGGCAAGCGCGCCCCCGGCCTCGGCCCGGGTCAGCGCGAGAATGCCTGAAGCCATTCGTCAAGTGCCGGCTGGCGCAGGGCTTCTGCCTCGTCCTCGCTATAGAACAGGGTCTTTCCGGGGCGGGGCAGGTCGCGCATCACCTGGGGCCACTGGTCCTGGGGCAGCTTGGCGGGCAGCGACCAGTTGGCCAGCGGAATGGTCGCCTGAAACCCGGGTGTCAGGATCCAGTCCATGAAGGCTTGTGCCAGTTCCGGCTGGTCAGTGGTGCGGACTTGGGCCGCGACCTCGGCCATGAAGTAATGGCCTTCGGGGAAGATCGTGGCCTTCTTGGTCACGTCATCCTCGGCTGCGATGTGATAGGCGGGCGAGGTGGTATAGGACAGGACCATGTCGGCCTCTCCTTCCGTGAACATCCCGTAGGATTCGGACCAGCCCTTGGTCACGGTCAGCACCTTGGGGGCAAGCTTAGCCCAGGCGTCGGGTGCCTGGTCGCCATAGACCGACTTCACCCACAAGAGCAGCGCCAGGCCGCTGACCGAAGACCGCGGATCCTGGATCACGATCTTCAGGTCGTCGGGGGCCTCCAGCAGTTCGGCGAAACTGGCAGGCGGATTTTCCAGCCGGGTTTCGTCATAGACAAAGGCCGTCTCGCCCCAGTTATAGGGCAGGAAGATGTCGTCGGTCCATCCGATCGGCAGCGACAGGCCGGTCGTGTCCTGCCCGTGCGGCGCGAAAAGGCCAGATGCCCGGGCACGGGCGGTCACGTCGGTGTTCAGGCCGAAGACGATGTCGGCCTCGGTCCGTTCGCCCTCCATCAGGAT
Source organism: Paracoccus sp. AK26 (assembly GCF_011801365.1). Taxonomy (NCBI): domain Bacteria; kingdom Pseudomonadati; phylum Pseudomonadota; class Alphaproteobacteria; order Rhodobacterales; family Paracoccaceae; genus Paracoccus; species Paracoccus sp. AK26. Next base: position 111,481 of record NZ_CP041041.1, read on the forward strand.
GCGCGACAATTCGTCCCCTGTGACGAAGCGCAGGTCGCAGTTGCAGAAGGCCTCGAACCCTTCCTCGATCTTCGGGCCGGGGCCCCATTCGCTGGTGATGGATTCGCCCGCATAGACGGTCAGGACGGGCTTGTCCTGCGCCATGGCCGGGGCCGCCGCCAGCAGGGCAAGCATCAGGGGCAGTTTCATCGCTGTATCCTTTCCACAAGTGGTTCGAAAGAAAGGACAGCGTCACCTTCCCTCCGCCGGTGTTAGCCGGATCAGGTTCAACGGGTCCGCTTTCGCGTCTCAGCCGGATGGCCCCCCGAGGTGCCTTTGAATGTAGGGATTTCGCAGCAGCCCGCAAGCGGCTAGAAACGCCGCCATGACGAAGGACATGACCGACCAGCCCACGCCGATGATGGCGCAGTATCTGGCGATCCGGGACGCCAATCCCGGCGCCCTGCTGTTCTATCGCATGGGCGATTTCTACGAGATGTTCTTCGACGACGCCGTGGCCGCGGCCGCCGCCCTGGACATCGCGCTGACCAAGCGCGGCACCCATGGGGGCGAACCCATTCCGATGTGCGGCGTGCCGGTCCATGCGGCCGAAGGCTATCTGCTGACGCTGATCCGCAAGGGCTTTCGCGTGGCCATTGCCGAGCAGATGGAGGATCCGGCCGAGGCGAAGAAGCGCGGGTCGAAATCCGTGGTTGCCCGCGACGTGGTGCGGCTGGTGACGCCCGGCACCCTGACCGAGGAATCGCTGCTGGAGGCGCGGCGCCACAACTATCTGGCGGCCTTCGCCCAGGTGCGCGAGGATTGCGCGCTGGCCTGGGTGGATATCTCGACCGGCGTCTTCCAGGTGATGGATTGCGCCCATGCCCGGCTTGCCCCGGAACTGGCGCGCCTTGCGCCCCGCGAATTGCTGGCCTGCGACGGGTCGGGATTGGACGATCTGGCGGCGGATGCGGGGGCGGCGCTGACGGACCTGCACGCAAGCGCCTTCGACAGCGCGGCCGGCGCACGGCGGCTTTGCGCGCTTTACGGCGTGGAGACGCTGGATGGCTTCGGATCGTTCACCCGCGCCGAACTGGCGGCCATGGGCGCCATCGTCGATTACCTGGACCTGACGCAGAAGGGGAAGCTGCCCCTGCTGCGCCCGCCGGTGCGCGAACGGGCGGGCGGGGCGATGGGGATCGACTCGGCGACCCGACGCAACCTGGAACTGACCCAGGCCCTGTCGGGCGGGCGCGAAGGCTCGCTTCTGGCGGCCATCGACCGGACGGTGACGGCTGCGGGCGCGCGGCTGCTGGAACGGCGCATCAGCGCCCCGTCCCGCGACCTGGCGCTGATCCATGCGCGCCATGACGCGGTGGCGATGCTGGTCGATGATCCCCGCCTGACGGGCGATCTGCGAACGGCGCTGTCGCGCGTGCCTGACATGGACCGCGCCTTGTCCCGGTTGGCGCTGGACCGAGGCGGGCCGCGCGATCTGGCGGCGATCCGGGCGGGCCTGGCGCAGGGCGCGGCCATCGCGGCGCGGCTGCCCGTCGATGCCGCGCCGGTGCTGGCGGATGCCGCGCGCGACCTGACGGGGCATGATGACCTGATCCGGCTGCTGGACGATGCGCTGGTGGCCGAACCGCCGCTGCTGGCGCGTGACGGCGGCTTTGTTGCAAGCGGCTATGACGCCGACCTGGACCAGACCCGCCGGTTGCGCGACGAAGGCCGGGGCGTGATCGCCGGGATGCAGGCCGATTATGCGGCGCTTGCCGGGGTGCAAAGCCTGAAGATCAAGCACAACAACGTGCTGGGCTATTTCATCGAGACAACCGCCACCCATGCCGAACGCATGATGGCCCCGCCGCTGAACGCGACCTTTATCCACCGCCAGACCACCGCCAACCAGATCCGCTTCACCACGGTCGATCTGTCCGAGCTGGAAACGCGCATCCTCAACGCCCGCGACCGCGCGCTGGAGATCGAGCGCGGCATCTTCGACCGCCTGCGCGCCGCCGTGCTGGAACGGGCCGCAGTCATCGCTCAGGCCGCCCGCGCCTTGGCCGAGATCGACCTGGCCGCAGGCTTCGCCGACATCGCCACGGGCGAGGGCTGGACGCGTCCGCTGGTCGATGACAGCCGCGCCTTTGTCATTGAGGGCGGCCGCCACCCGGTCGTGGAACGCGCGCTGAAGCGCAAGGCGGAAAGCTTCGTCGCCAATGACTGCGCGCTGACCGAGGGCCAGACCCCGGCGATCTGGCTGCTGACCGGCCCGAACATGGCGGGCAAGTCCACCTTCCTGCGCCAGAACGCGCTGATCGCCGTGCTGGCCCAGGCGGGGGCCTTCGTGCCCGCCCGTCGCGCCCATATCGGCCTGGTCAGCCAGTTGTTCAGCCGCGTGGGCGCCGCCGACGACCTGGCGCGGGGCCGGTCCACCTTCATGGTGGAAATGGTGGAAACCGCCGCCATCCTGAATCAGGCCGACGACCGCGCCCTGGTGATCCTGGACGAGATCGGGCGCGGCACCGCAACCTGGGACGGGCTGTCCATCGCCTGGGCTGTAATGGAGCATCTGCACGAGATGAACCGCTGCCGCGCGCTGTTCGCCACCCATTACCACGAGATGACTGCCCTTTCCGCGAAATTGGACGGCGTGGAAAACGCCACCGTCACGGTGCGGGAATGGGAAGGCGAGGTGATCTTCCTCCACGAGGTCAGGAAGGGTGCCGCCGACCGCAGCTATGGCGTGCAGGTGGCGCGGCTGGCGGGGCTTCCGGCATCCGTCGTGGACCGCGCCCGCGCCGTGCTGGACGCGCTGGAATCGGGTGAACGCGAGGGCGCGGCCCGCCCCGCCGCCCTGATCGACGACCTGCCCCTGTTCCGCGCCGCGCCGCCCGCGCCTGTTGCGCCCAAGGCCAAGGAAAGCCCGCTTGAGGCGCGGATGAAGGACATCCATCCCGACGCCCTGTCCCCGCGCGAGGCGTTGGACCTGATCTATGAACTGAAAGCCCTGAGCAAGGAAACCGCATGAGCTTCAACACCTTCGGCCGCGTGTTCCGGTTCACCACATGGGGCGAAAGCCATGGTCCCGCCCTTGGCGCCACCGTCGATGGCGTGCCCCCCGGCGTGGCCATGGACGAAGCCTATATTCAGCAATTCCTGGACCGCCGCCGTCCCGGCACCTCGAAGCACACCACCCAACGACGTGAAGCCGACCAGGTCCGCATCCTGTCCGGCGTCTTCGAGGGCCGCACCACCGGCACGCCGATCCAGCTGATGATCGAGAACACCGACCAGCGGTCCAAGGATTACGGAGAGATCGCGCAGGCCTTCCGCCCCGGCCATGCCGATATCACCTATCACCTGAAATACGGCCATCGCGACTATCGCGGCGGCGGCAGGTCAAGCGCGCGCGAAACGGCGGCCCGGGTGGCGGCCGGGGGCGTGGCGCAGGCGGTGCTGCGCGACCTTCTGCCCGACCTGCGGATCACCGGATACATGGTGCAGATGGGAACGCTGCACCTGGATCGGGAGCGCTTCGACCCAACCGCCATCGACGACAACCCCTTCTTCCTGCCCGACGCGGCGGCCGTGGACCGGTGGTCCGACTACCTCGACACGATCCGCAAGGCGCAGGACAGCGTCGGCGCCGCCATCGAGGTTCTGGTCGAAGGCTGCCCGCCTGGCCTTGGCGCACCGGTCTATGCCAAGCTGGATACCGATCTTGCCGCCGCGATGATGTCGATCAACGCCGTGAAAGGCGTCGAGATCGGCGAAGGGATGGCGGCGGCCGCCCTGACCGGAACCGACAATGCCGACGAGATCCGCATGGGCCAGGACGGGCCGGTCTATCTGTCCAACCACGCGGGCGGCATCCTGGGCGGCATCAGCACCGGCCAGCCGATCGTGGTCCGCTTTGCGGTCAAGCCGACCAGTTCCATCACCACGCCGCGCCGCACCATCGACCGGCACGGGCAGGAAATCGACCTGATCACCAAGGGCCGCCACGACCCCTGCGTGGGGATTCGCGCAGTCCCCGTGGCCGAGGCGATGGCGGCCTGCGTCATCCTGGACCATCTGCTGATGGACCGGGCGCAGACCGGGGGCCAGCGGGGTCTGATCGGCGAATTGCCGCAAAACTGAACCCAAAACGTCACAAATCTACGGCGTGTCATAAAAGGGTCATGTTTCTTTCGCACAAGCGTCACCCGTGGCGCTTAGGTCACGCACAGCCCCCGACTGGGCGTGAAGTAACAGGAGAGATCCATGTCCACAGTGAAATTCACCGTCTCGGCCCTGGCCGTGATCGCCGCCTCGGCCAGTGCCGCTGCCGCCCGCGATCAGGTCCAGGTATCCGGTTCGTCCACCGTGCTGCCCTATTCCACCATCGTGGCCGAGGTCTTCGGCGAGAACATGGACTTCCCCGTTCCGGTCGTGGAATCCGGCGGCACCGGCAGCGGGCTGCAGAAGTTCTGCGAAGGCGTGGGCGAGAACACCATCGACATCGCCAATGCCAGCCGCCCCATGCGCGACGCGGAACGCGAGACCTGCAACGCCAACGGCGTGACCGACATCATGGAAGTCCGCATCGGCTATGACGGCATCGTGTTCGCCAACGCGTCCAGCGGCCCCGACTTCGCCTATACCCCCGCCGACTGGTTCAACGCCCTGTCCGCGAAGGTGGTCAAGGACGGCCAGGTCGTCGACAACACCGCCGCCAACTGGAACGAGGTGAACCCGGATCTGCCGGAGCAGGAAATCCTGGCCTTCATTCCCGGCACCAAGCACGGCACCCGCGAAGTCTTCGAGGAAAAGGTCATCCTGGCCGGCTGCGAGGAGTCGGGCGCCATGGAAGCCTTTGTCGCATCCGGCATGGACGAAGACGCGGCCGAGGAAGCCTGCATGACGCTGCGCACCGACGGCCGGGCCGTGGACATCGACGGCGATTATACCGAAACGCTGGCACGTATCGAAAGCTCGCCCAACGGGATCGGCGTCTTCGGTCTGTCCTTCTATGAAAACAACACCGACAAGCTGAAGGTCGGCACGATCTCGGGCGTCTCGCCCTCGACCGAAACGATCGCCTCGGGCGAATATCCGGTGTCGCGCCCGCTGTTCTTCTATGTGAAGAAGGCCCATATCGACGTGATCCCCGGCCTGAAGGAATTCGTCGAGTTCTTCGTGGCTGACGAGATCGCCGGCCCCGACGGCCCGCTGGCCGAATACGGCCTGGTGTCGGACCCGGAACTGGCCGCGACCCAGGAAGCCGTCGCCAACGAGACGGTGATGCAGTAACAGGCAGGCGGGCGGCAGGAAGAACCTGCCGCCTTCCGCTTTTCCCGTTCCTTGAAGGACCGCCCGAATGCCATTGTCATGGGCCATTTTTGCAAGTTTCCTGCTGGCGGCAGCCGGTTACATCATTGGCCGCAGCCGGGCCTTTGCCTCGGCCGGTCCTGATGTCCGCAAGCTGCACAGCCGCCCCACCTATCACGGCTACAGCGTCGCGCTGACCGCGTTGTTCCCGCCTCTGGCGGTGCTGGCTTTGGCGGGCCTGCTGCGCATGGCCGGTGTCCTGTCGGCCGAAGCCGGGCCGGTGGTGGGTCTTCTGGCCCTGGGGGCGGGGGTAGTCGGGCTGGGCCTGGGCGTCACCCGGATCGGGCAGCAGTTCCAGGCCCGCAACGCAGTCGAGCGGATGGTCCTGGGCCTTCTGATGCTGTGTTCGCTGATCGCCATCGTGACCACCGCCGGGATCGTGCTGTCCCTGGTCTTCGAGACGGGGCGCTTTTTCCAGGTCTATGACTGGCGGACCTTCTTCTTCGGCACCGAATGGACGCCCCGTTTCCAGGGCAATTCGCAACTGGGCATCGTGCCGCTGCTGTGGGGCACGCTTTACATCAGCTTCATCGCGCTGCTGGTCGCGGTGCCCATCGGGCTGTTCGCCGCCATCTACATGTCCGAATATGCCAGCGGCCGCGTGCGCAGCATCGTCAAGCCCGCGATCGAGATCCTGGCCGGGATCCCCACCATCGTCTATGGCCTGTTCGCCCTGATCACCGTCGGCCCGCTTCTGCGCGACTATTTCGCGCAACCGCTGGGGCTGGGCAATTCGGGGTCGTCCGTGCTGACGGCGGGGCTGGTCATGGGCATCATGCTGATCCCCTTTGTCAGTTCGCTGTCCGACGACATCATCAACGCGGTACCCCAGTCCTTGCGCGACGGTGCCCTGGGCCTGGGCTCGACACCTTCGGAAACCGTGCGCCAGGTGGTGCTGCCCGCGGCCCTGCCGGGGATCGTCGGCGCCGTCCTGCTGGCCGCCAGCCGCGCCATCGGCGAGACAATGATCGTGGTGCTGGGCGCGGGTGCCGCCGCGCAGATGAGCCTGAACCCGCTGGAGGCGATGACCACCATCACGGTCAAGATCGTCAGCCAGCTGACTGGCGACAGCGACTTCAACTCGCCCGAGACACTGGTGGCCTTTGCCCTGGGCCTGACGCTGTTCGTCATCACCTTGGCCCTGAACGTGGTCGCGCTCTACATCGTGCGCAAATATCGCGAGCAATACGAATGACCGATCTGCCGCTGTCCCAGCCCGCCGCCGCCATGCCCGGCCGCCGCACGGGATCCCTGCTGGCGCAGGACGACCGCACCCGCCGCCGCAATGCCGCCGAGGGCCGCTTCCGCCTTTATGGCGTGATCGCCATCGCGATTTCGATGATCGCCCTGGTGGTGCTGCTGGCGACGATCCTGACGGGCGGGGCTGGCGCTTTCCGCCAAACCTATCTGAACATTCCGGTGACGCTGGAGGCCGAGGTTCTGGATCCCGACGGCAACCGCGACCCGGCCGAGATGGCCAAGGTGCTGACCTTGGCCTATGGGCGCGTGCTGGACGCCGCAGTGGACGGGACGATCGCGCGCCACGGCATCCAGATCGAGGGCTTGTCCGAAGCCGACATCGACGGGCTGATCTCGAGGGAAGCCTCGGCCCAGGTGCGCGACCGGGTGCTGGCGAACCCCGAGCTGGTCGGCCAGACGGTCGAGTTCGACGTGCTGGTGGGCGGCCGGATCGACGGCTATTTCAAGGGCCGCGTGACGATGGACAGCGCGGAACGCGACAGCAACACCTCGCCCCAGCAGTTGATGCTGGCCCAGGAACTGGCCGATCGCGGGGAAATGGTCACCCGCTTCAACTGGAACTTCCTGACCAATGCGGATGCGTCCGACCAGCGGCCGGAAGCCGCGGGCGTGGGCGTGGCGATCCTCGGTTCGCTCTACATGATGCTGGTGGTGCTGGTCCTGTCCGTGCCCATCGGCGTCGCCGCCAGCATCTACCTGGAGGAATTCGCGCCCAAGAACCGCCTGACCGACATCATCGAGGTCAATATATCGAACCTCGCAGCGGTGCCGTCCATCGTCTTCGGCATCTTGGGACTGGCGGCCTTCATCAACTTCGCGGGCCTGCCCCAATCCGCGCCCATCGTGGGCGGGCTGGTGCTGACGCTGATGACGCTGCCCACCATCATCATCTCGACCCGCGCGGCGCTGAAGGCGGTGCCGCCGTCCATCCGCGACGCGGCCTTGGGCGTGGGGGCGTCGAAGATGCAGTCGGTCTTCCACCATGTCCTGCCCCTGGCCATGCCCGGCATCCTGACCGGCACGATCATCGGCCTGGCGCAGGCCCTGGGCGAAACCGCGCCCCTGCTACTGATCGGCATGGTGGCCTTCGTGCGCAACTTCCCCGACGGGCTGCCGGGCGGGCTGATGGACCCGGCCTCGGCCCTGCCGGTGCAGGTCTTCAACTGGACCCAGCGGTCCGACCCCGCCTTCATCGAGCGGGCCTCGGGCGCGATCATCGTTCTTCTGATCTTCCTCTTGTGCATGAACCTGCTGGCCATCTGGTTGCGCCGCAGGTTCGAGCGCCGGTGGTAATCGGCCGTAAGGAGGCCAATATGTATGACACGAACCGCCGTGTGGAGACTGCCGTGACCCCCGACGACATCAAGATCCAGGCCCGCAAGGTGCAGGTCTTCTATGGTGACAAGCACGCCCTGAAGGATGTGGACGTCGACATCCTGGACAAGACCGTGACGGCCTTCATCGGCCCGTCGGGCTGCGGCAAGTCCACCTTCCTGCGCTGCATCAACCGCATGAACGACACCATCCCGATCGCGCGGGTCGAGGGCCAGATCCTGCTGGACAACGAGGATGTCTATGACCGCCGCGTGGATCCGGTGCAGCTTCGCGCCAAGGTGGGCATGGTCTTCCAGAAGCCGAACCCGTTCCCGAAGTCGATCTACGACAACGTGGCCTACGGCCCGCGCATCCACGGCCTTGCCCGCAACCGGTCCGAACTGGACGGGATCGTCGAAAAGGCCCTGCGCGGCGCGGCCCTGTGGAACGAGGTCAAGGACCGCCTTCAGGAACCCGGCACCGGGCTGTCGGGGGGCCAGCAGCAGCGCCTGTGCATCGCCCGCGCCGTTGCCACCAGCCCCGAAGTCCTGCTGATGGACGAACCCTGTTCCGCGCTTGACCCCATCGCCACCGCCCAGGTCGAGGACCTGATCGAGGAGCTGCGCGAGCAGTTTTCCGTGGTGATCGTGACCCATTCGATGCAGCAGGCCGCGCGCGTCAGCCAGAAGACAGCCTTCTTCCACCTGGGCAACCTGGTCGAATACGGCGACACCGACGACATCTTCACCAGGCCGCGGGACAGCCGGACCGAAGCCTATATCTCGGGCCGGATCGGCTGACACAAGGGGCAGGACACATGAACCGCGAGAAGCATATCTCATCGGCCTTCGACCGCGACCTGGAGACGATCCAGGCCCTGGCGGTCAAGATGGGGGGCATGGTCGAGGCCGCGATCACCGACGCCGCCACCGCCCTGGAAACCCGGGACGAGGAACTGGCCGAACAGGTCCGGCGCCGCGACAAGGCCATCGACGCCCTTGAAGCGCAACTGAACGAGGACGCGGCCCGGCTGATCGCGCTGCGCGCGCCCACCGCGACCGACCTGCGGATGGTGCTGGCGGTGATGAAGATCGCCCATTCGCTGGAACGCGTGGGCGACTACGCCAAGAACATGGCCAAGCGGACCCATGTCCTGTCGCAGATGCCGCCCATCGACGGCGCGGGCCTCGCGCTGCGCCGGATGAGCAATGCGGTGGGCAAGATGGTCCAGGACGCGCTTGACAGCTATATCCGCCGCGACGCTGCCCTGGCCGAGGACGTGCGGCAGCGCGACCTGGAAGTGGACCAGATGTACAACGCGCTGTTCCGCGAGTTCCTGACCCACATGATGGAGGACCCGCGCAACATCACCGCCTGCATGCATCTCCACTTCATCGCCAAGAATGTCGAGCGCATGGGCGATCTGGCCACCGCCATCGCCGAACAGGTGATCTATCTGGTCACCGGCGACCTGCCCGACGATTCGCGACCCAAGGACAACCGGGTTCCGGATCTGGGCGCGGACCTGCCGACCGGGCGCTGAGATGGGGCGCCAATCCCCCTGCGTCCTGGTGGTCGAGGACGAAGGCGCACAGCGCGAGGTGCTGCAATACAACCTCGAGGCCGAGGGCTTTGCCGTTGTCGTCGCCGACAATGGCGAAGACGCGCTGCTGCTGGTCCAGGAGGAACAGCCCGACCTGATGGTCCTGGACTGGATGCTGCCCAAGGTTTCGGGCATCGAGGTCTGCCGCCAGGTCAAGGCCGACCCCGCGACCCGGTCCATCCCCATCATCATGCTGTCCGCCCGCAGCGAGGAAAGCGACCGCGTGCGCGGCCTGGAAACAGGCGCCGACGATTATGTCGTGAAGCCCTATTCCGTGGTCGAACTGATGGCCCGGCTGCGCACGCAACTGCGCCGCACCCGGCCCGCCAGCATGGGCGAACGCCTGTCCTTCGGCGACATCATCCTGGATGCGGCCGAACACCGCGTCTTTCGCGCCGGGCAGGCGCTGCACCTTGGCCCGACCGAGTTCCGGCTGCTGTCCACGCTGATGGAAAAACCCGGCCGTGTCTGGACGCGGGAACAGCTGTTGGACCGTGTCTGGGGGCGCGACATCTATGTAGATACCCGCACCATTGACGTTCATGTGGGCCGGCTGCGCAAGGCGCTGATGCAGAACGGCGGCAACAACCCCGTCCGCACCGTGCGGGGAACCGGCTATTCGCTGGGCTAGACCCGGTTCGAGATAAAGCCGATCACCTCCTCGAGGCGGGGAATGGCGTCGCCCGCGCCTGCGCGGGTCACCTTCAGGGCCGCAGCGCCTGCTGCCAGCCGCAGTGCGGCAGGGATAGGGTCGCCCCGGTCAAGGGCTGCCGCGAAATAGCCCGCGAAGGTATCCCCGGCGCCGGTCGTATCCAGAGGCGTGACGGGAAATGCTTCCTGCCGGTGAACGGTGCCGGTCGTCAGGTCGCGGTATTCCGCGCCCTCGGCCCCCCGCGTGATCAGCAGGCCCATGACCGGCAGGTCGCCCGGCATGGCGGCAAACAGCTCCTCGGCCTCGCCCGCATTCATGGCCAGGATGGACACATAGGGCAGGACGGCGCGCACGGCGTCGATGTCGAAGGGCGCGGCCGAATAGATCACACGGGCGCCGACCTGGCGCGCCGCCTTGGCGGCCTCGACCTGGCAGCCGGTTTCGTTCTGCAAAAGCAGCGTGTCCTGGGCCTTGATGGCCGACAGCGGCTTTGCCAGCATCGGGGCGGCCATGGCGCGGTTGGCACCGGGGTGGATGACGATGGCATTTTCAGCCTTGCCGTCCAGCAGGATGATGGCATGGCCCGTCGCCTGTCCGGGCAGGCGCAGGATGTCGGCGGTGCAGACCCCGGCATTCTTCAACCGCTCGACCACCCAGTCATCGGTTGCGCCCATGGCCCCGATGTGATGCGTGATGGCGCCCGCCTGGGCCGCGGCGATGGACTGGTTGGCCCCCTTGCCGCCCAGGCCCTGGACATAGCTGCGCGCGGCCAGCGTCTCGCCCGGGCGCGGCAAGTGGTCCAGCCGATAGACATGGTCGATGTTGATCGACCCCAGGTTCCAGATCGCCATGCTTCCTCCGATATTTCCGCGCCATGCTGACCGGGCGGCGCGATGCTTGTCCAGTAACGAAAGACGCGCCCCGCAAGGGGGCGCGCCAGGATTGTCCGGAAATGACCGGGATCAGCTATGCTGCTTCTTGCCCTTGTGGGGCGCCCAGAGGCGCTTGTTCGTCAGATACAGAAGCGAGGTCAGCGCGATGAGGAACAGCACCGATACCAGGCCCACCTGCTTGCGATAGGTCAGCTTGGGTTCGGCGGTCCACATCAGGAATGCCGACACGTCGCGGGCCATCTGGTCCACCGTGGCGGGGGTGCCGTCTTCATAGGTCACCAGATCGTCCGACAGCGGCGGCGGCATGGCGATGTAGCCGCTGGGGAAGGCGGTGTTCTGGTAAAGCACCGTACCCGCCTGTTCGACTTCCTCGCCGGTGTAGCCGGTCAGGATCGCGTGGATGTATTCCGGCCCGCCGATGCCCTTGAGCAACTGGTTGATGCCGGTGCCGTAGGGGCCGTGGAAGCCCGCGCGGGCCTTGGCCATCAGCGACAGATCAGGACCCATGCCGTCGCCCGTCACCGTCGGGAAATGGTCCGTCGGCAGGCGGGCGCGTTCCTCGCCCGTGTCGGGGTCCAGGATCGGCGTCAGGTTCGCGGCATAGGCGCGGACCTGATCCTCGGGCAGGCCGGGGCCGCCGTCGTCGTGCAGCGTGCGGATCGGCACGAACTTCATGCCGTGGCAGGCCGCGCAGACCTCGGTATAGACCTGCAAGCCGCGCTGGAGCTGGAACTGGTCGAACTTGCCGAACGGTCCCTCGAAGCTGAAGGCGATGTCCTCGATATGCGCGGCCCCGTGGTCGCCGCCGTGGTCTTCCTCGCCCTCGGCCTGGCCTTCGATGTCGTCGTGGCGTTCGTCCGCGACCACCGTACCGGTGGTTTCCGCCGGGGCGGCGGCTTCGTCACCTTCCGTCACCTGGACCGCGTCAACGGCTTCCTCGCCCGCGTCTTGTTCGGGATCATCCGCCTCGGCGGCGGGGGCTTCGGCGGCAGGTGCCTCGGCAGCGGGTTCGGCCGCAGGTGCAGCCGGGGCGGCTTCGGCGGGGGCGGCTTCTGCGGGCGGGGCTTCGGCCGGGGTTTCGCCGTCCGTCACCGTTGCCGCGGGCGCTTCCGGGGCTTCCATCGGCGTCAGCTCGCCCCCGGCGGAGTTCGAGGTCGGCTCGGAGGATTGCGTCGGCGCCGTTGCGGATTCCCCGGCGGGGGTTTCCCCCGATCCGGCTTCGGCAGCGGGTGCCTGGGCCGGAACGGCAACCCCTTCGCCTTCGGGGGCGGGGGTGGTGGCCGCGGGTTCCGTCGGTTGCTGCGTGCCGGCCCCTTGCTGGGCCGGTGCGGGCGCGGCGGCATCCTGCGCAAGCGCGCCGCCGGCAGAGATCGCCAGGGCCAGAGCAGCCGTGAGCGTCTTGGTTCTCAGGGTCATCGTCCGGCTCTCCTTATTCGGCCATGCGCGTGGGCGAATTGTGATGCGCAAGGTAGTCTTCCTCGATCGTGGCGGGCATCGGCTGGGGCTTCTCGATCACGCCCAGGACCGGCAGGATGACCAGGAAATACGCGAACCAATAGGCCGAGGCGATCAGCGAGATCGTGGCATAGGGTTCCTCGGCCGGCATCGCGCCGCACCACATCAGCAGCACGAAGTCGAAGGCCAGAAGCCAGTACCACCACTTGAACATCGGGCGGTAACGGCCCGAGCGGACCCGGCTGGTGTCCAGCCAGGGCACAAGCGCCATGACCAGGATCGCGCCGAACATCGCCAGAACGCCGAAGAACTTGGCGTCGATGATGCCGAAGGACAGGAACTGGACGATCTGCACGATCCAGACATCGGCCGTGAAGGCGCGCAGGATCGCGTAGAAGGGCAGGAAATACCATTCCGGCACGATATGGGCCGGGGTCGCCAGCGGGTTCGCCTCGATATAGTTGTCGGGGTGGCCCAGGTAGTTCGGCATGAAGCCCACCACCGCGAAGAACAGGACCAGCACCACGCCAAGCGCGAACATGTCCTTCATCACGAAATAGGGCCAGAAGGGCAGGGTGTCCTTGGCGGCCTCTTCCTTGCTGGTGCGGCGCACCTCGACCCCGGTGGGGTTGTTGTTGCCGGTGGTGTGGAAGGCCCAGATATGGACGATCACCAGGCCCAGGATCACGAAGGGCAGCAGGTAGTGCAGCGAGAAGAAGCGGTTCAGCGTGGCATTGTCCACGGCCGGTCCGCCCAGCAGCCACTGCTGTACCGCCCCGCCGACGCCGGGAACCGCGCCGAACAGGCCGGTGATCACCGTGGCGCCCCAGAAGGACATCTGGCCCCAGGGCAGCACATAGCCCATGAATGCGGTCGCCATCATCAGGATATAGATCAGCATCCCGATGATATAGGTCACCTCGCGCGGGGCCTTGTAGTTGCCGTAGTAAAGGTTGCGGAACATGTGCAGGTAGACCGCCACGAAGAACAACGAGGCGCCGTTCGCGTGCAGGTAGCGCAGCATATAGCCGCCGTTCACGTTGCGCATGATGTGTTCGACCGAGGCGAAGGCCATGTCCACATGCGGCGTGTAATGCATCACCAGGACGATGCCCGTGATGATCTGGAGAACCAGGCAGAACATCAGGACGATGCCCCAGATCCACATCCAGTTCAGGTTCTTCGGCGTGGGGATCATGATCGTGTCATAGATCACCGCGACAATCGGCAGGCGGCGGTGCAGCCACTTTTCGAAGCCCGTCCCGGGTTCGTAATGGTCGTGCGGAATTCCGGCCATCGAGATCCCTCCTCAGCCCAGCTGGATGGTTGTGTCGTCGAGGAACTCGGCGACGGGAATGTGCAGGTTCTGCGGCGCGGGGCCGCGGCGGATGCGTCCGGCAGTGTCGTAGTGCGAACCGTGGCAGGGGCAGAACCAGCCACCGAAGTCGCCCGCGCCGTCGCCGATGGGCACGCAGCCCAGATGGGTGCAGACGCCGATCTGGACCAGCCATTCGCCGGCCTCGTCCAGGGTGCGGTTCTCGTCGGTGGCGGGGGCCGTCGGATCGTTTGCGTTCTGCGCGTTCGGGTCGATCAGTTCGCTGATGTCGACCGCCCGTCCGGCTTCGATCTCCTCGGGGGTGCGGCGGCGGATGAACACGGGCTTGCCCAGCCATTTGACGGTCAGCTGGGTGCCTTCCGCGACACCACTGACATCGACCTGGATCGAGGCAAGCGCCTGGACGTCGGCCGAAGGGTTCATCTGGTTCACAAGCGTCCAGGCGGCGGCACCGGCGGCCACCGTGCCTGCGCCCGCCGTGGCATAGTAGAGGAAATCCCTCCGGGTGCCTACGTGGTCATCTGCGTGGGACACGGGTCATTCTCCAATTCAGGCCGGGGACCGGCCGATACGACAATCCGGGCCGCGCATTGTCGCAGCCTTCGCGGGGGCGGTTCTAGCCTTCAATCAACCGTCAGTCCAGCGGGTAAGCCGGCCCGAAAGGGTCCGTTCCCCAGCCGATGTTGGAAAATTGTCGCGCGCATGTTGTCGCAGGCAGGGGTTCGGCTGCAAGAAGGAAAGGGGGCTTTCCGCCCCCTCGGCCGCTATCGCGTCCTCACCCCCGGGGATGCTTGGGCACAGAGACGATCAAAGCAGGCCCTGGCTGCGAAAGGACAGTTCGCGGGATTTGCCGATGATCAGGTGGTCATGGATGGTGATTCCCATGCTGTCGGCAGCCTGGGCGATGCGGGCCGTCATGGCGATATCGGCGTCCGACGGCGTGGGATCGCCCGAAGGGTGGTTGTGGACCAGGATCAGGGCCGAGGCGTTGAGTTCAAGCGCCCGGCGGATGATTTCTCGCGGATAGACGGGGACGTGATCGACCGTGCCACGGGCCTGTTCCTCGTCCGCGATCAAGACGTTCTTGCGATCCAGGTAAAGGACGCGGAACTGCTCGATCTCGCGATGGGCCATGGCAGTGTGGCAATAATCCAGCAGCGCGTCCCATCCCGACAGGACAGGGCGGTGCATGATCCGGGCCCGGGCCATACGCTGCGCCGCGGCCTCGACGATCTTCAGTTCGGTCACTACGGCCGGCCCGACGCCCTCGACCTGTTCCAGCCGTGCGGCGGCGGCCGTAAGCACGCGGTTGAAATCGCCGAAGGCCTCGATCAGGCGGCGGGCGAGGGGTTTGACATCCTGGCGGGGGATGGCGCGGAACAGGACCAGTTCCAGCATCTCGTAGTCCGGCATGGCCCCTGCGCCGCCCGTCATGAAGCGTTCCCGCAGCCGCGCGCGGTGATCGGCGAGATATGAAGGAGCCTTGCCCCGATGGGACAGGATGGTCGGGACTGCCTCGTCCAAGGCGGGCTGGAACAGCGGCAGGGGCATTTCGCCAAAGGTGCGATTCGGGTCCATGGCGACAGCATGGACCCACGCAGGTGAAAAAAGGATTAACGCGACCAGTTCACCGGGTCATGCCGTCCCAGAAGCTTTTCACCTTGTCGAAGAAGCTGTCCGACTGCGGGCTGTTGTTGGCCTGCTCGGCCTCGAACTCTCGCAGCAGTTCACGCTGGCGGGCGGTCAGGTTCACGGGTGTTTCGACGACCAGTTCGATCAGCATGTCGCCCGGTTCCCCCCCGGCGCCGGGGCCGTGGCGCAGGGGCGGCATTCCCTTGCCGCGCAGACGCATCTGGCGGCCCGACTGGCTGCCTGCCGGAACCTTCACACGGGCGCGGCCGCCGTCGATGGTCGGCACCTCGACCTCGCCGCCCAGGGCGGCGGTGGCCATGCTGACCGGAACCTGGCAGGCCAGGATCTTGCCGTCGCGCAGGAAGATCGCGTGGTCCTGCACCTCGATGAAGATATACAGGTCCCCCGCCGGGCCACCGCGCAAGCCTGCCTCGCCCTCGCCGGCCAGACGGATGCGGGTGCCGGTTTCCACGCCTGCGGGGATGTTCACCGACAGCGTCCGTTCGCGTTCGATGCGGCCGGCGCCGTGGCAGGCCTTGCAGGGATTCTTGACGATCTGGCCCTGGCCGCCGCAGGTGGGGCAGGTGCGCTCGACGGTGAAGAAGCCTTGCTGCGCGCGAACCTTGCCCATGCCCGCGCAGGTGGGGCAGGCGGCGGGCTGGGTCGCGCCCTCGGCCCCGGTTCCCTCGCATTCGCCGCAGGCGACCGAGCCCGGGACGGTGATGGATTTCTTCAAGCCGGTATAGGCGTCTTCCAGGCTGACGCGCAGGTTGTAGCGCAGATCCTGGCCGCGTTGGGCGCGGGACCGTCCCCCGCCGCCGCCGCGCCGTCCCATCATGTCGCCGAACAGATCCTCGAACACGTCGGCGAAGGCGCTGCCGAAATCGCCCGGATGCGCGCCCCGCGCCCCGAAGCCGCCACCGCCGCCTTCAAAGGCTGCATGGCCGAAGCGGTCATAGGCGGCCTTCTTCTGGTCGTCCTTGAGGCAGTCATAAGCCTCGTTGGCTTCCTTGAAATGCGCCTCGGCCTGGGGATTGTCCTTGTTGCGGTCGGGATGCAGTTCCTTCGCCTTCTGGCGATAGGCCTTCTTGATTTCCTCGGCCGAGGCCCCGCGCGTCACGCCCAGAACCTCGTAATAGCAACGCTTGGCCATCTTTTGTCCTGTCTGGTTCCCCAACGAAATGGCCGGCCCGCGTCATCCCGCGGACCGGCCCGATAGGGTGCGGCCCGGATCAGCCGCGCTTCTTGTCTTCGCCGAGATCCTCGAAATCGGCATCCACGATGTCTTCATCGACATTGCGCGGGCGGTCGCCATCGTCATCGCCGCCGTCATTCGTCGACTGCTGCGACTTGTAGATCGCCTCGCCCAGCTTCATCGATGCATCCATCACGTTCTGGATGCCACCGCGGATCTTGCCGGCGTCTTCCGACTTCAGCGATTCTTCCAAGGCGCCGATGGCCAGTTCGATCGCCTCGACGGTCGAGCCATCGACCTTGTCGCCATGTTCTTCCAGCGACTTCTTGGTCGAATGGATCAGGCTTTCGGCCTGGTTCTTGGCCTCGACTACCTCGCGGCGGGACTTGTCAGCCTCGGCATTGGCTTCGGCGTCCTTCACCATCCGCTCGATATCCTCGTCGGTCAGACCGCCCGAGGCCTGGATGGTGATGTTCTGCGTCTTGCCGGTGCCCTTGTCCTTGGCCGAAACCGACACGATGCCGTTGGCGTCGATGTCGAAGGTCACCTCGATCTGCGGCAACCCGCGCGGCGCGGGCGGGATGTCTTCCAGGTTGAACTGGCCCAGCAGCTTGTTGTCGGCCGCCATTTCCCGTTCGCCCTGGAAGACCCGGATCGTCACGGCGTTCTGGTTGTCTTCCGCGGTCGAGAAGATCTGCGACTTCTTGGTCGGGATCGTCGTGTTGCGGTCGATCAGGCGGGTGAAGACGCCGCCCAGCGTCTCGATCCCCAGCGACAAGGGCGTGACGTCCAGCAGGACCACGTCCTTCACGTCACCCTGCAACACGCCGGCCTGGATGGCCGCGCCCAGGGCCACGACCTCGTCGGGGTTGACGCCCTTGTGGGGTTCCTTGCCGAAGAACTCGGTGACGGCCTCGATCACCTTGGGCATCCGGGTCATGCCGCCGACCAGGACGATCTCGTCAATGTCGGATTTCGACACGCCCGCGTCCTTAATGGCGTCGGCGACCGGCTTCATGGTGCGCTTGATCAGGTCGGCGACCAGGCTTTCCAGCTTGGCGCGGGTCAGCTTGATGACCAGGTGCAGGGGCGTGCCGCTGTTCTTGTCCATCGAGATGAACGGCTGGTTGATTTCCGTCTGCGAGGACGAGGACAGCTCGATCTTGGCCTTCTCGGCGGCTTCCTTCAGGCGCTGAAGGGCCATCTTGTCCTTGGTCAGATCGACGCCGTGTTCCTTTTTGAACTCGTCCGCCAGATAGTTGACGATCCGCATGTCGAAGTCTTCGCCGCCCAGGAACGTGTCCCCGTTGGTCGATTTCACCTCGAACAACCCGTCGTCGATTTCCAGGATGGTGATGTCGAAGGTGCCGCCGCCAAGGTCATAGACGGCAATGGTCTTGCTGTCCTTCTTGTCCAGGCCATAGGCCAGGGCGGCCGCGGTCGGTTCGTTGATGATGCGCAGGACTTCCAGGCCCGCGATCTTGCCCGCGTCCTTGGTCGCCTGGCGCTGCGCGTCGTTGAAATAGGCGGGAACCGTGATGACAGCCTGCGTCACCGTTTCGCCCAGATAGGATTCGGCGGTTTCCTTCATCTTCTGAAGGATCATCGCGCTGACCTGGGCAGGCGAATACTTCTCGGCCTTCACCTCGACCCAGGCGTCGCCATTGCCGCCATCGACGATGCTGTAGGGGACCAGCTTGCGGTCCTTTTCCACGGCCTCATCGCCGATGCGGCGGCCGATCAGGCGCTTGACGGCGAAGACGGTGTTGGTGGGGTTCGTGACCGCCTGGCGCTTGGCAGGCTGGCCGACCAGACGCTCGCCATCCGTGAAGCCCACGATGGAGGGCGTGGTGCGGGCGCCTTCGCTGTTCTCGATGACCTTGGGCTGGCTGCCGTCCATGATCGCGACGCAGCTGTTCGTGGTGCCGAGGTCGATGCCGATGACTTTTGACATACTGGTTTCCTTCTTGCGGCGATTCCAAAGGGCTTCAGGTCCGTTATGGCCCCCAAGGCCCGATCCCAAATGCATTTCCAGGTCCGGCGGGCCGGACGCTTCGGGGGTGTATATAGGGATGGTTTGAAGCCCCGCAAGCGCCGGATGCGGCCAATTTGCGCGTGTTCAATCAGCCGCGCTCCAGCTGAGGGATTCGTATTTGCGGGTGGTGAAGTTGATCAGAAGCCCGATCATCATCGCGGCCAGCGAAAACCACAGCGCGTAAAGCGGATCGGATTTCAGGGGGGTGTAGTTGATGAACAGAAAGCCCCGCTGCTGGTCGATGATGTGGAACAGCGGGTTCCACACGAACCAGGGCAGAAGCGCGTTGGGCAGCACGTTTCCCACGAACATCTTGCCCGATGCGAACATGTTGATGCGCTGGTAGGCTGTCGTCACCAGCTTGGACGCACGCGGCGACCAGGGTCTTATGCCCAGGAACACCAGCCCGATGCACCCGCCCGAGAACCAGGACAGCAGATACATCGCCAGGCTGCCCGGCCAGAAGTCGAAATGGATGGGCGTCATCAGCACGTGATACAGCCACAGGATCGCGATGCAGCTGATCGTTTGCCGATACAGGACCGCAAGCGCCGCCGAGGCGATCAGGATGGCGGGGTTCAGCGGCTGGTGCTTGACCAGCCCGCCCGACACCGAATGGCTGCCGGCCACCGCGCCCGATGTCTGGACATGGATCATGAACATGAAGATGCCCGACATCAGATACAGCATGAAATCGCCCCGGATGGGCGAGTTTCGCACCCCCATGATCAGGTAGATCAGCAGAAAGGCCATCATGAAGATCGACGACTGCAGGATCGTCAGCAGCAGGCCCACGATCGCGTTGCGATGGTCGTTGCGCAGGTTGTAGACGGTCTGGTGATAGATCAGGCCCAGGGTCGTCCCGGCGGCCTGGACGACGGTCCGGTTCTTTCGCTGGATGAACAATGCCTGCGCCCGCCTTTCGCTGTCCGTTCCTGCGGGCGCTTGCCCAAGCCCTCTGCCCCATCATAAGAGGATCGGGCGCCCGTCACAATCGGCGGGGCTGCGCGCAACAGGCCGGCCGGGAAGGAAACTAGATGGATTTTGAACGACTGAACGCCGAGATGCGGCGCCTGGCGTTGCAGGCCGGAGCCCGGATCATGGAAATCTATGGCGCCGAGGACTTCGAGGTCCGCGCCAAGTCGGACGATTCGCCCGTCACCGCCGCGGACGAGGCCGCCGATGCGCTGATCTCGGCCGGGCTGCGCGACGCCTTTCCCGACATCCCCCTGATCACCGAGGAACAGGCGGCAAGCCACGCGCAGGCCGCGCAGACCTTTCTGATCGTCGATCCTCTGGACGGCACAAAGGAATTCGTGCAGCGGCGCGGCGACTTCACCGTCAACATCGCCTATGTGGAAAACGGCGTGCCCCTGCGTGGGGTGGTCTATGCCCCGGCCAAGGGGCGGCTGTTCTATACGACCGCCGACGGCCGCTCGGTCGAGGAGCAGGGTCCCTTCGGCGATCAGCCCGGCAAGACGGTGCCCATCGGCGTGAACCCGATCCCCGACAATCGCGGCCTGATGGTCGTGGCGTCGAAGTCGCACCGGGACGCGGCCACCGACGACTACATCGCCCAATATGCGGTCCGTGACATGACCAGTGCCGGATCCTCGCTGAAGTTCTGCCTTGTCGCGACCGGAGAGGCGGATCTTTATCCCCGTCTGGGCCGGACGATGGAGTGGGACACTGCGGCGGGCGACGCCGTGTTGCGCGGCGCCGGGGGCGAGGTCGTGCGCTTCGACGACCACACGCCGCTGGCCTATGGCAAGCCGGGCTTCGAAAACCCCTTCTTTATCGCCTTTGCCCCGGGCGTCCTGCTGGTGAAGGCCTGACATGTCGGTGCTGATCGTCATTCCCGCCCGCCATGCCTCGACACGATACCCGGGCAAGCCGCTGGTGGAGCTGCGCGGCGCATCCGGCCAACCGCGCAGCCTGATCCGGCGCAGTTGGGATGCGGCGATGGCGGTGTCGGGTGTCGACCGCGTGGTTGTGGCGACCGACGACGGCCGCATCCGCGACCATGCGGCGGGCTTCGGGGCCGAGGTGGTGATGACCAGCACGACCTGCCGCAACGGCACCGAACGCTGCGCCGAGGCCGTGGCGAACCTGGGCCTGACCCCGGACATCGTGGTGAACCTGCAGGGCGACGCGCCCCTGACGCCGCCCTGGTTCGTGGAAGATCTGGTGGCGGGCCTGCGCGCCGATCCCGATGCCGATGTGGCAACCCCGGTGCTGCGCTGCACGGGCCGGATGCGTGCCGACCTGATCGCCGACCGCCACGCGGGCCGGGTGGGCGGAACCACGGCAGTCTTCGGCCACGACCGGCAGGCGCTTTTTTTTTCGAAAGAGGTGATTCCCTTCGCCGCGGGCGATTTCGGGGATGATGATCCCAGTCCCGTCTTCCACCATGTCGGCGTCTATGCCTATCGCCCTGCCGCCCTGGCCGAATACACCGCCTGGGGCGAAGGCCGCCTTGAGGTGCTGGAAGGGCTGGAGCAGTTGCGGTTTCTGGAACGCGGCCGGCGCATCTTGTGCGTCGAGGTCGAATCGCGCGGCCGCCAGTTCTGGGAATTGAACAACCCCGAGGACGTGCCGCGCCTCGAGGCGATGATGCGGGCCATGAACCTGGACTGAAAAAGCTGCCGCCAGGGACGATTTTGCCGGCATTCACAAGAATCCCTGCATCTTTCTGCATTTGCATTGGCGTGCTTCCGCTGACACGGGTAATATCCGGATTGATGATGCAGCCTTTGGGGCTGATGAGAGTTGTCATGCGTTCGGCCGTACGGCCGTTCGCGATTGATCGAACAAGGGTATCACAGCAAATGAACCGTAAAGTTACCAAGGCCATCTTCCCCGTAGCTGGTCTGGGCACGCGTTTTCTTCCGGCGACGAAAAGCATTCCGAAGGAAATCATGACCCTGGTCGATCGGCCGCTGATCCAGTACGCCATCGACGAGGCGCGGGCCGCCGGTATCACCGAGTTCATCTTCGTGACGTCCCGCGGCAAGGGCGCGCTCGAGGATTACTTCGACCATGCCCATGAACTGGAAAGCAGCCTCAAGAAATCCGGCAAGAACGACCTGCTGGAAGTGCTGCGCGGCACCAATATGGAATCGGGCGCCATTGCCTATATCCGCCAGCACAAGGCGCTTGGCCTGGGCCACGCGGTCTGGTGCGCGCGCCGCCTGCTGGCCGAGGACGAGCCCTTCGCCGTCGTGCTTACCGATGACGTCATCATGGGCGAGCCGCCCTGCCTGCAGCAGATGATCGAGGCCTATGGCGAGACCGGCGGCAGCATGGTCGCCACGATGGAAGTCGCACCCGAGAAGGCGCAGGCCTATGGCGTGCTGGACGTGGCCGAGGACATGGGCGCCATCGTCAAGGCACGCGGCATGGTCGAAAAGCCTCCGCTGGGCACCGCGCCGTCGAACCTGGCGGTGATCGGGCGGTATATCCTGGCCCCCACGGTGATGGCGAACCTCAACAAGCTGAAGGCCGGGTCGGGCGGAGAGATCCAGCTGACCGACGCCATCGCAGACGAGATCGAGGCGGGGCGCGACGTGTTCGGCCTGCGCTTCCGTGGCCAGCGGTTCGACTGCGGATCGAAGGCGGGCTTCCTTCAGGCGACGGTGGCCTTTGGCCTTGATCGCGACGAACTGAAGGACGAGTTCGCCGAATACCTGCACGACGTCATGTCCCTGCGCCGGGCGGCCGAATAATCCATGTCGAAAACAGTTCTGGTGACGGGGGGTGCGGGCTATATCGGCTCGCACGCCTGCAAGGCCCTGGCGGCTGCTGGTTTCGTGCCGGTGACGTTGGACAACCTGTCCACAGGCTGGCGCGATGCGGTGAAGTTCGGCCCCTTCGTGCAGGCCGACCTTCTTGACCGAGCGGCGCTTGATGCGGCCTTTGCCCAGCATCGCCCGGCGGCCGTCCTGCATTTCGCGGCGCTAAGCCAGGTGGGCGAGGCAATGGCCGAACCCGGCAAATACTGGCGCAACAATGTCAGTGGATCGCTGAACCTGATCGAGGCCGCGATCGACGCAGGGTGCCTGGATTTCGTGTTCAGTTCCACCTGCGCGACCTATGGCGACCGCGACGGAGAGGTTCTGGACGAGGATACGCCCCAAGCACCCCTGAACGCCTATGGCGCCTCCAAGCGCGCGATCGAGGATATGCTGGCCGATTTCGGCGCATCCCACGGCCTTCGCTCGGTGATCTTCCGCTATTTCAACGTGGCGGGCGCCGATCCGGATGGCGAGGTGGGCGAACATCACCGCCCCGAAACGCATCTGATCCCGCTGATCCTGGATGCGGTTGACGGCAAGCGCGCTGCGCTGACGGTGCATGGGACCGATTATCCCACGTCCGACGGCACCTGCATCCGCGATTATGTTCATGTCATGGATCTGGTGGATGCCCATGTGAAGGGCCTGGAATGGCTGCGCGCGGGTCGCGGCAGCCGGGTCTTCTGCCTGGGCACGGGATCGGGCTTTTCCGTCCGCGAGGTCGTGGACGCCACCCGCCATGTCACAAACCGGCCCGTGCCGATGGTCGATGGCCCGCGCCGGGGCGGCGATGCGGTCAAGCTGGTCTGCGGCAGCACGCGGGCCAAGGCCGAACTGGGCTGGGAACCGGGGCGCTCGACCATGAAGCAGATGATCGGCGACGCCTGGCGGTGGCACCAGAACGGCACCTATCAGGCGTGACGGTCGGGCCGCGTCTGCGCGGGGCCTGGTCCGCCTATCGCCAACGCTGGAAACGGCGAAAGCTGTTGTGGCGCTGCCTTCGGGCGGCGCGCGACCTGACCCCGGTCGTGGATCGCACCCCCGCGATCCGGACAGACGAAATCCTGTGCTTTGCGACCCTGCGCAACGAGATGCTGCGCCTGCCCGAATTCCTGGCGCATTACCGCAAGCTGGGCGTCGGCGCCTTCCTGATCGTGGACAATGCCAGCACCGACGGTTCGGACGCCTTTCTGCGCGGGCAGCGGGACGTTTCGCTGTGGCGGGCGGCCGGAAGCTATCGCGCCTCGCGGTTCGGGATGGACTGGCTGGGCGCGTTGCAGTTCCGCCACGGGCATGGCCACTGGTGCCTGACGGTCGATGTGGACGAGTTGCTGGTCTATCCCGACTGGGACCGCCGCCCGCTGCCTGACCTTGCGGCGCAACTGGATGCTGCCGGCAGGCCCGCCATGGGCGCGATGATGCTGGATCTGTATCCGCGTGGCCCGCTGGGGCAGGCGGATGCCGGCCCCGATGCGCCGCTGACAGACCGGCTGCCCTGGTTCGACCCTTTGCCCTATCGCTGCCGGATGGTGCCGCCCAAGCGCAACCGCATCCTGCAGGGCGGCGTGCGGGAACGAGTATTCTTTCCCAAAGATCCCGACCGGGGGCCGACGCTGAACAAGCTGCCCCTGGTCCGGTGGAACCGGCGGTATGTTTATGTCAACTCGACCCACTCGGCCCTGCCGCCCCGGCTGAACGACCAATATGACGGGCCCGGCGATCCGCGCCTGTCGGGGGTTCTTCTGCATGGCAAGTTCCTGCCCGACAGCGTCCTTCGCGCGGCCGAGGAACTGGACCGCCGCCAGCACTTCATCGACCCCGACCAGTACCGACCTTATCACGACGCCATCGCCAGGGGACCGATCCTTTGGCATCCTGGTGCCGTCCGCTATGCAGGATGGCGGCAATTGGTCGATTTGGGCCTTATGGGAACTCGCACCTGATTGTCATCCATAGGTTGACGAAGAATTAACCTTTTTGCCAAATACGTGTAGGCAACGTATTTGGACATCATGACAGACTGGCCACGGGATCTTGATCGGCAGGCACGGCGATGCAAGGCCTGACCGCGCGTCCGCTGGTCAACCGCCTGCGCCGCCGCGCCGAACGGCAACGCCTGATCGCCCGGGGGATCCGGCGCCGCAATGCCCTGCGCCCCGTTGCCATCCGCACAGGCCAGATTGCCCGCGAAGATATCCTCTGCCTTGCCACGCTGCGCGATGAACGCGCGAGGCTGCCCTATTTCCTGGACTATTACCGCAACCTTGGCGTGCGCCATTTCCTGATGGTGGACAATGCCAGCCGGGACGGCAGCAGCGATTACCTGCGCGTGCAGCCCGACGTGTCGCTGTGGTGGACCGACCACAGCTACAAGGGCGCGCGCTTCGGCATGGACTGGATCAACTGGCTGCTGCTGCGCCACGGCAGGGGGCATTGGTGCCTGACCGTCGATCCCGACGAGTTCCTGGTGTACCCGCATATGGAACACCGCCCGCTGTCCGCGCTGACAAGCTGGCTGGACGCGACGGGGCGTCGGTCCTTTCCGGCGATGCTGCTGGACATGTATCCCAAGGGTCCGATCGAGGATGCGATCTGCGCCGAGGGCCAGAATCCCTTCGATGTCGCGCGCTTCTTCGACCCTGCCAACTACTCGATCCAGAAGAACCCCTATTTCGGCAACCTGTGGATCCAGGGCGGGCCGCGGACGCGTGCCTTCTTCACCCATGACCCGCTGTCAGGCCCCGCGCTGAACAAGATCCCGCTGGTCAAGTGGAGCGCGCGCTATGCCTATGTCAGTTCCACCCACATGCTTTTGCCGCGCGTGTTGAACCTGGTCTATGACGAGGACGGCGGCGAGCAGGTCTCGGGCTGCCTGCTGCACGCCAAGTTCCTGTCCAGCTTCACCACCAAGTCGGCCGAGGAACTGGACCGCCGCCAGCATTACGGCAACAGCCAGGAATACCGCGCCTATCACGCGGGACTGCACCAGGGCGTGCAGCTGTGGTGCAGCGAATCGCGCGAGTTCCGCGACTGGCGGCAGTTGGAGGACTTGGGCCTGATCTCGCGGGGGAACTGGGCATGAAGGCAGGCGTGCAGGTCCGGCTGGGGGTGGTGCTGCTGTGCCACGACGACCTGGGACTGGCGGCGCGGCTGGCGCGCGTCTGGGCCGATGGCGGCGCAAGGGTGGCGATCCATGTCGACGCCAAGGTGCCTGCCCGCAAGGATGCCAGCCTGCGCAGGGCCCTGGCGGATTGCGACGGCGTGATCTTCACCAGGCGCCACCGCTGTTCCTGGGGCCGCTTCAGCCTGGTGCGTGCGACGCAGGACGCCGCAGAGGACCTGCTGGACCGCTTTCCCGACACGACCCATGTCTATCTGGCCTCGGGCGCCTGCCTGCCCTTGCGGCCCGTCGCCGAACTGACGGCCTATCTGGCCGCCGATCCCGACCGCGACCATATCGAAAGCGTCAGCAGCCACGATGTCGGCTGGACCGTCGGCGGCCTGAACGAGGAACGCTTCACGCTGTTCTTTCCCTTTGACTGGAAGCGCCGCCGCTGGCTGTTCGACCGCTTCGTCGATTGGCAGCGCCGCCGCAGGATCTGCCGCCGGATGCCGGCAGGGTTGTCGCCGCATCTGGGATCGCAGTGGTGGTGCCTGACCGCGCGGACCCTGCGCGCGATCCTGAACGATCCCCGGCGGGCCGAGTTCGACCGCTTCTTCCGCTTCACCTGGATTCCGGACGAAAGCTATTTCCAGACCCTCGTGCGCCGGCATTCCTCGAACGTGGAAAGCTGGTCGCTGACCATGGCCAAGTTCGACCATACGGGCCGGCCTTATTCGCTGTACGACGACCATGTGGACATGCTGGCCGAATCGCGCTGCTTCGTGGCCCGCAAGGTCTGGCCCGGCGCGGCGCGGCTGTTGTCGCATTTCCCGCTGCCCGACCAGGGCCAGCCGCAGGTCGATCCGCCGCAGCCGGCAAGGGTGTCGCGCATCATCAACCAGACCGTGCGCCGCCGCGTCCTGGGGCGGCCGGGCCTCTACATGCAAAGCCGATTTCCGCGCAAGGACGCGGAGAACGGCAAGACCTCGGCCCCCTATGCGGTGATCCAGGGGCTGGCGGACCTCTTCCCGGGATTCGAGCCCTGGCTGCAGAAACACCTGTCCTGCCAGGTCCACGGCCACCTTCTGGGACCGGAAGGGGTGGAATTCGCGGGCCGCGCCCGCACCGGGCCGGGGGCGATCTCGGCGGATCCGCTGATCCGCGACCGCGATCCGCAGGGCTTCCTGACCTCGTTGATCCGCATCACCGACCGGATGCAGGTGCTCCAGTTCAGCCCGCGCGACAACCAGGCGCTGAACTGGTTCATGGCGACCGATCCGAACGCGCACATGCTGGTCGTCACCGGCGCCTGGAAGCTGCCGCTTCTGCATTCGGACATGCCCTTCGACGACGTGCGACGGGTCTTTGCGCAATTGCAGCGGACTGAACTGGAACAGCTTGAGGTGCTGAATTCGCTGTGGGTCCGGGCGCGGCTGCATCACCACGACCTGGGGGATTTCCTGCTGAACCCCAAGCCGATCCTTCAGGATTTCCTGCTGCAGATCGACCCGCATTCCGTTCCGATCACCACCTTGCCCGCGATGCGCGACCTGACGGGGCTTGACCAGATGCTGCGGCGGCTGCGCAATGCCGGCCTGCGTCCCCGCCTGATGGGCGAGGATCTGCCGCCGATCGAGTTGCTCAGCCCCGAAAGGGCTGCCGCCGAATGAGCCAGGGCTTCCGCAGCTTCGTGATCTTCGCCGAGATGCGCACGGGGTCAAACCTTCTCGAGGCGACGCTGAATGCCGTCCGGGGCGTCACCTGCTTCGGCGAGGCGTTCAATCCCTACATGTTGGGCTGGCCCGACAAGGACGAGATGCTGGGCATCAGCCGCGCCGAACGCGAGGCCGATCCCCTGGCCCTGCTGGCCAAGCTGACCGACCGGCCGGGCCATCTGCCGGGGTTTCGTTATTTCCACGACCACGATCCGCGTGTGCTGGAGCCGATCATCCAGGACCGACGCTGCGCCAAGATCATCCTGACGCGCAATCCGCTGGACAGCTATGTCTCGACCCGGTTGGCCTGGGAAACGAACCAGTGGAAGCTGAACGCATCCGAGACGCCGATCCCCGCCCGCATCACCTATGACGGCGAGGAGTTCCGCCGGATGCTGTCCGCCACAGAAGGGTTCCGCCGCCACCTGACGGCGCGCTTGCAGGCGACGGGGCAGGCTGCATTCCACCTGGACTATGACGACCTGCGCGACCCCGAGGTGATGACCGGCCTGTTGCACTTCCTGGGCCGGACCGATCTGGACCGAGTGGAACCGGCGCGCGACCAGGTGCCCCAGAACCCGCAGGAACTGGCCCGGAAGGTCGCCAATTTCGACGCGATGCAGGCGGACCTGCAGGACATGGACCCCTTCGACCTGCACCGCCTGCCGGTCTTCGAACCCCGGCGCGGTCCTGCCGTGCCCAGCTTCGTCGCCACGGAGGCGGGGCGGGGCCTGCTGTTCATGCCGGTCAAGGGCGGGCCAGAACAGCGGATCCGCGACTGGCTGTCCCGGCTAGGCCGGATCCAGGGCGGCTTCACCCAGTCCACCCTGCGCCAATGGAAACGCGCCCGCCCCGGCCACCGCAGCTTTTCCGTGCTGCGCCATCCCCTGCTGCGTGCCTGGGAGGCCTTCGACCACCTGCTGGTCCAGGGCAATGCCGAACAGCGCGACCTGCTGCGCCGCCTGCACCGCGTGGCCCTGCCGCCCGAGGACGGGCTGGCCGAGCTTTCGAGTGACGCGCGGGTGGCGGTCTTCGCCGATTTCCTGGCCTTCCTGCGCCGCAACCTGAACGGCCAGACCAGCCTGCCCACGCATCCCGTCTGGGCCAGCCAGACCGAGGTGCTGTCGGGCTTCGCGCGGCTTGCCGTGCCGGACATGCTGGTCCGAGAGGATCGTCTGCCCGAGGATCTGGCCCATCTTGCGCGGGCAGCGGGGATCGCGAATCCGGTGCTGGACGGGATGACTGCCCCGATTCCCGACGTGCTGCGGGATCGCAGGCTGGCCGAGGCCGCGCAGGCGGCATACCTGCGCGACTATGTGACCTTTGGCTTCGGCCTGATGCCCTAGGCTTGCAGCAAGGCGGCCAGTTCCGCCTGTTTTTCGCGCACCAGGGCCGCGTCGCCGTCGGATTCCAGGTTCAGCCGCACCACGGGCTCGGTGTTCGACTTGCGCAGGTTGAAGCGCCAGTTCCCGAAATCCAGCGACACGCCGTCCAGGTCGTCGCGGCCTTGCGCCTGGGGTTCGTATCGTTCGATCAGGCGCGCGATAGCTGCGTCGGGGTCTTCGATGTGATAGTTCGTCTCGCCCGAGGACGGATACAGCCTCATCCGCTCTTCCAGCAGTTCGGCCAGCGTCTGGCCCTTGCGGGACAGCAGCTCGATCATCAGCAGCCAGGGGATCATGCCGCTGTCGCAGTAATAGAAGTCGCGGAAGTAATGGTGGGCCGACATCTCGCCGCCATAGATGGCGCCCACGTCGCGCATCTTGCGCTTGATGAAGGCATGGCCGGTCTTGCTGACGACAGGCTCTCCTCCGGCTTCCTGGATCATGGCGCGGGTGTTCATGATCACGCGGGGGTCGTGGACGACCTTCTCGCCCGGGGATTTTTCCAGGAAGGCCGCGCCCAGCAGGCCCACGATGTATTCGCCTGGGATGAAGCGGCCGTTTTCGTCGAAGAAGAAGCAACGGTCGAAATCGCCGTCCCAGGCCACGCCCAGATCGGCCTTTTCCGCCTTCATCCTTTCGACGGTAGGGGGCTGGTTCTCGTCCAGAAGCGGGTTGGGGATGCCGTTCGGAAAGCTGCTGTCCACGTTGTGGTGCATCCGCACGAAGGTCAGCGGCGCGCCGCGCTTTTCCAGTTCCGCCGCGATGGCGTCGAAGGTCGGGCCGGCTGTGCCATTGCCGGCATTGACCAGGATCTTCATGGGCTTCAGGACCGACGCGTCCACGAAATCCGCCATGGCACGTGCGTAATCCGCACGGGCACCGCTGAAATCGGTGACGCTGCCCTTGGTCGCGGGCGCAAAGCTGCCGCCCGTGGCCAGTTCCACGATGGGCGGCAGTTCCGTCGCCGGATCCAGCGGGGCGGACCCGCGCCCAACGATCTTCATGCCGTTGTAGTTGATCGGGTTGTGCGAGGCCGTGACCTCGATCCCGCCGTCGGTGTCGTGGAAGCCGGTGTGGAAATACACCTCTTCGGTTCCCGCCAGGCCCAGGTCCAGCACATCTGCGCCCCCGTCCGTCAGCCCCTCGATCAGCGCGGCCGCCAGTTCGGGCGAGGATTCGCGGCTGTCGCGGCCAACGACCACGCGCTTGGCGCCGCGCGCCTGCGCAAAGGCGCGGCCGATGCGATAGGCGACATCCGCGTCCAGGTTCTTGCCCAATTCGCCGCGAACGTCATAGGCTTTGAAACAGGTGATGTCGCGATGGCCAAGATTGCCTTTGTCGCTCATGGGCATGATCCTTGCTGAATAGTCGAATTGACCAAGCGCTAACAGGACGCCTTGGAATTACAAGGCGGATCTGGTCCCTCTGGTCTAGGTGACTGCAAACGCGAAGGGCGCTAAAACCGTTCCCGATGAAGGAGATGCCCATGGATACCAAGACCCTGATCGCCGCCTATTACGACGCCTTCAACGCAGGCCGCACAGACGAGATGCTTGACCTGCTGCACGATGAAGTCGAGCATCACGTGAACGAAGGCGGCATCCGCAAGGGCAAGGCGCTGTTTGCGGACTTCAACCGGCACATGACGGAAAGCTACAAGGAAAACCTGACCGACTTGGTGATCTTCGCCAATGAAGCGGGCGACCGGGCAGCGGCGGAATTTGTGGTGAACGGCACCTATCTGAAGACCGACGAAGGCCTGCCCGAGGCGAAGGGCCAGACCTATCGCCTGCCTGCGGGCAGCTTCTTCACCATCCGCGACGGCAAGATCGCCCGCGTCACCACCTATTACAACCTGGCCGACTGGACGCGGCAGGTCAGCCAATGACGGTCACGACGCGCGTCCTGACCGGCGGGGCGCTGGCCGCCGCCCTGGAAGACGTCGCGCGTCTGCGCATCCGCGTGTTTCGCGATTTCCCTTATCTTTACGACGGCGACGCGGATTACGAACGCGATTACCTGCGCGCCTACCAGTCGCCCGGCGCGGTGGTCGTGGCCGCGATGGATGGCGAACGGGTCGTGGGGGCAGCCACCGGCGCGCCCATGACCGATCACGCCGCCGATTTTGCGGCGGCCTTCGCGGACCGGCCCGAACCGCTGGACCAGATCTTCTACTGCGCCGAATCGGTGCTTTTGCCCGAATACCGCGGCCACGGGATCGGCCATGCCTTCTTCGACGCGCGGGAATCCCATGCGCGCAGCCTGGGCCTGACCTACAGCGCCTTTTGCAGCGTCATTCGTCCTGCCGACCATCCTGCCCGGCCCGCCGGCTATCGCCCGCTGGACGAGTTCTGGCGCAAGCGGGGGTACGCGCCGCTGCCGGGCGTCGTCGCGCGATTTTCCTGGAAGGATCTGCACGAGCCTGCCGAGACTGAAAAACCCCTGCAATTCTGGATGAGACAGCTTTGAAGATCGCCGCCGCCGCCTATCCGATCGACTGGTTCGACAGCTTCGCCGACTACGAGGCCAAGCTGACCCGATGGGTCGGGGATGCGGAGGGGGCGGATCTGCTGGTCTTTCCCGAATACGGCGCGATGGAGCTTGCCTCGCTGGGTGGGCGCGGCGTGGCGGGCGACCTCGAGGCGTCCCTGCACGAGGTGGCGCGGCACTGGCCGCAGATCCAGACCGTGCATCAGCGCCTGGCGGCAAGGCATGGCTGCCACATCCTTGGCGCGTCCGGTCCCGTCTTCGACGGGCGGCGCCCGGTCAATCGCGCGATCCTCTATGGTCCCCAGGGCATCATCGGCCACCAGGACAAGCAGATCATGACCCGGTTCGAGCGCGAGGACTGGGACGTGATCGGTGCCCCCGGCCTGCGGGTCTTCGATACGGCCCTGGGCCGGATCGGCATCCTGATCTGCTATGACAGCGAATTCCCCCTGTTGGCGCGCGTGCTGGCCCAAGCGGGGGTGGAACTGCTGCTGGTGCCAAGCTGCACCGACACGGTGGCGGGCTTTTCCCGCGTCCGCATCGGGGCCATGGCCCGGGCGCTTGAAAGCCAGTGCGTCGTGGTGCAGGCGCCGACGGTGGGGCCGTGCGACTGGATGCCCGCGCTTGACGAAAACCGCGGTCGGGCGGCGATCTATGGCCCGCCGGACGGCTTCTGGCCCGAAACCGGCATCATTGCAGAAGGCCCCATGGACCAGCCGGGCTGGATCATAGCGGATGTCGATCTGTCCCGCGTTGGCGAAAGCCGGCGCAACGGCGCGGTTCTGCCCTTTGCCCATTGGCCGGAGAGCGATGGCGTGGGCCTGACGCGCTGACCGGGGCGGCAACCTTTCCCTGATCGGGCGGTTTATTCGCCGCGGCCTCTGTTCACCGCGCCGATCCGTGCCATAGTGCCTGTCCATGCTGCATATCAATGACAAGATCACCATCGAGGAATGGGAGCTGACCGAACAGTTCACCAGATCCCAGGGGCCGGGCGGGCAGAACGTCAACAAGGTCGAAACCGCGGTCGAACTGCGGTTCGAGGCCGCGCGATCCCCGAACCTGCCCGACCCCGTGAAGCGCCGCTTGGAACGGCTGGCGGGGCGTCGGTGGACGCGTGACGGCGCGGTGGTGGTCCTGTCGCAGGAAACCCGCAGCCAGGCCCGCAACCGCGAAATCGCCCGCGAAAGGCTGGCCGAATTGATCAGGTGCGCGGCCGAGCCCGTCAAGCGCCGCGTCGCCACCAAGCCCACCTGGGGCAGCCAGTTGCGCCGCCTGAAGGCCAAGTCCACGCGCGGAGAGGTCAAGGCCCTGCGCGGCAGGGTCGAGGATGGCGAATGACGGCGTGGTGGCGGTGGCTGGGAATCCTGTTCGGACGCCGTCCTCCCGCGATGCAGGTGGGCGCCGTCTGCCGTTGCCCCCGGACCGGGGATGTCGTGCTGATCACCAGCCGGGGCACCGGCCGCTGGGTCATCCCGAAGGGCTGGCCGATGGAGGGCAAGACCCTATCCGCCGCCGCCGCGACCGAGGCCTGGGAGGAGGCGGGCGTCGAGGGGCGGGTCCAGGATGCCGAACTGGGCCGCTATCGCTACCACAAGGAACAGGACCGGGGCTATTCCGTGCCGGTCGAGGTCCGGGTCTTCCTGCTGGATGCGGAACGGCTGCGCCGCGATTTCCCCGAAGCCAAGCAGCGCAAGCGCCGCTGGTTCCCCCCGGCCGAGGCTGCGCGCCTGGTGGCCGAACCCGGCCTGCAACAGATCCTGCTTGCATTGCCCCCCGCCGGCGGCTGACATCGGGGCATGAAGCGGCCCGACCGACAATTCGAGGTGCTGGACAAGGACTTGCGGCGGATCACCGTCGCCGAGGCCGCGCAGTTCCATGCCGTCCGGCCCGTCCTGCGGCTGGGGTCGGTCATCCTGCTGGGCGTTGCCCTGTTGTTTCTGGCCCTTGCCCTGACAGGGCGGCAGCCGGGGCTGGTCGCCATTGGCGCGGGTTTCCTTGTGGCGGGCTGGCTGGGCCTGTCGATCGGGGCCAACGACATTGCGAACTCGCTTGGCCCGGCGGTGGGGGCGGGGGCCATCGCCATCGGGCCGGGGCTTCTGCTGGTGGGTCTGGCGGAGATCGCGGGCGCGGTCCTGGCGGGTCACGTGGTCGCGCATCGGCTTGCGGGCGGGATTGTCGATCCGGGCGTCCTGGAGAACGCCGCGCAGGGGCAGGTGATGATGCTTGCCGCGCTGATCGGGGCCGCGGCCTGGATCACCGTCGCCACGGCGGCCAGCCTGCCCGTCTCGACCTCGCATTCGATCGTCGGCGCCATCGCCGGGGCAGGCTTTGCCGCCGCCGGGGCCTCGGCGCTGTCCTGGGGCGGCATCCTGTCCATCGCCCTCGCATGGGTCGTGACGCCCTTCGCGTCGGCGCTGCTGGCGGGCGCGCTTTTGACGCTGTTGCGCATTCGCGTGGCCGAGGCGCCCGACCGCCTAGCCGCCGCACGGGCCTGGCTGCCGCCGCTGGTGGGGGCGATGGTCGGGCTGTTCGTCGCCTATGTCGCGACCCTGTTGCCCGCCTTGTCCCTGCGCCTGCCCATGGCCCTGCTGCCCGGCATCGCCGCCGGGCTGGCGGTGGCGCTGCTGATGCGCCGCAGGCTGGCCAAGGTCCTGTCCGATGCCGACGAGAAGCCCGGCATGAAGCGCATCCTGCGCCAGCCGCTGCTGTTTGCGGCCGTGATGATGGGCTTTGCCCATGGCGCGGGCGATGCGGGCAACGTGGCCGGGCCGCTTCTGGTGATCCTGATGCCGTCGCAAGACGGAAGCGTGCAGGTGCCGCTGGCGATGCTGGCGCTTGCGGGGGCCACCATCGCCCTGGGTGCCATCCTGTTCGGCCGCCGCCTTGTCGGCATGGTCAGCGAGGGGATCACCCGCCTGAACCCGGTCCGCGCCTTCTGCATCACGCTGGCCACCGCGATGATCGTGCTGGTCGCGTCGGGACTGGGCCTGCCGGTGTCATCGACCCATGTGGCCGTCGGCGGGGTCTTCGGCGTGGGCTTCGTGCGCGAGATGCTGGACCGGCGCAGCAATGCCAAGCGTGCCGCCCCCCTGCCGGCCGAGGAACGCCGCCGCCGGATGCTGATCCGCCGCAGCCATGTCGCGACCATCACCGTGGCCTGGATGGTGACGGTCCCGATCACGGCCCTGCTGGGCGCGCTGTGTTGCATGGCGATGCTGCGGGTCACGGGCGTCTGAACGCCCTAGACCACCACATCCACTGCGGATTGCTGTCCCACATCGAAGACGCGCCGGTAACGCGCGATCTCGGCGGCAGGGCCAGTGGCCTTGGCCGGGTTGTCCGACAGCTTGACGGTCGGGCGGCCGTTGGCCGAGACTGCCTTGCAGACCAGGCTGAAGGGCGCCAGCCCGTCGCCTGCCACCAGCCCCCGGAAATCGTTCGTCAGCAGCGTGCCCCAGCCGAAGCTGACCTTGACGCGGCCGTGGAAGCGGCGGTGCAGTTCGGCGATCTTGTCCACGTCCAGCCCGTCCGAGAAGATGACCAGCTTCTTCGTCGGATCCTCGCCCCGGTCCTGCCACCAGCGGATCGCGGTCTCGGCCCCCGTTGCTGGATCGCCGCTGTCGATGCGGATGCCGGTCCAGCCGGCCAGCCAGTCCGGCGCGCCGGCAAGGAAGCCTTCGGTCCCGTAGGTGTCGGGCAGGATCATGCGCAGGTTGCCGTCGTGCTCCTCGTGCCAATCGGCCAGCACCCTGTAGGGGGCCTGGCGCAGCTCCTGGTCCGTATCGGCCAAGGCGGCATAGACCATCGGCAACTCATGGGCATTGGTGCCGATCGCCTCGATGTCGCGGCGCATGGCGATCAGGCAGTTCGAGGTGCCGGTGAAGCGTTCGCCCAGGCCCTCGATCATGGCCTGCACGGCCCAGTCCTGCCACAGGAAGCTGTGGCGGCGGCGGGTGCCGAAATCGGCGATCCGCAGATCGGGCATCTCGCGCAGCTTCTCGATCTTTTCCCACAGCCGGGTCATGGCGCGGGCATAAAGCACCTGAAGCTCGAACCGGCCGAGGGTCGCCAGGACCGCGCGTGACCGCAACTCCATCAGGATGGCGAGGGCCGGGATCTCCCACATCATGACCTCGGGCCAGCGGCCCTCGAAGGTCAGTTCATACTGTCCGTCGCGCTTTTCCAGGTGATAGGGCGGCAGGCGCAGGTTCTCCAGGAACTCCATGAAATCCGGGCGGAACATCTGGCGCTTGCCGTAGAAGGTGTTGCCGCGAAGCCAGGTGCCCTCGCCGCGCGACAGCCGCAGGCTTCGCACATGGTCAAGCTGTTCGCGCAGCTCGCCCTCGTCGATCAGGTCGGCCAGGCGGATCGACCGGGTGCGGTTGATCAGGCTGAAGCAGACCGTCGTGTCGGGGCGGTTGCGAAAGATCGACTGGCACATCAACAGCTTGTAGAAGTCGGTGTCGATCAGCGACCGGACGATCGGGTCGATCTTCCATTTGTGGTTGTAGACGCGGGTGGCGATATCGACCATCGGCCCTTACTCCAGGTTGACGCCGGCGGCGCGCATGTCGGCGCGGGCCCGGTCGCGGCTGCCGTCCAGGTCGATGGCGCGGGTCGCCGCCTCGATCACGGTGGCGGTGAAGCCCAGGCGGGCGGCGTCGATCGCGCTCCAGGCGACGCAGAAATCATGGGCCAGGCCCACGAAGGTCAGGTCGGACAGTCCCCGGTCGCGCAGGTAGCCGGCAAGGCCGGTAGGCGTGGCGCGGTCGTTCTCGAAGAAGGCCGAATAGCTGTCGATGCCGGGGCGGAAGCCCTTGCGGATCACCAGGTCGGCGCGGGACAGGTTAAGCCCGGGGTGGAAATCCGCGCCCGGTGTGTCGATCACGCAATGGTCGGGCCATAGCACCTGCGGCCCATAGGGCATCTGCGTCAGGCTGAAGGGCGCGGTCCCCGGGTGATTTGATGCAAAACTGGCATGGTCGGCGGGGTGCCAGTCCTGGGTCAGCACGACCGCGCCGAAATCGCGCATCAGCGCATTGATGGGCGTGACGATGTCATCCCCGCCCGCCACGGCAAGCGCGCCGCCGGGGCAGAAGTCGGTCTGCATGTCGATGACGATCAGGGCGGTGGTCATGCGGGGGCCTTCTTTCTGGAACGCGGCAACTAGACCGGCGTGGGCTGGTGATCGTCAAGGGCTGACCGCGACGGTGGCGGAAATGCAGCTTTTGGATTATCCAGAAAAGGGAGCGAGGATAAGGGAGAAGGGAGGAACGATGGACGTTCAGAAGGACTTGGATCACACCGCCGGCTTTGACGAGAACGAGCCCACGGGACGGTCGCCCCAGATGATCTGGGGTCTGCGCATCCTGGGGCTGGCCCTGGCCGGCCTGGTGTGGCTGCTGCTGGGCGGCCAGCCCGACCTTCCGCCCGACGCGCGCATGGTGGCCGCCATCGGCACGCTGATGGCCGTCTGGTGGATGACCGAGGCGATCCCGCTGTCGGCGACGTCCCTGCTGCCCATCGTCCTGATCCCTGCCCTGACCGACCGCAGCGTCGCCGAGGCCACCCAGCCTTATGCCAGCTCGATCGTGTTCCTGTTCCTGGGCGGCTTCCTGATCGCCATCGCGATGGAGAAGTGGCATCTGCACACCCGTATCGCGCTGCTGACGTTGCGCAAGGTGGGGGTGGCGCCCCGCCGCATCGTGCTGGGCATGATGCTGGCCACGGGCTTTCTGTCGATGTGGGTGTCGAACACCGCAACCACGCTGATGATGCTGCCCATCGGCCTGTCGGTCCTGTCGCTGGTCGTGTCGCGCGGATCGCGCCAGGACGGTGCCGAGGCCGAGGAGGCGATGCGCGCCGGCGGCACCATCACCGATGTTGTGAAGGATCCCGACATCAAGGCCTTTGGCGTCTGCCTGGTCCTGTCGATCGCCTGGGCGGCCTCGATGGGCGGCTTGGGAACGCTGCTGGGCAGCCCGCCCAATGCCATTGTCGCGGGCTATGCGGCGGACGAACTGGGCCGCAACATCGGCTTTCTGGAATGGATGATGCTGGGAACGCCCCTGGCATTGGCCTTTATCCTGATCGCCTGGTTCCTGATGACGCGGCTGCTTTACCGCTTTGACCTGCCCGAGATCCCCGGCGGGCGCGAGATGATCGACAGCCAGGTCCGGGCGCTTGGCCCGCTGAGCCAGGGCGAGAAGATGGTGCTGGGCGTCTTCATGGGCGCGGCCTTTCTCTGGGTGGTTCCGGGCCTTCTGACCTCGATTCCCGCGATCGATGCGGCGGCCCCCTGGTTGGGCAGCCTGGACGATACTGCCATTGCGGTCGGCGCGGGTCTGGTGATGTTCCTGCTGCCGGGCAGGGGCCGCGACCGGATGGTCCTGGACTGGAAGGACGCCGAACGCGGCCTGCCCTGGGGGGTGCTGCTGCTGTTCGGCGGCGGTCTCAGCCTGGCCTCGGCCGTGGCGGCGTCGGGGCTGGACGGCTGGTTCGGCCAGCAGGTGACGGGGCTTGGCGCCCTGCCCACGCTTCTGCTGGTGGCGGCGGTGGTCACGATCATCCTGTTCCTGACCGAGATCACCTCCAACACGGCGACGGCCGCGACCTTTATCCCCATCCTGGGCGGGGTCGCCCTGGGCATCGGGGCCGATGCCATGACGCTGCTGATCCCCGCCGCGCTGGCCGCGACCTGCGCCTTCATGCTGCCGGTCGGCACGCCGCCCAATGCCATCGTCTTTGGCACCGGCACCGTGACCATCGCCCAGATGGCGCGGGGCGGGTTCGTGCTGAACATCGTGGGCATCCTGCTGATCACCGGCCTGACCTACCTGCTGGGCGGCCTGGCCCTGGGGCTTTCGTTCTGACCTTGCGCCACCGGGCATGGCCGCGTTAAGGCGCGGCCATGCTGACCGTTGCCGCGCTGTATCACTTTACCCGCTTCGAGAATCCCGCCGCCCTGAAGGGCCCGCTGGCCAGGATCGCCTGCGCCAATGGCGTGCGCGGCACGCTGCTGCTGGCGCCCGAGGGGATCAACGGCACCATCGCCGGCACGCGCGACGGGATCGACGCGGTGCTGGCCCATATCCGCGCCCTGCCGGGATGCGAGGGGCTGGACTGGAAGGAAAGCCCGGCCGAGGTCATGCCCTTCGGCAAGATGAAGGTGCGCCTCAAGCGCGAGATCGTGACCATGGGCCAGCCCGATGTCGATCCCCGCGCCGCGGTGGGCCATTACGTCGAGCCGGCCGATTGGAACGCCCTGATCAGCGCGCCCGACGTGGCCGTGATCGACACGCGCAACGATTACGAGGTCGGGATCGGCACCTTTGCAGGCGCCGTGGATCCCGGCACGCGCAGCTTCCGCGACTTCCCCGCATGGTGGCAGGCCAACCGCGACCGCTTCGCCGGCAAGCGCGTGGCGATGTTCTGCACCGGCGGCATCCGCTGC
Source organism: Paracoccus sp. AK26 (assembly GCF_011801365.1). Taxonomy (NCBI): domain Bacteria; kingdom Pseudomonadati; phylum Pseudomonadota; class Alphaproteobacteria; order Rhodobacterales; family Paracoccaceae; genus Paracoccus; species Paracoccus sp. AK26. The sequence goes on from NZ_CP041041.1 coordinate 150,154, forward strand.
GAGAAGTCGACGAATTACCTGCTGTCGCAGGGCGTCGAGGACGTCTTCCACCTGAAGGGCGGCATCCTGAAGTATCTGGAGGAGGTGCCGCAGCAGGACAGCCTGTGGCAGGGCGATTGCTTCGTCTTCGACGGGCGGGTCAGCCTGACCCACGGGTTGCAGCCCGGCCGCCACGGCCTGTGCCACGCCTGCCGCCGCCCCCTCGCCCCCGAGGATCGCGAGCGCCCCGAATACGAGGAAGGCGTCAGCTGCCACCGCTGCCTGTCCGAATACGACGACGCCGACCGTGCGCGGTTCCGCGAACGCCAGCGACAGGTCGCGCGGGGTGAGTTGTTCGCCCGCCCCGCCAACGAGTCCTAGCGCCCCGTTCCCAATCCACCGGCGGAAATTGCCGCCATGTTCAGGATGTCGTTCACCGTCGAGGTGGTGGAGCAGATCTGGATCGGTTGCGGCACGCCGGTCAGGATCGGGCCGATGACCGTCGCGCCCGCCATTTCCTGCATCAGCTTCACGCTGATGGACGCCGAATGGCGCGCGGGCACCACCAGGACGTTGGCGGGCCCGGTCAGGCGGCTGAAGGGATAGCGGGCGGCGGAATCCATGTTCAGCGCCACATCCACGGTCATTTCGCCCTCGTATTCGAAATCGACGCCGCGGCGGTCCAGGACCTCGGTAGCCTTCGCCATCTTCACGGCCCGTTCGCTGACCGGATAGCCGAAGTTCGAAAAGGACAGAAAGGCCACGCGCGGTTCCAGGCCCAGGCCGCGCGCCACGCCCGCGCCGCGGGTGGCGATGTCGGCCAGATCCTCGGCCTCGGGCCATTCATGGACCAGCGTGTCGCCGATCAGCACGATCCGGCCCTTGTGCAGCACGGCGGTGATGCCCACCGCGCCGTCCTGCGGGCGCAGGTCGAAGACATGGCCCAGTTGCGCCAGCACCGGGGCGTTCTTGCGGGTCGCGCCAGTCACAAGCCCGTCGCCATGGCCATGCGCCAGCATCAGCGCGGCAAAGACGTGGCGGTCGCGGTTGGCAAGCTTGTGGGCGTCCTCTCGGTCCACGCCGCGGCGTTGCAAACGCGCGTAAAGGAACTCGTGATAGGCCTCGAGATGCCGGGAGTTGGCAGCATTTACCACGGTCAACTCGCGCACGGCGTCGCCCAGGCCCGCAGCTTCCAGCTTCTCCTTCACATCGGCCTCGCGGCCCACGACCAAGGCTTGGCCCATGCCGCCGCGCTGCCAGGCGACGGCGGCGCGCAGGACGCGGGGATCGTCGCCCTCGGCGAAGATCATGCGGGCCTGGCTTTGCCGGGCGCGGGCATGGATGCCCTGAAGGATCGCGGCGGTCGGATCCATGCGGTTCTTCAGCGACTGGACATAGCCCTCCATGTCGATGATCGGGCGGCGGGCAACGCCGGTATCCATGCCCGCGCGAGCCACCGCAGGGGGCACGACATGGATCAGGCGCGGATCGAAGGGCGTCGGAATGATATAGTCGCGCCCGAATTGCAGCTTGCGGCCGTAAGCCACGGCGACCTCGTCGGGGACATCCTCGCGCGCCAAGGCCGCAAGTGCCTCGGCGCAGGCGATCTTCATCTCGTCATTGATGGCGCGGGCGTGGATGTCGAGCGCGCCGCGGAACAGGTAGGGAAAGCCCAGGACGTTGTTCACCTGGTTCGGATAATCCGACCGCCCGGTGGCTACGATGGCGTCAGGGCGCACGGCATGGGCATCCTCGGGCGTGATCTCGGGGTCGGGGTTGGCCATGGCGAAGATGACCGGGTTGTCGGCCATCGAGGCCACCATGTCCTGCGTCACCGCGCCCTTCGCACTGACGCCCAGGAATACGTCCGCCCCCTTCATGGCGTCTTCCAGGGTGCGGGCCGTGGTCACGACCGCATGGGCCGATTTCCACTGGTTCATCCCCTCGGTCCGGCCCTGGTAGATGACGCCCTTGGTGTCGGCCATGATGCAGTTCTCATGCCGCGCGCCCATCGATTTCAGCAGTTCAAGGCAGGCGATCCCGGCGGCGCCCGCGCCGTTCAGGACGATCTTCACGTCCTCGATCTTCTTGCCCGACAGTTCCAGCGCGTTCAGCAGCCCTGCCGCGCAGATCACCGCCGTGCCGTGCTGGTCGTCGTGAAAGACGGGGATGTCCATCATCTCTTTCAGGCGGCTTTCGATGATGAAGCATTCGGGCGCCTTGATGTCTTCCAGGTTGATGCCGCCGAAGGTCGGCCCCATCAGGCGGACGGCATTGATGAACTCGTCCGCGTCCTCGGTGTCCAGTTCCAGGTCGATGGCGTTCACGTCGGCGAAGCGCTTGAACAGCACCGCCTTGCCCTCCATCACCGGCTTGGAGGCCAGGGCCCCCAGGTTGCCCATCCCCAGGATGGCGGTGCCATTGGAAATCACAGCGACCATGTTGCCCTTGGTGGTATAGTCATAGGCCGTCTCGGGCCGGTCCGCGATGGCCTGGACGGGCACGGCGACGCCCGGCGAATAGGCCAGCGACAGGTCGCGCTGCGTGGTCATGGGGGTCGAGGCCACGACCTCGAACTTCCCGGGGCGCGGCTCCATGTGATAGGCCAAGGCCTCCTCGGGGGTGACGCGGGCGCTGCGGGGGGTCTTGTCGGTCATGGGGTCCTCCGGGGCTGGTGGTCCCGTTTAACGTTGCGTCACCGCTGGCTCAACAGGCTTCGGATGCAAAGCTGTCTTGCGGCGATGCGCGCAATCAGATGCGGATGTTGACGAAACTGTCGCGAAGGGCCGCGGACCATGCCGCGCTCATCCGGGCGAAGTCGGCATCGCCTTCCAGGATGCGGCGTCGGGTGGTGACGGCGCAGGCATCCTTCTGGATGATCGCCAGGTCCAGCGGCATTCCGACCGAAAGGTTCGACCGAAGGGTCGAGTCCATCGACAAAAGCACGGCCTTTTGCGCATCCGCCAGGCTGGTCGCGGGCGTCACCACGCGGTCCAGGATCGGCTTGCCGTATTTGTGTTCGCCGATCTGCAGGAAGGGCGTGTCCTCGGTCGCCTCGATGAAATTGCCTTCGGGATAGATCAGGAACATGCGCATGTCGCCGCCCTGCCGCTGGCCCGCGACGATCATGGTGGCCGATGCCTGCTGGCGCAGGTCGCGGCATTGCTCGGCGATTTCCCGACGCGTCCGGGACAGCGTGTCGCCGATGATCGTGGCGACCTGCAGCATGGTCTGGGCCTTCATGATCGAGGTCGTCTCGTCCGCCATCTCGTCATGGATGGCCTCGCTCAGCCGGGCAAGGGTTGTCTGCGTGACCGACAGCGATCCCGCCGTCATCACCACGATGGCCCGTTCGCCCGGTTCCTCGAAGAAGAACATCTTGCGATAGCAGGCGATGTTGTCCAGCCCGGCATTGGTGCGCGTATCCGACAACAGCACCAATCCGGCATTCAGCTTCAAGCCGACGCAATAGGTCATGGCTGCGTCTTCCCCGTCATGATCGCGCCGCAACCTGTCTAGTGGGGGCGGGGACAGGTCGCAATCGGTCCTTGCCATCCGGCAGCAGTCCTGCGGCAATTCTGTCTCAACCGCCGTCCCTGGCAGCAGGGCCAAGAGGGGGCGGCAGCCCCCTTCAGCTTTGCGTCTGGCTTTGGCTTTGGGTCTGGAAGCGCTCGACCTCCTCGACGCTGACCGCGACATCCATCGTCTCGATGCCATGGCCCGCCGCGATGCCGCGGATCGGCGCCGCATCCGAAGCATCCAGCCCCGAACCCAGCCGGACATAGCGTTCGTCGGGGCAGCAACGGTTGGCCGGATCGAAGCCCACCCATCCCAGGCCCGGAACATTGATTTCTGCCCAGGCATGGGCAGCCTCATGCGCGTCACCATCGGCGGTGGTGTGCAGATAACCCGATGCATAGCGGGCCGGCAGATCGTGCAGCCGGGCCAGGGCGATCAGCGCATGGGCATGGTCCTGGCAGACGCCCTCGCCCTTTTCCAGCGCCTCGGCGGCGGTGGTGTGAAAGCCGGTCTGGCCGGGCATATAGGCGATGGCGTCCGAGACAACGGCCGACAGGCGGTGCGCAAGGCCCAGGGGATCGGCGGCATCCTTGGCCGTCAAGGCCAGATCCCGCAGCGCCTGATCGGGCTTGGTCGCGGGGGTGTCGCGCAAATAGGCCAGCGGATTGATCAGTTCGCGGTGCCCGCGCAGGACACCTGCGGTATCGCGCGTCTCGATGCGGCCGGTCACGGTGACGGTCACTTCCTCGGTCGGGCCGCGGACGGTCCAGCCCTCGATCCAGTCGCCGGCGCCGTCGCGAAAGCCGGGGCCGCGGATGCCGCCCTGCACGTCGATCTGCCAGTCATGCGTGCGCTGCCCTTCGCTGACGGAAGGCGTCAGCCGCAGGCTTTGCACCAGGTTCCGTGCCGGCCGGTCATAGCGATAAACGGTCTGGTGAAAGATGCGCAGTTTCATCCTTACGATCCCCCCAGCAGGTAATCCTCGTGCACCAGGCTCGAGATGGTGCCGATCTCGGTGATGAACCAGGTCAGGAACTCGTGCAGTCCTTCGTCGAAGATCATGTCGATGTCATGGGCCTGCAGGCGGCCCAGCACCTCGCGCGCCTTGTCGCGGGCCTGGGTCGGCACCGTGTCGCCATAGCGTTTCGCCAGGCCTTCCAGGTTCCACACGGCCTCATAAAGCGAGGTGATGAGCGAGCGCGGGCTTTCCCCGTTCAGGATCAGGAAATCCGCGACCCGGCCCGCCGTGATGTCGCCGCCATAGGCCCAGTGATAGGCCCGGTGTGCCGACAGCGCGCGCAGGATCACCTGCCATTGATAGGTGTCCAGGCCCGATCCCACGAACTCGATCCGCGGCAGGAGGACATAGTACTTCACGTCCAAGAGCCGGGCGGTCGCATCGGCCCGTTCCAGCCCATAGCCCAGGTTCATGAAATGCCACCCGTCATTGCGCAACTGCGTGGCGTTGATGGCCCCCCGCACGGTCGAGGTGTGGCTGGTCGTGATATCGGTCAGCGAGGCCGTGTCGATCTTGTCGCGCGGCGTTCTTTCAATGCGGCGCAGGTCCTGAAAGGCCATGTTCAGCGCGTCCCAGACCTGGCTGGTCAGGGCCGTGCGCACGATCCGGCCCGCCTCGCGCGCCTTCTCGATGCAGGACATGACCGAGGACGGGTTCTGGCGGTCGAAGAAGATGAACTCCTCGATGTTTTCCTGGCTGATCTCGCCATATTTCTCGGCAAACAGGGTCGCGGACCCCGAGGCCTGCAACAACGAGTTCCATTCGTTCTGATAGCCCGAGGCGGTGTTGGGCAAGAGCGTGATCCGCTGGCCCACGTCCAGAAGGCGCGCGGCGGTATCGGCCCGTTCAAGGTGGCGGCCCATCCAGAACAGGTTCGCGGCGGTGCGGCTGAGCATATGCGTCCCTTCCCTATTCCGACAGGACCCAGGTGTCCTTGACGCCCCCGCCCTGCGACGAGTTCACGACAAGGCTGCCCTCGCGCAGCGCAACGCGGGTCAGCCCGCCCGGCACCAGCTCGATCCGGTCGCCGCACAGGCAATAGGGCCGCAGGTCCACATGGCGCGGCGCCAGCCCTTCGGCGACAAAGGTGGGGCAGGTGGACAGGGCAAGCGTCGGCTGGGCGATATAGTTGCCGGGATCGGCCTCGATCTTCTTGCGGAAGGTCTCGATCTCGTCCTTCGTCGATTTGGGGCCGACCAGCATCCCGTAGCCGCCCGAGCCGTGCACCTCCTTCACGACCAGGTCGGGCAGGTTCTCCATCACGTATCGGTAATCGTCCTCCTTCCACAGGGTCCATGTCTGGACGTTCTGCAAAAGCGGCTCCTCGCCCAGGTAGAAGCGGACCATTTCGGGCACAAAGGTGTAGATGGCCTTGTCGTCGGCCACGCCTGCGCCCGGCGCGGAACAGATCGACACCCCGCCCGAGCGATAGACATCCATCAGCCCCGGCACGCCCAGCATCGAATCGGGTCGGAAGCACAGGGGGTCCAGGAAAGGATCGTCGATCCGGCGATAGATCACGTCCACGCGCTTTGGCCCCTGGGTCGTGCGCATATAAACGAACTCGCCGTCCACGAACAAATCGGCGCCCTCGACCAGCTCGATCCCCATCAGGTTGGCCAGGAAGCTGTGCTCGTAATAGGCGCTGTTGAAATGGCCGGGCGTCAGGATCACGCAGGTCGGCCGGTCGTTGCACTTGGCGGGCGCGACCGATTCCAGCGTGCGGCGCAGAAGGTCAGGATACTGGTCCACAGGCTCGATCCGGTTGCCGCGGAACAGGCCGGGGAACATCCGCATCATGATCTCGCGGTTTTCCAGCATGTAGCTGACGCCCGAGGGCGTGCGGCAGTTGTCCTCCAGCACGTAGAACTGGTCCTTGGCGGTACGCACCAGGTCGATGCCGATGATGTGGGAATAAACGCCGCGCGGGGGCACCACGCCGACCACGGCCTTTTCATAGGCCTCGTTCTGATACACCAGCCGGGCGGGGATGCGGCCCGCGCGCACGATCTCGGCCCGGCCATAGACGTCGCGCAGGAAGGCGTTCAGCGCACGCGCCCGCTGCTTGATGCCGCGTTCCAGGCGGCGCCATTCGGCCTGCTCGAAGACGCGGGGCATCATGTCGAAGGGGATCAGCCGGTCGGGATCGCCGCCCTCGCCATAGACCGCGAAGGTGATGCCGATCCGGCGGAACAGCGCCTCGGCCTCGGCCTGCTTCATCTGCCGGAAATCCGCCGGCATCGTCTCGACCCACTGGCTGAGGCGCGCATAAGGGTCGCGAACCTGCGAACCCTCATACATCTCGTTGTAATATGTCATTCGTCCACCCGCTGACGCCGGACCCTTCGCAGGCCTTCTTCCCCGGATGATCGGAGACGGTTTTCGCCAAGTCCACAGAGGAATAGCGCAGCCTGCGCGAAAGTTCCGCAAGCCGTGGACGTTCCGCGGGCAGTGCAGGCCGCGACGGCGGGGCGCTGCCGCAAAATCGGGCAAGGCGAAAGCGCCTGCAGCCCCCGGCGCGCCTGCCCTGGCAGGCCGGGGCCTTGCTTACGGGATCGTAACCATTTGCCCCTAATGTCGGCCCTGGAAGCGCAGAGGACCGACATGCCCAAACTGATCGTCAACGAGACAGAAGCCCAACTGACCGTCACCGTCGAGGAATCGCGCATCGACGCCGCCATCGCCACCCGGTTCAAGGACCGGCTGCGAGAGATCGTGCTGCGCGGCCGCAAGCCGGTCCGGCTGGACATGCGGCGGGTCGACTTCATGGACAGTTCCGGCCTCGGCGCCATGATCGCGGTCCGCAAGGCCCTGCCCGAAGCCCTGCCGCTGGTGCTGGACGGGCTGACCCCCAATGTCGAGCGGGTCTTCCGCCTGACCCGGATGGACAGTGTTTTCGAGATCCGGCCGGCCAATACCCCACAGGAGTAGTTTAATGAGTTCCAGCGAACGGCAGAATGCCGGATCGATCCCGCGTCCCATCGCCCGGACGCAGCCGATGTTTCACCGCGTCCTGCGGGCCGACCCCTTCGAGGTGCGCCAGGCCCTGCGCGACCTGCGGGCCCGCTTTGCACCCGCGGTCAGCGCGGACGCGATGGGCCGGCTGGAACTGGTCCTGGCCGAGGTGATGAACAATGTCAGCGAACATGCGGGCGACCTGTGCGCCCAAAAGCCTGCGCCGCGCGCCATGCATCTTTGCGTGGTGATGAATGACGCAGGGCTTTCCTGCGCGATCACCGATGACGGCGGAACGCTGCCCGCCGATTGCCTGCTGCCGCGCAACCTGCCGGCGCTGGATCCGCTGGATCTTCCGGAAGGTGGCTTCGGCTGGTGCCTGATCCAGGGCCTGACGCAGTCGCTATGCTATTACCGAGAGGATCAGCGCAACTGCCTGGCCTTCACCGTCCCCTTCAATCCCGCTCAGTTCAGCGGGCCCATCAGCGGATAGCGCCCATCCTCGAAATCGCCGAACATCTCGTAGACATCGGGATGGTCCAGGGGCTCTCCCGAATGATCGGGCACCAGGTTCTGTTCGGACACATAGGCCACGTAATAGGTGGCCTCGGTCTCGGCATACAGGTGATAGAAGGGCTGGTCCTTGGCCGGGCGCACATCCTCGGGGATGGAATCATACCATTCCTGGGTATTGGCAAATTCGGGATCGACATCGAAGATCACCCCGCGGAAAGGCCGGTTCCGGTGGCGAACCACCTGGCCCAAGCCGTATTTGGCGATGCGATTCTGTCCTTGCATGGTCATGGATGTTCCATAGGCTTCGGGGCCGGTCTGACGGGCGTTTTAATCCCCCAAGCCGATTCTGTCCATTGGATCGCCAGCATTTGCACGATTCCCTGGGGCAGGACCGCCACAGGCGCGGCTATCGGGCGGCGGCGTCCTCGGGCAGCAGCGGCACCGTAGACATCGACATCTTGGCCGATCCCTCGCTCAGCTCGCTTGCATGGGCCAGATAGACCAGGACCTTGTTCCGGTCGTCGTAGATGCGCTTGACGCGCAACGACTTGAAAAGAAGGGACCGACCTTCGCTGAAAACGTCGTCAGGCCGGCCGGGGCTCAGGCGGCTGACATCCACGGGCCCGGTGCGGGCGCATTCGATCGCGCTGTTCGACGGATCCTCGAACCAGTTGCCCTGGCTCAACCTGTCCAGGACCGAGCGTTCGAAATAAGCCAGGTGGCAGGTCACCCCGCCCACGTCGGGGTCGGGAATTGCCTCGATGACGATGTCGTTGCCCACCCAATCGACGCCCACCTGGGCAATCTCCTCGGCCTGTGCCAGAGCGGGCAGCATCATCAGCGCGGCGGCAATCAATCGCATGGCAGCTTCTCCGGTTTCAGGGGGACGCGGCCGTCCTCGGTCAGCAGGTTCACCGCGTCTTTTTCAATGACCACCGCGCAAAGCGGCCGCCCATAGGCCGCCCCGCCATCGACATTCAGGCGGTTGCCGTAATGGGTCGCCGTCTGGATGGCGGTATGGCCATGCACGACCAGCGGGCCGTGATCCACCGTGCTGGTCAGGAAATCCTGGCGGATCCAGACCAGATCGTCCTCCACCTGATCCTGCAGATCCACGCCAGGGCGGATGCCCGCATGGACGACCAGGGCCAGCGGATGCAGGAAATACAGCGGCAGCGACGCAAGATAGGTGACATGGGCGGCGGGCACCGCGCGTTTTGCCTGGGCCAGCATGTGCTGGGGCGAAAGCGTCGGATCGACGCCATAGGACCGCAGCGTCTCGGGCGCGCCAAGGCCAGAATGCAGCGTCCAGTGCAGCTTCGAGCTTAGCCCCGGATCAACCCAGTCCGGCTGCAGAAGATATTGCGGAAGGAAGCGGTCATGGTTGCCGCGGGTCACGATCCAGGGCCGCCCGTGGGCCTGTCCGGTCATCAGGTATTCCACGACGCCCCGCGAATCGGGGCCGCGGTCGATCAGGTCGCCGACATGGGCAATCAACGCATCGCGCCCGCCGTCGCGGAAGATGCGGTCATGCGCGGCCTTCAACTGGTCTAGATGCCCGTGGACATCGCCAATGACGTAAAGCCGCATCCCCGCCCCGCTTCATTCCGCGGCAACGGAAGGCCGCGCCCCCTGCGTAAGGGGGCACGGCGGGATCGTCAAACCTCGAACTGCAGGCGGCGGGCCTGCAGGAACTTGCCGGTGTTCTGCAGCGTGGCCAGGGCCTCGTCGCTGATCGGCTCTTCCAGGTACAGGATCGCGATGGCATCGTTACCCTGGGCCGAGCGGCCAAGCGTGAAGTTCGCGATGTTCACGCCCAGATCGCCCAAGGTCATCCCCAGGGCGCCGATTACGCCGGGCACGTCCTTGTTGCGGGTGTACAGCATGTGCTGCCCGACCTCAGCATCAATGTTGATGCCCCGGATCTGGATGAAGCGCGGCTTGCCGTCGCTGAAGACGGTGCCCGCAATGGACCTTTCGCGCGTGTCGGTGACGACGGTCAGCTTGATATAGCCCTCGAAGACACCCGCCTTGTCCTGGGTGGTGGTGGCCACCTGCACGCCGCGTTCCTTGGCCATCACCGGGGCCGAGACCATGTTCACGTCCGGGTTCGTGGCTTTCATCACGCCCGCGATCACCGCCGCGTTCAGCGCGTTCAGGTTCATGGTCGCCGCAACGCCGTCATACAGCACGTTGATGGCCTTGATCGGCTCGTCCGTCATCTGGCCCACGAAGGCGCCCAGATGGCCGGCCAGCTTGATCCACGGCCCCATGACGGCCGCTTCCTCGGCCGTGACCGAGGGCATGTTCAGCGCGTTTTGCACCGCGCCGGTCAGCAGGTAATCCGACATCTGCTCGGCCACCTGCAGGGCCACGTTCTCCTGCGCCTCGGTGGTGGATGCGCCCAGATGCGGGGTGACGACCACGTTGGGCAGGTTGAACAGCGGGCTTTCGGTGGCGGGTTCGACCGCGAAGACGTCAAAGGCGGCCCCGGCGACGCGGCCTTCCTTCAGCGCCTCGGCCAGGGCCTCCTCATCGACCAGACCGCCGCGGGCGCAGTTGATGATGCGCACGCCCGGTTTCAGCTTGGCGATGGCCTCGCGCGACAGGATGTTCTTCGTCTTCTCGGTCAAGGGCACGTGGAAGGTGATGAAGTCCGACTTCGCAAGCAGATCGTCCAGTTCGACCTTGGTGACGCCGATCTCCTTGGCGCGCTCGGGCGACAGGAAGGGATCATAGGCCAGCACCTTCATGTGCAGCCCCAGGGCGCGGTCGATCACGATCGACCCGATATTGCCCGCGCCGATCACGCCCAGGGTCTTGTTGAACAGCTCGACCCCCATGAAGCGGTTCTTTTCCCATTTCCCGGCATGGGTGGATGCACTGGCCTCTGGCAGTTGCCGGGCCACGGCGAACATCATGGCGATGGCATGTTCGGCGGTGGTGACGCTGTTGCCGAAAGGCGTGTTCATCACGATCACGCCCTTTTTCGACGCCGCCGGGATATCGACGTTGTCCACCCCGATCCCGGCCCGGCCGATCACCTTGAGGTTCGTGGCGTTCTGCAGCAGCTTTTCGGTGACCTTGGTTGCCGACCGGATCGCAAGCCCGTCATACTGACCGATCACCTCGGCCAGCTTTTCCTTGTCCTTGCCCAGATCGGGCAGGTAATCGACCTCGACCCCGCGGTCGCGGAAGATCTGGACGGCGGTTTCCGACAGCTTGTCGGACACAAGAACCTTTGGCATGTCAGTTCATCCTTCTCATGCGGCACCCGTCACCCCGGGGCGCTGTTCATCTTCTGTGTGGGAATATCCTGCAGGGGGTCCGGGGGACGCAAAGTCCCTCCGGCTTCACTTAGCCTTGCGCGGCCAGTTCGGCGCGATAGGCCCATTCGATCCAGGGCATCAGCGCCGCGACATCGCTGGTCTCGACCGTGGATCCGCACCAGATCCGCAGCCCTGCCGGGGCATCGCGATAGGCGCCGGCATCCAGGGCCACGCCTTCCTTTTCCAGCCGCTTGGCAACGGCCTTGGCGAAGGCCGCGCCGTCCTTGATGGCCGGATCGGTAAAACGCAGGCAGACGCTGGTGTTGGACGCAGTGGCCGGATCCTCGGCCAGATCGGCGATCCAGTCCTTGTCGGCGATGAAGTCGCGCACGGCCTTGGCGTTGGCATCGGCCCGCGCGATCAAAGCCTTCACGCCGCCCAGGCCCTGTGCCCATTTCAGCGCCACGAGGTAATCCTCGACCGCCAGCATCGAGGGGGTGTTGATCGTCTCGCCCTTGAAGATGCCCTCGATCAGCTTGCCGCCCTTGGTCATGCGGAAGATCTTGGGCAGCGGCCAGGCGGGGGTATAGCTTTCCAGTCTTTCGACGGCGCGCGGCGACAGGATCAGCATCCCGTGCGCGCCCTCGCCGCCCAGCACCTTCTGCCAGCTGAAGGTTACCACATCCAGCTTGTCAAAGGGCAGGTCCATCGCGAAGGCGGCCGATGTGGCGTCGCAGATGGTCAGGCCCGCGCGATTGGCCGGGATCGCGTCGCCGTTCGGCACGCGCACGCCGCTGGTGGTGCCGTTCCAGGTGAAGACGACGTCCTTGTCGAAATCGACTTCCGCGAAATCGACGATCTTGCCGTAGTCGGCCTTGCGGACGGTCGCGTCCAGCTTCAACTGCTTCACCGCATCGGTAACCCAGCCTTCACCAAAGCTTTCCCAGGCCAGCATCTCGACCGGGCGGGCGCCCAGCAGCGACCACATCGCCATCTCGACCGCGCCGGTGTCGGAACCGGGGACGATGCCGATGCGGTAACCTTCGGGAACGCCCAGGACTTCGCGCGTCAGGTCGATCGCCTCGGCCAGCTTCGCCTTGCCGACAGCGGCACGATGCGAGCGGCCAAGGGGCGCGTCCGACAGCAGGTCCAGGTTGTAATGGGGGAGCTTGGCGCAGGGGCCAGAGGAAAAGCGCGGATTGACCGGGCGCGCAGCCGGGATCGTCAGATCTTTCATGCTAGCCTTCCAGCTATGAAGCCCTTCGTTGGGGAAGGGTGTCCCGCCGCCGGAGATATGCGGGACCGATCCGTTTCGCAAGAAGAATCAGCCGTAGTCGCGCGCCCCGAAGATGGCGGAACCGACGCGGACATGGGTCGCGCCCTCGGCGATGGCGGCTTCGAAATCCGCGCTCATGCCCATGGACAGGTTCGGCAGGCCGTGGTCCTGCGCCAAGGCGCGCAGCAGGCGGAAATGGGGCAGGGGATCCTGGTCCTCGGGCGGGATGCACATCAGGCCCTGCGGCGACAGGCCCAGGTCGCGACATGACGACAGGAAGACCGGCAGTTCGTCGGCCAGGATGCCGGCCTTCTGCGGCTCGTCCCCGGTATTGACCTGGATGAACAGTTCCGGGCTGTGGCCCTGCAGTTCGACCTGCTGCGCCAGCTTGCGGGCCAGGCTCATGCGGTCCAGCGTGTGGATGGCATCGAACAAGTCGACCGCCGCCTTGGCCTTGTTCGACTGCAGCGGACCGATCATGTGCAGTTCGACGCCGGGGTAGCGGTCGCGCCAGCCGGGCCATTTGCCCTGCGCCTCCTGCACGTAATTCTCGCCAAAGACGCGATGCCCGGCATCCAGCACGGCGGTCACCCGCCCTTCCGGCTGCACCTTGCTGACGGCGATCAGCGTGACGCTGCCAGGCGCGCGCCCCGCCTGTTCCTCGGCCGCGCTGATGCGGCGCTTGATGTCATCCAGTCCCATGATGCGACAAGACAAAAAGAAAAGAGCGGGCGCAAGGCCCGCTCCTCAAGTTTGACGTCCGATCCGGGGATCAGAAGTCGAAGCGCACGCCCATGTCGGCGGTCACGCGCTCTTGATAGTCGCGCTGCAGCGAGGCACCCAGACGAGCGCCGCCCAGATCGTAGTTGACGCCGATACCGAACGCGTTGTCGGTTTCTTTCTGCGTCCAGTCGCCGCTGTTGTTGGCGATATAGGCTTCGATGTTGGTCAAGCCATCAGCCAGGGTATAGTCACCATACAGCGTGACCGTGTTTCCGAAGTCAGCGATGATGTTCGGGTTGGTCGGGTCGCTGCTGATGCCGGTGATGCTGCCTGCATCGCCGTTGTCGATCCAGTTCAGGCCGATGCGAGCGTTTTCCATGACGGCATAACGGGCACCGACGAAGTACACGTCGTGATCGTCAATGCCAGCGCCGTTCAGCGCGAACCCGCCCGACAGTTCCAGACGCTCGTTCCAGGTGTAGTCTACCGAGAAGCTGAATTCTTCCTTGGCGTTGAATTCTTCATCGTCGTCGGTAGCCGGATCATCGGGAATGAAGTCTTCGCTCAGGCCGGTCTGGTCAGGGTCAACATACGAGAAACGGACTTCCAGGTTTTCGACAGCATAGGTTGCTGCGATGCCCAAACGGTCATCATCGGAGTAGGCTGCGGATTCATAGGCAAAGAACGAACCCAGGGCGTTACCACCGACCGAACGGTCGTAAGAGCCAAGTTCCGAACCATAGATCAGGCCGGCCGAGTCAAGCGCGGTGTCCACGTTGCCGACTTCGACGGTCAGGCCGCTTGAGGTCACATACAGTTTGCCGGGGTTCAGCTCGCCGTTGTCGTCGCCGTTCTGGTCCCACTGGATGCGGAAGCGGGCACCGAAGTCCACGCCCTGGTCGGTCGAGGTCGCGGCGTCGATGTTCATCCGCAGGCGCGAGATCACCTGCGAGTCGCTGCCGGCTTCGCCAGTGGTAGAGTTCTGGTTCTGCAGGCCGTCTTCGTAATAGATCACGCCGGTCCGGCCGTAGCCCGAGATGGTCACGTCGGCAGCGGCGACACCGGCGGTCAGCACCAGTGCGGTGGAGGCGATAAGAGCCTTTTTCATGTCAAGTTCCCTCTTGTCTCTCTGATGCCCAAACCGGCATTACCGCCTTGGGTATGCAGCTTGTTTCCCCTGTCCGCAGCCACGATGCAACGGAATCGCGCGGCTGCCCAAGCCGCGGCGGATCCTGTGATGCACAAGGGCCACACCTTTCTGTGATCCACTCCCGCAGCCCGGGCCGGTGCGCGGTCCAAGGCGCTTGTCGGGCAGGGGCTTTCCGCGCTAAAGCGTGGCCTGACGCGAAAAACGGGGGACCGCATGAAAATCGCACGCGCCGCGCGCCTGATGATCGCAGCAGGGCTTTGCGCCGGACTGGCTGCCTGCGGCGGCGGGGGGCGGAACGCCGGGCCGACCGACAGCCCCGACATGCGCCCCGAGGTTCGCCGCACCACCATCTGGGAGGTGTTCGACCGGTCCGAGAACCCCAACACCGCGGTTGGCGTGAACAAGTATCTGTGGAATGCCAGCCTGGAAGTGCTGAACTTCCTGCCGGTCCAGACTGTCGATCCGTTCACGGGGGTGATCCAGACGGGCTACGGCACCCCTCCGGGGGGCGGCCGGTCCTATCGGGCCACGATCAAGATCGCCGATCCGGCGCTTGACGCGCGCAGCCTCAAGCTGTCGCTGCAGGGTCCGGGCGGCGCTGCGGTGGAACCCGGCACCGTTCGCGCGGTGGAAGATGCGATCCTGACCCGCGCCCGCCAGTTGCGCATCCAGGATGGGCGGCTGTAGGGGCAGGCAGCGCCCACTGGACCCGCCAAGTCGCGCCGTATAAACCCGGCGCGACGAATGACGCCAAAGGTCCGCACGATGCCCTATGATCCCTCCAGCACTGAATCCCGGTGGCAGCAGGCCTGGGCCGATGCCGGCAGCTTCGTCGCCACGCGCGACAGCCGGCCCAAATATTACGTGCTGGAGATGTTCCCCTATCCGTCCGGGCGCATCCACATGGGCCATGTGCGCAACTACACGATGGGCGACGTGGTGGCTCGCTTCAAGCGCGCGCAGGGGTTCAGCGTCCTGCACCCGATGGGCTGGGACGCCTTCGGGATGCCGGCCGAGAACGCCGCGATGGAACAGGGAGGCCATCCGCGCGACTGGACCTATGCCAATATTGCCACCATGCGCGACCAGTTGCGCCCGCTGGGCCTGTCCATCGACTGGTCCCGCGAATTCGCGACCTGCGACGACGCTTACGTCCACCAGCAGCAGGCGATGTTCCTGGACATGCTGGAAGCGGGCCTCATCACCCGGAAGTCGGCCCAGGTGAACTGGGATCCGGTCGACATGACCGTGCTGGCCAATGAACAGGTCATCGACGGCAAAGGCTGGCGGTCGGGCGCCGCGGTGGAACGGCGCGAGCTGACGCAATGGTTCTTCAAGATCTCGGACTATTCCGATGAGCTGCTGGCCGCATTGGACGGGTTGACCGGCTGGCCAGAAAAGGTCCGGCTGATGCAGTCGAACTGGATCGGCAAGTCGCGCGGGCTGCAGTTCCGGTTCGAAACCGTGGACGCCCCCGAGGATTTCCCCGCGGTCGAGGTCTATACGACCCGGCCCGACACCCTCATGGGGGCAAGCTTCGTGGCCTTGTCGCCCGATCACCCGCTGGTCAAGGATCTGGCCGCCGCCGACCCAAAGGTTGCCGCCTTTGTCGAGGAATGCCGCCGCATCGGCACGACCGAGGAAGCCATCGAGACCGCGCCAAAGCTGGGGCTTGATACCGGCCTGACCGTGCGGCACCCGTTGGACGCGGACTGGCAGCTGCCGATCTGGATCGCGAACTTCGTGCTGATGGACTATGGCACCGGCGCGATCTTCGGGTCGCCCGCGCATGACGAACGCGACCATGAATTCGCCACGAAATACGGGCTGCCGATCCGCGCGACCTTTGGCGAGCGCGGCATGTCGCTGGACCAGGCCGATGCCATGGTCGCCAAGGCGCCCTATGTGCCGCTGAAATCCGAAACCGTCACCTATGTCCGCGGCTTCAGCGGCGCGGCGGACCAGACCGGAGAGGCTGCAGTGGACGCCGCCATCGCCCATGCCGAGGCAAACGGCTATGGCGAGGGCGTGACCAAGTTCCGCCTGCGCGACTGGGGCATCTCGCGCCAACGCTATTGGGGCTGCCCGATCCCGGTCCTCCATTGCGAGAAATGCGGCACGGTCCCAGAGGCGAAGCAGAACCTGCCCGTTCTGCTGCCCCAGGACGTGACCTTCGACGTGCCGGGCAACCCGCTGGACCGCCACCCGACCTGGCGGCAGGCGACCTGCCCCCAATGCGGAGGCGCGGCGCGGCGCGAGACGGACACGATGGACACCTTCGTCGATTCGTCCTGGTATTACGCGCGCTTCACCAGCCCCCATGCGGCGACGCCGACGGATCGGGCCGATGCCGATTACTGGATGAACGTGGACCAGTATATCGGCGGGATCGAGCACGCGATCCTGCACCTGCTTTATTCGCGCTTCTTCGCCCGGGCGATGGTCAAGACGGGGCATCTGCCCGAAAGCGCGAAGGAGCCGTTCGACGCGCTGTTCACGCAAGGCATGGTCACGCACGAGATCTACAAGACCAGCGACGAGAGGGGCCGTCCGGTCTATCACCTGCCCGAGGACGTGACCGACGGCAAGCTTGCCGATGGGACCGAGGTCGAGGTCATCCCCTCGGCCAAGATGTCCAAATCCAAAAAGAACGTCGTCGATCCGGTCAACATCGTGCAGTCTTTCGGCGCCGATACTGCCCGTTGGTTCATGCTGTCCGACAGCCCGCCCGAACGCGACGTGGAATGGACCTCGGCCGGGGCCGAGGCCGCCAACAAGTTCCTGGGCCGCGTCTGGCGCCTGGCCGACGAGGCGGGCGAGGACGCCGAGGATCCCGACCTGACCCGCGCGGCGCATCGCGCGATCAACGACGTGACCAAGGCCATCGAGGGCTTCGCCTTCAACAAGGCGGTTGCCAAGATCTATGAACTGGCGAATGCCGTGGGCAAGTCGAAGGCCGGGGGCGAATCGCGCAGGGCGGTGCTGCGGATCATGGCGCAACTGATGGGGCCGATGGTGCCGCACCTGGCCGAGGATGTCTGGTCCATGGCGGGCGGGCAGGGCCTTCTGGTCGATGCGCCCTGGCCCAAGGCCGATCCGGCGATGCTGGAGGATGACACCGTCACCCTGCCGATCCAGATCAACGGCAAGCGCCGGGCCGAGATTTCGGTCGCCAAGGACATGCCCAAGGACCAGATCGAGGCGATGGTGCTGGCCGACGAAACCGTGCGGCGCTTTCTGGAAGGCGCGGCGCCCAAGAAGCTGATCGTCGTGCCGGGGCGGATCGTCAATGTGGTCGCCTGATCGCCGGACCGCCCTTCTGGGGCTGCTGGCACTGGCGGGCTGCGGGCTGACGCCTGTCTATGGCCCGAACGGTGCCGGCCAGCGCCTGTTCGGCAAGGTGCGCCCGCGCGATCCACAGACCTATCAGGATTTCGCCTTCAACCGCCGACTGGGCGAACGCCTGGGCGGCGAGGGGACGGATTACGACCTGGATTACCGCATTACCGTGGGCGTCGTGCCGCAGGCCATCACCACGGACGAGGTCACGAACCGCTATTCCCTCAACGGCACCGCTGATTTCGTGCTGAAGGACCGCGCGGGCCGGGTGCTGGCGCAAGGGCGGGTCAGCAACTTCACCTCATATTCCACCACCGGCACGACCATCGCCACTCTGTCCGCCGAAGGGGATGCCCGGTCGCGCCTGGCCGAGATGCTGGCCGATCAGGTCGTGACGCGGCTGCTGGCAGCGTCAAGCCAACTGCCGGAATGACCTGGCGATGATCCTGAAGGGCGCGGAAATCGCGCGCTATCTGGCGCGGCCCGACCCTTCGCGCCCGGCGCTGCTGATCTATGGCCAGGACGCCATGCGCGTCGCCATGAAACGGGCCGAGGCCGTCAAGGCCCTGGTCGGCGAAAAGGCCGACGAGGAGATGCGCCTGACCCGGATGCCCGGCGCGGCCCTGCGCAAGGATCCGGCGCAACTGCTGGACGCGCTGAAGGAGGTGGGCTTCTTTCCGGGCCAGAGGGTCGTGCTGGTCGAGGACGCGCCCGACACCGCGGCAGATGCGATTCGCGCGGCCCTGGCCGAATGGAAGCCGGGCGATGCGGCATTGGTCGTGACCGCCGGGGGGCTGGGCAAGACCTCGGCCCTGCGCAAGCTGTTCGAGCCGCATCCGACCGCGGTGACCGCGCCCATCTATGACGATCCGCCGGGCGAGGAGGAGGTGGCGCGCTGGCTGGCGGATGCCGGGCTGCGCCAGGTCCCGCCGCCCGCGATGCGCGAGATGATGGTCCTGGCCCGCGCCCTGGATCCGGGCGACCTGCGCCAGACGATCGAAAAGATCGGGCTTTACAAGCATGGCGACGACCAGCCGCTGACGGCCGAGGAAATCGCGCTGATGGCCCCCGCCACCATCGAGGCGGATCTGGACGAGTTGATCCATGTCGTCGCTGAACGCCGCGAAGCCGAGTTCGGCACGATGATGCGCCGGATCGAGGGGCAGGGCGTGAATCCCGTCACGCTGTGCATCGCCGCGCTGCGCCATTTCCGTGCGCTGCACCTGGCCGCCGCCGATCCCGCCGGGCCGGCCGTCGCCCTGTCTAGGATGCGCCCGCCGGTCTTCGGCCCGCGCCGCGACCGCATGGCGCGGCAGGTGCAGGCCTGGGGCATGGGTCCACTGGAAGAGGCGGTGCGGTCCCTGCTGGATTGCGACCTTCTGTTGCGCAGCAGCACCCGCGCACCGCAGATGGCGCTGGTCGAGCGCGCGCTGATCCGCCTGGCGATGACACGGGGACGGCGGTGAGCGAGGCCGTCGAGGCCCTTGTGATCGGCGCGGGTCCGGCAGGCCTTATGGCGGCCGAGATCCTGTCGCAATCCGGGCGGAGGGTCTTGGTCGTCGAGGCGATGCCCACGCCCGCGCGCAAGTTCCTGATGGCCGGGAAGTCGGGGCTGAACCTGACGAAGGACGAGCCTTTTCACGCGTTCGCGCAAAGGTTCATCCTTGGCAGCGGGGGCCGTCTGCCCCCGCACCCCGAAGGATATTTCGATGAAGAAGAAAGCCAGTTTGGTCCTGCCGAGGTGATGGCCTGGGTTCGGGGGCTGGGGATCGAATTGTTCACCGGATCGACCGGGCGGGTGTTTCCGGTCGGCATGAAGGCCTCTCCGCTTTTGCGCGCCTGGCTTGGGCGGTTGCGCGACGGCGGGGTCGAGTTGCGGACCCGGTGGCGGTGGATCGGCGGCGGCTGGCGGTTCGAGACGCCCGACGGGCCGCGCGAGATCCGGCCGCGCGTGGTCGTGCTTGCGCTTGGCGGGGCAAGCTGGCCGCGACTGGGATCGGACGCGACATGGGTGCCCTGGCTGAAGGACGCGGGGGTCGGGGTCGCGCCGTTCCGGCCTGCCAATGTCGGTTTTCGCGTGTCCTGGGCGGCGCCCATGGCGCGTCATTTCGGAACGGCGGTCAAGGGAACCGCATTGCGCGCCGGCGATCTTTCCTCTCGGGGGGAGTGGGTCATCGGTCGGCAGGGGATCGAGGGCGGCGGGGTTTACGAGATCTCGGCCGCGCTGCGCGACGGGGCGGCGGGCCAGGTGGACCTGGCGCCCGATCTGGACCGCGCGGCCCTTGCAGCGCGATTTTCGCGGCCCAAGGGGAAGCTGTCCCTGGGCAATTGGCTGCGCCGGGTGCTGGAGGATCCGGTCAAGGTGGCGCTGCTGCTGGAATGGGGGCGGCCCTTGCCCGGCGATCCGGCGGGATGGGCCGACCTGACGAAGGGGCTGCCGCTGCGCCACGAGGGGCCGATGGCGATAGAGACGGCGATTTCCTCGGCCGGGGGCGTGACCTGGGATTCGGTGACAAAGGCGCAGGAACTGCGGGCCCTGCCCGACGTCTTCGTCGCCGGCGAGATGCTGGACTGGGAAGCGCCGACCGGCGGCTATCTTCTGACGGCCTGCCTGGGCAGCGGGCTGCACGCCGGGCGGGCAGCGGCAGCAAGACTGGCGTCGATGGCAGCGGGCTGAACCGCACTGGCTTGCCAGAACAAGGCCCCAGGGGTTAACCTGGAGGCATGGGAGGAACCCGCCAACCGCAGGGAAAGGGTTTCCGATGTCCTATACGATCACGCATTTCGCGCCCGAGACGCGAAGCCGTATCGATGCCTTCTTCAACCGCTTCGGCCAGGGGACGAACGCCTATCTGGAAGGAAAGGCACGGGCCGCGCAGATCCAGGCGCTTGAAGCGAAGTCCGACGGCGATCTTGCGCTGATGGGCCTGACCCGCGACCGGATCGTGGCCCATGTGTTTCGCGACACCTATTGGATCTGACGGCCTCAGTCCTTCCAGTCGATCACCATCTGCGTCTGGGTGACGATTGCCGCGGTTTTGCCGTCGCCGCGGGTGATGGTCGTCTGCCAGATCTGCGTCGTGCGCCCGATATGCAGGGGCAGGCTGACGGCGCGGGCCACGTCGCCCAGCCGGATCGGGCGCAGGAAGTTGGTCTTGCTTTCCAGGGTCGTCGTCGTCTTGCCCTGGGGCAGGTTCAGGAAGGTGCCGGTGCCGCCCGCGTTATCCGCAAGACCCATGATCGCGCCGCCATGCAGGACGCCGTTGCGATTGGCCAGGACCTGGCTCACCGGCATCTCGAACTCGACCCGTTCCGGCGTGGCGCTGACAAGGCGCGCGCCGATATGGATCGCAAATTCCGGCTGGTCGCAGGCCTCGCGCCTGGTGCGGTCATCGTTCATCGCTGTTCCTTCCACTGCCCGGCCATATCATCCGGCCGGGCGGGAAAGGGCAAGCGGCCTCAGGCCTTGCGGCAGGATACCAGTTGCGCGCGATACATCTGCGCCCGCTGGCCGACCTGGTTCGCGACCCGCACGAGCCAGGGCTTGCCCAGATAGGATTGGCGCGCGAACCCCGAACGGCCTTCGTGATAGGCCAGGTATTGCCCCGTCGCGTCCCCTTTCGAGATGCCCAGCCTGCGCGAGGAATTATGCATGTACCAGCCCATGAAATCGGTCGCATGGCGGATATTGTCGCGCTTGGCGCGGCGGTTGCCGGTTTCCTTCTGGTATTCCTCCCAAGTGCCGTCAAGCGCCTGGGAATAGCCATAGGCACTTGACTGGCGGCCGATGGGAATCACGCCAAGGGCATATTGGTGCGGGGTGCGCGCGTCGCCGATGAACTTCGATTCCTGATGGATCGCCGCCATCTGCACATGGATCGGGATGCCCCATCTGCGTTCCGATGCCTTCATCGCGCGGTAATAGGCCGGTCGTTCCGCCACGATGGCGCAGGCGTTGTCCAGCTGACGAGGCGCCGAATAGTTGCCGCCGCCGCCGCATGACGCGACCAGCCCGACAATCGCGAGTTTCAGAAGCCTGCTCATCCTGCCCTCTTGTCGTTTTCCGGCAATCTTACGGAAATTCACGCAGGGGTGAAATCACAAAGCCGGAAGATCACACCGCCAGGACCGCCTGCACCGCCCTTTGCCAAGCGGAATAGCGCCGATCCCGGTCGCCTTGGGACATTCCCGGTTCAAACCGGCGGTCAAGCTGCCATGCGCGGGCATATTCGTCGGGCGCCGGACACAGGCCTGCGCGATATCCAGCCAGCCAGGCTGCGCCCTGGGCCGTGGTTTCGGTATTCCTGGGCCGGTCCACGGGTGCGCCCAGGATATCGGCCAGGAACTGCATGGCAGGTTCGCTGGCGGTCATGCCGCCATCGACGCGCAGCACCGCATCGCCCGCCTGCGGCCAGTCGGCCCGCATCGCCTCTAGCAGGTCGCGGGTCTGGAAACCCACGCTTTCCAGGGCCGCGCGGGCGAATTCGGCGGGCCCGGTGTTGCGGGTCAGGCCGAAGACCGCGCCGCGGGCATTGGGGGACCAATGGGGTGCGCCAAGGCCGGTAAAGGCGGGGACCATGATGATCTGCTGGCTGTCATCGGCCTGCGCCGACAGGGCTTGGGTCTCCTTGGCCTCGCGGATGATCTTCAGCCCGTCGCGCAGCCATTGGACCACCGCGCCCGCGATGAAGATGCTGCCTTCCAGGGCATAGGTTGTCTTGCCGTCCAACCTGTAGGCGATGGTCGTCAGCAGCCGGTTCTGCGACCGGACGGCCTGGTCGCCCGTGTTCAGCAGGGCAAAGCAGCCGGTGCCATAGGTCGATTTCATCATGCCCGGCCCGAAGCAGGCCTGGCCCACGGTCGCGGCCTGCTGGTCGCCCGCCACGCCCAGGATCGGGATCTCGCGCCCGAACAGGTCGGGACGCGTCGTGCCGAAATCGTCGGCGCTGTCCCTGACCTCGGGCAGCAATTCGCGCGGCACGCCGAACAGGCGGCACATGTCGTCGGACCATTCGCCCTTGCGGATGTCGTACAGGGCGGTGCGGCTGGCATTGGTGGCGTCGGTGACATGGGACTGGCCGCCCGTCAGCTTCCAGATCAGGAAGCTGTCGATCGTGCCGAAGGCCAGGTCGCCCGCCCGCGCCCGGTCCCGCGCGCCTTCGACATTGTCCAGCAGCCAGCCGATCTTGGTGGCGCTGAAATAAGGATCCAGCAGCAGGCCGGTGGTGTTGGTCACCTGATCCTCGGCACCCTCATCGCGCAGGCGGTCGCAGATGTCGGCAGTGCGGCGGTCCTGCCAGACGATGGCGCGGTGGATGGGTTGGCCGGTCTTTCGGTCCCAGATCACCACCGTTTCGCGCTGATTGGTGATGCCGATGGCGTCGATGCGGGGGGCGCCGGCCTTTTCGATGGCGGCGCGGGCGGTTCCGGCGCTGCTGGTCCAGATGTCGTTCGGATCGTGTTCCACCCAGCCTGACCGGGGGAAATGCTGCGGAAACTCGTGCTGGGCCGAGGCCTGCACCGTCAGGTCGTCACGAAAGACAAGCGCCCGGGACGAGGTGGTCCCCTGATCCATCGCCAGTATCGTCATATATCCTCCCCTTTCATCAACGCGCCGATGACGGCCAGATCAGCCGCCCCCTTTTCACGCAAAAGCCGTTCCAGCGCTTCGTAGTGATGCAACACCGCCTGGCCGGTGGGGGTGACCGTCGCCCCGCCTCCGCCCGCACCGCCCCGGCTGCTGTCCACCAGGGGCTGGGCAAAGGCCGCGTTCATCTCCTCGACCAGGGACCAAGCCCGCTTGTAGCTCATCCCCATCTGCCGCCCTGCGGCCGAGATGGACCCCAGCTGGCCGATCAGCCGCAGAAGCTGCGCCTTGCCCGGCCCCAGCACCAGCGGGGCGTCGTATTCCAGCCGCAGCTTGATGCGGGGGCCGTCCCTGTCCATCGCGATTCGGTTCCTGTTCTTGCGGCAACGTTAGCCGCAGGTCGCGGGCCGGTGCAAACGACGCCACGACGCGCTTGGCGGGCGGGACGGGCGCGGCCTATGCTTGCCGCGACACCAAGGGGAAGGGGTTCAACATGTCCACCGATATCGTCATCCTGTCCGGCGCGCGCACCGCCATCGGCACCTTCGGCGGCAGCCTGGCCGCCATTCCGCCCATCGACCTGGCCACGACCGTGACCCGCGCCGCGATCGAGCGTGCTGGGGTGGCCCCTGACCGGATCGGGCAGGTGGTCTTCGGCCATGTCCTGAACACCGAACCCCGCGACATGTATCTGTCGCGCGTGGCGATGCTGAATGCGGGCGTCCCCGACACCACGCCCGCGATGAACGTGAACCGGCTTTGCGGCTCGGGCGCGCAGGCCATTGTCTCGGCAGCCCAGGCGCTGATGCTGGGCGACGCCGACTTCGCCGTCGCGGGCGGCGCCGAAAGCATGAGCCGCGCGCCTTATGCGATCAGCTCGGCCCGGTTCGGGGCCAAGATGGGCGACCAGAAGATGATGGACATGATGTCCGGCGCGCTGACCTGCCCGATGGGCACCGGCCACATGGGCGTCACGGCCGAAAACGTGGCCGTCGAACATGAGATCAGCCGGCAGGCGCAGGACGAATTTGCGATGGAATCGCAGCGCCGCGCGGCGGCTGCGATCGCGGCAGGGCATTTCAAGAACCAAATCGTGCCGGTCGAGGTGAAGGGTCGCAAGGGTCCGATCACCTTTGACACGGATGAACATCCCAAGGAAACCGGCCTCGACAAGCTGGCGGGGCTGAAGGCGGTCTTCAAGAAGGACGGCTCGGTGACGGCCGGCAATGCCAGCGGCATCAATGATGGTGCTGCGGCCCTTGTGCTGGCGCGGGCGGATGCCGCGCAGGCTGCGGGCCTGACGCCCCGCGCGCGGATCCTGGGCTATGCCGTGGCGGGCGTGCGCCCCGAGGTGATGGGCATCGGTCCCATCCCGGCAGTCCAGAGGCTGCTGGAAAAAACCGGCCTGTCTGTGGGCGATTTCGACGTGATCGAATCGAACGAGGCCTTCGCGGCACAGGCGCTTGCCGTGAACAAGGGGCTGGGGCTGGACCCGGCCCGGGTGAACCCCAATGGCGGGGCCATCGCGCTTGGTCATCCGGTGGGGGCGACCGGCGCGATCATTACCGTCAAGGCGCTGTATGAACTGGAAAGGATCGGCGGCAAGCGCGGGCTGATCACCATGTGCATCGGCGGCGGACAGGGCATCGCCCTGGCCATCGAACTGATGTGATCCTAGGCCGGTTGCGCCGTCGCGGCTTGCCGCGACAGGCGCAGCGCGGCGATCCCGGCCAGGATGATCACGGCGCTGCCGATGATCGTCCAGCCGTCGGGCGTTTCGCCAAAGATGGCGGAGCCCGCGACCATTGCGAAGATCAGGCGGGTATAGCGGAAGGGCGTTACCGCGCCGACCTGGCCCGTGCGCATCGCCACCGTCAGGAATGTATAGGCACAGACCCCCGCCGCCGCAGCCGCCAGAAGACCCGCCCAGGTCGCGCCATCCGGCGCGGTCAGGGGGCCGCCGAAGGGCAGGACGATCAGCCCCGCCACGATCAGCATAGAAAAGCCCACCACGCCCAGCTGGCGGAAGGACAGCGAAACGGGCGCGGCACGGGTCGCCAGGTCGCGCCCCGCGAACCCCAGCATCGCCATGATCGCCAGCAGCGACAGCATCCCGAAACCGTCCGTTCCCGGCCGCAGGATCAGCAGGACGCCCCCGAAGCCCAGGGCCACCGCCAGCCAGCGGCGCGGGCCGATGCTTTCGCCGAATAGCATGGCTGCACCCACCATCACCACCAGCGGCGTGGCCTGCAGGATGGCGGATGCCGTGGACAGTGGCGTCAGGGCGATGGCCAGCATGTAGAACAGCCGGCCCGTCACCTCGGACAGCGACCGCAGCACCATCGCCCGTCCAAGCATGGCGCGTGTCAGCGGCGCTTCGCCCGCCAGCAGGGCAAGGGCGGCAAAGGTCGCGGTCCCCAGGACGCCGAAGGTGATCAGAACCTGGCCCGGCGGCAGGCTGACCGCCGCAAGCTTGAGCAGCGAATCCTCGACCGCGAAGCCCGCCATGGACAGCACCATGAAGACGGCGCCCCGCAGGTTGAAGGCGGCGCCGAGGCGTGCGTGGGGATCAGACATGGCGGGCCCTTGGCTTTGACGGGAACGGGGCAAGCAGTCCCCATCGCGGCGTCCAAGGCAAGCGGCCCCCGCAAAAAGGCCGACAAAGGCCCAAAAGGAACGGGCCGCCCTAGATCAAGGCGGCCCGCGAGATCCACGGAGATGGTCCGGTTAGGGATGGGTAAGCATCCGGTCCCAACCAGGGTTTACGACCCTCGGGGCTGCCCTCAGGCCACGGCCCCCCTGACTGTTCCGACACCTCTCTCCAATATCACTCTCGACACTGGACCACCTCCTTTCAATGTGTTGCCGTTATAGGGAAAGCCTGCCACAGATCGGACCCGTGTCAATCAGATTGTTCGCTCGGCCCGCAACAAATTGCGCACGATGAGGCGGAAGGGCACAAGGGTCAGTATGGCCAGACTCATCTTGACCATCCAATCGGCAGTTGCCAAGGAAACCCACAGCGCAGTGACCGGTCCTTGACCAAGCAGCGGAACGGCCTCGTTCGCCCAGCCCGTATTGGCGTCATGGGGCAGGGCCGCGGTAAAGGCGATGGTGAAGAAGATCGCCGTATCCAGCACCGATCCGACCGAGGACGAGGTCAGCGGCGCCACCCACCAGCGGCGCTGCCGCAGGGCATTGAAGACGAGGATGTCGACCAGTTGCGCGATCAGGAAGGCCGCGCCCGAGCCGATGGCGATTCGGATGGTCGTCTTGTCCAGGCCCGCGGCGATGACCGAACAGATCACGCCCACGACAAACCCCACCAGCACGACGCGGCGGGCTGCGGCGGGACCATAGACGCGGTTCATCACCTCGGTGACCAGAAAGGCGAAGGGATAGGTGAAGGCGCCCCAGGTCAGCCAGTTGCCGACCGTGAATTGTACAAGGATGTTCGAGGCCACGACGATGATGGCCATGGCAAGGATGCCGGGCAGATAGCGGGTCATTGATGGTTTCCGTTTTACAAGGTCGCGGAACAACTCGGCCCCGCGGATGCGGGACAGCGCGGCCTTAGGCGCAGGCCGGGTGCCTTGTCAATCGCGGCGGCCCCATCTTCTGTGGGCAAACATCCTCGGGGGGCAGGGGGGCGAAGCGCCCCTGCTATCGCGGGACGCAAGACACCCTCAGTCGCGCAGCCGGTATTCGACCAGTTCGGTGCGCTGCACGAACAGGAAGTTGTCGTCCGAGATCATCGTCAGCCTGATCCCCTGCCCGTCGTGCCAGACCGCGATCCCTTCAAGGTTGTCGTATTGCAGCGGCCGGGTGGTCAGCAGGATTTCCTCGTTCGCCGGGCCGTTTTCGGTCAGTTGCATCCGCCGGACGCGCGAGGCGAAGCCCAGGATGCCCTGGAAGTCGCGTTCAAGCAGGTAGAACCAGCCGTCAGGGCCGAAATCGGCGCCCACGGCCAGCCAGCGCGGGTCTCGGCGGATCTCTCCAGCCCGGCCCCAGCGGTTGTCGCGGAAGGTCAGGATCGGGAAGGGCTCGGCCTCGGATCCCGACCGTTCGGGAACGGCATAAAGCGTGCCGTCGCGGATCGCCACCGCCTCGAGCCCGGTATTGAGGCGCATCCCCGGCAGCTTGGGCGGCGGTTTCATGGGCCTGGCCCGTGCGTCCGGATCGGCATAAAGGGCCACCCGGTCCAGGCCCTCGAAGCTGACCCAGATGCGGCCGTCTTGGCCGATGGCCAGCCCTTCGCTGTCGCCGGTATAGCCGGGCGGCAGGGGGCGGCCCTTGCTGTCCTTCAGGTGGGCGCGTCCGGCCGTGTTCATCGCGCGGATGACGCCCTGCGAATCCCGCTCGATGCTGCCCCAGTACAGATGGGCCCGGTCGGTCAGGGCATGGAAGCGGCTGCCGTCTTCGCTGAGTTCGATCCCCGAGAAGCCGCCGAAGCTGTCGTCATCGCCCGACCAGACAAAGGTGCCCACATATTCCAGCGACGCGGCCGGCGCAGGGGCGCCGGCCGCGATCAGGAACAGCGACAGGAACGCCCCTAGGGCGCGCCGGCGACGGTGCGGCATTGGCTGGGCAATTCGGAAAGACGGAACGTCCGGGGATGGCGATAATTCGGGTCCGGCGGCGTGGGTTTGACGCGGCTTGGGTCGATGCGGTTCTTGATCCACTCGGCGGCCTCGGCGCAGCCGTCGCCCGGGGGCGGCGGATCCTGGCGATCGCAGATCGACCCGCGCGGGCAGGACAGCCGGACATGGAAGTGATAGTTATGGGCATTGATCGGCCGCACCTTGCGCAGCCAGGATCGGTCGCCGCGCTCCATCTGGCACATGGCGACCTTGGCGACCGGATCGACGAAAATGCGTTCCACGCGCGGATCGCGGGCGGCGGCCCGCATGATCGACATATGCCCGCCGTTCCAGACATTCGTCAGGCCCACGCCCCGCCGGTCGGTGATGGACTCGGACGAGATGCTTTCGCGCTGCGCGGGCGACAGGTTCAGGGACGAGGGTGGCAGCATCCAGATGTCGGCGTCCAGCCCCAACTGATGGCTGGCATGCCCCGAGGTCATCGGCCCGCCGCGCGGCTGGCTCATGTCGCCGATGTAAAGGCCCCGCCATCCCGCCTGCTGGGCAGCCTGCGACAGACCGACCAGGAAATTGACCAATTCGGGATGGCCCCAGTTGCGGTTGCGGGACAGGCGCATGGCCTGCCAGCTTGGCCCGCTTTCGGGAAGCTGCACGAAGCCCTGGCCGCAACCCTTGGAATAGAAGCCGATCGACACGGCCGGCCCCTGCGATGCGCTTTGGAAGCTGCCGAAGACATCCTTGGCCAGCGGGTCGGCGGATGCGGGCATGACAAGGCCAGCCACGATGGCGGCGGCGGTCAGGAACTTGCGGATCACTGCTCTACCTCTCCTTCGGGTTTGACCCAGACTAGCAGAACAACCGACAGGATAAACAGCACGATCAGCGGAGAGATGCCCAACCGCTGGTTCCCGCTTATGTCGGTGACCACCGCGATCAGCAGCGGCGCCAGGAATGCGGTGGCCTTGCCCGACAGGGCGTAAAGGCCGAAACCCTCGGTTGCGCGGGCCTCGGTCGTGTGGCGGACCATCATCGTGCGGCTGGCGGCCTGCATCGCGCCGCCCGCCCCGCCGATCAGCGCGCCACACAGGAAGAAGACCAGATCCGGAACATAAAGGCGGCCGAAGACCGGGTTGTCGGGCACCGCCATGCCGAACAGCGTTTCCCGGTCCATGCCGACGACGACGACGCAGACGCCGGTCAGGATCAGGATCGTGCCGATGATGACAGGCTTCGGGCCCCAGGCACGGTCCGCGCGCCCGCCCGCCCAACTGACGAGGGCCGCGGCTATTGCGCTGACCACGCCGAAGACGCCCGCCTGGAAGACCGGCCAGCCCAGCACGGTTGCCGCATAGACCCCCCCAAAGCCGTAAAGCGCGTTCAGCGCGTCGCGCGACAGCATGGATGATGCCAGCCAGGCCGCCAGGCTGTGGCGGTGCCGCAGGCTGCGGATCAGCGCCCACAGGTCGCGCATGGCCGGGCCGATGCGGATCGGCTGGCCCGGGCCGCGGGGTTCGCGTACCCACAGGAAGAAGGGGATCATGAAAAGGGCGTACCAGATCGCCACGAAGGGACCGACGAAGCGGGTGCCTTCCCGCGCGGCGGGATCCAGCCCGAACAGCGGATCCAGCCCCAGCAGCGTCTTGCCCGACGGCGTTTCCTGGAACAGCGCCAGCATCACGGCCAGCGACACGACCCCGCCCAGATAGCCGAAGGCATAGCCGGATCCCGACAGCCGCCCGATCTCGTTCCTCGGGGCAAGGCCCGGCAGCAGGGCATTGGTGAAGATCGTCGCGAACTCGACCCCGATCAGGCCGATGCCGAACAGGACCACCGCCTGCACCAGGGCCGGCTGCTGCGGCATCAGGAACCACAGCCCGGCAGAACCCACCACATAAAGGATCGAGAAGAACCGGATCCAGGGCATCCGCCGCCCCGAGGTATCGGCAATCGCCCCCAGGATCGGCGCGCACAGGGCGATGATGATGCCGCTGACCGACAGTCCGTATCCCCACAGGGCCTGCGCCTGCGCCCCCGCCAGGCGCAGGTCGCCGCCGATGGTCAGGAAATGGCGCTGCGCGACCTCGGCGAAATAGACCGAGAAGACGAAGGTCAGCAGAAGCGTATGAAAAGGCTGGCTGGCCCAGTCGAAGAACCACCAACCCCAGATCCGTTTGCGGTCCATCCCCCCTCGCGCGCCGTTCGCGGCCATAAGGCCGAAGCGGCGTCAGGCTGGCAAGTGGGCTTTTGCGTCAGGGGGAAGCACGGGCGGCCAGGGCCGCTGTCCGTCCGCCTCGATCCAGGCGGCGATCCAGTCGGGCAGGGGCGGGCTGTCGGGGGCTGCGCCAAGTGCGGCCATCACCTCGGCCGGTGGCACGATCCCCTGGGCCGAGGTGATGGCCGAGCGGATCAGGACCTGGTTGCAGCAATCGGCACCCTTCCACATCGACTGGTCCATGTAGATGAAGCGGTGGTCCCAGCCCGCCACGCGCGAGATCATGGTGAAGCGTTCAAAGGCGCGGATGCGGCGGCGATAGCGGACCGAGCTGCCCGCGACGGTGATGCCCCATTTGCGGTCGCGCAGGACCGGGATCAGCCCGCTGCGCTGCGCCATGGGGATCCGGCCCAGGTCGAACAGGGTCAGGGTGCGGCCGTTGTTCAGCTCGATCCAGGGATCCAGATCCCAGGGCCAGCAGACATGGGTCGAGACATGCGTTCCCGTCACCCCGAGCCGCGGGGCATTGCGGAACTTGACCATCTCCTTGGCGAAGCGGAACAGGGGATACATCGCGGGTCCTTCGGTTGCCTGGTCCAAGGTCGTCGCCCCGGCCCACGTGATCGTCAACGGGGGACGCTGCGGCAACTTGCTTGCGAAGCCCGGCGCGCATCCCCATAACAAGCCCGAACGCGAAAAACGGGGGCATGATGGGAACGCTTTACGAGGCCTTGCAACTGATCCTGCAGGTGGTGTGGTTCGTGATGATCGTCCATATCATCATGTCCTGGCTGATCAATTTCCAGGTCCTGAACCTGCGCCAGCCGCTGGTCGCGCAACTGTGGGACGGGTTGAACCGCCTGCTGGAACCCATCTACCGCCCGATCCGGGGCGTGCTGCCGAATACCGGCGGCCTGGATCTGGCGCCACTGGTCCTGTTCATCATCATCATCATCCTGCAGCGCGCCCTGGCGAACAACGCGGGCTTCTTCTACGGGGTGTGATGCTGCCCCAGGACCCATCCGGCGACCTGCTGCGACAGGTCTGGGGCTTCGACGGTTTCCGCCCCGGCCAGCAAGAGATCGTCGAGGCGGTGGCCCAGGGCCGCGACGTGCTGGCGATCATGCCCACGGGCGGTGGCAAGTCGCTGTGCTTTCAACTGCCCGCGCTGATGCGCGACGGCGTGACGGTTGTCATCTCGCCGCTGATCGCCCTGATGCGCGACCAGGTCCGCGCCCTGCGCGAGGCGGGCGTGGCGGCGGGCGCCCTGACCAGCGGTAACACGGACGAGGAAACGGATGCCGTCTTTCAGGCCCTGTCGCGGGCCGAGTTGAAGCTGCTGTATATGGCGCCGGAACGGCTTGCCTCGGGCGGGACGCTGTCCCTGCTGCGGCGCGCGGGCGTGACGGCCATCGCCGTGGACGAGGCGCATTGCGTCAGCCAATGGGGCCACGACTTCCGCCCCGACTATCTGCGGATCGGCGACCTGAAGCGGGCCCTGGGCGTGCCGCTGGCGGCCTTCACCGCGACCGCGGACGTCGAGACGCGGGCCGAGATCGTCTCGCGCCTGTTCGACGGGCGGGAACCGGTCACCTTCCTGCGCGGCTTCGACCGGCCGAACCTGCGCCTGGCCTTCCAGCCCAAGGACAGCCCGCGCAAGCAGGTGCTTGATTTCGTGGCCGTCCGGCGCGGCCAGTCGGGCATCATCTATTGCGCCAGCCGGGCACGAACGGAAACGCTAGCGCAGGCGCTGACGCAGGCGGGCCATGCGGCGGTGGCCTATCACGCGGGTCTCGAGGCCGAGACGCGGCGCGCGGTCGAGGTGCGATTCCAGCGGGAAGACGGGTTGATCGTGGTCGCCACGATCGCCTTCGGCATGGGCATCGACAAGCCCGATATCCGCTGGGTGCTGCACGCCGACCTGCCCAAGACCATCGAGGGCTATTACCAGGAAATCGGCCGGGCGGGCCGCGACGGCGATCCCGCCGATACGCTGACGCTTTATGGCCCCGACGACATCCGCCTGCGCCGCACCCAGATCGACGAAGGTCTGGCCGAACCCGCCCGCAAGGCTGCCGACCACGCCCGGCTGAACGCGCTTCTGGGCTTGGCCGAGGCGACCGGCTGCCGCCGCCGTAAGCTGCTGGCCTATTTCGGCGAGGATCTGGCCGAGGATTGCGGGAACTGCGACCTGTGCATCGCGCCGCCGAAACTGTTCGACGCGACCCAAGCCGTGCGCAAGGCGCTTTCGGCCATCCTGCGCACCGGCGAATGGTTCGGCGCGACGCATCTTATCGACATCCTGACCGGCAACACGACCGAAAAGGTGCGCGAACGCGGCCATGACCAGTTGCCCACCTTCGGCGTCGGCCGCGACCACAGCCGCGCGCAATGGCAGGCGATCTTCCGGCAGATGATGGGCCGCGACCTGTGCCGCCCCGATCCGGAACGCCACGGCGCGCTCCACCTGACCGAGGCCGCCCATCCCGTTCTGCGCGGCGAGGAAAGCGTGACCCTGCGCCACGACACCACCGCGTCCCGCCCCGCCACGGTGCTGCGCACCCAGGTCAGCGAGGAAGACGAGCCGCTGCTCTCTGCGCTGAAGGCCAAGCGCCGCGCCCTGGCCGAGGCCGCGCGCGTGCCCGCCTATGTCATCTTCCCCGACCGCACTCTGATCGAGATGGCCGAGAAGCGCCCCCAGAGCCTGGACCAGATGGCCCAGGTCGGCGGGGTAGGGGCCAAGAAGCTGGAAAGCTATGGCCGCGACTTCCTGGCGGTGATCGCGGGCGAGGTGCCCGACATGCACCCGCAGCGCCGCAAGCTGGCGGGCCGCCCGGAAGGCGCGCTGTTCGACCGGCTGGTCGCGGTGCAGGCCGACCTGCTGCGCGGGCCGGACGGGACCGAGAAGCCGCTGTCATGTTCCACCGCCCAGATCCGCCGCATCGCCGAGGCCCGTCCCGGCGACGAGGCCGGGCTGGCCCGCCACCTGGACCAGGCGCGGCTGGACCGCTTCGGCGCGGCCTTCCTGCGCGAAATCGCAGCGGCTTGATTGAATTGTCAGTGTAAAGTGAACGTGATGCCCTGCCCGGGGCGTTTTTGCGTCAGTATCCTGATGCGGCATCCTGTGGGAGAGAGTCATGAAACTTCGCTGGTCCGACGTTACCCCGAAAGCCCAATACCTCAACCGCCGCGCCTTTATCGCGGCAGGGGCGGTGACAATGGCGGCGCCCGCCTGGGCCCTGACCGGCAAGCCGTCGGCCTATTCGACCGTCCAGAAGCCGAACACGCTGGAAGAGATCACCAACTACAACAACTTCTATGAATTCGGCATGGATAAGACCGATCCCGCTCGCTACGCGGGCGCCATGACCACCGATCCCTGGTCGGTCGAGATCGGCGGCCTGGTCGATCGGCCCGGCAGCTATGGTGTGGACGACCTTGCCCCCGCCAACGCGCTGGAGGAGCGGATCTATCGCCTGCGCTGCGTCGAGGCCTGGTCGATGGTGATCCCCTGGATCGGCGTGCCGCTGGCGGGCGTGCTGGAAAAGGCGGGCGTCCAGCCCGGCGCCAAGTTCGTGGCTTTCGAAACGCTGTATCGCCCGGAAGAAATGCGCGGCCAGTCCCGCCCGATCCTCGACTGGCCCTACAAGGAAGGCCTGCGCATCGACGAGGCGATGCATCCGCTGACGATCCTGGCTGTCGGTCTTTACGGCGACGTGCTGCCCAACCAGAACGGCGCCCCGATCCGGCTAGTGGTGCCTTGGAAATACGGCTTCAAGTCGATCAAGTCGGTCGTCAAGATCACGCTGACCGACCGCCAGCCCATGTCCACATGGGAACAGATGCAGCCTTCGGAATATGGCTTCTATGCCAACGTGAACCCGCAGGTCGATCACCCGCGTTGGAGCCAGGCCACCGAGCGCCGCATCGGCGCGGGCCTGTTTGGCGGGCGCGAGGAAACGCAGATGTTCAACGGTTATGGCGACCAAGTCGCCTCGCTTTATGCCGGGATGGATCTGGCAAGGAATTATTGATGCGTGCCGCCGTGAACGGATGGCTGCGGGTCATCCCGGTCTGGGCCCTGTGGCTGGGCGGGCTGGTGCCGCTGGCGCTGCTGGTCTGGGACACGGTTAATGGCGGATTGGGAATCGACCCGATCCGCGACATCGAACACAGGCTGGGGCGGACCGCGCTGTACTTCCTGATCGCCAGCCTGGCCGTGACGCCGGTGCTGCGCATCACGGGGGTCAGCTTCATCCGCTTCCGCCGCGCTCTGGGGCTTTTGTGCTTCACCTATGCGGGGCTGCATGTGCTGTCCTGGGCGGTGATGGACATGGCGCTGCTGTGGGGCGCAATGGCGCGGGACGTGGTTAAGCGGCCTTACCTGGTCTTTGGCATGGTGTCCTTCCTGATGCTGCTGGCCCTGGCGGTTACCTCGAACAATGCCTCGATCCGCAGGATGGGCGGGACGGCTTGGCGCAGGCTGCACAAGTTGGCCTACATCGCCGCACCCCTGGTCACCCTGCACTGGATCTGGGCGCTGAAGACCTTCCCCCTGGAACCTGTTCTGTGGCTGTCGGCGATTCTGGTTCTTCTGGGCCTGCGAGTCGCCATCCCTAGGCCCATCCGCTGGGGCCAAGCCGCGACAGTGAAATAATTATTGCGTAAAAGCAGTTGGTTGCATGAAATGTGACCATTCTGCG
>NZ_CP041041.1:187500-695000 GCF_011801365.1 Paracoccus sp. AK26
GACCGGCGCAAATGTCCCTTCCGCCTGGAAGGGGCGGGAAACGTACATGCTTTTGATCGGAAGCGACGGGTGCGGGCAGCAAAAGGCCGCGCCCTGGGGACGCAAGTCCTTCTTCTTCCGGATCAAATCAAGCGCGATAAGGGCGTTTGGTGGATGCCTTGGCAGTAAGAGGCGATGAAGGACGTGATACCCTGCGATAAGCCATGGGGAGCCGGGAATAGGCTTTGATCCATGGATCTCCGAATGGGGAAACCCACCTGAAATTCTGTTGTTGTTACCTTGCGGTATCAACAATGGGGTTAACCAGGTATCTTTTACCTGAATACATAGGGTTTAAGAAGCGAACCCGGGGAACTGAAACATCTAAGTACCCGGAGGAAAGGAAATCAACAGATACTCCGCTAGTAGTGGCGAGCGAACGCGGACCAGCCGAGCCTTGAGGATGACCAGAACAGACTGGAAAGTCTGGCCAGAGCGGGTGACAGCCCCGTATGGGAAGTCTGATGGGACGCATTAAGTAGGGCGGGACACGTGAAATCCTGTCTGAAGATCGGGGGACCACCCTCGAAGGCTAAGTACTCCTTACTGACCGATAGCGAACCAGTACCGTGAGGGAAAGGTGAAAAGCACCCCGACGAGGGGAGTGAAACAGTTTCTGAAACCGGACGCCTACAAGCAGTCGGAGCATCCTTGAGATGTGACGGCGTACCTTTTGTATAATGGGTCAACGACTTGGTCTGTCTGGCAAGCTTAAGCCGTTAGGTGTAGGCGCAGCGAAAGCGAGTCTTAAAAGGGCGCATGAGTCAGACGGATCAGACCCGAAACCGAGTGATCTAGGCATGAGCAGGATGAAGGTTGGGTAACACCAACTGGAGGTCCGAACCCACACCTGTTGAAAAAGGTCGGGATGACTTGTGCCTAGGGGTGAAAGGCCAATCAAACTCGGAGATAGCTGGTTCTCCGCGAAAGCTATTTAGGTAGCGCCTCGGACGTATCCCTCGGGGGGTAGAGCACTGCATGGATGATGGGGGCCCACAGCCTTACTGAGTCTAAGCAAACTCCGAATACCCGAGAGGACTATCCGGGAGACACACGGCGGGTGCTAACGTCCGTCGTGGAGAGGGAAACAACCCTGACCAACAGCTAAGGCCCCCAATTCGTGGCTAAGTGGGAAAGCATGTGAGACTTCCAAAACAACCAGGAGGTTGGCTTAGAAGCAGCCATCCTTTAAAGATAGCGTAACAGCTCACTGGTCTAATCAAGAGGTCTTGCGGCGAAGATGTAACGGGGCTCAAGCCACGAGCCGAAGCTTTGGATGTGCATTTATGCACGTGGTAGCGGAGCGTTCTGTGATATAGGACGCTGCCTCTTTTGATCCTTCGGGTTCAACGGAGGCAATGTTCTGACTGTGAAGCCGGGGCGTGAGCCATCCGGTGGAGTGATCAGAAGTGAGAATGTTGACATGAGTAGCGACAAACAGGGTGAGAGACCCTGTCGCCGAAAGTCCAAGGGTTCCTGCTTAAAGCTAATCTGAGCAGGGTGAGCCGGCCCCTAAGGCGAGGCCGAAAGGCGTAGTCGATGGGAACCAGGTTAATAGTCCTGGGCCAGGAGATGGTGACGGATCGCAGGTGTCGTTCTTCCTTATCGGATTGGAAGGGCGGCTGAGCGGTTCCTGGAAATAGCCCTCCACAAGACCGTACCCTAAACCGACACAGGTGGACTGGTAGAGAATACCAAGGCGCTTGAGAGAACCACATTTAAGGAACTCGGCAAAATACCTCCGTAAGTTCGCGAGAAGGAGGCCCGATTGGTGCGCAAGCATTGGTCGGGGGCACAAACCAGGGGGTGGCGACTGTTTACTAAAAACACAGGGCTCTGCGAAGCCGTAAGGCGACGTATAGGGTCTGACGCCTGCCCGGTGCCGGAAGGTTAAAAGGAGATGTGCAAGCATTGAATTGAAGCCCCGGTAAACGGCGGCCGTAACTATAACGGTCCTAAGGTAGCGAAATTCCTTGTCGGGTAAGTTCCGACCTGCACGAATGGCGTAACGACTTCCCCGCTGTCTCAAATGTGGACTCAGCGAAATTGAATTGTCTGTGAAGATGCAGACTTCCCGCGGTTAGACGGAAAGACCCCATGCACCTTTACTACAACTTCGCACTGGCATCAGGATTGCGATGTGCAGGATAGGCGGTAGGCTTTGAAGCGGGGACGCCAGTTCCCGTGGAGCCATCCTTGAGATACCGCCCTTCGCACTCTTGATGTCTAACCGCGGCCCGTTATCCGGGTCCGGGACCCTGCGTGGTGGGTAGTTTGACTGGGGCGGTCGCCTCCCAAACAGTAACGGAGGCGCGCGAAGGTTGGCTCAGAGCGGTCGGAAATCGCTCGTTGAGTGCAATGGCAGAAGCCAGCCTGACTGCAAGACTGACAAGTCGAGCAGAGTCGAAAGACGGCCATAGTGATCCGGTGGTCCCGAGTGGAAGGGCCATCGCTCAACGGATAAAAGGTACGCTGGGGATAACAGGCTGATGATGCCCAAGAGTCCATATCGACGGCATCGTTTGGCACCTCGATGTCGGCTCATCTCATCCTGGGGCTGGAGCAGGTCCCAAGGGTATGGCTGTTCGCCATTTAAAGAGGTACGTGAGCTGGGTTTAGAACGTCGTGAGACAGTTCGGTCCCTATCTGCCGTGGGTGTTGGAGACTTGAGAGGAGTTGCCCCTAGTACGAGAGGACCGGGGTGAACGTTCCACTGGTGGACCTGTTGTCGTGCCAACGGCAGTGCAGGGTAGCTATGAACGGACAGGATAAACGCTGAAGGCATCTAAGCGTGAAGCCCCCCTCAAAACAAGGTCTCCCTTGAGAGCCGTGGAAGACCACCACGTCGATAGGCCGGAGATGTAAGTGCAGCAATGCATTCAGTTGACCGGTACTAATGGCTCGATAGGCTTGATTTGATCCGGAAGAAGCAGGACTTCTTCCAAAAGCATCCTTGGACAACATCGTCACTCCAAAGTGGCAACGCTGAGCGTGTCTTTCCCGGTCTGGTGGCCCTAGCGCGAGCAAAACACCCGATCCCATCCCGAACTCGGCCGTTAAGTGCCGCTGCGCCGATGGTACTGCGTCTCAAGACGTGGGAGAGTAGGTCACCGCCAGACCTGGAAAGACACGCAATATCTCCCTGAAACGATCATCCCGATCCAGGACACCCCTGTCGCGGGGTAGAGCAGCCCGGTAGCTCGTCAGGCTCATAACCTGAAGGCCGCAGGTTCAAATCCTGCCCCCGCAACCAAAAACACACCGCATCACCACACCAAAAAACCTCCCCCAGGGAGGCTCTTTGCGTTTAAGCCAAGGGATGCGCAGCGCAGGAACAGCATCGCGGCCAGAACCCCCTCCAGGTCGCCCGCTTGCCCGCCATCGGCACAATCACCACGCCATCCTCGATCAGCCCGCCCATCAGGCAACGGTGATCGCCTCTGGAAAACCCGTCAGCCCGTCGACGACCTCGATAAGGATGTCCTACAGCCCCCGGTTCTTCAGCTCGCTCATCACCGACTGAACTGGCCCCCATTTCGACCGGAAACTTGGGCATAACCATGGAGGCTTAGGCATATGCCTGAGCACGTGCTTATGTCAGGGATCGAAATCGTCACCGATGTTGGCCGCCGGCGCCGCTGGATTACCGCCGAGAAGCTGCGAATTGTCGAGGAGACGCTCGACGACCGCGCAAGCATCTCGGTCGTGGCGCGCCGCAATGGCGTAGCGCCAAACCTGTTGTATCGTTGGCGACGGCTCATGCTCGAAGGGAGGAGCGTTGCCGTGGCCGAGGATGATGACGTCACCAGCAACAAGGTTGTGCGACAGCTGGAGGACCGCATTCGCGAACTTGAGCGCGCGCTTGGCCGCAAGACGCTGGAGGCCGAGATCCTGCGGGAGGCCCTGGACAAGTCACGCTCAAAAAAACTGACCTTGCTCGCGCGGTCGCCACTGAAAGGCGATTTCCAGTGAAGACGGTGGCAGAGACGTTGGGCGTCGCCCGCTCTAACTTGGTCGACCGGCGGCAAGGCAAAGCGAAGCCGCGGCGGCGCTACCGTAAAGCGCAAGATGCGGCGTTGGTGCCGCTCATCACGGCGCTTGTCGCAGCACGGCCGACCTATGGCTACCGTCGCATCACCCCGACCCGATTGGTCATGCGCAAAAGATCGGACATCTTCTCAATTCGACATTCCCTGCCAGATACTGCCGCCGACCACGGCCAACATCCGCTGCCGCCTTGACCCCGTCAGCAACCCCCTGCCCGACGGGACGGTCGGCGAATGCCGTCAGAACCGAGGCATGAGCTTTCCAGAAGATATCTCCGCCAATGTGAATGTTTTACTTTTGATATCCTTTGCCCGTAAATTTTTTTACCTGGGCAGAAAATACTTTATAGGGCGCCAAAGCCTGTGGTTTAATTTCTTTACAAACCCTTATCGCCGTCCGGTCCCCTGCCGGGTTTGACCTGACGAAGACACAAGCTCGCCATGTGAGGGAGGTCCCATGAGCGCTGACACGATTCAAAAGCATCCGATACCTGCGGGTTTTGCGGGTGCGCATGTTGGTCCTGGGGATTATGCGCGTCTTTACGCCGAATCGGTGGCTGATCCCGAATCGTTCTGGGGCCGGGAAGGGCGGCGGCTGGACTGGATCCATCCCTACAGCACGGTCAAGAACACCGACTTCACCTTTGGCAAGGTCTCGATCAAGTGGTTCGAGGACGGGATCCTCAACGCCTCGGTCAACTGCGTCGACCGCCACCTGCCCAAGCGCGCCCACCAGACCGCGATCATCTTCGAGCCCGACGATCCCGCCACGCCCGCCCAGCACATCACCTATGCCCAGCTGTCGGAAAAGGTGAACCGCTTCGCCAACGTGCTTTTGTCCCAGGGCATCATGCGCGGCGACCGGGTGGTGATCTATCTGCCGATGATCCCCGAGGCGGCCTATGCGATGCTGGCCTGCGCGCGGATCGGGGCGATCCATTCCATCGTGTTCGCGGGCTTCTCGCCCGATGCGCTGGCCAACCGCATCAACGACTGCGGCGCCAAGGTGGTGATCACCGCCGACACCGCGCCGCGCGGCGGGCGCCGCACCAACCTCAAGTCGAACACCGACGCCGCCCTGCTGCACTGCTCGGACCGGGTGCGCTGCCTGGTGGTCAAGCATACCGGCGACCAGACCACCTGGATCGAGGGCCGCGACGTGGATGTGAAGGCGCTGATGGAGACGGTGGCGCCCGACTGCCCGCCCCGTCCCATGGGGGCCGAGGATCCGCTGTTCATCCTTTATACCTCGGGGTCCACCGGCAAGCCCAAGGGCGTCGTGCACACCACCGGCGGCTATCTGGTCTATGCCGCGATGACGCATCAATACACCTTCGACTATCGCGACGGCGACGTCTTCTGGTGCACGGCCGACGTGGGCTGGGTCACCGGCCACAGCTATATCGTCTATGGCCCCCTGGCCAATGGCGCCACCACCGTGATGTTCGAGGGCGTGCCCACCTGGCCCGATGCCGGCCGCTTCTGGGAGGTCTGCGCCAAGCACAAGGTCACCCAGTTCTACACCGCGCCGACCGCGATCCGGTCGCTGATGGCCAAGGGCACCGATCCCATCGGGGGCCACGACCTGTCGTCCCTGCGCATCCTGGGCACGGTGGGCGAGCCGATCAACCCCGAGGCCTGGACCTGGTACAACGACAATATCGGCAAGAACCGCTGCCCGATCGTGGACACCTGGTGGCAGACCGAGACCGGCGGCCACCTGATCACGCCCTTGCCCGGCGCCACCGAAACCAAGCCCGGCTCGGCCACGCTGCCCTTCTTCGGCATCAGGCCGGTGATCCTCGATCCCGCGACCGCCCAGGTCCAGGACGGCAACCCGGCCGAGGGCGTCCTGTGCATCGCCGACAGCTGGCCCGGCCAGATGCGCACGCTCTGGGGCGACCACGGGCGGTTCCAGGAGGCCTATTTCCAGCAATATCCGGGCTACTACTTCACCGGCGACGGCTGCCGGCGCGACGAGGACGGATACTACTGGATCACCGGGCGGGTGGACGACGTGATCAACGTCTCGGGCCACCGCATGGGCACGGCCGAGGTCGAGAGCGCGCTTGTGGCCCATGAAAAGGTCGCCGAGGCCGCGGTGGTGGGATACCCCCACCCGCTGAAGGGGCAGGGCATCTATGCCTATGTGACGCTGATGAACGGCGTCGAGCCCTCGGACGAGCTGCGCGGCGAGCTTGAGAAATGGGTCCGCACCGAGATCGGCCCCATCGCCAAGCCCGACGTGATCCAGTGGGCGCCCGGCATGCCCAAGACCCGCTCGGGCAAGATCATGCGCCGCATCCTGCGCAAGATCGCCGAAAACGACTACAGCAGCCTCGGCGACATCTCCACCCTCGCCGAACCCGAAGTCGTCGACGACCTCATCCAGAACAGGATGAACAGAGGGTGAAAACCCGAAGAAGGGGAAGAAACAGGCGAGCCGTCCGGTTCTGCCGCCAGAACCGGATGCGACAAGAACAAGGCGGCTCCAGCAGTATGTCTGAAAGGGAGGATCCAAGCGACATGAGTGACAGACATTCGTCGAATGCCTATTGGCAAGCCAATCTCCGCATCATCTATACCTGCCTCGCCATCTGGGCCCTGGTGTCCTATGGCTTCGGAATCATCCTTCGCCCCCTGATTGCAGCCATCCCGATCGGGGGCACGGACCTGGGCTTCTGGTTCGCGCAGCAGGGTTCGATCCTAGTCTTCATCGTGCTGATCTTCTGGTACGCGGCCCGGATGAACAGGCTGGATGCCGAATACGGCGTGGACGAGTGAGGAGCGCGTCATGAGCCAGTTTACCCTGAACCTGCTGGTCATCGGCGCGTCCTTCGCGCTGTATATCGGCATCGCCATCTGGGCCCGCGCGGGTTCCACGGCCGAATTCTATGCTGCCAACCGGGGCGTCGGCCCGGTCATGAACGGCATGGCCACGGCGGCCGACTGGATGTCGGCCGCGTCCTTCATCTCGATGGCGGGGCTGATCGCCTTCACCGGCTATGACAATTCGACCTATCTGATGGGCTGGACGGGCGGCTATGTGCTGCTGGCGCTGCTTCTTGCGCCCTATCTGCGCAAGTTCGGCAAGTTCACCGTGCCCGAGTTCATCGGCGACCGCTTCTATTCCCAGACTGCGCGGATCATCGGCGTGATCTGCCTGCTGATCGTCTCGATCACCTATGTGATCGGCCAGATGACCGGGGTGGGCGTCACCTTCTCGCGCTATCTCCAGGTGTCGAACTCGACCGGGTTGTGGATCGGCGCGGCGCTTGTGTTCTGCTATGCGGTGCTGGGGGGCATGAAGGGCATCACCTATACCCAGGTGGCCCAATACATCGTGCTGATCATCGCCTATACGATCCCGGCGGTTTTCATCTCCCTGCAGCTGACGGGTCATGTCCTGCCGCAGCTGGGCCTGTTCGCCACGCATGACGCGTCGGGCATGGCCTTCCTGGCCAAGCTGGACCAGGTGGTGACGGATCTTGGCTTTCGCCAGTATACCGGGCATCACAACTCGACCCTGGACATGGTGCTGTTCACCATGGCCCTGATGATCGGCACCGCGGGCCTGCCGCATGTCATCATCCGCTTCTTCACCGTTCCCAAGGTGGCCGACGCCCGCAAGTCGGCCGGATGGGCGCTTGTCTTCATCGCGCTGCTTTACACCGTGGCCCCCGCCGTGGGCTCGATGGCGCGCTTCAACCTGACCACCACCATGTGGCCGGGCGCGCAGGCGGGCGACACCTTCAGCCAGCCCGCCGTCGCGCTGAGCGACATCGAGTCGCGCCCGGACCTGGCCTGGATGCGCAACTGGCAGACCACCGGCCTGCTGGCATGGGAGGACAAGAACGGCGACGGCCTGATCCAGTACTACAACGACACCGCAACCGAAGGCCCCGCGGCCGAGATGGCGGCGGCGCAGGGCCTGGGCGGCAACGAGCTGACCACCGTCAACAACGACATCATGGTCCTCGCCAATCCGGAAATCGCCAACCTGCCCGGCTGGGTCGTCGCAATCGTCGCGGCAGGCGGACTTGCGGCGGCGCTGTCCACTGCGGCCGGCCTTCTGCTGGCGATCTCGAGCGCGGTGTCCCATGACCTGATCAAGGGCACGCTGCGCCCGAACATCAGCGAAAAGAACGAACTGCTTGCGGCCCGCGTGTCCATGGCAGTCTCGATCCTGGTTGCGACGCTTCTGGGGCTGAACCCGCCCGGCTTTGCGGCGCAGACAGTGGCCCTGGCCTTCGGCCTTGCCGCAAGCTCGATTTTCCCGGTGCTGATGATGGGCATCTTCTCGAGCCGCGTCGGCAAGGAAGGGGCCATCGCCGGCATGATCGCGGGGATGCTGTCCACCATCCTGTACATCTTCGCCTACAAGGGGTGGTTCTTCATTGCCGGGACCAACATGTTGCCCGACACGCCCGATGCCTGGCTGTTCGGCATCTCGCCCGCATCCTTCGGCACCATCGGCGCGCTGATCAACTTTGCCGTGGCCTTTGCCGTCTCGGCGGTCAGCAAGCGGCCCCCGGCACATGTGCAGGACCTGGTCGAATCGATCCGGGTTCCGCGCGGCGCAGCCGGGGCGATCAGCCACTGAAACCGACATCTGCCGCGCCTCCCCGGGGGGCGCGGCATCCTTGCCAAGGTCAGCGGGTGATGACTGGTATCATCGACTTCATCGCCACAGTGCATCCCTATGACAGCCTGAAACGGGACGAGCTGGCGCGGGTCGCCGGTTCCTTCAGCCGCAGGTCCTTTGCGCCGGGCCAGACGATCTATGAGTTCGGCGACCGCCTCCCAGGCCTTTACCTGATCGAAAGCGGCCATGTGGTCGTCACCGACCGCCATGGCGACAGCGTCTCCCAGCTTGGGCCGCGCAACTCCTTTGGCGAACGCGGCCTGCTGCGCCATGGAACCGCCGTCAC
Organism: Paracoccus sp. AK26; assembly: GCF_011801365.1. Classification (NCBI taxonomy): domain Bacteria; kingdom Pseudomonadati; phylum Pseudomonadota; class Alphaproteobacteria; order Rhodobacterales; family Paracoccaceae; genus Paracoccus; species Paracoccus sp. AK26. The sequence goes on from NZ_CP041041.1 coordinate 196,517, forward strand.
TTCGGCCCGTGCCCTGGACGAGGCCGTGATCCTGATGCTGCCGCGGGACGAGGTGACGCGCCTGATCAAGGAGCATCGGGCCGTGGCGCGGTTCTTCGACCGGGGGCGGGGCGTCCCGGATCGCGGCACCAGCGTCGCCACCCTGAAGGTGGGCGAGTTGCTGTCGGGCAAGCCCGTCGCCTGCGCGCCCGATACACCCATCATCGAGGCCGCGCGCCAGATGCGGCAGGCCGGTGTCAGCAGCATCGGCATCACGGCGGGGGGCCGCCTGATCGGGCTTGTCACCATCCGGGACATGTCGAACCGCGTCGTGGCCGAGGGTCGGGACCCGCGCGGCCCGGTATCGGAGGTGATGACCGTCGATCCCGTCACCCTGGCGCCCGATGCGCTTGGCTATGACGTGCTGACCATCATGCTGGAACGCCGCGTCAGCCACCTGCCGGTTGTCGCTGACGGCCGCTTTGTCGGCATGATCAGCCAGACCGACCTGACGCGCGTGCAGGCGATCTCGGCCCCCGGGCTGATCCGCGAGGTCGCGCAGGTCGACGACGTGGCCCAGATGGCGCAGGTGACTGCCCGGATCCCCGAACTGCTGGTGCAGCTTGTCCTGGCGCGGCAACGGCACGAGGTCATCACCCGGATGATCACCGACATCGCCGATGCGGTCACCCGCCGACTGCTGAACCTGGCGCAGCAGCGGATGGGACCGCCGCCCGCGCCCTTTCTCTGGGCCGCCTGCGGAAGCCAGGGGCGTCAGGAACAGACAGGCGTCAGCGACCAGGACAACTGCCTGATCCTGGCGCCGGGCGCCGATCCGGGCGACCCGTGGTTCGAAGACTTGGCGCGTTTCGTCAGCGATGGGCTGCACGCCTGCGGCTATGTTCATTGCCCGGGCGACATGATGGCCACGAACCCACGCTGGCGTCAGCCGGTGCCGGTCTGGCAGGGCTATTTCCGCGACTGGATCACCCGTCCCAGCCCCGAGGCGCAGATGCTGGCCTCGGTCATGTTCGACCTGCGCCCGATCGGCGGCGAGGCCGCGCTGCTGGAGGATCTGCAGCGCCAGACGCTGGACATGGCTGCCAGGAACTCGATCTTCCTGGCGCATATGGTGGCGAATGCCCTGAAGCACCGCCCGCCCTTGGGGCTGATCGGGGGCTTTGCCACGATCCGGTCGGGCGAGCATCGGCACCGGATCGACATGAAGCACAACGGCGTCGTCCCGGTCACGGACCTTGCGCGGATCTATGCGTTGCAGGGCCGGATCAACGTCGTCAACACCCGCGCCCGGCTGGAGGCTGCCGAGACGCGGGGCGTCATCTCGCCCGCCGGGGCCAGGGAACTGATCGCGGCCTATGACATGATCCAGACGACCCGGCTGGAAAACCAGGCGCATCTGGTCAAGGCTGGGCGGCCGCCGGACAACTATCTCTCGCCCGCGGATCTGGCGGATTTCGAACGCAGCCACCTGCGCGACGCCTTTGTGGTCGTGCGCGGGATGCAGTCGGCTATGGGACATGGAAAGGGAATGCTGGGATGACAGGGATCGGGACCGAGCTTCTGGGCGTGATCGCCGTCGGCATCGGGGCGGCCGCCCTGCTCTACGCCATGTCGCACGCGGCGCAGAAGGCCGGGCTGAAGCTGGCGTCCTGGCTGCTGCCGGCGGGGATCGGGCTGGCCATGGTCAGCTATTCGGTCTGGAACGACTATGCCTGGTTCGGGCGCGCGACCGCCCGGTTGCCGCAGGATACCCAGGTGCTGCTGGTCGGGCGCGACAGCCAGCCCTGGGCGCCCTGGACCTATCTTGCCCCGGTCGAGGTCCGCTTCGCGGCACTTGATCCCGCACAGATCCGCGAAGGCCAGGGCGGGATCAGGCAGGCGCCCATCATGCTGGTCGAAAGGCGCGGCCAGACCATCATCGTGCCGCAGGATTTCGACTGCGCGGGTGGTCGCATCCGTCCCGCGCGCGGCGACTGGACAACTGCCACGGCCGACGACCCGGCCTTTGCCGCCGTCTGCGCGGGGGAGGGGTGACATGGCCAGGATCCTGGTCATCGAGGACGAGGATAACATCGCCATCGCCCTGGATTTCCTGCTGACGCGCGACGGGCATCGCCATGAACGGCTGGCCAGCGGAAAGGACGCGCTGTCCTCCATCCGGCAGTCCCGGCCCGACCTGGTTCTGCTGGACGTGATGCTGCCCGAGGTATCCGGCTATCAGGTCCTGCAGGATCTGCGCGCCGATCCGGATCTGGCGCAGGTCCGGGTCCTGCTGATGACGGCGCGCGGTTCGGTGGTCGAGCACCGCAAGGGCATGGCCCTGGGCGCGGACGGCTTCATCGCCAAGCCCTTCGAGCTATCCGAACTGCGGGCGGAAATGGCCCGCCTTCTTGACAGGCAATGACAAGGCGCGGCTCTTTGCGGCTGCGCTTGCTGGCGCTTTTCGCGGCCTATGGCCTGGCAACCCTTGGCGTTGCGGGTGCGGCATTGTGGCTGGCGGCGCGCGATGGGACCGATGCGGTCGTTCAGGGCGTCATGGTGGCGGGCTTCGGGCTTGCGGGCCTGGCGACCGGGCTGTGGTATCTGTTCGACCAGCATCTGGCCCGTCCCATAGAGATGCTGGCCGGCAGCCTGCGCACCGGCCGCCCGCCCGACTTGTCGAAGACCGCCCATCTTGCCGATCTTGGACCCGCCGCGCAGGACGCCGCCGCCGCCCGCCTTCGCACGGCCGAGGCATTGGACCAAGCCCTGCAAACCCATGCTGCCGAACAGGTGCGCGAAAAGGCCACGCTCGAATCCATCCTGGCCGAGTTCGGGGCGGGCGCGGTGATGACGGATGGGCAGGGGCGGGTGATCTTCTACAATGCCAGTGCGGCAGGACTGCTTCCGGGGCTGGCGCTTGATCGCCCGCTGGACCGGCATCTGAGCGGGGCGGCCTTGCAGGCAGCCCGGGCGCGACTGGATGCAGGCGCCCCGGCGACGGATTTGTCCTGGATGACTGGGCAGGGCACAAGGATGTCCGCCCGGTTGCGCAGGATCGAACAGGGCCTGCTGCTGACGATGCGCCAGCCGTTGCCGGACAGCCTCGCCCCCCGCGCGACGCTCGAGGCGCTGCGCCGTCATGCCGCAACGCTGGTGCCGCTGCTCGAGGCGCTGGAAGGCCCCGTTCCCCCGTCCCTGGCGAAGGTGCTTCGGGCCGAAGGCCGAGGTCTGGCCGCAACGACCCGCCGGCTGTCCCAGATCCTGGCCGATGATGCCCCATCGGGTCTGGCGGGGCTGGACGAGCTGACGGCGGGCCTTGCCCATGCCGGTCTTCTTCCGCCGCTTGTCTTTCGGGCCGAGGCCGGGCCGCTGAACGCGCTGCTGGTGTTTCTGGACAGGCAACTGCGCGCGGAAGGGCTGGAACCCAGGGTTTCGGTTCGCCCCGACGTGCTGGAAGGGATGCAGCTTGTCCTGGAATGGCAGGGCGCGCCGGTCCCTGTCGACCAACTGGAAGCATGGCTGGGCAAGGCACCCGATCCGGGGCAGCCCGACCTGGCCGGGGCCGAGGTTCTGGCCGCGCATGGCACGGCGATCTGGCCCGAAGTCGACGGCCGGATGGCGCGTCTGGTCCTGCCGCTGGCCCGGGCCGAGGCCGCGGCCGAAGGGCGTGGCGTGACCTATGACTTTGCCCTTGCGGGCCGCGCCCTTTCGTCGTCCCGCCTGGCGGACCTGACCTGCGTGGTCTTCGACACCGAAACTACCGGCCTGACCGACGGCGACCGGATCGTGCAGATCGCGGGCCTGAGACTGGTGCGGGGACGGCTGACCGGCGAGCGCTTCGACACGCTGGTCGATCCGGGTCGGCCGGTCCCGCCGGCCTCCACCGCCATCCACGGCATCACGGACAGGATGCTGCGCGGCGCGCCCGACCTGGCCGCTGCCTTGGCCGCGTTCCGGCATTTCTGCGAAGGCAGCGTCCTGATCGCCCACAACGCACCCTTCGACATGGGCTTCCTGCGCCGGGCGGAAACCGAAACCGGCATCCGCTTCGACAACCGGGTGCTGGACACCGTGCTGCTGTCGGCGATGGTCTGGGGCCAGTCCGCCGATCACACGCTGGACGGCCTGGCCAGTCGCCTGGGGATCCAGATCCCGCCCGAAAACCGCCACAGGGCGATGGGCGATGCCATCGCGACGGCCGAAGCCTTCCTGCGGCTGATCCCGGCGCTCGAGGCAAAGGGCATCGAGCGGTTCGAGGATGCCGTGGCCGAGGCCCGTCGCCACCGCCGCCTGATCGGCGACGCGAACCTGCCGCATTGAAAGGATGTCCCGGCCATCAGCACGAGGGGGATGCGACATGACAGAATCCGGGCGCAGGATCCCCTCATCGATCGGGCCCGTGGCCGTGGTGTCGATCGCGCAGCTTTTCGGCACCTCGCTGTGGTTCAGCGCGAACAGCGCAGCCGGCGGGCTGATCGATGCCTGGGGCGCAGACGCCTCGGCCATCGGGTGGCTGACGACTGCGGTGCAGGGCGGGTTCATCCTTGGAACGCTGGGGATGTCGCTGCTGGGTCTTGCGGACCGCTTTCGCGCCAGCACCATCTTCGTCACCTCGGCCCTGGCAGGCGCGCTGTTCAACCTGGGCTTCGCATGGCTGGCCCAGGACGTGGTTTCCGGCAGCGTCTTTCGCTTTCTTGTCGGGCTTAGCCTGGCGGGGATCTATCCGATCGGCATGAAGCTGATCGTCAGCTGGGAGCCAGAGCGGACGGGTCAGGCCCTGGCCCTGCTGGTCGCGATGCTGACTCTTGGCACCGCCCTGCCGCATTTCCTGCGCTTCAGCGGGGGGCAGTTGCCGTGGCAGTGGATCGTCAGCGGCTCGTCCGGCCTAGCGCTTGTGGGTGCGGCACTGGTGCATCGTCTGGGAACGGGGCCGCATCTGCCAGCCGCCGCTGGCGTGAAGCGGACACGGACCGTGCTTTCAACCTTCAGCATCGCGCGGTTCCGCGCCGCCGCGATCGGCTATTTCGGGCATATGTGGGAACTCTACGCCTTCTGGACGGCCGTTCCCATGCTGGTGGCCGCCACCGGGCTTGATGCGGGCTTTCCCGCGCTTGGGGTGGCAGGTCTTTCCTTTCTTGTCATCGCCGCCGGAGCCTTGGGCTGCCTTGCGGGAGGCGCACTGTCGCAACGGATCGGAAGTGCAGGTGTCGCCATGGGTTCGCTGATCCTGTCAGGAGGATGCATCGTAGCCTTTGCGCTTGGCTGGCGGGCCCTTCCGGCAGAGGCGCTTTTGGCGGTGCTGCTGCTGTGGGGGGCAGCGGTGGTGGCCGATTCGCCGCAATTCTCGGCCCTGTCGGCCCGGGCCTGCCCCAGGGACATGGTGGGCGCTGCCCTGGCGATCCAGAACGCGGCGGGCTTTGCAATCACCATGCTGTCGATCCTTGCCACGACGATCCTGATCCAGAAGATCGGGCCGTCCGCCGTGTGGCTGCTTCTGCCGGGGCCGCTGGCCGGGGTGGCGGGCTATCTGATCACCCTTTGCCGCCATCGCCGAAGGACAGGGTGAAGGGGCTACCTTCCGGGCCAGGCCGGCGGCCCCTGGGACCGCAAGCCCTGCCCAAAGGGTTGCGGCGCGTTTCTCTCCTGCGCGATAGTGAAGCGGCCAGGGCGGAATGGAACGCCTCGTAACGGGGAAGCAGGCCCTTGAAGCTTCTACTTGTCGAAGATGATGAGGATCTTGCCGAATGGCTGACCCAAAGCCTGGTTGGCCGGGGATTTCAGGTCGACTGGACCGAGGACGGCCGCGGCGCCGAGGCCAGCATCGCGGCCGACAGCTATGACCTGATCCTGCTGGACCTCGGCCTGCCGCAGATGACCGGGGCCGAGTTCCTGGCCCGGCTTAAGGCGCGCGGGAACGACACGCCCTTGCTGGTGATGACCGCCCGCGACAGCCTGGCCCAGCGGGTCGCCTTGCTGCGGGACGGGGCCGACGACTTCATGGGCAAGCCCTTCGCCATCGAGGAACTGGAGGTCCGCATCCATGCCCTGATCCGGCGCAGCCACGGCCGGGCCCGCGGCGTTTATGCCTGCGGCCCTCTGTGCTTCGACCAGGCCGGGCAACGCTTCACGCTGGGCGACGAGGTTTTGTCGCTGTCGCCCCGCGAACATGCCGTGCTGCGCCTGCTGATCCAACGGCCCGGGGATCCCCTGTCCAAGACCCAGATCCTCGACCGGCTGGTTTCGGTGGAAAGCGACATGAACCCCGAGGCGATCGAGGTCATCATCCACCGGCTGCGAAAGCGGCTGGCCCATGCGCCGATCCAGATCGTGACCCTGCGCGGCATCGGCTATCTGCTGGAACATGACGAGGATCGCGAGTGAGTGCTCGCCCCGATCCCCTGCAGGGGCGCCCGCTTTGGCGCACGCTGGCGCTGTGGATGGTGCCCACGCTGCTGTTCACGATGGTGGTGGGGCTGATCCTGTCGATGCAATCGCTGCGCGAGGTGGCCGACAGCGCCTATGACCGTTCCCTGCGCGGGGCCATCCGGGCCATCGACCTGCGCATCTCGACCGAAAGCGGCGGGCTGGGGGTCGAACTGCCCTATCCGCTGTTCGAAAGCTTTCAGGCCACCGCCGATGGCGAGATCCTGTTCCGCGTATCCACCGACGACGGGCTGGTCCAGATCGGCGATTCGCTGCTGCCGCCCCCGCCGCCGCTGACGACGGGGCAAGTGGTCTTCTATGATGCCCTTTACTATGACCGGCCGATCCGGGTCGCGGCCTACATGCGGCCGCTGGATCCGCCGCTCTACGGCGCCGAGGGCCAGAACCTTATCATCGAGATCGCCGAAACCACCGAATCGCGCGAGGCTTTCCTGCGCACGGTCATCACCCGCACAGTGCTGCGCGACCTTGCCGCGCTTGCTTCGGCCACGCTGCTTCTGGCGGTCGGTGTCCATGCCGGGCTGCGGCCCCTGCGGGCGCTGCGCGACCGGCTGGACCGGCGGGCATCGGACGACCTGCGCCAGCTTGACCCGTCGGGCCTGCCGCGAGAGGTGCAGCCCCTGGTGCAGTCGGTCAACCGGCTGGTCGACCGCCACCGCATCCAGGGCGAGGCGCAGCGCCGCTTCATCGAGGATGCGTCGCACCAGCTGAAGACGCCGCTGGCCGTGCTGCGCGCCCAGATCGACCGCGGGCTGCAGCTTCAGGATCCTGCCGATCTGCACGCCGTGCTGCGCGCCATGCGCGAGATCACCGACCGTTCCTCGCGCCTGACCAGCCAGCTTCTGGCCCTTGCCCTTGCGCGCAACAGTGCCCTGTGGAGCAGCGCCGCCGCCGAACCCGTTGATGTGGCGACGCTTCTGGACGGCGTGGTCCGCCTGCACATGGCCGAGGCCCGCAAGCGCCGCATCCTTCTGGAGGTCGAGGCGGATGCCCACACAGGCAGCCTGCACACGACCGAGGCCCTTCTGTTCGAAGCCGTCAGCAACCTTTTGCAGAACGCGATCACCGCCAGCCCGCCGGGCGGCACGGTGACGCTGACGGCGGCGCGGGGGGTAGGCACCATGGCGATTTCGATCCGCGACGGGGGGCCGGGCCTGTCGCAGGATCTTCTGCGCAGGCTGGGAAGCGGGCAACGCTTCAACCTTTCTGGAAACGGCGTCCGCAACCCTTCCAGCACGGGGCTGGGCCTGAATATCGTGCAAGAGATCGCCAGGGCGCTTGGCGGGCGACTGGATCTGTCGAACCGTCCCGAAGGCGGCCTGGACGCCGTGTTGCACCTGCCCGCCGAACCTTCCGGACTGAAAGCTGCCTGAAAGCTTCGATGATGTAACCTCGCCCCACGGGCTGGAGGGCCCGACCTGTTCCTTGGGAGGAAACCATGATCCGCATCACTCCGCGCCGCGCGGCGGCCTTTTCCGCGCCTCTCTTCCTGCTGACGGCCTCGCTGGCCCATGCCGCGCCGGAACGCCCCGAATGCGTCGCCCCCGCCCAGCCCGGCGGCGGCTTCGACATCACCTGCAAGCTGGCCCAAGCCGCCTTTACCGAAGCGGGCGTGCTGGAATCGCCCCTGCGCGTGTCCTATATGCCCGGCGGCATCGGCGCCGTGGCCTACAGCACCATCGTCAGCCAGCGTCCCGGCGAACCCGGCACCATTGTCGCCTTTTCGGCCGGCTCGCTGCTGAACCTGGCGCAGGGCAAGTTCGGCGCCCATGACGAAGACGACGTCCGCTGGGTGGCCTCGGTCGGAGCCGATTACGGCGCGGTCGTGGTGCCTGCCGACAGCGAATATGACAGCCTGACGGCCATGATGGAGGCCATCAAGGCCGATCCCGGCTCGGTCATCCTGGGCGCGGGGGGCACCATCGGCAGCCAGGACTGGATGAAGGCCGCCTTGACCGCGCGCGCGGCGGGGATCGACCACAAGTCGATGCGCTTCGTGGCCTTCGAAGGGGGCGGCGACTGCGCGACCGCGCTGCAGGGCGGCCATGTCGATGCCTGCATGAACGACGTGGGCGACAGCCAGGCCGCCATCGACGGCGGTGCGCCCCTGAAGATGCTGGCCGTCTTCTCGCCCGAGCGGCTGCCCGGCAAGCTGGCCGACGTGCCGACCGCGACCGAGCAGGGCTATGCCATCGACTGGCCGATCGTGCGCGGCTTCTACGTCGGACCCGAGGTGTCGGACGAGGATTACCAGTGGTGGGTCCAGGCTTTCGAGACCGCCATGCAGGCCCCCGGCTATGATGCCCTGCTGCAAAGCCGCAACCTGCTGCCGCTTCCCCTGACGGGCGAGGAACTGGACGCCTTCGTGACCGAGGCGGTCGCGAACTATCGCGCGCTCGCGGGCGAGTTCCAGCTGGTCCAGCAGTAAGGAACACGGTCATGAGCAGCAACAGAACCCTTGGGGCCGTGGCATTGCTCATGGCCGGGATCCTTGCAGTCTTCGGCTGGGGGCTGGTCGCGCCCTTCGCCTATGAACCCGTGGGCCCGCGCGCCTTTCCGATGCTGACGGCCGCGTTGATCGCGTTCTGCGGCGTGATGCTGGTGATCCGCGGCGGCACCGATGCCGACGCGGTCAGCGGCCGCACCATGACCGGCATCCTGATGCTGTCGGTCACGCTGCTGGTCTATGCCGTGGTCTTCGAACGGCTGGGCTACGTCCCCTCGACCTTCGTGATGGCGGGGGCGGTGGCCTTGATCTTCGGGGCCAGCCTGATCCAGGCCATCGTCTCGGGGGCGGTGCTGTCGGTGGGATCCTATCTGCTGTTCGACCACGGCCTGGACGTGGTCTTGCCGACCGGCATCATGGGAGGCCTGATCTGATGGAAACCCTGTCCCTTCTGATGAACGGCTTTGCCGTCGCCGGAACGCCGATGAACCTGGCCCTGGCCGCCCTGGGCGCGGTCGTGGGCACGATGGTGGGCGTTCTGCCGGGCCTTGGGCCTGTCAACGCGGTGGCCATGCTGGTCCCGGTGGTCTTCGCCCTGGGCCTGCCGCCGGAAAGCTCGATGATCCTGATGGCCGCGATCTATATCGGGTCGGAATATGGCGGGCGGATCAGCGCCATCCTGATCAACGTCCCCGGAGAGGCCTCGGCCGTCATGACCGCGATCGAAGGCTATCCCCTGTCGCGCCGGGGCATGGCCGGGGTCGCGCTGTCGCTGTCGGCCTGGACGTCCTTCGTGGGGTCGGTCCTGGCGACCGTTGGGATCGTGCTGGCCGCGCCCGTGCTGTCGCGATGGGCGCTGGCCTTTGGGCCGGTGGAATACGTGGCGCTGATGATCTTTGCCTTCGCCTGCCTGACGGGCCTTCTGTCCGACCAGCCGATCAAGGCGCTGCTGGCGACGGGCATCGGGCTTGCGCTGTCCACCATCGGCATCGACGCCAATTCCGGCGTCATGCGCTATACCTTCGACATGCCGAACCTGATCGACGGGCTGGCCTTTTCCACCCTGGTGATCGGCCTTTTCGCGATTTCCGAATTGCTGATCCTGCTGCAGGGCCATCGCGACGGCGCCAGCGTGCGGATCGAGCGGATGGGCCGCAGCCTGTTCAACCTGTCCGAGATGCGCTTCACCTTTGCCTCGGCGCTGCGGGGATCGGGCATCGGCTTCTTCATCGGCCTTCTGCCGGGCGCGGGCGGCACGGTCGCATCCGCCCTGGCCTATTCCACCGAGCGCAAGCTGACCGAACGGCGCGACCCGCAGGGCAGCCAGTTCGGCCAGGGCGACCTGCGCGGCCTGGCTACGGTCGAGGCCTCGAACAACTCGGCCTCGAACTCGAACTTCATCCCGATGCTGACGCTGGGCATCCCCAGTTCGGGCACGACGGCGATCATGCTGGGCGTGCTGACCCTCTACAACCTCACGCCGGGCCCGATGCTGTTCACCTCGCAGCCGGAACTGGTCTGGGGGCTGATCGCTTCGCTGTTCATCGGCAACGTGATGCTGCTGGCGATGAACATCCCGCTGGTAGGCTTTTTCGCGCGGATGCTGACGGTGCCCGCCTGGGTGTTGGTGCCTTTTATCGTGGTCGTCTCGGCGGTGGGGGTCTATTCGGGCAAGTCGGCCAGCTTCGACCTGATCCTGATGGTCGTGGTGGGTGTGGCCGCCTACTGGCTGCGGCGGATGCATGTGCCGATGGCGCCGCTGATCCTGGGCTTCGTTCTGGGAGGCATCCTTGAAACGAACCTGCGCCGGTCCCTGTCGCTGTCTGCGGGCGATGTCAGCGTGCTGTGGTCCAGTTCCATCGCGATCACCCTGTGGGTTGCCGCCGGGGCAATCCTGCTGCTGCCGCGCCTGCTGCGCCGGGCGCTGCCCGCCGAAGCCAGCCTGGCCGAGGACTGAGATGACCTGGCTTGTCCGTCACGATCCCGTCCCTGCGGGCCGGCGGTTCCGCGACCGCCTGTCCCGGCCCGGCATCTTCCGCCTGCCGGGCGCCCATAACGGCCAGGCGGCGCTGCAGGCGCGCGCCGCAGGCTTTAAGGGGCTGTATCTGTCCGGCGCGGCGATGAGCGCCTCGATGGGCCTGCCCGACCTGGGGCTGATCACCATCGACGACGTGTGCTTCTTCATCCGGCAGGTCGCGGGCGCCTCGGGGCTGCCGGTGCTGGTCGATGCCGATACCGGCTATGGCGAGGCACTGAACGCGATGGTCACCGTCCGCCGCTTCGAGGAGGCGGGCGCGGCCGCGATCCATCTGGAAGACCAGATCCTGCCCAAGAAATGCGGCCACCTGTCCGACAAGCGGCTGGCGCTGCCGCAGGACATGGCCGCCAAGGTCGCAGCCGCCGTCCGCGCCCGGCGCGACCTTGTGGTGATCGCCCGCACCGACGCCCTGGCAAACGAGGGGCTGGACGCCGCCATCGCCCGGGCGCGCCTGTATCTGGAAGCCGGGGCGGACGCGATCTTCCCCGAGGCGCTGACCGACATCGACCTGATGCGCCGCTTTGCCCAAGCCCTGCCCGGCGTGCCGCTGCTGGCCAACATGACCGAGTTCGGGCGGACCCCGCAGCTGACCGGGGCAGAGTTGCAGGATCTGGGCTACAAGATGGTGATCTGGCCGGTATCGTCCCTGCGGATGGCCAACCAAGCGCAGGAACGCCTTTACGCGGCGCTGCGCGACCACGACACGACCGCCCCGATGCTGGGGCATATGCAGACGCGGGCGGAGCTTTACGAGACGCTGGATTATTTCGGCTTCGAGGGATTGGACGCCTCGATCAGCCGCAGCCTGCTGCCGCCGGGGTCCGGGGGCGGCGACTAGGCGGCCCGGATCGCGGCTTGCACCCCGGTCCCCCCGCGCGCAGACTGGCCACAACCAGCAGGGGAGGACCGGATGAAACATCAGGCATTTGCGACGGCGTTGCTTTTGTGCAGCGCCAGTTGGGCTGCCGCCCAGCAGGCGACCGATGCGATTGCGCCCGAAGCGGCGTCGCAACCCGCAGCGCGGGCCGACGCCTTCGGCCTGCTGACCGATGCGGCCCGCGCGGCCCTGGACGCCAAGGCGGAAGGCCGGCCCGTGGCAGGCCAGGACTGGATGGTCAGCGCGGCCCATCCCCTGGCCGTCCAGGCCGGGGCGCGCGTGCTGGAGGCCGGGGGCAGCGCGGCAGATGCAATGGTCGCGGTCCAGACCGTCCTGGGCCTGGTCGAGCCGCAAAGCTCGGGCCTGGGGGGTGGGGCCTTCCTTGTCTGGTATGACGCCGGAACGGGCGAATTGACCACGCTGGACGGCCGCGAAACCGCGCCCATGGCCGCGACGCCGAGGCTGTTCCTTGACGATGAAGGCCAGCCGCTGGAGTTCATGGAGGCCGTCGTGGGCGGGCTGTCCGTCGGCACGCCCGGCACGCCGGCGTTGCTGGAAGCCGCGCACCGCCGCTGGGGCCGGGCCAACTGGTCGGGCCTTTTCGACGACGCGATCCGCCTGGCCGAGGACGGCTTCACCGTCTCGCCGCGCCTCGCCAGCCTTGTCGCCGGAGAGGGCGACGCGTTGCAGGCCGATGCCGCCACCACCGATTACTTCTTCCCCGGCGGCCAGCCGGTCGCGGCAGGGGCGACGCTGCGGAACCCGGATTACGCCGAAACCCTGCGGCTGCTGGCAGCCGAGGGCGCGGACGGCTTTTATGGCGGCAAGGTCGCGGAAGGCATCGTTGCGGCGGTGCGCGGGGCCGACAATCCGGGCCTTTTGTCGATGCAGGATCTGTCGGCCTATCGCGTGGTGGAACGCCCTGCGGTCTGCGTGGAATACCGCGCCCATGATGTCTGCGGCATGGGTCCGCCCTCGTCCGGCGGGCTGACGGTGGGGCAGATCCTGGGGATGCTGGGTGGCTACGATCTGGCAGCGTTGGGGGCCGAAAGCCCGGAGAGCTGGCGGCTGATCGGCGATGCATCGCGCCTGGCCTTTGCCGACCGGGGCCGCTTCATGGCCGACAGCGACCACGTGCCCATGCCGACCGAGGGGCTGATCGACCCCGCCTATCTGGCGGACCGGGCCAAGCTTCTGGCCGGCGACGACAGCCTGCCCGAAGTGGCCCCGGGCAATCCCGGCTGGTCTCATGCCGCGCTGTGGGGGCAGGACAGTTCGCTGGAACTTCCCTCGACCACGCATATCTCGATCGTGGACGGGCAGGGCAACGCGCTGTCCATGACCACCACCATCGAGAACGGCTTCGGCTCGCGCGTCATGGCGAACGGCTTTCTTCTGAACAACGAACTGACCGATTTCAGCTTCGAGACCCATGACGAGAACGGCTGGCCCATCGCCAATGCCCTTGCGCCCGGCAAGCGGCCCCGGTCCTCGATGGCGCCGACCATCGTTCTGAAGGACGACCGCCCGGTCATGGTGATCGGATCGCCCGGCGGCAGCCGCATCATCGGCTATGTCGCCCGCGCCATCGTCGCGCATCTGGACTGGGGGATGGACATCCAGCAGGCGGTGGCCGCGCCCAACATCGTCAACCGCTTCGGCCCCATGGATGTCGAGCCCGGCCTGCCCGCGACCCTTGCCGAGGGTCTGGCGGCCATCGGGTTCGAGCTGAACGAGACGGAACTGACCTCGGGCCTTCAAGGCATCGTCATCGGGCCGGACGGCCTGACGGGCGGGGCCGATCGCCGCCGCGAAGGGATCGCCCTGGGCGGTTGACGCCATGCGAAAGGGCGCGCCAGCGGCGCGCCCCCTGCAAAAGCCCGCGAAGGGTCTTGCTTATTCGTCCATCCATTCGAACTCGGGCGCATTTTCAAGTGCGGCGCGGTTCGCGGTGAAGACGATGAAGTATTCGTCCTCGGAATCGCCGTCGCGGATCACCTGCAGGTCGTCCATCGACACGGCCACGGTGCGTTCGCCCAAGCCCAGGAAGCCGCCGATATCGGTCAGCACGGCCTTGACCATGCCGTCCTGGCCGATCACCAGGTCGCTGATCTCGCCGATGTCTTCCCAGTCCTGGTCCACCTCGGTATAGGCAGCGTTTACATCAACCTCGGCCTCGGACGCATAAAGGCGCTTGCCCATGAAGGTTTCGGCCGACATGTCACCCGCCATTGCGGTGTAGCCAAAGCCTTCGTCCGCCATGGCGCCGCCTGCCGGCATGGCGGCCGTTGTGCCGTCCGCCGGCATCGTCGTGGTGGTGGTCGCATCCGCAGGCGCGGTGGTGGTGGCGTCGGTCATCGGCGCCTCGGTCGTGGCCGGTGCGGTGGTGGCGGTCTGGGCGATCGCGGCAGGCGCGGCAAGCATGGCGACAAGGGCGGTGGAAGCAAGCAGCTTGGTCATCGGCAGTCTCCTGATGTTCTTCTTATCAATGGGTTCCGGGAAGTGCCCGGCTGAAGGGACAACGGGCAGGCGCCATCACGGTTCCCCCACGTTTCCGCCAGCAGGACGCTGCGGCCCTGCGGCAGGCCGCGGCGGATGGGCGCCTACAGCATCTTCAGAAGCTGGTCCTCGATCCGCCTGCGGCCGCGTCGGTCACGGATCTGTTCGGCATAGATCGTGCGCGGCTGCAGCGCCGTGCCCTCGTCCCGATGCCGGACATTAAAGACGCGGCGCGCCGCCACGATCCCCGAGGCCGCGGCGGTGACGGCGGCGATGGTGATCTCTATGCGCGACAGTTCCCCATCCTCGCGCCCCTTGCCCAGGGTGCGTGCCGCGCGGTCCAGAAGGGTGTCGACGGTGCCGGTTTCCACGTAATCGCCGCTTTTCAACGGGCCCTGCAGCGTTGCCCGACCGGGACCGTCGTCGTCGCGCGAAGGATCAAGCTCCGTGCGGTCCGCCACCGAGACGATCCTTTCGCCCGCATCAGAACAAAGGGTCAGCATGACATCCAGGATGTAGATCGGCTCGAGCCCCAGGTTGCTGACAAGGACGCGGCTGCCAAGCCCGCGCCCGCCACCCATTGTGATCAGGATCTCGCTCCGCCGCTGGCGGCGCAGGCTTTCGACGAAGACATGCAGATAGGTGATCCAGACGCCGGCGGTCACCAGGGCGATGATCGCCTGCATCACGGCGGCGTTGCTGGTGATCCATTCCCACATGCCCACCGAACGAGGCCGGGCAGGAATCGGTTTCCTATGGGCCGGAACGCGTCGCCCGCGGGCGGACCGCCGCCAGAACCATGCCGCTTGCGGGAAGGGCAGGGACATGGGACAGCGACACGGTCAGATCCTGGGGCGGGACGGAATAATCCATCCTCTCGACCAGCATCCGGGCCGCATGGCGGATCACGGCGACCGTCAGCCGTTCGCCGGGACAGCGATGCCCGTCATGCGGGCTGCCCGCGCCCTGCGGGACGAAGTCGCTGCCGAAGTCGCGCCAGGACAGCGGCCGCTGCGGGTCGAAGTCCTGCGGCGCCGGGAACAGCCGGGGATCGTGGCAGGTGCCGAACAGGTCCACCAGCATCCAGTCCCCCTTCGCGACCGCGACCCCGTTCCAGTCGAAGCCGCGCCGGGCAATGCCGCCGATCACCGGGAAGAAGGGCGAATCGCGGCGCACTTCCTCGGCAAAGGCTTCATAACCAAGCCGGCCTTGCCGCAACGCCGGCGCCAGGGACGGATGGCGGTGCAGCGCAAGCGCCGCAAAGGCGACATAGCGGCCGATGGCCACCGTCGGGCGCAGAATGTTGATCAGCTCGACCACGGCCTGGTCCAGCGTCAGGGGCTTTCCGTCGGCGTCGCGGAACCGGGCGATGCGGTGCAGCGGGCTATCTTCATGGGCGGCGTCGGCGCGGGCTGCGCGGATGACGCGGCGGATGCGGGCTTCCACGCGCCGCCGCCGCGCCAAGGCCTGCCACATGCGCGGGCCGAGGCGGCCGGTGTTCTCGATCATCGCGGAAAGATCGCCCGCCATCCGGTCGGGATCGTCCAAGGCAACGCCGGTCCAGCCGAGGATGGCGCGGGTCAGGATCAGGTTCACCTGGTCGAACAGCACGATCCGGTCCTGCCCCGTCCAGTCCTGCAGGGCGCGGCCCCATTCCCGGTCCAGCAGGTCCAGCAGGGATTGTTCGGCCTCGTCCGTCATCAGCAGGCTGGTGAACAGCCCCTTGCGATGCCGGTGGGGCGGGCCGTCCAGCATCTGCACGCTGTTCTTGTCCTGCAGAAGGCGCAGCACATGGGGCGGCATCGCGCCCTTGCGGGTGAACAGGTCGGGGTCATAGATCAGCCGCGCGGCATCCGCCCCTTGGGCGCAGATCACCGGGCGCAGCATCACCCGGGCGCGAAAGCGGTGGGCGCCGACCGTCCTGCAGCCCTGGCCCACGAAGTCATAGCCCTGTCGCAGGAATTGCAGCGAATGATCGACCCCCGGCAGAGCGGGAAGCGCCGTTGCCATGTCAGCCGTCGTCCGGCAGGTGGACATGGCGGGGGGCATAGCGGCTGTGCCGCGGCACGCCCCGCGCGGCAAAATCCTGCGCCAGTCGGTCAAGGGCGGCCAGGAAGACCGGTCCCGCCACGGCATGACCGTGCCCCGGGATCATCACCTGGGGCCGCAGCGCCGCAAGCCTGCGGACGGACCGGCCCGACGCTTCCCAGTCGATGGTGAAATAGGCAGGCGGGCCTTGCAGATGCGGGGTCTGCAAGGCGGCGCTGGACAACGATTCCTGCTGGGTCGTGCTGATCGCATCGCCGGCGATCAGGCTGCCCGAGGCTTCGTGCCAGAACGAGACATGGCCCGGCGAATGGCCTGGCGTATGGATCCACCGCCAGCCGGGAAGCCCCGGGATCTCGCCATCCCCCGGAAGGTCCTGCAACCGGTCCGTGACATTAAGGGGGCTGCGCGGGAACAGCGGCGACAATTCCGCCATGCTGCCGCCGCCGACCTCTGGGGCGGGGGGCGGATATGACCGGGTGCCGTCCAGGAAGGGGCGTTCATGGCGGTGCGCCAGGATCGGTGCGTCCCATTCGCGCGCCAGTTCCTCCAGCGCGCCGACATGGTCGAAATGGCCGTGGGTCAGCAGTATCGCCTTGGGCCGCGCGGTGCCGAAGCGGCTTTCGGCCGCAGCCCGAATCGCGGCGCCCGATCCCCCGATACCGGCATCGACCAGGAACCAGCCCCGGTCCCCCGCGTTCACCGGGCCGATAAAGGCCACGTTGACGATGCCGCAGCGCAGGCGGACAAGATCGGGGCCCAGGTCCTCGGCCACGGCATCGGGCGGCAGAGTGACGCCGCGCGGTCCCTCGGGCTGGGTCAGAAAAGCCGCGGCCAGGGAAAAGGCGCCATAGCCCGTTAAAAAGGCGCGGGGGCCGGATGCCCTTTCGGCCAATCCCGCAGCAAGGCAGGCCGCGCCCTGCGCCGCGTCCAGCATCCGGTGCTGGCCCAGGTCGATGGCGCCGTCCGCATCTTCGCGATAGCGGGTGGCCAGCGAATAGGCCGCCACCCCCAGCCCCGCAAGCGCCAGGGGGCGGACAAGCCGGGCCGGCCATTGCAGCGCCGAGGGCAGCAGCAGAAGGGCCGCGGCCGATGCCGCGTCAAGACGGGCGTGAAGACGAGGCGGGATCATCCGACGCTCCTTCCAAGGGGGGATTATCACTGGGGGCCGGGATCATGACGTTCAGATCGGCCAGCGACTGACTGGTCAGCAGCTTGCCCAGCTGCACCCGGCGTTCCAGGTTGGACCGGCTGAAATCGAAGGCCTTGCCGATGAATTCGTCCTCGGGATCGGTCAGGACGATGTGGCGGAAATTGCGTCCCTGCAGGTCGGCATTTGCAATGATGCGGGCCGATTGTCCGGCGAAGAACAGTTCCTGGGCCCGGGTGCCGATGCCGTCCATGGTTTCAGAAAGCTTGCCTTGCTGCACGAACAGGTCAAGCGCGATGATTGCAGCATTGCCCGGCCGGTCCAGCAGGGGCCGAAGGGGCAGGTTCTCGCAGATCCCCGGGTCCATCAGCACATGTCCGTCCAGGTGGACGGGCCGGAACAGGATCGGCAGCGCGGTGCTGGCCATGATGTGGTCCACCGTCAGGCGCATGTCGCGGTTGCGGAAATCCAGGATCTCGCCTGTTTCATAATCAAGCGCGGTCACCGTCACCTCGATATCGCCGTCGTTGAGCAGATCGAAATCGATCGACCGCTCAAGCAGCCGCCGCATCGGGCCGCGCTTGAACTGCGACTTGTCCCCGGGCATCCCGGGCAGGATTTCCCAGAACCCCGGCCAGGACGGCACGAACAGCGAGGGATGGCCCCGCATCAGCAACCCCGCGACGGCGGCGCGCCGGCCGGCGACAGGGTGTTGCTGCTGGACATGGGAAATGAACTGGGCCAGGGCAGCGACGCGCCGTTCCGGCGGATTGCCCGCGATCACGGCCGTGACCACGGCGCCGATCGAGGCGCCCGACATGCGCGTGACGCGCAGGCCGGATTGTTCGATCGCCTGCCAGGCGCCGACATGGAATGCGCCAAGCGCATTCCCGCCGGCAAGGCAAAGCCAGGCCTCGGTCATGTCAGCCCAGCCTGTTGCTGATCGCGCGCAGCATGGACATGTGCGAATCGATCGCCGGGACGCCGACAATCGACGCACCCCGCGCCATCGGGTTGGAGCCGTTCTCGGCATAGGCCGAGTGCAGGGCGCGCAACTCCTCGTGGCCCTGCATCTGGGCCGCCAGATACTGCCGGTCGAACTCGGCGCCCGCCTCCATGGCGTTCATCTGCTGCAGCATGGTCGCATGTTCGGGCGTCACCTGGTCGGACGGGGCTGCGCCAAAGGCACGGGCCACGGCCTCCTGCTCGGACGCTTCAAGCGCGGCGAAGGCCTGGACCGCTGGGTCGGTGGCCTTTTCCGCGGCGAGGCGGCTGCTGAGCAGAGAGAAGTTTCCGCCCAGCAGGATGGCCTGCATGTCCGCATCGGGGGCGTCCTGGGCAAAGGACATCCGGGCGACCGGCAGGACGGCGGCGACGGCACCGGCGGCGAAAAGGGTTCTGCGCTGCATTGGGTTCTCCTTCAGTGGGGTGGCCGGGCAAGGCCGGGCCTGGATGATCCGCCGGGCCGGTCGCCGGCCAGGCGGCATGGGGTTTATTCGTCTTCCGGCTTGGCCATCTGCCGATGGGCCTTGGCGACCAGGCCCGCAGGAAGGATCTCGGCCATCGCGGCCTGGGCCTTGTTCTTGAGGCCCGGCGTCATTTGCGCCCGGCCCGCGATCATCGCGTCGTAGCCTGCGCGGGCGACCATCGCCGGGTCGTCCTTGTTCTTCATCTGCCCAAGCGGCGTATCCGTCAGGCCCGCGCGTTCGAAGAAGGCGGTGTCGGTGATGCCGGGCATCAGGCAGGTCACCGTGACCCCGCTGTCCTTCAGTTCCTCGTTCCAGCCCAGGGCGAAGTTGTTCAGGAAGGCCTTCGAGGCATTGTAGATCACCTGGAAGGTTCCCGGCATGAAGCCGGCGATGGACCCGGTGACAAGAATATGGCCTTCGCCGCGGTCTCGCATCCTGCGCCCGATCGGATGGGCCAGGCGCAGCACGCCCAGGACGTTGGTCATCACCACATGGTCGATCCCGGCCGGATCCTGGTCCAGGAAGGCGTGTCCCATCCCGGTGCCCGCATTCAGCATCAGCAGATCCACGTCACGCCCGCCCAGTTGCGCCAGGACCGCAGCGATCCCCTCGGGCGTCGCAAGGTCCGCCTCGACCGCCTCGGCGCCCAGTTCGACGGCGGCGGTATGGACTGCAGGTTCGTCCGCGACGATGATGGCCTGGTGGCCCTCGGCCCGGGCGATGCGGGCCAGTTCAAGGCCGATCCCGGTCGAGCCGCCGGTGATGATGGCAAGGGTCATTCTGTTCTCCTGTCCGGGGCGGCGGCTAGGCGCGCGCCCAGTTGAAACATCCGGCGGGCATTCCGGTGCCGCTGACCATCAGCGCCCCCGCAAGGTAAAGGCGCCAGGGATTGCCTTCGCCCAGCCGGGCAACGGTGACCTGCGCCAGGGGGTCGGACCAGATCAGTTCCGCCTGCGCGAAGCCTGCCTTGGCCAGGGCGTGTTCGGGATCGACGCCGGATGCGAAGACGATGGTGCTGAAAGGCTGTTCCGCCGGCGGCTGCGCCGCCCAGAAGCCCGCGCCCAGTCCCAAAGCCGCAAGCAGCGCCACGGTGACCGCAGGCCGCGGCCCTCCGCGCCCGGGCCTGCGGCCAAGCCACAAGCCCAGCAGGATCGGCAGGATGCCAAGGCCCGCAAACCACCCCAGGTCCCAGGCCAGGGGAACGGCGCTGTCCAGCTTGATCCGGTGCAGGCCCAGAAGCCAATGCGACAGGATCCCGTCCAGGACATGCCAAGCCCCGAAGCCCAGAAGCAGGGCGCCCAGTGTCGGGTTCGTGCCCGCCGCCTCGGCCTTGCCGCGCCACAGACCCCACAGGGCCAGGGCAGCCAGACCATACATCAGCGCATGGAACCAGCCGTCCCACAGGATCTGCAGGCGCAGATCCTCCATCCCCGGCACAAGGCTTAGAAGATGGTGCCATTGCAGGATCTGGTGCAGCAGGATGCCGTCGAAGAACCCGCCCAGGGCAAAACCCAGAAGGCATGACCATCGCATCCAGGAAGACCGTGCCATCAACGCCGTTCCTCGCGCCGGAAAAGGCCCGCCGGATGGGTCCGGCGGGCCTGCCGATCATCCGATCTGCTCGGCCTGTGCGCCGCTGCCCGGCCGGGCCATGCCCAGGTCGGGCTTCTGGTCCGAAGGCTGCAGCTTGCCGGTCGCGAAGGTGCCCTTGCCGTCGATCGAGGGGCCTTCGCCCCAGCGGCCCGGGGCCGGTGCGCTGCCATCGGCCTGGAAGCCCAGATAGGCATAGCTGAACTCGGTCTTTTCCTCGGCCTGCGGGTGGCTGTTGGGGATCGGGAAGGCGCCGGTCATGCCGCCCAGCTCCTCAAGCGCGGCCAGCCACTGGTTCTGGTGCATGGTGTCGCGGGCGATCAGGTATTGCAGCATGTCCTTCATGCCCGTGTCGTCGGTCATGTTGTAAAGCCGCACGGCCAGGGTCCGGCCGGTCGCCTCGGCGGCGACATTGGCGGTCATGTCGGCGGCGATGTTGCCGCTGGCATAGATGTGGGACATGTCGAAGGGCACGCCGTCGCTGTCGATCGGCATGGCCGATAGGCCCGAGGACAGCAGGTTCTTGAGGTTCATGCCCCCCATGATGGCCCCGACAGCGCGGTCGGTGGCGGCCATTTCCTCTTTCATCGACAAGGGCGCGCCTTCCAGGTTCATAGCGACCGCCGTTGCCAGCATCTCGATATGGCCCAGCTCCTCGGCCGCGGTGTTCATCAGAAGGTCGCGGAACTTAGGGTTGCCCCGTGCGCCGCAGGCCTGGAAGAAGTACTGCATGGCCACGCGGATCTCGCCTTCGACGCCTCCGATGGCCTGTTGCAGCGCACGCGCGAACAGCGGATCGGGGGAATCGACACGAACGGGATATTGCAGCTTGTTGTCGGTGTAGAACATTGGAAACCTCGGGTGGTCGTGGACTGGAACGCCCGTCAAGCGGGCTGCAAGGCACGCGCCGGCATCAAGCAGGCACCCGGTCCACAAACTGTCCCACCGCCGGGTTGTTCCCCGGAAAGTTGTTCGACCAAACTTTATCAGCCCCAGCCCCAGCCCCAGCCCCAGCCCGAGCGCGCCGCAATCCCCTGCGGGGGCTCTCAGCCCTTGTCGCGCTCGATCACGCCTTCCACCTCGGGCGCTGCGACAAAGCGCCAGGCCCGGCGCGGCCCGGCCATGACATTGAGGTAATACATCTCGAACCCGTGGGGGGCACCGCAGGGGTGGTGGCCGCGAGGGACCAGCACCACGTCGCCGTCGCGCACGGCCATCACCTCGTCCAGCGACCCGTCGTCGGTATAGACGCGCTGGATGCCCCAGCCCTCGCGCGGGTTCAGGCGGTGGTAATAGGTTTCCTCAAGATAGGTTATGCGGGGGAAATCATCCTCGTCATGGCGATGGCTGGGATAGGATGACCAGTTTCCGGCCGGCGTGAAGACCTCGGTCACCAGAAGGCTGTCGCACCAGTCCTCGGCCTCCATGGCAATGTTGTTGATCCAGCGGGTGTTCGACCCCTTGCCGCGCTGGGTCAGGGTGATGCCGTCTGGCCCGATGCGGCGCGCGGGATGCCCGCCCCGTCCCGGCGCGGTGCAGACGGCGATGGTGCAGTCGGTGGTGGCCTCGGCTCGCCAGTCCTGGCCGTTCGGGACATAAAGGCAATGCGGCGGCGTCTTCTCGAAGACATCCATCCGGTCGCCTAGCTCGCCCCAGTCCTGTCCTGCGGCCTCAATGCGCGCGCGCCCTTCGACCATCACAAGGATCGCTTCCTGCTCTCCGGTCGCCTCGGCTGCCGTTTCCCCCGCGCGCAACCGATAAAGGGAAAAGCCCACATACCGCCAGCCCGCCGCCTGAGGCGTGATCTGGTGCACCTTTCCATGGGTGCCGAAGGGTCTGCAAAGAAGGTCAGGCATGGCGGCCTCTTTCACATTGGCTCAAATATCCCGGGGGTCCGGGGGCTGGCCCCCGGCTGTCGCAGCACGCAGGTCAAGCCGCCGCCGCGCGATCCAGCCCGGCCTTGACCGCCGCCGCCTTCAGCGACTTCAGCCCCAGCGACTGGTATTCCAGCGGGTTGCGCTTTTCGGGGTCCTGCTCGGCCTCGATCACCAGCCAGCCGTCATAGCCCGCATCCGCCAGGATGCGCAGCAGCGGCACGAAGTCGATCGCGCCTTCGGGATCGCCGGGCACGGTGAAGGCCCCTGCCAGGACGCCCTCGATGAAGGACAGGTTTTCCGCCCGCACCCGCTGGGTCACGTCCCGGCGGATGTTCTTGGCGTGGAAATGGGCCACGCGCGCGGCATGCCTGCGCAGCACGGCCTCGGGGTCGCCGCCGCCGAAGGTGCAATGGCCCGCGTCGAACAGCAGATGCGCGGCAGGCCCGGTCGCGGCCATGAAGGCGTCGATCTCCTCGGGCGATTCCACGACGGTGCCCATGTGGTGGTGGTAGGCCAAGGTGATCCCCTGGGATGCCAGATAGGCCGCGAATTCCTCGACCTTGGCCCCAAAGGTTGCCATCTCCCCGGCGGTCAGGCGCGGGCGGTCGTTGACGGGCACATCGGGATTGCCATGCACGGTGTTCGAGCATTCGCAGACGATGCAGACGGTGCAGTCATTGGCCTTCAGCTTGGCCAGGTGCGGCTGGACGGCCGCGATCTCGTCCGCGACACTGCGGGTCAGCAGTTCCGTGGAATACCAGCCCGAGATGAAGGCCAGCCCGTATTGCCCCAGCAGATCCTTCAGCGCCTGCGGATCGTCGGGCCAGCGATGGCCGTTCTCGATCCCGTCAAAGCCGATGATGCGGCCTGCCTCGTTCAGGATCTGCTCGGTCGGGATATGGGCGCCGATGGTCTGGTCGTCGTCATTGGCCCAGGCGATGGGGTTGGTGCCATAGCGGATCATGGTTCTTTCCTCAGTTCACCAGCCGCGCGCGGGCGGCGTTGTCCAGGTAGGTCTGATAGGCATCGCGCAGCGTCTTTGTTTCGCCCACCTCGGGGACGGCCACGTCCCACCAATGGCCCGCATCGCCGAAGCCGGGACCGTCCTTGGCGGTGGTGTCGATGACGATCACCGTGGGGATGGGCCTGCCGCGTGCAGCGGCGATCTGCGCCTCGAGGTCGGCAATGCCGTTGGCCTTGACGGCATGGGCCCCCATGCTGGCCGCGTGCGCGACATAGTCGATGCGCGGCTGGTCGGCGACGTTGCAATCTTCGTAAAGGTTGTTGAACGGCACCCCGCCGCAGACCTGCTGGAGGCGGTTGATGCAGCCATAGCCCCGGTTGTCGGTCAAGACGACCGTAAAGGGCACGCGCCGCATCACGGCCGTCGCCAGTTCAGAATTGGCCATCATGTAGCTGCCGTCGCCCACGAAGCAGATCACCTCGCGGTCCGGGCAGGCCAGCTTGATGCCCATCGCGCCCGCGATCTCGTAGCCCATGCAGGAATAGCCGTATTCCATGTGGTATCCGCCCTGCGCGGGCTGCCACAACAGCTTCAGTGCGCCGGGCATGGTGCCTGCCGCGCACATGGCGATGGCATCGGGCGCGGCGCGCTGGACCGCGCCGATCACCTGCGCGTCGTTGGGCAGGTCATTGCCGGGGACGGGGGCTGCGCAATGGGCATCGACGGCGGCCAGCCAGTTGGTGCGCGCGCTGCCGTCGAACGCGGCGCGATGATCGCCCAAGGCCGCCGTCAGCCTTTCCAAAGCCACGCGTGCGTCGGCCACCAGCGGCACCGCGCCATGCTTGGCGGCGTCGTAGCCGTGGACGTTGATCGACACCAGCTTCGCATCCGGCGCGAACATGGTCCGCGATCCGGTGGTGAAATCCTGCAAGCGGGTGCCGACCCCGACCACCAGATCCGCGTCCCGCAGCACCGCATTGGCCGCGGCCGATCCGTCCACGCCCGCCGCGCCGAAGTTCATTGGGTCCGCTTGGGCAAGGGCCGACTTGCCCGCCTGCGTTTCCGCCACAGGGATGCCGTGGCGTGCGGCAAAATCCGACAGCGCCGCTTCCGCCACCGAATAGATCACGCCGCCGCCCGCGACGAGGGCGGGGCGCCGGGCTGCACGGATCAGCGCCACGACCTCTGCCAGTTCCTGCGCGTCGGGTTCCGCGCGGCGGATGCGCCAGACGCGGGGTTCGAAGAAGGCCTCGGGCCAGTCATAGCCTTCCGCCTGGGTGTCCTGGCAGAAGGCCAGGCAAACCGGGCCGCAATTGGCCGGGTCGGTCATCACCCGCAGCGCGCGGGGCAGGGCGGTCAGCAACTGCTCGGGCCGCTGGATGCGGTCGAAATAGCGGACCACCGGGCGGAAGCAGTCGTTGGCGGACACCGTGCCGTCGTCGAAATCCTCGACCTGCTGCAGCACCGGGTCAGGGCGGCGGCTGGCGAAGACATCGCCCGCGATCAGCAGCACCGGCAGGCGGTTCACATGGGCAAGCGCGGCGGCCGTGACCATGTTGGTGGCCCCCGGCCCGATGGAACTGGTCACCGCATGGGCGCGGCGGCGCTTCTTGGCCTTGGCATAGGCGATGGCCGCGTGGGCCATGGTCTGTTCGTTCTGGCCGCGCCAGGTCGGGAAGGCATCGCCGATGCCCTGCAGCGCCTCGCCGATGCCCGCGACGTTGCCATGGCCGAAGATGGCCCAGCAGCCCTCGATGAAGCGTTCGCCGTCTTCCGTCATCTGCACGGACAGCCATCGCATCATCGCCTGCGACGCCGTCAACCGGATCGTGTTCATGTGGTCCCTCATTTCCCGTTCGCGCCTGCCCGCGCCTTGTCCCAGATGCCGCAAAGCCGACCGTATCGCCGCGCCATTTCCTCGACCGCCTCGCCGTCGGTCAGGTCGCCGTCCAGCCAGGCCCGCGCCACCGCGCCGAAGATGGTGCGCCCGACCGCGAAACCCTTGACCAGCGGAAAGGCGGCCGCGACGGCAAAGCTGTCGGCCAGTCCAGCCTCGGGCGCGTCCAGGCCCAGGACCACGATGCCGCGAGTATGGGGGTCGTTCTCCTCGATCGCGGCGATGGCCTTGCGCCAGGCCACGGCCGACGTCATCGGCTCCAGCTTCCACCAGTCGGGATAGACGCCCGCCGCATAGAACTGCCGGATCAGGGTTGCCGTCGTGTCATTGTCCACAGGGCCGACCTTGGACGGAATGATCTCCAGCAGGAACTCAAGGTCGTTGCGGCGGGCGGCCTGGAACAGGCGCCTGACGGTTTCCTCCTGCCCGGCCCGCGTGGCTTCGTCGTCGTCGGGGTGGCAGAAGCACAGCACCTTGACCACGTTCTCGCGCGCCCAAGCCTCCAGTCCGCCGCAGTCGGCGCCCAGTTCCGGTTCCAGTTCCAACGGCCGCGATCCTGGCCATTCGGCGGGCCGCCCGATCCAGAGGCCGGTGCCCGAGGCCGCGTGCAGCGCATTGCGCCCGATGCGGTTGTCGCAGAGGATTCCATATCCGGGCTTGCCGCCCTGAACCTGCAACGCGGCCTGCAGGCAGAGTTCCTTGAAGGCACCGCCCTTTTGCGGCGTGTAGCCTGGCATCTGTTCCAGCTGCATCCGGTGGTCGAAGGCAAAGACCCGCATCGTGGACCAGTCGCCGCCTGTGCGGCGCTGGCGATTGGTGGCCCAATGAACCTGTTCCAGTTCGGGGTCGTTCCTCAGATCGGGCCGGATCACGCCGCGCCGCAGGAAGAACTCCAACTCCTCGAGCGAAGGATAGGCGGGCGTGCAGCCGTGGCGGCTGACGGCAAGCGCCCCGCAGGCATTGGCGTATTCCAGGGCCTTGGGCCACGGCTCGCCATCCAGCCAGCCCTTCATCAGGCCGGAAAAGAAGCCGTCGCCCGCGCCCAGCACGTTGAAGACCTCGATCGGAAAGCCCGGACCGGCTTCGCCCTGATCCAGGCTGTCGGGGATGGCGCCGGTAAAGGCCACCGCGCCCGCAGCCCCGCGCTTGCAGACCAGCGTGGCGTCGGTGACGCCGCGCACAGCCCGCAGCGCCGCCACCGTGTCGGTGGTGCCGCCGGCGATATGAAACTCTTCCTCAGTGCCCACGATCAGGTCGAACAGGGGCAGCGTGGCTTGAAGCCGGGCCGTCACCGCCGCGCTTTCCACGAAGCGGCTTTCGCCCGCGTCGTGGCCCGCCAATCCCCAAAGGTTCGGGCGATAGTCGATGTCCAGTGCCGTCCGCGCGCCATGCTTGCGTGCCAGCCGCAGCGCCTTGACGACGGCGGCTTCGGTGCGCGGATGGGACAGATGCGTGCCCGTCGCCAGCACCGCGCGGGCATCGGCGATAAGGGTTTCGTCGATGTCGTCCTCGCACAGCGCCATGTCGGCGCAGTCGCTGCGATAGAAGATCAGCGGAAACTGGTCCTGGTCGCGGATCCCCAGGATCACCAGGGCGGTCAGCCGGTCGGGATCGGTCTTGACGCCGCGCACGTCCACGCCTTCGCGCACCAGTTGTTCGCGGATGAAGCGGCCCATGTGTTCGTCGCCCACCCGCGTGATGAGACCGGACCGCAGCCCCAGCCGCGCCGTGCCGCAGGCGATGTTGGTCGGACTTCCGCCGATATACTTGCGGAACGACCCCATGTCCTCGAGCCGCCCGCCGACCTGCGCGCCGTAAAGATCGACGCCCGCGCGGCCGATGGTGATCAGGTCAAGGGATTTGGTCATGGGATCAGTCCTTGTTTTGACGTCAAAGCTGCGCGGAAACGAAGGCCATGCTGGTCTTCACCGCGCCCTTGGGATCGGCGGCCCCATGCACTTCGAGGGCGAAGGGTTCGAAGCTGAAGGGCCCGTCATAGCCCGCGTCCAGCAGCGCCCGGATCTGATGCAGGTTTTCCAGCCGGTCCTGACCATCGACCAGCACCCGGTGCGCGTCCAGCATGTCGGCCACCGCCACGTCGGGATCGATCACGCCCGAGATATGGACAAGGCCGGTCCAGTCCGGGAAGAACTCGGTCTCACCCGCCAAGTGGTGGTGGAAGGTGTCGTGCAGAAGGCGGAAGGTGCCCTCGCCCCCGGCGGCCTGGATGGCCCGGATCGCCTCGGCCTTGGTGCGCAGGGAGGAGATCGGGAAGCCCAGCGGTTCCACCAGCCCGGTCAGTCCGCGCGTGTCCAGGATCGTCTTCATCGCCGTCAGCGCACCCACCAGGCTGTCAAAGGCGACCTGCGTGCCGTCGTTCAGCGGGCACATGACCAGGGCCTTGGCGCCGCAGGCGGCGGCGTAATCGGCCATGTCCTCGGCCCGCGCGGGCAGGTTGCCCGCCCAGGTGTTGAAGGGGTAAAGCGCGTTGATCGAGACGATGGTGACGCCGGCCTTTTCGGCCTCGGCCTTCACCTGCTCGGGGCGCCATTGGGACAGGACATCGGGCAGGTCGTTGCGGATCTCGACCTCGGTCACGCCAAGGTCGCGGGCAGCAGCGAAGAAGTCCGGCAGCGACAGGTTCGGCGCCGCGATGTGGTTCAGGGCAAAGCGCATGGGTCAGCCTTGGGCGTAAAGGGCAGGACGGTCGGGATAGGTGATGGCTATGGCATCGCCCTCGGCTTCCTGCGCCTCGACGCAGGCGTCCGAGGTGACGGCGGCCATGTAGCCGTCCCATGAGGTCGGGCCCGATGCCGTGCCTTGCGCCGCAGCCTTCAGGAAGTCCTGCAATTCCACGTCATAGGACGCCACGAAGCGGTCCTTCCAGTCGGTCAGGATCGGGTTCTGCAAGGTCGCGTTCAGGCGCGTCTGGATGGACATGGGTTCGGGCAGCCGGGCCACGCCGTCCTCGCCCACGACCTCGCACTGGATGTCGTAGCCGTAATGGCAGTTCACGAAGATCTCCGTGTCGATGACCGTGCCCTTGGCCGTCACCAGCGTCACGATCTGCGGGTCGCGCAGCTTGGCATGGGTGCGGGCGCAGGACCGGGGAAAGGTCACGCGGGCGGACACATAGTCGTCGTCCAAGAGCCAGCGGAACACGTCGATCTCGTGGATCAGCGTGTCGTGGATCGCCATGGGGGTGGTATAGGCTTCCGGCACGGTCGGGTTGCGGTGCGCGGCATGGACCATGATCGGCGCACCGATCTGACCGTCCACGACCTTCTTCAGGGCGACATATCCTTCGTCATAGCGGCGCATGAAGCCCACCTGGACCAGGCGCGTCCCATGCGCCACCTCGGCATCGACGATGCGCTTGGCGCCCTCGGCGGTCGTCGCCAGCGGCTTTTCGCAGAAGCAGGGCTTGCCCGCGGCGATGGCGGCCAGGACATATTCCTCGTGCGTCGCGCCCCAGGAACAGACGAGGATCGCGTCCACATCGGGGCTGGCGATCAGGTCCTGGCCATTGTCGAAGACGGTGGCGTCGGGCGCGATGTCGGCGCGGACGGCCTCGGCCGATGCGCGCTTGACGTCCGACAGCGCGGTGATGCTGCCGCCCGACAGCACCTGGTTGATGCGGCGGGCGTGGTCGCGGCCGATGGCTCCGGTGCCGATGACACCAATTCTGACGGTCATGTCCTGTCTCACTTCCAATACTGGTCGATGTATTTCTGCATTTCGGCACGCATGAAGCGGCCCGACTGGTCGGCCTTGTCTTCCCAGGCAAAGACGCAGGCGGTCATGATGCCGTCAAAGCCGATGGCGGCCAGCGTGCCGAAGAAGTCGTCCCATGGCACCTCGCCCTGGCCGATGTTGAGGTGCTGGTGGACACGCGCCTGCGTGCCGGGCGGGTTCAGGATATAGCGCAGGCCGGAACTGGCCTTGTGGTTGAAGGTGTCGCCCACATGGACATGGGCCAGCACGTCGGCGGCCTCGCGCAGCATCGCCGCGGTGTCGTCCCCGAAATAGAAGGTATGGGGCGCGCAATACAGGAAGCGCACGTTCTTCGAGTTCACGGTGCGGATGATGTCCAGGGCAGGCTGGATGGTTTCGCACCAGTCTTCCGGATGGGGTTCCACGTTCAACTGGATCCCTTCACGTTCCAGGATCGGGACCAGTTCCTCCATGCTGCGCCACCAGGCGTCTTCGCAGGCCTCGATCATCGACCCGGTATGGCAGCAATAGCAGGACCCCTTGTCGGGATGGGGGCCGCGGCCGAATTCGCTGTTCATCGTGTCCACGCCCAGTTCCACCGCGATCTCGATCGCGCGCTTCCAGTGGCGGACAGCGGCCTGACGCTCGGTTTCGTCGTTGGAGGCCCAGCGATACATCGGCAGCAGGCTGGCGATGCCCACATCCGCGTCCTTCAGCGCCTGTTTCAGGGACTTGACGCGGTCGGGGAAGACGCGCGGCGCCTTGAACCATTCCAGGAAATCGCCGCGCGGGGATAGTTCGATCCAGTCATAGCCAAGCTCCTTGACCTTGGCCGGGATCGCCTCGAGCGGCAGGTGACGGTGCATGAAGGGGTCGATGGCGATGCGCATGACTGCGGTCCTGTAGCATTGTCTGGAAAAAAGCCGGGCAGGGCACGGGGAGGAGGCGCCCCCTGCCCGGCGGCACCGCTTACTTCTGGTAATCGGCCATGTTCTGGGGGGTCACCGGCTCGAACGGGATCCAGTGTTCGGGCTCGATCTTTTCGCCCGCTGCGGCGGCGACGGCGGCCTTGACGGCCTGCTCGCCCTGGCCCGTGGCGTTCTGATAGACGGTCACGTCCATCTGCCCCGCCTCCATCGCCGCCAGCCCGTCTGCGGTGGCGTCGATGCCGGCGATGACGATGTCGCCCTTGCCGGTGGTGGCAGCCAGGGCCTGCGCCGCGCCGATCGCCATCTCGTCGTTGTTGGCGACGATGGCGTCGAACTCCAGGCCCGCCGTCATCCAGGACGTGACCAGATCCTGCGCCTGGACGCGGTTCCAGTTGGCGACCTGCTTTTCGACGATTTCCACCTGGCAGTCGGGCTTGGCAAAGGCTTCCTCGACCATCTTCGTGCGCACCAGGGCAGCATGGTTTTCCAGCGGTCCCATCAGGATCACGGCCTTGGGATCCTCGCGCCCCTTCAGGGCCTCGCAGACGGCGGCGGCTTCCAGCCGGCCCGCGTCGGTTTCCTGCGATCCGACATAGCCGGTGCCCTGGGGCATCCCGGTTTCCAGTTCGGCGGGCGGGTGGTTCACGTAGATCAGCGGGATGCCGGCGCCGGTCGCGGCGGCGGTGATGGCCGATGTCGAGTCCCCGTCGACCGCATTCACGATGATCGCATCGACGCCGTTGGCCACGAAGTTCTGCACCTGGTTCAGTTGTTTGGCCACGTCCAGTTGCGCGTCCTCCACCGACAGGGTGACGCCCTCGGTCCGTTCGGCCTCGGCCCGGATGCCGTTCAGCAGGATCGTCAGGAAGGGGTTGTCAAAGGACGTCATGGTGACGCCGATCCGGGTTTCGGCAAGCGCGGGGGCTGCCAGGGACAGGCAGAGGGCGGTAGTGGCAATCAACTTGGTCATCGCGGTTTCCTTGTCGGACAGGGTTGGGGGGCGGCCCCGCAGCAGGGGCCGCGCCGGTGTCAGCTTGTCTTCCGGCGCTTCCGCTGGCGGTGGACATCGGCCACGACGGCGGCCACGACGATCGCGCCCTTGATCATCTCCTGGTAATAGGCGTCCAGCCGCAGGAAGGTGAAACCCGAGATGATGACACCGAAGATGACCATCCCGATGGCGGTTCCCAGCACCGACCCGCGCCCGCCCTGCAACGACACGCCGCCGATCACGGCCATGGCGATGGCGTCCAGTTCATAGGCCAGGCCCATCCCGGCCTGCGCCGTCTGCCCGCGGGCCGCGACCACCATCCCGGCAAGTGCTGCCAGCATCGCGGCAATGACATAGACCTTGACCAGGTGGCGTTCCACGTCGATGCCCGATACACGCGCGGCCTGGGCATTGGCGCCGATGGCATAGGTGAACTTGCCATAGCGGGTGTATTTCATCGCCACGTGGAAGATCGCTGCGACCAGGATGAAGATCACCACCGGCATCATGCCGCTGCCGATCCAGGCAAAGCCCTCGGTCGGGAAGCTGATGGGCTGGCCCTTGGTGTACCACTTGGCAAAGCCGCGCACCGTGACCATCGTGCCAAGCGTGGCGATGAAGGGCGGGATCTTGGTATAGGCGATCAGCCAGCCGTTGATCAGGCCGACGATGGCGCCAAAGCCAAGCCCGATCAGCAGGGGCACGATCATCGGCAGGTCGGTCAGCGCAGGATAGACCGCGCGCGCATAGGTGGACACCTGGGCGAATGACATGGCGACCATCGCCACCGCCCCCACCACGGAACCCGACGAAAGGTCGATCCCGCCCGAGATGATGACCTGCGTCACCCCCACGGCGATGATCCCGATGACCGAGACCTGCAGGATCATGATCTTCAGCCGGTTCCAGGAAAACAGGAAGGACTGGCCCTGGAAGATCCAGCCCAGGATCTCGAAGACCAGGGCGATGCCGATCAGGACCAGCAGGATGTTGACCTCGGCGGGCCATTTGCGCTGCGTGCGCGGGGCGGTGCGGGCGGTGATGTCTTGGCTGCTCATGCGGATGGTTCCCTTACTTCGCCGCAAGCGACATGATCTTGACCTGGTCGGCTTCGGCCCGGTCCAGGAAGCCCGACACATGGCCTTCGTGCATGACCATGATGCGGTCGGACATGCCCAGCACCTCGGGCAGTTCGGACGATATCATCAGCACCGCCACGCCCTGCGCGGCCAGTTCGGTGATCAGGCGGTGGATTTCGGATTTCGCGCCCACGTCGATGCCGCGGGTGGGTTCGTCCAGGATCAGGATGCGGGGTTTCGTCAGAAGCCAGCGGGCGATCAGCAGCTTTTGCTGATTGCCACCCGACAGGTTTTCCACCGTTTCCTGAAGGTTCGGGGTCTTGACGCGGAGGGTGCGGGCCATGTCCTCGGCCAGCTTGTTCACCTCGGCCTGGCGGACGAAGCCGTTTTTCACATGGCTGCGGGTGATCAGCGCGGACTGGATGTTCTCCAGGCAGTCCAGCGTCAGGAAGCAGCCGGTCTCCTTGCGATCCTCGGTCAGGAAGGCCATGCCATGCGCCATTGCCTGGGCGGGGGACTTGATCTGGACCGGCGTCCCGTCGATCAGGATTTCGCCGGACTCGGCAGGCGTGACCCCAAACAGCGCCTCGGCCACGTTCGACCGCTTGGAGCCCACCAACCCGGCCAGTCCCAGGATCTCGCCCCGGCGCAAGGTGAAGGACACGTCGTGGAAGACGCCGGGCAGGGTCAGGTTCCGCACCTCGAGGATCGTGTCGCCGATGGGGCAGTCGACCTTGGGGAACATGTTGGTGATCTCGCGGCCCACCATCATGCGGATGATGTCGTCGCGGGTGACATCCTTGGCATTGTGCGTGCCCACATACTTGCCGTCGCGGAAGACGGTGAATTCGTCGGCGATCTCGAACAGCTCGTTCATCTTGTGGGTGATGTAGACGATGCCGATGCCGCGCTGACGCAGATCGCGGATGATGGCGAACAGGTGGTCGACCTCTCGTTCGGTCAGCGCCGATGTCGGCTCGTCCATGATGAGAACGTCGGAATTGTGGCTGACGGCCTTGGCGATCTCGACCATCTGCTTTTGCGCGACCGTCAGTTCGGACACCTGGGCGCGGGGGTCCAGCCTGATGTTCAGCCGCGCGAACAGGTCGGCCGTCATCCGGGCCATTTCGGCATGATCGATCAGGCCCAGACGGTTCTTGGGTTCGCGGCGGATCCAGATGTTTTCCGCCACCGTCATCCAGTTCATCAGCGCCAGTTCCTGGTGGATCATCGAGATCCCCTGGTTCAGGGCGTCCAGCGGCGATTTCAGGGCCACCACCTGGCCGCGCAGCCGGATCTCGCCCGCGTCGGGCTGATAGACACCGGCGATGATCTTCATCAGCGTGGACTTGCCCGCGCCGTTTTCCCCCATCAGGGCGTGGACGGTGCCGGGGCGGATGCGCAACTGCACGTCGTCAAGGGCCAGAACGCCCGGAAACTCCTTGCGGATGCCGCTGATAGACAAGACGCCGTCGCGATCTATGGCAGCCTGTACGCGGTCGATCGCGGCAGCGGTCCTTGGGCTGACCATGGTCGTCCCTCCGTGATCCTGTGATGCGCCGGGACCCCGTGCCCCGGCGCTGCGCTGTCAGTTCCGGGCCTGGTATTCCGCCAGGTTTTCGGGCGTCACCAGTTCGAAGGGGACATAGACCTTGGTTTCCACTTCCTCGCCCCGCGCCAGGCTGAGGGCCGCGTCGACGGCGCCCTGGCCCTGGCCCGCGGCGTTCTGGAAGACGGTCACGTCCAGATCGCCCGCCTCCATCGCGGCAAGCGCGTCCTGGGTGGCGTCGATCCCGCCCACGATGATGTCGTCCATCGACCTGCCCGCGGATTTGAGCGCCTGGATCGCGCCGATCGCCATTTCGTCGTTGTTCGAGATCACCGCGTCGAATTCCAGCCCCGAGGTGATCCAGTTGGTCATCAGGTCGGCGGCCTGGGTGCGCGACCAGTTGGCCGTCTGCTCCTCGACAATCTGGATGAAGCCGCAGTCGGGCGTGGCGATCACGTCCTTGATGTCCTGGGTGCGCATCCGCGCCGCCTGGTTCGACAATTCGCCCATCAGGACCACGGCCCTGGCTTCGGTCTTGCCGGCTTCCTTCAGCAGGCGGCAGATTTCCTGGGTTTGCAACGTGCCGGATTCCTTTTCGTCGGACGCGACAAAGGCCTGCTTTTCCGGCAGGTCGTCCACGTTCACCGGCTCGCGGTTCACATAGACCAGCGGGATGCCGGCATCGGCGGCCGCCTGCGACATGGCCACGGTGGCGTCGGTATCGACCGGGTTCACGATGATCGCGTCCACGCCCGAGGCCACGAAGTTCTGGATCTGGTTCAGCTGCTTGCCGACATCGTTCTGGGCGTCCTCGATCTGCAGTGTCACGCCGTCCAGGCTGGCCGCGTGTTCCTGCATCCCGTTGCGAAGGACGGTCAGGAAGTTGTCGTCAAAGAGCGCCATGGACACCCCGATATTCTCGGCCTGGGCAGCCGTTGCCATCACCGCAGAAATCGCGGTCGCCGTCAGCAGTCGCTTCATTGTTCTTTCCCTCCACTGGTGGTGCGCGTGGCACCTTGTTCTTGCCGCGCCAGTCATTGGGCTGCACGGGGCCACCCCTGCGGATGCAGGGTTGCGGCAGTCCGGATCTTTGGCAGGCAGCGACGATTCTCCTCCGTGTCGT
Source organism: Paracoccus sp. AK26 (assembly GCF_011801365.1). Lineage (NCBI taxonomy): Bacteria > Pseudomonadati > Pseudomonadota > Alphaproteobacteria > Rhodobacterales > Paracoccaceae > Paracoccus > Paracoccus sp. AK26. Next base: position 231,181 of record NZ_CP041041.1, read on the forward strand.
CGCAAGGGGAAGATCACCGAGAGGGTGCCCTTCGGTCAATCGCGGCATGACGCATAAAACCATCATTCATGATGGAAAATGACGTGCACCATGATGGTTTCACCTCAGGGGAGTCACAGGCTTTCCGGCGTCCAGATCTGGAAGGGCAGGAAACGCTGGCCGGGATTGTCGGTCAGGCCGTGTTCGCGGGCATGGATCATCAGGGCCACGGTTTCCTCGCAGACCTGCCGCAGGGGCGTGCTGATGACAACCGACAGGGTGCGGTCCTGCAGCGCCTCGCGCGAATCCGGGGTCAGTTCGTTCACGATCAGCGCCACGTCGCCGGGCTTGCGCAGTTCGCGCAACGCGGCAATGGCGCCTTCCATCCCGCCACCGGCGCAATAGATGCCGACAAGGTCGTTGTGGCGTTCCAGAAGCTCCGTCACCGCTTCATAGGTCAGTTGCCGCGTTTCCAGGTTGACCTGCGGGTTCAGCAATTCGAAATCCGGCGCGTATTCCCGGAAATAGCTGCGAAAGCCGGTTTCGCGCAACTCGTGCCCGTGGAAGCGGTGCCCGCCGATGAAGACCGCGACCTTGCCGGGCCTGCGGGCGATCTTGGAAATCAGCCAGCCTGCCGACCGCCCCACCTTGATATTGTTCGTCCCGACATAGCTTTCGCGCACGCCCTGGGCGAAATCGGACAACAGGGAAAAGGTCGGAATGCCGCGCTGTCGCAGGTCGCTGACGGCCGCCGTGACCTTGTGGTGGTCCAGCCCGGTGGCAGCCACCATGTCCACCTTTCCGGTCATCGAGGCCAGAATCTGCTCAAGCTCTCCGGGCAGCGTCGATTGTGCAAAGCGCACCGTGACCCGCAGCCGGTGCGAGGAGACCTGCGCCGCGTGTTCCTGAAACAGCCGCGCGAAATCCTGGTAGAAGGGATGGCGCTCCTTTTGCAGGATCAACCCGACATGCAATTCGGGCAGTTCCGCCATCAGCCGGGCGCGGATCGCATTTGCCCCGTGATAGCCGATGCGCTGCGCGGCGTCCTGCACGCGCCGCGCGGTTTCCTCGCGCACCTTCATGCGGCCGTTCAGCACCCGGTCTGCGGTGGCAAGGCTGACGCCAGCTTCCCGGGCAAGGTCGGCGATGGTCGGACGGCGCATCCGGCCCCCTTTCCGATTGTGATGGAAGACGTCAGGGCGTTGATGGTTTCACGTCACCCGTGCCGGCGTCAACCCAGTGATTCAGACGCTTTCGGGCATGAAGATCTGGATCTCGGTTGCGACGGATCCTGCGTCACCGTCCAGCCGGCCGATCAGCCGGGCCATGGTTTCCACCGCCAGCCGCGCTTCGAGCATGGGTTTCTGGTCGATGATCGCCTGCACCTTGCGCGCCTTCAGCAAGGCCCGCCGCTGCGGCGTCAGTTCATGCGTGACGATGGCGATGGACCGCGACCGCCGCACGGGCGCAAGCGCGGCCACCAGTTCCGTGCAGCCCGTGGTGCACAGATAGATGCCGCGCAGGTCGGCATTGGCCCGCACCGCGCGCAGGGCAAGGGCGGCGGCGGTTGCCTTGTCCTCGTGCGTTTCCAGCACTTCGGCCACGTGCAGGCGAGGGTGGCGTTCGGCCAGCAGGTCGACAAATCCGCCGCTGCGCGCGCCGTGGCCCGGCATGTCGAAGCGCCCGATCAGGACCAGGGCCTCGCCCCTGTCGGGGCCCGCCAGGTGACCCATCAGGTCGCCCGCGACGCGGCCCGCCTGGCGGTCGTCGGGGCCGACAAATGCGGCGCGATTTCGGGCGGGCAGGTCGTCGGCCATGGTCACGACGGGGATGCGCGCGGGCAGCGCCTCGACCGCCATGACGATCTGCGGGGCGGCGGGAACGGTCAGGATCATGCCGTCGGCCCAGGATGCCGCGCGGGTGATCCGGGCGGCGATCCGGTCGGGATCGGCGGGGTCGATATGCTCGACCTGCAGCAGCATGTTCAGATCGCGGTGAAGCGTACGGGCCTGGTCGATGCCCCCGCGAAGCTGATCGTGGAAGGGGTTCGTGGGCGGCTGGATCAGGACGGCGATGCGCTTTGTCAGGGTGGGCCTGATCGCAAGGTTCCGGTCCAGCCCAAGCTTCCGCGCGGCCTGCAGGATCGCCATCTCTTTCGCGGCCGAGACGCCGCCCCGGCGGTTCACGACCCGGTCCACGGTGGCGACCGACGCGCCTGCCGCCCGCGCCACATCCTCCAGCGTCACCTTGGCCATGATCCCCCCCTGCCTGCGCGACAGTGGCGGTTTGAGGGTTTCCCCTCAAGAGATTCCTTCGCGGGGCGTCCCGTGCCCGATAATCCGGTAGGCGACCGGAGGACCCCATGACCATCACCATCACGACCGCCCCCTGCTGCTGGGGCGTGGACGATGTCGCGAACCCGAACCTGCCCGACTGGCGGCTGGTCCTGGCCGAGGCCGCGGCAGCGGGCTATGGCGGGCTGGAGCTTGGGCCCTACGGCTACATCCCGCTGGATGCCGAAACGGTGTCCGCGGAGTTGCGGCGGCATGGGCTTTATGTCGTGGCGGGGACGATCTTCGACAACCTGGTCGACCCCGCCAACCGCGACAACCTGGAACGCCAGACCCGCCAGATCTGCGCGGTGATCACAGCCCTGCCCAAGCCTCCGGCAGCGCCGGGCCAGCGGTATGCCGCGCCCTACCTGACGGTGATGGACTGGGGCCACGACGCCCGCGACTTCGCCGCCGGCCAGTCGGACCGCGCGGCCCGGCTGGACGATGCCGCCTGGGCCGGCATGGTCGCCAACATCCGCGCCATCGCCCGGATCGCCCGCGGCCACGGCGTCCGCGCCGTGATCCATCCCCATGCCGGCGGCCATGTGGAATTCGCCGATGAGATCGCGCGGATCCTGCGCGACATCCCCGCCGACGAGGCGGGCCTGTGCCTGGACACCGGCCACACGGCCTATTCCGGGATGGATCCGGTCGCCATGCTGGAGGCCTGCTGGGACCGCCTGGACTACATCCATTTCAAGGACATCGACCCGGCCGTCCATGCCGGCGTGATGAACAGCCGCATCCGCTTCTTCGAGGCCTGCGCCCTGGGCGTGATGTGTCCCATCGGCGACGGCTGCATCGACTATCCGGAGATTCTGTCGCTGCTGGAACGGCGCGGCTATGCCGGTTTCATCACCGTGGAACAAGAGCGCGACCCCCGCAGCGCCGGCGGGACGCTGGCCGATGTCGCGAAGTCCCGCCGCTATCTGGAACAGGTTGGCTTCGCCCGCCCTGCCATGGAGAAAACCCGATGATCGACGGCATCCGCTTGACGAAGGCCCCCATCCGCTGGGGCATGGTGGGCGGCGGAAGGGGCAGCCAGATCGGCTATGTCCACCGCTCTGCCGCGCTGCGTGACGGGTATTTCTCCCTTCTGGCCGGAGCCTTTGATCTGGACCCCGATCGCGGCCGCGCCTTCGGGGCGGATCTGGGGCTGGACCCGGGCCGCTGCTATCCCGACTGGCAGGCGATGTTCGCGGCGGAAGCCGCGCGCGCCGACGGCATCCGCTGCGTCACCATCGCCACGCCGAACAACACTCATTACCCGATCACCCGCGCGGCCCTGCTGGCGGGCCTGCACGTGATCTGCGAAAAGCCCCTGACCTTCACCACGTCCGAGGCGCTTGACCTGCAGGCCATCGCAGCCGACCGCGGCCTGGTCGTTGGCGTCGCCTACGGCTATTCCGGCCACCAGATGATCGAGGAGGCCGCGCGCCTTGTCGCCGACGGCACGCTGGGCGAGATCCGCATCGTCAACCTGCAATTCGCCCACGGCTTCCACAGCGCGGCGGTGGAACATGACAACCCCGCCGCCCGCTGGCGCGTCGATCCGGCCTTTGCGGGGCCAAGCTATGTCCTGGGCGACCTTGCGACCCATCCGCTGTATGTCGCGCAGGTCATCTGCCCCCATCTGCGCATCCGCCGGCTGCTTTGCACTCGGCAAAGCTTCGTCTCCTCCCGCGCGCCGCTGGAGGACAACGCGACCGTGCTGATGGAATACGAAGGCGGCGCGGTGGGGACCTGCTGGACCTCGGCCGTGAATGCGGGGGCGATGCACAGCCAGAAGGTGCGGATCGTGGGGTCGAAGGGTTCGGTCGAATGGTGGGACGAACATCCCAACCAGTTGCGGCTGGAAATCCAGGGCGAACCCGCGCGCGTCCTGGACCGGGGGATGACCTATCTGCACCCGCAGTCGCTGGCTGACGACCGCATCGGCGCGGGTCACCCGGAAGGGCTGTTCGACGCCTGGGCCAACCTGCACTGCCGCTTTGCCCTGGCCATCGAGGCGCATGAGGACAAGGATCCCGCACGCCTGGCCGGCCTGCGCTATCCCGGCATCGAGGCGGGGGTCGAGGGCGTCCGCTGGGTCGAGCATTGCGTGCGGTCGGCCGACGGGGGCGGGGTCTGGGTCGACTACGCCTGACCGATGCCAGCCGGGCACCCCCGGCTGGCAGGATCGTCACGCCATCGTGGCGATGTCCATGACGAAGCGATACTTCACGTCGCCCCCGAGCATCCGTTCATAGGCTTCCTCGATCTGGTCGGCGCGGATCATCTCGATATCGGCGGTGATGCCGTGCCGGGCGCAGAAGTCCAGCATCTCCTGCGTTTCGGGAATGCCGCCGATCATGGAACCGGCCAGGCTGCGGCGGCGCATGATGAAGTTGAAGACATTGGGCGACGGATGGGGCGTCGCCGGCGCGCCCACCAGGGCCATGGTGCCGTCGCGCTTGAGCAGCGCCAGAAAGGCGTCGAGGTCATGCGGGGCGGCGACCGTGTTCAGGATGAAGTCGAAGCTTTGCGCATGGGCCCACATCTCGTCGGCGTCCTTCGAGATGACCACCTCGTCCGCGCCGAGCGCCCTGGCCGCCTCGCGCTTGTCGGGCGAGGTGGTGAATGCCACCACATGCGCGCCCATCGCATGGGCCAGCTTCACGCCCATATGGCCCAGGCCGCCGATGCCCACGACCCCCACCTTCTTGCCCGGTCCCGCCCCCCAGTGGCGCAGCGGCGAATAGGTCGTGATCCCTGCGCAAAGCAGGGGGGCCACTGCGGCAAGCTGGTTTTCGGGATGGGTGATCTTCAGGACATAGCGTTCATGGACCACGATCGCCTGGGAATAGCCGCCAAGCGTGTGGCCGGGCGCATCTTCGGTCGGCCCGTTATAGGTGCCGATCATGCCGTCGCAGTAATTCTCGAGCCCGTCCTCGCAATCGGCGCAATGCTGGCAACTGTCCACGATGCAGCCCACGCCCACCAGATCGCCAGGCTTGTGGCTGGTGACATGGGCGCCGACGGCGGTCACGCGGCCCACGATCTCATGTCCTGGGACGCAGGGGTAAAGGGTGCCTGCCCATTCGCTGCGGGCCTGGTGCAGGTCGGAATGGCAGATGCCGCAAAACGCGATCTCGATCCGCACATCATGGGGGCCGGTGTCGCGCCGGGTGATCTGCATCGGGCCCAGGGGCTGGTCGGCGGCAAGGGTTCCAACGGCATGGATGGTCATGAGCGGTCCTTTCAGATCAGGGGTTGGCCCGAGGTTGCCTTACCGGGGCCACCGGGACCAGCGGAAATCATGGCCGGGCAGCGTCACCCGAAGGCGGCCGTCCCGGGTTTCCAGGGGATCGCCCAGCAGGGCGGTGGATTCGCCCCGGCAGGACGCGCCCAGGTCCAGATCCAGCCGAGCGGGCTTCGGGGACAGGTTGTGCAGGGTGACAAGGTCGTGGTCTGCTGCGGCATAGCGAAGGGCGATCACGCCATCGGGCGCATTGGCGATTGTGCGGCATTCGCGGCGCCCGATGCCCGGATGATCCAGCCGGATCGCGGACAGCCGGGCCACGTGGTTCAGAAGCGAGCCCGGATCGTCCCACTGGTCCGTCGCATTCACCTGGTCCGGGCCGAAGGCGCGGGCGACGACGGGCTGGATCAGGCGGGCCTTGGCGGCGGTGGAGAAGCCGCCGTTGCGGCCACGGGTCCACTGCATCGGGCTGCGCACCGCGTCGCGGCCCGGCTGGCCCAGGTCCTCGCCCATGCCGATCTCGTCGCCATAGCAGAGCAGGGGCGCCCCGGGCATGGCGAACAGCAGGCTGAGGGCCATGCGCAGCCTCGGCCCGTCGCCGCCCAGCATCGGCGCCAGCCTGCGGCGGAAGCCGCGGTCGAAGATGCGCATGTCCTGGTCCGGGGCCAAGATACCTACGGTGGCGCGGAAGGCGTCCGGGTCCAGCCGCTCCAGCGTCGCCTCGTCCAGGTTGCGCAGGAAGTTGGCCCAAACGCCGTTGTCGGGCGGCGGGGGCAGGCGGGCCAGCCCGTCCAGCACCGGCTGCGCGCGGCCCGACGCCAAGGCGTGCAGCAGATGGTTGTTCAGCGAAAAGTTCATCATCGCGTTCATCTGCCCGCCGTCGAAGAAATCGGGCAGGCTGCCCTCGTCCTCGTTGACCTCGGACATGATCAGGGCGTCGGGGATGCGGCGGGTGACATGGCGGAAGATGTCGCGCAGGATCCGGTGGTCCTTGTCCTTGCCGCCCTGCGGGTCCAGCGGCTTCTGGATCAGGTGTGCGGCGGAATCGATGCGGAAGCCCGCGATGCCGAAGCTCATCCAGAAGTCCATGATCCGTTCCAGTTCCATCCAGACCGACGGGTTTTCGTGGTTCAGGCTGGGCTGGAAGCGAAAGAAGCGGTGATAGTAATACTGCTGCGCCACCGGGTCATGGGTCCAGGTCGTGTCCTCTTGCCCCGGAAACATCGGGCCGCGGCCGGGCGCGGGGCGGGGGGGATGGTCGGTCCAGACGTAATAGTCGCGAAAGGGCGACCGGGCGTCGTGCCGGGCCGACAGGAACCAGGGATGCCGGTCCGAGGTGTGCTGCGCCACCAGATCCAGGATGACGCGGATCCCGCGCGCGCCGGCTTCGGTCAGGAAGAACAGGAAATCGTCAAAGCTGCCGTATCGCGGATCGACTTGCAGGTAATCCGTGATGTCATAGCCGTTGTCGCGGTTGGTCGAAGGGTGGAAGGGCAGCAGCCAGATGCAGGTCACGCCCAGCCGGACCAGGTGGTCCAGCCTCTCGGTCAAGCCGGGAAAGTCGCCGATCCCGTCGCCGTTGCTGTCGCAGAACCGCGAGACATCGACGCCATAGATGACCGCGTTCTTCCACCATTCGCCCGCGTCAGTCATCCCTGCCCGCCCCTGTTCCCTGCCCAAGCGCAAGCCGCAAGGCCGCGTATTGTTCCGGGGAGGGAACTTCCCACGCCTTTGCGGGCTTCCCGCAGGCACGCACAAGGGGAACGGCCATGACGCGCATCGGATATCACGCCTCGCACGAACAGTTCGATCCCCGCACCATGCGCGACCTGGCCGTCCAGGCCGAGGCTGCCGGCTTTGCCGGGGTCAAATGTTCCGACCACCTGCAACCCTGGAGCACGCGGCAGGGCCAGTCGGGCCATGCCTGGGTCTGGTTGGGCGCGGCGATGGGCGCGACCACGGTTCCCTTTGGCAGCATCTCGGCGCCGGGATACCGTTACCACCCGGCGGTGATGGCGCAGGCGGTGGCGACGCTGGGGCAGATGTTCCCCGGCCGGTTCTGGCTGGCCCTTGGCACGGGCGAGGCGTTGAACGAATGGGTGACGGGCCTGCCCTGGCCGGACAAGCCCGAACGCAATGCCCGCCTGCGTGAATGCTTTGACGTGATGCACGCCTTGCTGCGCGGCGAGACCGTCACCCATCGCGGCCGCATCACCGTGATCGAGGCGCGGCTGTGGTCGCTGCCCGACACGCCGCCGCCCCTGTTCGGCGCGGCCGCCACACCCGAAACGGCCCGTCTTCTGGGCGGCTGGGCGGAAGGACTGCTGACCCTGGGCGGCGATCCCGACAAGGTCGCCAAGGTCATCGCCGCCTTCCGCGAGGGCGGCGGCGAGGGCAAGCCGGTCCATATCCAGCACACCATATCATGGGCCGAGACGCAGGATCAGGCCATGGCCAATGCCCTGGACCAATGGGCGCCTGTCGCCATCGGGGGCGAGATCAACTGGGACATCCGCCGCCCGACGGATTTCGACCTGCTGGGGCAGTTCGTCGGCCCCGACCAGATCGGCCGGTCGGTGCGCGTCTCGGCCGATCCGGGGCTGCACCGCGCCGACCTGCAGGCCCTGGCCGGTCTGGGCGTCGATACGATCTTTCTCCACAATGTCGGGCTGAACCAGGAAGCCTTCATCGACATGGCCGCGCGCGAACTGCTGGGCTGAGGCCCCCGCCGCGCCAAGCCCCTACAGCTTGTCACGCCAGCGGTTGACCAGGGGATAACGCCGGTCCAGCCAGAAGGCCCGGGTCGAGATCCTCGGTCCCGGCGCGGCCTGGTAGCGTTTCCATTCGCTGCCATAAAGCAGCCGTTCCACCAGTCGCACCGTATCCGCGTCGAAGCCCTGTGCGACAAGATCCGCCAGCGACAGGTCCTTTTCCACCAGCCCTTCCAGGATCGCGTCCAGGATGTCGTAGGGGGGCAGCGAATCCTGGTCCACCTGGTCCGGGCGCAGTTCCGCCGAAGGGGGCTTCTGGATGATCCGGGGCGGGATCACCTCGCCCGCCGGTCCCATCATCCAGTCGCGGTGGTTCCCGTTGCGCCAGCGGCAGGTTTGGAACACGCGTGTCTTGTAGAGATCCTTGATCGGATTATATCCGCCCGCCATGTCGCCATAGATCGTGGCATAGCCCACGCCCACCTCGGACTTGTTGCCGGTGGTCAAGAGCATCCCCCCGAACTTGTTCGAAATCGCCATCAGCATCACGCCGCGCAGGCGGGATTGGATGTTTTCCTCGGTGATGTCGGGCTGGGTGCCTTCCATCAGATGCGCCAAGGCACCCGATACCGCATCGCGCGCGCCATCGATGCGGACGGTGTCTAACCGGGTGCCCAGGCGGGCCGCGCAATCGGCGGCGTCATCAAGGCTGGTCTGGGACGTGTATTCGCTGGGCAGCATCACGCAGTGGACGTTTTCCGGCCCGATCGCGTCAGCGGCGATGGTTGCCACAAGCGCGGAATCGATCCCGCCGGACAGGCCCAGCACCACCGTCTTGAAGCCGGACTTGCGCATGTATTCGCGCAGGCCCAGCATCATCGCCATGTAGTCCTGTTCCCATTCGTCGGGCTGCGGCGCCATTTCGCCCGGCTCGGCCCGCCAGCCGTCATCGGTCAGGGTGAAATCCACATGGGCCAGCATCTCCTGGAACGGCGGAAGCTGCACGACCTTGTGGCCGCCGGGGTTCAGCACGAAGCTGGCGCCGTCGTAAAGCTGGTCGTCCTGCCCGCCCACCATGTTGACATAAACCAGCGGCAGCCCGGTTTCGACCACGCGGGCAACCATGTGGCCCATGCGCAGGTCCAGCTTGTTGCGGTGATAGGGCGAGCCGTTCGGCACGACCAGGATCTCGGCGCCGGTCTCGGCCAGGGTCTCGGCCACGTCGGGGGCCCAGCCGTCCTCGCAGATGGGCGAGCCGATGCGCGCGCCCGCGACGGGATAGGGGCCGCTGATCGGGCCGCTGTCGAACAGGCGCAATTCGTCGAACAGCTGCTTGTGGGGCAGGCGGTGCTTCAGCACGCGCGCCACCAGCTCGCCGTCCTTGAAGACCCAATAAGCGTTATACAGCATGTCACGGTCCGCCCAGGGACCGCCGATGCCGATGGCCGGGCCGCCGGTGCAGGCGGCAGCCAGTTCGCGGATCGCTTCCTCGGCCTGGCGGGTGAAGGCCGGCTTCAGCACCAGATCCTGGGTCTGGTACCCGGTGATGAACATCTCGGGCAGGGCCAGCATGTCGGCACCCGCGTCCCTTGCGGCAGCCCAGGCGTCGCGCGCCTTGGCGGCGTTGCCCGGCAGATCGCCCACGGTGGCATTCAGCTGGCCGATGGTCAGGCGGAAACGGTTTGTCATGATGCTTGGCCCCTGGTCCTTGTGGAAATCGTGATAGGCGATGGCGCGGATAAGGAAAAGTCGGGCTTTGCGTGCCGGGTTCCGCTGCGCTAGACCAGAAGCGAAGGACAAAGGACTATGTGGCGATGAAGGCGGCAAGTTGGGCGGCTGTTGTGGCGCTGTTGGCGGGGACCGTGGCGGCGGACGCGCAGGTCGTGACCAAGCAATACGACGACGGCGGCGTCTACGAGGGCACCTTCCGCAACGGTCGCCAGCACGGCCAGGGCAGCTATACCCTGCCCAACGGCTATCGCTACGAAGGCGACTGGGTGGAGGGCGAGATCCTGGGCCAGGGCCGCGCGACCTTTCCCAACGGTTCGGTGTACGAAGGCCAGTTCGCGGAAGGAAAACCCAACGGCACGGGCACCATCACCTACGCCGACGGCGGCACCTATGAAGGCGACTGGGTTGCCGGAGAGATCACCGGCAAGGGTGTCGCGCGCTATGCCAACGGCTCGGTCTATACCGGCGATTTCGTCAAGGGCCTGCACCAGGGCAAGGGCGTGCTGACCCAGCCCAACGGCTATCGCTATGAAGGGGACTGGAACGCGGGCGTCAAGGAAGGGCAGGGCAAGATCACCTATCCCGATGGCGCGGTCTATGAAGGCGGGATGCTGGCCGGTCAGCGTGCGGGCAAGGGCAAGCTGACCATGGCCGACGGGCTGGTCTATGACGGCATCTGGTCGGCTGGTCAGATGTCGGGCACGGGTGTGCTGGTCCAGGGCTCGGGCGACCGCTACGAAGGGCAGATGCTGAACGGCCGGCGCGAAGGGCAGGGGATCGCCACCTATGCCAATGGCGATGTCTACGAGGGAAGCTTCAAGTCCGACCGCCGCCACGGTCAAGGCACCTTCACCGGCACCGACGGCTATGTCTATATCGGGTCCTGGGTCGAGGGCCGGATGGAGGGCGAGGGCCAGATCACCTATCCCGACGGTTCCATCTACCAGGGCCAGATGAAGGCCGACCGTCCCGACGGCCGGGGCAAGATCACCTATCCCGATGGCGCGACCTATGACGGCCAGTGGTCCCAGGGCGTGATCGAGGGCGAGGGCAAGGCCACCTATGCCAATGGCATGGTCTATGAAGGCGGCTTCAGGAATGCCCGCAACCATGGCCAGGGCCGGATGACCTATCCCGACGGCTATGTCTATACCGGGGCCTGGGCCGACGGGCAGCGCCACGGCGAAGGCCAGGCGACCTATGCCGACGGCACCGTCTACACGGGCGGCTTCGTCAACGGCTTGCGCGAAGGCCAGGGCAAGCTGACCACGCCCGACGGCTTTGTCTACGAAGGCGGCTGGAAGGCGGGCGAGATCGACGGAAAGGGCACGGCCACCTATGCCAGCGGCGACCGATATGAAGGCAGCTTCGTGGCCGGCAAGCGCCAGGGCCAGGGCGTCATGCGCTATGCCAGCGGCGAGGTCGCGTCCGGCCAATGGGACCAGAACCGCCTGGTCGAAAGCGGCCCGGCGCCCGAAGGCGAGGCGACGGATACGCCGGCCATGCCCACCGAGGCACCAAATCCCTAAGGTGCGTGCTTGCACGCACCTTCCGCCCGGGCAGCCCCGACATTTCGCTTCACTGGTATGGAAGTATGGTATAGATCCTCCGGCAGGAGGCATTCATGGACATCGCCCGCATCACCATCGCGCCCAGCACCTCGGCCCAGGTGCATGACTGGCTGCGCAAGCGCGTCCAGCAGGGCGACCTGCCCCCCGGGATGCGGATCAGCGAAACCGAGGTCGCGGCCGCCATCGGCATCAGCCGCCAACCCGTGCGGGAAGCCTTTATCCGCCTGGCCAGCGACGGCCTGGCCGAGGTCCGCCCCCAGCGGGGCACCTATATCAGCAAGATTTCCGTGGCGGCGATCCTGTCCGCCCGCTTCATCCGCGAGGCGGTCGAGGCCGACCTGGCCCGCGCCGTGGCCAAGACCCGTCCCGTTGCCGTCCTGGACCGCATGGCCAAGGAAATCGCCAAGCAACACAAGGCGGACCGGGACGGAAACGTCGAGGACTTCATCGAATCCGACGACCGCTTCCACAAGCTGCTGGCGCTTGGGGCGGGGCAGGAGGCCGTCTGGGCCGATCTCGACCGGCTGAAGGCGCAGATGAACCGGCTGCGCCACCTGTCCATGCGCGCCTTCGACCGCAGCTTCACCATCGGCCAGCACCAGCAGATCCTGGATGCGCTGCGCGGTGGCGACGCGGACGCAGCCGAATCCGCGATGCGCGCCCATCTGCGCCAGATGCTGACCGAGGTGCCGCAGATCGCGGCCGCCCAGCCCGACTATTTCACTGCATGAGAGGATCCCCATGAGACACACCTGGCGTTGGTTTGGCCCGAATGACCGCGTGTCGATCGACGACATGCTGCAGGCCGGCGTGCAGGGCGTCGTCACGGCGCTGCACCATGTCCCGACCGGAGAGGTCTGGTCGTCCGAACAGATCGCCCTGCGCCAGGCCCAACTTGCCTCGATGCGCGACGGTTCGCCTTCGGGGCTGGCCTGGGAGGTCGTGGAAAGCCTGCCCGTCAGCGAGGCGATCAAGACCCAGTCGGGCGACTGGCGCGGCCATGTGCAGAACTGGATCGCCTCGATGCGGAACCTGCACGCGGCGGGGATCCGGGTGATCTGCTACAACTTCATGCCGGTGCTGGACTGGACGCGCACCGACCTGGAATGGCGCCGCCCCAATGGCGCGCGCTGCATGCGCTTCGACCTGACCGACTTCGCGGCCTTCGACATCCACATCCTCGAACGCCCCGGCGCGGCCGAGGACTTCCCGGAAGACATCCGCGACGCCGCCGCCCGCCGCTTTGCCGACATGGACGATGCCGCGCGCCAGCAGCTTGCCGGAAACGTGGTCTTCGGCCTGCCCGGCGCGGCCGAGCATCTGACCATGGGCGATGTGCGCGACCTGCTGCAGACCTATGCGCCGGTGACGGACGCGGTGTTGCGCCGCAACTTCAACGCCTTCCTGGAACAGGTGGCGCCCGTCGCGCAGGACCTTGGGATGCGGCTGTGCTGCCACCCGGACGATCCGCCCTTCCCGCTGCTGGGCCTGCCCCGCGTCATGTCCACCGAAGCAGACTATGCCGAACGCATGGCGGCTGTGGATCTGCCCGCGAACGGGATCACGCTGTGTTCCGGGTCGCTGGGGGCGCGGCACGACAACGACCTGCCCGGCATGATGCGTCGGCTGGGCGACCGCGTGCATTTCCTGCACCTGCGCAATGTGCGCCGCGACACCGACACCATCCCCGCCAGCTTCTTCGAGGATGAACACCTGGGTGGGCAGACGGACATGGTGGACCTGATAGACGCCATCCTGTCCGAGGAAGCGCGCAGGCAGGCGGCAGGGCGCGAGGACTGGCGTATCCCCATGCGCCCGGACCACGGCCAGGACATCCTGGACGACATCGGCCGGGGCGGTCAGCCGGGCTATCCCGCGATCGGCCGCCTGAAGGGCCTGGCCGAACTGCGCGGCGTCGAACTCGCGTTGTCGCGCAAGCACCGGGCCGCCTGATGCGCATCCTGTCCATCGGAGAGGCGATGGTTGAACTGGGCCAGTCGGACCAGCCCGGCCTGTGGCGCCTGGGGATCGCGGGCGACACGCTGAACACGGCCTGGTATTTGCGCCGGTTGCTGGGCGCGGATTGGCAGGTCGATTACCTGTCCCGCGTGGGTCAGGGCGCCTTTTCGCAGCAGATGGTGGATTTCCTGGTTGCCGAAGGCATCGGCGCCACCCATGTCGGCCGCGATCCCGACCGAGAGATTGGGCTTTACGCGATCAGCCTGAAGGACGGCGAACGCAGCTTCGCCTATTGGCGCGATACGTCGGCAGCCAAGCGTCTGGCCGACGATCCGGCGGCCCTTGACGCGGCGCTTGACGGTGCGGGGGTCGCCTATTTCTCGGGGATCACGGTGGCGATCCTGCCGCCCCAGGGCCGGGCGAACCTGCTGGCTGGCCTGGGCCGGGCCAAGGCGGCAGGCACACGGATCGTCTTCGACCCGAACCTGCGCCCGCGCCTGTGGACCGACGCCAACACGATGCGGCAGGGGATCAGCGATGCTGCCGCGGGTGCAGATCTGGTCCTGCCCTCTTTCGACGACGAGGCCACGCATTTCGGCGATGCCGATCCCCAGGCGACCGTGGCCCGCTATCTGGCGCTTGGCGCGGGGCAGGTGGTGGTCAAGAATGGCGGCGGGCCGATCAGCTTTGGCGGGGCCGGGGGATCGGGCGTGATCGACGACCTTGCGCCCGAAACGCCCGTGGACAGCACGGCGGCAGGCGACAGCTTCAACGCGGGCTATCTGGCGGCCAGCCTGTCGGGCGCGGATTGCGCGGCGGCCATCGCGGCGGGCCACAACCTCAGCAGCAAGGTCATCCGCCATCGCGGCGCCCTGGTGCAACAGGCCTTGGCGGAAAAGGCGTAACCATGGTGGGCGAGGGCCCAGGCCCTTGCCCCTTGGTGTCAGGCGGCGACGCGGCCCGCGACCATGGCCCGCGCGCCGTCTTTCATCAGCCCCGACAGCGCCGCCGTCAGGTCCGCCGCGAAGCCCGCATCGTCGCGCAGCGCGGGCGGAAAGACCTCGGCCAGGGCCAGGAAGCCCGCCACGGTCTGCGCCGGATCGTCGCGCCACAGCGCGGCGAGACGCGGGGCCAAGGGATCCTTGACCTCGATCACCGCGCCCTGTTCGTCGCGCCCCGAGGCATAGCGCATCCAAGCCGCCACGGCCAAGGTCAGGCCCGGCACGGCGCGGCCCGCAGCGCGGCCCTCTGCAATGGTGCCAAGGATGCGCTGCGGCAGCTTCTGGCTGCCGTCCATGGCGATCTGCCAGGTCCGGTGCCGGATCGCCGGATTCGCATAGCGCGCGGCAAGCGCATCGGCATAGGCCCCCAAATCCTCGCCGGGCGGAGGGGTCAGGGCCGGGATGATCTCGTCCCGCCACAGCCCACGCACGAAATCGGCAAAGACCGGATCGGCCATGGTTTCGGCGATGGTCTCATGGCCGGCCAGATAGCCCAGATAGGCAAGGCTGGAATGCGTGCCGTTCAGCATCCGCAGCTTCATGTGTTCAAAGGGCGTCACATCGGCCACCATCTGCACGCCGACCGTCTCAAAGGCCGGACGGGGGCCGCAGAAATGATTCTCGACAACCCATTGGCGGAAGGGTTCGTGCATCACCGGCGCTTCATCGCGATACCCGGACGCAGCCTCCAGCCGGTCCAGGTCGGTGGGCGTGGTCGCAGGCACGATCCGGTCCACCATGGTCGCGGGGAACGCGCCCTGCGCCTCGATCCATTGGGCCAAGGCTGGGTCGATCAGGCGGGCAAGTTCCCCAACCACGCCCTGCACCACCCGCCCGTTTTCCGGCAGGTTGTCGCAGCAAAGCACGGTGAAGGGTGGCAGCCCCGTCGCGTGGCGCAGGGCCAGGGCGCGGACCAGGAAACCCGGCGCCGATCTTGGCAGCGGATTTTCCAGGTCATGCCGGATATCGGGATGGTCGCGGTTCAGCTTGCCGGTCGAGGGTTCGTGGCAATAGCCCTTTTCCGTCACCGTCAGGCTGACGACATGCGTGTCGGGTGCGGCCATGACATCCAGGACGGCCTGCGGGTCTTCCGGCGCGACCAGCACGTCGCGCAGGACCGTGACCACCTGCGGCTTCTCGCCGTCCGGTCCCAGTTCAAGCGCAGTATAGGCCCAGCCCTGCGGGCGCAGCCTGTCGCGCGTGCCCGGCGATTGCAGCGAAACGCCCGTGATGCCCCAGTTCCCGGCCTCGGCCACATAGACTGCACCATGAGCGCGGAAGAAGGCGCCAAGGCCCAGGTGGACGATGCCCGCCTTGGGCGTGGGGTCGCGATATAGCCTATCGTGCAAGCCAGCCTCCATCGACATTCAGGACCGCGCCGTTGACATAGTCGGACGCAGGCGCCGAGAGGAACACGGCGGTCTGGCCGATATCTTCGGCCCGGCCCCAGCGGCCCGCCGGGATGCGGTCCAGGATCGCGCGGTTGCGGACCGGATCGGCGCGCAGGGCGGTAGTATTGTTGGTCTCGATATAGCCCGGCGCGATGGCGTTGACGTTGAGGCCAGCCGCCGCCCATTCGTTCGCCATCAGCTTGGTCAGGCCTGCCACGCCGTGCTTGGAGGCGGTATAGGACGGCACCCGGATGCCGCCCTGGAAGGACAGCAGGCTGGCGATGTTGACGATCTTGCCCCGCCCGCGCGGCAAGGCCGCCCTGGCGAAGGCTTGGCAGGTGAAGAACAGCGCCTTGAGGTTGGTGTCCATCACCTCGTCCCAGTCGGCCTCGGTGAAATCGACCGCATCGGCGCGGCGGATGATGCCCGCGTTGTTGACCAGGATGTCGATGCGTTCGCTGGCAAAGACATCGCGCGCGGCCATCGGGTCGCTGAAGTCCAGCCGCATCTGGCGGCCCGCCTTTTCAGAAACCTGGCCCATCAGCGCCAGCGTCTGATCGCAATCACGCCGACCCGCGGCGATCACCTCGGCCCCCGCCTGTGCCATGGCCACGGCGATGGCCTGGCCGATGCCGGTGTTGGCGCCGGTGACAAGCGCTGTCTGGCCGTCCAGGGAAAACGCGCTCACCGCAGATCCCCCGGCTGGACGAAGTCCATGTCGGTGTAATCGACATTGTCGCCCGCCATGGCCCAGATGAAGGTATAGCCGCCGATGCCCGCGCCCGAATGGATCGACCAGGGGGGCGAGATCACCGCCTGTTCGTTGCCCACGAAGATATGGCGGGTTTCCTGCGGCTCGCCCATCAGGTGCAGGACGCGCGATTCCGGCTCCATGCCGTGATACAGGTATGCCTCCATCCGGCGGTCGTGGACATGGGCAGGCATGGTGTTCCAGACCGATCCGTCCTCGAGCGTAGTATAACCCAGCACGAGCTGGCAGCTTTCCATCACCAGGGGGTGGATGAACTGGCGGATGGTGCGCTTGTTCGAGGTCTCGACCGCGCCGGTCTTCATCTCCTTGGCCTCATCGACGGTAATCAGCCGGCAGGGCAGTTCGCGATGCGCGGGGCAGGAGGTGATGTAGAACCGCCCCTTGCCGCTAAAGGTCACCGCGCCGGATCCCATGCCCAGGTAGAGCACGTCGCCGTTCTTCATGTCCCAGGTCTGGCCCGCCGCCGTGACCGATCCGGCCTCGCCGATATTGACGATGCCCATCTCGCGCCGTTCCAGGAAGGTCGCGGTCCTGGTTTCGGCGATCTTGTCCAGCGTGATGTCGGCGCCGTCCGGGACCGCGCCGCCCACCACGAAGCGGTCGTAATGGGTATAGACCAGCCGGATTTCCGCCCGGGCGAACAGCCCCTCGGCCAGGAAATTGCGGCGCAGGGCTTGGGTGTCCATGCCTTTCGCATGATCGGGATGAACCGCCTGGCGGGTTTCGACATGGGTGGTCATAGCAGAGCCTTTCACAGGAAATCGTCGCGGCGGGGGGTGAAGCTGTCGATCAACTCGCCCCCTTCAAGACAGGTGCAGCCGTGCTGGGCATGGGACGGGATGACAAAGGCGTCGCCCGGCCCGACCTCGAATTCGCGGCCATCCACGGTGAAGCGATAGCGGCCCGACTGCACATAGGTCGATTGCACATGGGGGTGGGAATGCAGCGCCCCTTGGTCGCCCGCCCGGAAGGCGAAGCGGACGACCATCAGTTCGGGCGAATGGGCCAGGACGGTGCGGATGGGATCGCTCATTTGAACACGCTCGGCAGCCACAGCGACAAGGCGGGGACATAGGTCACCAGCATCAGCACGGTCAGGCCCGCGATATAGAAGGGCCAGACGCTGCGCATGGCTTCCCAGATCGATATCCGGGCCACGGCGGCGGCGACGAACTGGACCGGGCCCAGCGGCGGCGTGTTCAGCCCGATCCCCAGGTTCAGGATCATGATGACGCCGAAATGCACCGGATCGACGCCAAAGGCCGCGACCACCGGCAGAAAGATCGGCGTCGTGATGATGATCAGCGGCGACATGTCCATGAAGGTGCCCAAAACCAGCAGCACGATGTTGATCATCAGCAGGATCACCAGCGGGTTGTCCGACACCGACTGCATCCAGTTGAGCGAGATCTGCGCCACATGCAGATAGGCCATCAGCCAGCCGAAGGCGCCCGCCATGCCGATGATCAGCAGCACCATCGCCGTGGTGCGCACCGCCTGCTGCGTGGCATGGACGAAGTCCCTCCAGGACATGCTGCGATAGACCAGCACCGTCACCAGGACGGCGTAGATGACCGCGATGCAGGAGCTTTCGGTGGCCGTGAACACGCCCGACCGCACCCCGCCGAAGATGATCGCGATCAGCAGCATCCCCGGCAGCGATTGCAGCAGATAGTATCCGACCCGGGCAAAGCCGGGAAAGGCCTCGGTCGGGTAGCCGCGCTTGCGGGCGACGATATAGGCCGTGACCGACAGCGCCGCCGCCAGCAGCAGGCCGGGAATGATGCCCGCCGTGAACAGGTCGGCGATGGAAATCCGCCCCCCGCCCGAGATCGAGTAGATGATCATGTTGTGGCTGGGCGGCAGAAGCAGCGCGATCAGCGCCGACATCGAGGTCACGTTGACCGCATAATCCGCGCCGTAGCCGCGTTCCTTCATCTGCGGGATCATGATGCCGCCGACGGCCGCGGCCTCGGCCACCGCCGATCCGGAAATGCCGCCGAACAGGGTCGAGGCCGCGATGTTGACCTGGCCCAAGCCCCCACGGACATGGCCGATCAGCGATCCGGCAAAGGCCACGATCCGCGCGGCGATGCCGCCCCGGACCATCAGGTCGCCCGCGAAGATGAAGAAGGGAATGGCCATCAGCGTGAAGACGGAAATCCCCGCCGACAGCCGCTGGAAGACCACCAGCGGCGGCAGGCCCATGTAACCCACGGTGGCCAGGCTGGATATGCCAAGGCAAAAGGCGATCGGCGTGCCGATCAGCATCAGGACGGTGAAGACGCCGAAGAGGATCAGGTATTCCATGTCAGGCCTCGGTCATGAGGATGTCTTCGGCGTCGGGCTCGGCCTCGGCCTTGCGTCCCGACAGGCGGTTCAGCAGGTGTTCCAGCACGAAAAGCGTCATCAGGACGCCGCCCACGAACAGCGGCATGTAGGAAAAGCCGCCGGGCAGCCGGATCACCGGCAGCGTCGAATCCCAGGTCCGCTCCATCAGCTGCCAGCCATAGACCGCCATGCCGATGCTGAAGGTCAGCACCGCCAGATCGGACAGCGCCCTCAGCCAGGTTCCCGCGCCTTCGGGCAGGAAGAACAGCAGCACGTCGAAGCCCATGTGGAAGCTTTCATGAACCCCCACTGCGGATCCCAGGAAGATGAACCAGCTCATCAGCAGGATCGCGACGGGTTCCACCCATAACAGGCTGTCGTTCATGACATAGCGCATGAAGACCTGCGCGAAGACGATGATCGTCATCGCCACAAGCCCGCTTCCGGCCAGCCACAGGCTGATCCGCGAAAGCCGGGAATTGAGACGCGACAACGCGGCGATGCTGCCCAGCATGGCGTCACCTTTTCGATTTCAAGAATGGAAGAAGCCCGCGGCGAAAGCGCCGCGGGCTGGATGGTTACTGGGCCGGCTGGGTTTCCCGGATGCGCTTGACCAGGTCCTGCGCTTCGGGCGTGGTCACGTATTTTTCATAGACGGGGGCCATTGCCTCGATGAAGGCGGTCTTGTCCACGTCCCTGATGACCTCGGCGCCCGCCGCGATGACCTTTTCCTCACTGGCCTTTTCCTGTTCCGCCCAAAGCTGGCGCTGAATGGTGGCCGAGTTCTTGGCAGCCGTGCGCATGATCTCCTGGTCCTCGGGCGACAGTTTCTCCCACGAGGTCTTCGACACCGCGACCAGTTCCGGGACCATCAGGTGCTGGTCCAGCGTGAAGTATTTCGCGACCTCGGCATGGCCCGAACTGTCATAGGAGGGGAAGTTGTTTTCGGCCCCGTCGATGACGCCGGTCTGGATGGACGAATACACCTCGCCGTAAGGCATCGGCGTGGCATTGGCGCCCAGGGCCGACATCATGTCCACGAAGACGTCGTTCTGCATGACGCGGAACTTCATGCCCTTCAGGTCCTCGACCGTCTGGATCGGCTTCTGCGAGTTGTAGAAGTTGCGCGCGCCCCCATCGTAATAGGCAAGGGCGATCAGGTCCTTTTCCTCGAAGGCGGCGGCGATCTCCTCGCCGATGGGACCGTCCATCACCGCGTGCTGGTGTTCGGGAGAGGTGTAGAGATAGGGCAGCGACAGGGTCTGCGTGATCGGCACGATGTCGTTGAACGACCCGAACGAGGCGCGCACCATGTCGATCACGCCGAACTGGGTTTGCTCGATCGTGTCCTTTTCCTCGCCCAGCTGGGACGACGGGAAGACCTCGATGCAGATGCGGCCCTCGGTCTTTTCCTTGACCTCGGCGGCCATGGCCTTGACGCCCTCGACGGTCGGATAGCCGTCGGGATGGGTGTCGGAAGACCGCAGGGTGATTTCGCATTCGGCCGCCGCGGCACCGCTTGCGAAGGCGGCCGAGATCAGCAATCCGGCGAAGGTGGTCTTGACGAACTTCATGGTTTCCTCCCGTTGGTGAAGCTCAGAGTTTGTAGGCCTTCTTGGCGAGGCCGTAGGTCAGGTCATGCGCCAGGTCGGATGCTTCGTCCTCGCGAAGGCGTCCGGTGGCGACAAGGGTGGCAAGAAAGGCGCAATCCACGCGGCGCGCGACATCATGGCGCGCGGGGATCGAGCAGAAGGCGCGGGTATCGTCGTTGAAGCCCACGGTGTTGTAGAAGCCGGCGGTTTCCGTGGTCATCTCGCGGAAGCGGCGCATCCCCTCGGGGCTGTCGTGGAACCACCAGGGCGGGCCAAGCCGCAGGCAGGGATAGACCCCCGCGAGGGGCGCCAGTTCGCGCGAATAGGCGGTCTCGTCCAGCGTGAACAGGATCACCGTCAGGTCGGGGCGCATCCCCACCGCGTTCAGCAAGGGGCGCAGGGCCGCGACGTAATCGGTGCGGCCGGGAATGTCGAAGCCCTTGTCGCGGCCATGCACCGCCATGACCGGATCGGAATGGTTGCGCCGCGAGCCAGGGTGGATCTGCAGGACCAGCCCGTCCTCAAGGCTCATCCGCGCCATTTCGGTCAGCATGTGGCCGCGGAAGGCATCGGCTTCATCCGCGCTGCACTGGCCGCGCAGGGCCTTGCCGAACAAGGCCGCGGCATCGGCCTGCGCCAGATCCTCGGTCCGCGCCGTGGCATGGCCGTGGTCGCTGGAGGTCGCGCCGTGGTTTTTGAAGAACGCCCGGCGCGCCCGGTGCGCGTCCAGGTATCCGTCCCAGGTCGCGGTGTCGAAGCCGGTCTGTTCCCCCAGCAGCGCCACGTTGTCGGCAAAACCCGCCATTTCGGGGTCCACCACCCCGTCGGGGCGATAGGCGGTGACGACGCGGCCGTCCCAGCCCGATTCGCGGATCATCCGGTGCCAGCGCAGATCGTCGGTCGCGGCTTCGGTCGTGGCGATGACCTCGATGTTGAACCGCTTGAACAGCGCGCGGGGCCGGAACTCGGGGCGCGCCAGGCAGTCGGCGATGTGGTCGTAATACCAATCCGCCGTTTGTTCCGTCAGCGGCCGGTCGATGCCGAAGACATGCTGGAAGCTGTGGTCCAGCCACAGCCGCGACGGCGTGCCACGCAGCAGGTGAAAGTTCCGCGCGAACAGCCGCCAGATCTTGCGCCCGTCGGTCTCGGTCGGCCCGCCATCCACGCGCGGCACACCCAGATCGGTCAGCGCCATGCCCTGGCTGCACAGCATCCGGAAGACGTAATGGTCAGGCGTGACGAACAGCTGCGCCGGATCGGGAAAGGGCTGGTCCTCGGCGAACCAGCGGGGATCGGTATGGCCGTGGGGGCTGACGATGGGCAGGTCGCGGATATCCGCATAAAGTCCGCGCGCCAGGTCGCGGGCGCGTCCGTCTAGCGGAAACAGCCGATCCTCGTCCAGCAAGCCCATCCTCCCCCCTTCGAGTCGCACTTGTATCGCAACTACTCATCTAATATGCTAGTTTGCAAGAGTGGTCAATGAGGTGTCGTGATGCCGTCTCCACGAGGTCTGTCGCTGATCGATCTGCCGGTGCTGGACGGCGGGCGGACCCGCACGGTCACCGACCAGATCTTCGAGTTGCTTTACGACCGCGTCGTCAACCTGACCCTGCCGCCGGGCGCCAAGCTGTCCGAGGCCGAGGTGGCGGCCCAGATGGGCGTGTCCCGCCAGCCGGTGCGCGACGCCTTCTACCGGCTGTCGCAACTGGGCTTTATCGAGATCCGGCCGCAACGCGCGACCATCGTGACGCCCATCTCGGAAGAGGCCGTGCTGCAGGCCTATTTCATCCGCGCCGCGCTTGAAGAGGCTTGCATGCGCGTCGCGGTCGACCGCCTGACCGATGATCATTTCGCCGCGCTCGACGGCCTGATCGACCTCCAGGCCGAGGAAATCGCGGCAGGGAACCGAAGGCGGTTCCATGCCCTGGACGACCAGTTCCACCACGACATCTGCACCTTCGCGGGGGTTGAGTTCGTGTGGACCCTGGTCAAGGAAAACAAGGGCCACATGGACCGGGCGCGCTATCTGTCGCTGTCCTATGGCGCCGATACGGCTTTCAAGGAACATCGCGAGATCCTAGGCGCCCTGCGTCGTCGCGACGCCCCGGCAGCCGTCCTGGCAATCCGCCAGCACCTGAGCCGGATCGAGGCGATCATCGCCCGCCTGCGCATCGACCAGCCGCAGGTCTTCGCCTGAGGCCCTGGCCTTCGCCTTGGCGAAAAGATCCTCGGGGGAGTGGCCGTCAGGCCCCCGGGGGCGGACAGCCCCCATCCCGTGTCAGCGGACCTGGAGATTGATCGGCAGGTCGAAGGCGTAGCTGGCATCGGTCAGTTCGGATGGCGCACGGGGGCAGCGCCCAGCACGCTGCGCCGCCTGCACCGCAGCCTGGTCCAGCGCCGCAATGCCGGAGGACCCGGCGACCCCGACCCCCTGGATCGAGCCGCTGCGGGACACCGACAGGCGCAGCGTCACCCGCCCGCCTTCGCGGACCCCGCGCGGCGCCGAGGCGCGGCGGCTGATGCAGGACCGGATCTGGCCGCCCCACTGCGACATCAGGCTGGCCTTCTGCTGCGGGCTTGGGCCGGCGGCGCCGGTGCCGCCCGCGCCCTGGTCGGCGCGGCGGGCTTGCTGCTGCGGCGCAGGCTGTTCCTGGCGGCGCGGTTCCGCCTGACGCTGCGGTTCGGGTTCGCGACGCTGTTCCCGGCGCGGCTCGGCCTGACGAACCGGTTCCGGCTCTCGCTCGGGGCGGCGCTCGGGGCGGGCAGAACTGCTCAGCGCGACGGCCGGCGGGGTTTCCAGTTCCGGCGGCGCGGGCGGAAACAGTTCGGCCATGTCGTCAAGCGGTTCCAGTTCCGGCAGCGGCGGCAGATCCAGGGGTTCCGCCACCTGTTCCGGCTGGAGTTCGGGTTCGGGCTGGGGCTCGGGTTGAACCGGTTCCTCGGCCACCTCCTCCGGCTCGTCCGCCGCCTCCTCGACCGGGGCTATGGCTTCCTCGGCCGGCTCTTCGGCGGGGGCCAGGTCCACGAAGACGGGTTCCGGCAGGCCCGGGGGCGGGGCCCCGGCCTCGGCCCGGTGCATCAGCCACAAGGCACCGCCCAGATGCAGCGCCAGCACCAGGACCGAGGCGCCGCCCCACAGCGCGCCGTCACGGATCATGCTGCCGGCGCGGCCGGTCATTGCCCAGGCTCCGCAGGGGCGGGCGCGGCCCCGGTGGTGGATTCAAGCCCGACAAGAGCGATCTTCAGATAGCCCGTGTCGCGCAGGGTGTTCATGGTCTCCATCAGGTCGCCATAGGCCACTTCGCGGTCGGCACGAAGGAAGATGCGCTGCTCGCGGTCCCCGCCGGTCGCGGTGGCCAGGGCGGCGGCAAGGCCGCCCGGCGCGATGTCCTGGTTGCCAAGCGCCAGCGTCAGGTCGGGCTTGACGGTCACATAGACCGGCTGGTCGGGGCGTTCCGCGGGGGTGGCATTGGACACCGGCAGGTCGACATTCACATCGACCGTCGCCAGCGGCGCGGCGACCATGAAGATGATCAGCAAGACCAGCATCACGTCGATGAAGGGGGTGACGTTGATCTCGTGGTTCTCGACCAGGTCGTCGCCGGTTTCGCGGATCCCGCCTGCCATGGCTCAGCCCTCCTTCGCGACGAGGCCGCGGAAATCCAGGTCGCGGCTGACCAGTTGGCGCACGCCCGCCGCCGCATTGGCAAGGCGCAGGCGATAGCCGGTGATGCCGCGGGCGAAGACGTTGTAGATCACCACGGCCGGAATCGCCGCAACCAGGCCGATGGCGGTTGCCAGCAGCGCCTCGGCGATGCCGGGGGCCACCACGGCCAGGTTCGTGGTCTGAGATTCGGAAATGCCGATGAAGCTGTTCATGATCCCCCAGACGGTCCCGAACAGGCCCACGAAAGGCGCGGTCGACCCGATGGTCGCCAGCACGCCGGTGCCCCGGCCCATGCGACGGCCGGCCACGGCCTCGATCCGCTCAAGCTGGGATTCGACCCGTTCCTTGACGCCGTGGTCGCCCGCGATCTTCAAGGCGGGTTCTGACCTGCGGTATTCGTCGGCGGCCTGGCGGATCATGCGGGACACCGCATCGCGCCGGTTGCCGCTGGCCGCTACGGCGGCATCGAGCGAGCCTGCGCGCTGGATCCGGCGGATGCCCTTTTGGGCGGTCGCGCTTGCACCCCACAGTTCCAGGGCCTTCACCACAAGAACCGTCCAGGTGATGACCGATGCGATGGCAAGGCCGATCATCACAGCCTTGACCACGATATCCGCGGCCCAGAACATCCCCATTGGGGACAGGTCATGGGGCAGGTTCGGATCGCGCGCGGGCGGCGTCAGGATTGGCGCCAGCGCATCCTGCATCGTCTGGGGCAGGAACTCGGCCACCGGCGCAGGCTCGGCTGGCTGGGTCTCCGCTGGCTGGGGCACGGCTGGCTGCGGCGCGGCAGCCGGGGCGGAAGCGGCCGGATCCGCCGTGGTGGCCGGCGGGGCGGCAAGGGGCGCGGGTGCCGCCGGCTGTTCGGCCTGGGACTGGACTTGGGCTTGCGGCGGTGCAGTCGGCGCATCCTGGGCTTGGGCCAGCGGCGCCAGCAGACAGGCCAATGCAAGGGCAAGGGCCGGGCCAGGACGGAACAAAGGCAGGTGGGTCATGGCATTCCTTGGCTTCCTGATCCGCAATCGGCGGATGCGATGCAGTCGACGCAGGGACTCGGACCGTCCCGCAGATTTCGGGCCGGTATCAATCAGCCATGTAAAATTGTCAACTATTCGGACCGCGTTGCGCCCTCATGCGGTCCAATAGGCTGCAAGATGCGCGCGCGAGGCCGGGATCTTCCCGGTGGCGACGGCTTCCTTCAGCGGCGTCAGGCGCGACCGCTCCGTGGCAAACCAGATACCGTCTGCGGCAATCCCATGCCGTTGCAGGATTCGGGCCAGGTCCGCTTCGCCCCGGGGGGCGTGGATCACGCGGATGCCGGGGTGACGGGGCAACGGATAATCCGCCCTTGCGCCGAACAGGTAGCAGTCGCCCGTGCCGTCCGGCGCGGCGGCTTCCAGGATGCGCGCCAGGGCAGGATAGGCGGTCTCGTCACCGCCGATCAGCAAGACCTTTCCCGTGGCGATCCCGCCGCCGCCAGGCCCGGTCAAGCCGACGAGAGTTCCGGGCACTGCCGTTGCGGCAAAGCTGCAGGCCCGTCCGGTGTCGTGGATGAACACATCCGTCTCCAGCCAGCCTGCAGCGGCATCGACATGGCGAACGGTATAGGCGGGCCGGTGCAAGGCCGCTGCGCCCGCAGGCCAGATCGTGCGCCCATCGGGGCCGATCACCGGCCATGACGGCGTGCCTGCCCCCTGGGGCTGCAGGACCAGACGGAAGTGGATCAGGTCGCGGGCAAAGCGCCCCAGATCGTCCCCTTCCAGCCGCAGCCTGATGAAATCCGCCGCGATCCGCTGCGATCCCGCCACGCGGGCAAGGCTGAAGTTCGGCGGATGCGCGCCCGGACGATCAAGCGAGGACCAAGCCGGATCCAGGCCTGCCAGGCTGCCGTCCAGGTGCTGTTCGACCGTTTCGCGCAGTTCGTGCAACCGGTCGCGCGAATGGGCGCGGACGTAAAGGATGCTGCCGGTCGGCCCCATCTTCGCCCCGAACTCGCTGCCGTCGGGCAACTTGCACCAGGTGGACCGGCGGTGGCCATTGTGCAGGTCAAGACCAAGTTCGGCGGCCTTCGAGCGGATCAGGGCATCGATGCGGTCGAAGGGCAGATCGGGCAGCGAGGCCTCGGTCTGGAAGGGGGGCAGGGGATCGTGTCTCATGCGCGGACGGTCCTGGCGGCAGGCAATGGGCGCAAGGATGCGCCCAGATGCCCGCGTCCGCAACCGTCAGCGGCTGGCCACCAAGGCGGCCTTGCCTCCGTTTTCCTGCCGCGCGACAAAGGGAACATGACCCATCCCCCCGCCATCATCCTTGCCGGAGGCCTTGCGACCCGCATGGGCGGCGGCGACAAGTGCCTGCTGGATCTGGCCGGGCAGCCCATGCTGGCCCGGATCATCGACCGGCTGGCGCCGCAATGCGGGCGGGTCGCGCTGAACGCGAATGGCGATCCGGCCCGGTTCGCGGCCTTCGGCCTGCCGGTCCTGCCCGACGGCCTTCCGGATTTTCCGGGACCGTTGGCTGGGATCCTGGCGGGAATGGACTGGGCAGCCCTTGTGGGGGCCGACCGGGTTCTGTCGGTGGCAGGAGACACCCCCTTCTTTCCCGCCGACCTTGCCGAACGCCTTTCCCGCGCCGGCAACGGCATCGTCCTAGCCGCCAGCCGCGACGCCAAGGGTGTGGTCCGCGATCACCCGACCTTCGGGCTGTGGCCCACGGCCCTGCGCGACGATCTGCGCGCCTTTCTGGCAGGGGGCGGGCGCCGGGTGCGCGGCTTTGCGCAGGTGCACGGCGCGGCCACCGCCGCCTGGACATCGGGTCCGGCCGATCCCTTTTTCAACATCAACACGCCGGGGGATCTGGATCTGGCCCGTGCGGCGTTACGAACGCAGATGTGACCAACGGAGCCCATATGCGCAGAACGCTTTCGATCCTTGTCCTGCTGGCAGCGGTGGCTTTTGCCGTCTCGCCCATGCTGTCGAACGGCTTTGGCGGCTATCGGCCCGACCAGTTCCCGATCCCGCAGGCCGATCCGCCGATCCAGCCGGCGGGCTGGGCCTTCTCGATCTGGGGGCTGATCTTCGCCTGGCTGGTGGCCGGATCGGCGTTCGGCGCCTGGAAGCGGCGCGAGGATCCCGACTGGCAGCCGATGCGGCCCGCGCTGCTGGTCAGCCTGGCCCTTGGTGCCTTCTGGATCGAGACCGCGCATCGCACCCCCATCGGCGCCACCGTCCTCATCGTGGCGATGCTGGTGCCGGCGCTGGCGGCCTTTCTGCGCGCGGGGCGGCAGGATGCGGTCTGGCAGGTGCGGCCCGTGGCGCTTTACGCGGGCTGGCTGACGGCGGCGACGGGTGCGTCCTTCGGGCTGGTGGTGGGGGGCTTTGGCGTGATGTCGGAACAGGCGGCGGCGATCCTGTGCCTGCTGGCGGTCACGGGCGCCGCCCTGGCGGTGCAGGCGGCGCGGCCCGGCGAATGGGCCTATCCCGCCGGCGTCATCTGGGCACTGACCGGGATTTTCGTGGCGAACCTGTCGACCGCCAATGTCCCGGTTCTGGCGCTTTCGGCGCTTGCGGTCCTGGTCTTGGGCTGGCGCGCGGCAGGGGGCTATCGCTTGAACCGGGCATAAGCCTCAAGCGCCCGCTGCCGGCCCTGTCCCAGATCGATGGCGGGCAGGGCAGGGGCTTGCGGATCAAAGCCCCAGGCACGGGGCACCGCTGCGGCGAACTCGGGCGTGCCGTCGGCGCCCGGCTTCAGCCAATGGTCCTGGTAGCGCCGCTTTCCGTCGAACTTGGCGGCCTGCCCTTCGGGATTGAAGACCCGGAAATAGGGCGAGGCATCGGGTCCGCAGCCCGCCACCCATTGCCAGTTCATCGCGTTGCTGGCCGGATCCCAGTCGGTCAGGCACCGGGCGAACCAGTCCAGCCCAATCCGCCAGTCCGTCATCAGGTGCTTGACCAGATAGCTGGCGGTGATCATGCGCACGCGGTTGTGCATCCGGCCCGTGGCATACATTTCCCGCATCCCGGCATCGACCATCGCAACGCCGGTCCGGCCCTGCCGCCAGGCCGCGGCATCGGGACTGTCGCCGCGCCAGGGAAAGCGGTTCCAGTCCGGCTTCCAGCAGGACCGGGCCATGTCGGGTGCATCGTCGAACAGGTCGCGGGCAAAATCGCGCCAGGCCAGTTCGCGAAGGAAATCCTCGATCCCGCCCCGGCCGGCGTCCTGCGCGTGCAGCGCCCTGTGCCACAGGCGACGGGCGCTGATTTCCCCAACCGCAAGGGCGTCCGACAGGCCCGAGGTCGCATCTGGGTCGGCCGGCAGGTCGCGGCGCGCGCCATAGCGGGCATCCACGCGGCCCAGAAAGGCCTCCAGCCGGTCGTGCGCCTTGCTTTCCCCGGCCTGGACATGGCGGGCCATGACATCCCAGCCGCGATTCATGGCCGCCCGCGCCTCGGGCCAGTCTAGGCCATCGCTGTGGGGCCAGTCGGCTGGCGGGGACAGGCGCGGTGCGGGCAGGGGCTGGGCGATGGGCGTCTTGCGCAGGGCGCGCCAGAAGGGGGTGAAGACCTTGAAGCGGGTGCCGCCGCCGGTCAGCACGCTGCCGCGCGGGACCAGGTCGGCCAGCGGATGCAGGTGCAGTTGCGCCCCCGCCCCTGCGGCCACCGCATCCAGCCCCGCGTCGCTGGCAAAGGGCGATCCCTGCGTCGCATGGACCGCCCGGGCGCCGCTGTCGCGGATGGCCTGGGCCAGCACGGTGGCCGGATCGCCGCGCCGCACGATCAACCGGCTGCCAGCCCTTCGCAAGCTGGCGTCAAGGTCGGGCAGCGCCATCGCCTGCCGCTGGGCGGATGCGGGGTGGTCCCGCGCCTCGGCCGGGTCCAGGACCACCAGGGGAATCACCGGCCCGTCCTGGGCGGCGGCGACAAGCGCGGGATGGTCGTCCAGCCGCAGCACACGGCGAAACCAGCAGATGACGGTCATGGCTTTCCTTTTGTTTCTTCCCGGCTCACGTCGCTGCGGGGCGGAAAGTTTCACCCCGGCGGATTGTCTGGCCCGCGATGGGTGGTATAGCTGGAAATCCCCGGACGAAAGCCGCCCCGTTGCCTGAACCCGCCCCCTTTCCCGGTTTCGTGTCGCTCGTATCCGCCGGGCCGGGCGATCCTGAGTTGCTGACCCTGAAGGCCGTGGACCGCCTGGCGCGGGCCGATGTGGTGCTGTTCGACGACCTGGCATCCGGGCCGGTGCTGGATCACGCGGGACCGGGGGCCGAACTGATCGCGGTGGGCAAGCGCGCCGGGCGACCCTCGGCCCGGCAGGATCACGTGAACGCGCTGCTGGTCGAACATGCCCTGGCGGGGCGCCGGGTGGTGAGGCTGAAATCGGGCGACGCGGGCTTCTTCGGCCGGTTGGAGGAGGAGCTGGTGGCGCTGGCCCAGGCGGGTATTGGGTTCGAGATCGTGCCCGGCGTCACCTCGGCCAGTGCGGCGGCGGCGGCGGCGGGGATCCCGCTGACCCGGCGGCTGACCGCGCGGCGGGTGCAGTTCATCACCGGGGCGGACGTGACGGGCCAGCTTCCCGGCGACATCAACTGGGCGGCCATCGCCGATCCGGCCGTCACCACCGTGGTGTTCATGGGCCAACGCAGCTTTCCCGAGCTGGCACGCGGCCTGCGTGCCCATGGCCTGCCCGGTGACACGCCCGCGCTGTTCGCGGAATCGGTAGGCCATCCCCACCAGCGGCTGATCCGCACCACGGTGGATGGCATGGCCGCGATGATGGAGGCTTCGGCCGTGTCGCAGCCGGGCCTGATCATCTATGGGCCGCTGGCCTTCGACATCTAAAGATTTCGTTAAAACCTTTGAAAGGCAACCTTTTCCCAAGACGCGGATTAGGGTTCTGTTAGCCAAGGCCCCCGGCGGGCTTTTGGCTGAATCGCGCAACGAACCGACCCGATGATCACTTATCGTCATGTTGTCACCTATGGCACGACGCAGCAACGCTGGCTGTCCAATGTGACCGACCTGGCCCTGGCCCAGACCGGGGGGCAGTGGATGGTATTTGCCGTGAACGCGACGGGCGGCCTGTCCAGCTATCGCATCGGCGATCCCCTGGCCCCCCTGATCCGGGGGCAGGCTGCGGGCTTTCCCGCCAATTTCACCTATCACGCGCAGCCCAGGCTGACGGTGCTGGGCCAGGACGGCAAGACCGCCCTTATGATCGGCGGCATGTCGGGCGCCGGGGTGGCGGGGCTGGTGGTGGATGACAAGGGCAGGCTGGGCAGCTTCGGCCAATTGTTCCCCGCAGACAAGATCGGCGCGAAGCTGTCTGCCAGCAGCCAGATCGTGACGGAGCAAGGCCAGTTCCTGGTTTCGGCCCGTGCCGACCGCCTGACGATCGAGGTGAACCGGATCGATCCGGATGGCCGGCTTTCCCCCGTGTCCTCGGTCGATCTGCCGCAGCCCCAGGGCGTGGCCGAGGCTTCGCTGGACAAGATCGTCATGGCCACCGTGGACGGGCAGCGCCTGCTGGTCGCGATCTCGGGTCTGGGCAACTTCGTCTCGACCCATGCGATCGGCGCGAACGGGATGCTGGGCGCCGGCCATATCCACACCGCAGCCGAGGGAACCGGCTATGATGTCCCGTCCGACTTTGCCGTGCTGCAGGTCGCGGGGCGCAGCTTCGTGGTGATGGCGGGGAACACGTCCTCGTCCTTGTCGGTGTTCCGGCTGGACAAGACCGGCAAGCTGACCGCGACCGATCACGTCCTGGACGAGCTGACGACACGGTTCCAGTCGGTGACGGCGCTTGCCACGGCCGTGGTGGACGGGCGGGGCTATGTGATCGCGGGCGGCGCGGACGGCGGGATCAGCGTCTTCACCCTTCTGCCGGATGGCAGGCTTCTGCACCTGCAGACCATTGTCGACACCAACGCGATGACCCTGGGCCGCGTCAGTGCGATCGAAGCGGTCGTGATCGCGGGCAAGATCGTGCTGCTGGTCACCTCGGCCCGGGAAACCGGGATGACGCAGCTTGTCATCGACCCGGGCGGGATCGGCAAGACCGCCATGGCCGGCGCGGGCGTGGCCGAGGGAACCGATCGCGACGATCTGCTGGTCGCGGCATCGTCCACCACGCAGCTTCGCGGCGGGGCGGGCGACGACATCCTGGTCACCGGCAATGCCAATATCACCCTGTCGGGCGGGAATGGCGCGGATATCTTTGCCGTCACCCGCGTTGACGGCCGCGTTGTGATTTCCGACTTTGAAGCCGGGGTGGACCGCCTGGACCTGTCCATGCTGGGCATGATCCGCAGCACCTGGCAGCTTGCCTTTGCGCCGCAGGCCTGGGGAATGCGGATCGTTTACGGCAATTCGATCCTTGAGATCCGGACGCGCGACGGCAAGGGGCTGGTGCCGTCGGACTTCGGGAACGGCATGTTCCCCATCGCGCATTACACCCTGCCGGCGCTGGACCCGGTCAAGGTCACTCCTCCGCCCAGCACCGTCGGCCAGTGGATCTTCGGGACCGAGCGTGCCGACCAGCTGCTGGGGGCGGGCGGGCCGGATCAGGTGCAGGCAGGCGCGGGCAACGACACCGTCTCGGCCGGGGCCGGCAATGACAGCGTCCAGGGCGGGGACGGCAACGACCTGTTGCGCGGCGGCAGCGGCAATGACCTGCTGCAGGGGCAGGCGGGCCAGGACAGCCTGTTCGGCGATGAGGGCAATGACAGCCTGCTGGGCCAGGACGGGGATGATCTTCTGTATGGCGGACTGGGCGGCGACATCCTGCGCGGGGGCGGTGGCAATGACCGGCTTTATGGCGGGTCCGACAGCGACCGCCTGTTTGGCGAGGCGGGCCATGACACCCTGTCGGGCGAGGATGGCAACGACCACCTGGAGGATCCCGAGGGCAACAACCACCTGCTGGGCGGAGCGGGCAACGACACCCTGATCGCCGGCTTGGGCCTTGATTCGCTGTGGGGGGGTGACGGAGACGACCTGTTGCAGGGTGGCGGCGGGGCCGACGGTCTGGACGGCCAGGCGGGGCAGGACACGCTGTGGGGCGGGGCGGGGGACGACCGGCTTCAGGACCTGTCGGGCCATAACCTGCTGCTGGGCGAGGCGGGCAATGACCAGTTGGCAACCGGTGCCGGCAATGACCGCCTGCGCGGCGGTTCGGGGCGCGACGTGCTGCGCGCGGGCGGCGGCAACGACAGCGTTTTGGGTGACGATGATGACGATCACCTGTTTGGCGAGGATGGGAACGACCTGCTGGACGGAGGGGCCGGTCAGGACCTGCTGGACGGCGGGGCGGGCAATGACCGGCTGGACGGGGGGCAGGGCAACGACACCCTGCAAGGCCAGGGCGGCAATGACACGCTGACCGACCTGTCGGGCGACAACCGACTGATGGGCCATGACGGCAATGACAACCTGCGCGCCGGCGCGGGGTCTGGACTGGCTTTACGGCGGTGCCGGAGACGATTCGCTTTGGGGCGGTTCCGGCGCGGACCGCTTGTGGGGGAATTCCGGCCGAGACAGGATCTGGGGCGAGGATGGCAATGACATCCTCGAGGATCTGCTGGGCCATAACCTGCTGGACGGGGGTGCCGGCAATGACCGCCTGCTGGCAGGCAACGGGAACGACACGCTGCGCGGCGGGGCGGGACAGGATCTGCTGCGGGGTGGCGGTGGAACGGACATCCTTGACGGGGGATCGGGCAACGACACGCTGTGGGGCGACGTGGGCAACGACCGGCTGACCGATCTGTCCGGCAGCAACATCCTGCGGGGCGGCGCCGGAAACGACCTCCTGACCGCCGGGGCAGGCAGGGACGCGCTGTGGGGCGACGGCGGGAACGATACCATGGCCGGAGGCGGGGGCCATGATACGCTGCGCGGCGGGTCGGGCAACGACCGCCTGCTGGGCCAAGCCGGAAACGACAGCCTGTGGGGCGACGGGGGCGACGACCTCGTTTCTGGCGGATCAGGCAATGATACCGTCCTGGGCGGGCTTGGCGCCGACAGGCTGTGGGGGGAGGTGGGAAACGACCTGCTGCAAGGCGGCGATCATCGCGACCGGTTGTGGGGGGGAACGGGCCGGGACACGCTGGTCGGTGGCGGCGGCAGCGACCTGATCTGGGGCGGCGCCGGGGCAGACGTGTTCCGCTTTCTCAAGACCAGCGACAGCAGCCGTGCCGCGCCCGATCTGATCCACGACTTCCGGGCGAACTCGGACCACCTGGACCTGCGCGCTCTGAAGCTGCGCTATATCGACGATGCCGGTTTCAGTGGCGCCCGGCAGGTCCGCTGGGATCATGTCGGATCCGAGACGCGGGTGATGGCCGACCTGAACGGCGACGGACGACCCGATTTCGTGCTGCGGATGCTGGGCCACCTGGACCTGGATCGCGGCGACTTCCTGTTGTGACGGCTCAGCCCTCGGCCAACCGCCCCATCGCCCACCGCGCCGCATCGGCCACGGCGGGATCCGGGTCGCCCGTCAGCCCCCGCGCCAGTTCCGCCAGCGACGGATCGCCCGAGTTCCCGATCGCATAAAGCACGTTGCGTACGAAGCGGTCGCGCCCGATGCGTTTGATCGGGCTGCCGGAAAAGCGCGCGCGGAAGCCCGCATCGTCCAGCACCGCCAGCTCGGCCAAGGGCGGCGCGCCGACGATGCCGCGATAGCGCATTTCGGACCCGGCCTGGGCGAACTTGTTCCAGGGGCAGACGGCCAGGCAATCGTCGCAGCCATAGATGCGGTTGCCCATCAGGGGGCGCAGTTCGGGATCGACCGGACCCTTGTGCTCGATCGTCAGGTAGGAAATGCAACGCCGCGCGTCCAACTGATAGGGCGCGGGAAAGGCGCCGGTCGGGCAGGCGTCAAGACAGGCGCGGCAGGATCCGCAATGGGAAATCTCGGGCGCATCCGGGGGCAGGGCGGCGGTCGTGAAGATCGAGCCCAGGAAGAACCAGCTTCCCAGATCGCGCGACAGAAGATTGGTGTGCTTGCCCTGCCAGCCCAGCCCCGCCGCCTGCGCCAGCGGCTTTTCCATCACCGGCGCGGTATCGACGAAGACCTTGATCTGCTGGCCCGGGACCTGTGCCAGCAGCCAGCGGCCAAGCTGCTTCAAGCGCTTCTTGACCAAGTCGTGGTAATCGCGGCCCTGGGCATAGACACTGATCGCCGCGCGGTCGGTCTGGTCCAGCACGCCTAGCGGATCATGGTCCGGCGTGTAAAGCTCGGCCAGCATGATGACCGACCTGGCCTCGGGCCACAGTGCGGCCGGATTGCCGCGCCAATGCGCCCGCTCGGACATCCAGGCCATTTGCCCCTGCCGCCCGGCCTCCAGAAACTGCTGCAACCGTTCTGCCACCTCCGGCACAGCATCCGGCGTCGTGACCCGCATCCGCGAAAACCCGGCCGCCTGGGCCTCGGCCGCCAGACGCTCTTTCACTTTGGCATAAATATCCTCGGGGGGGTGAAACGCGCCCGGGAAAAGGTCCGGTGGACCTTTTCCAGCGGCGAACGCCTGCCGCCCTGCGGCAGGCTGGGGGGGCGAAGCGCCCCCGGCCTTATCCGAAGTCAAGCTCGGCATAGTGGGGGGCCGGGTGGATCCCCGGAACCTGGTCGGCCAGGATCGACCGGAAGGCCGGACGCGACTTGATCGTCGCATACCAGTCGCGCAAGGATTCCGACCGGTCCCAGTCCACGTCCGAGATATAGTCGAGGCAGGAAAAATGCGCGGCAGCCGTGAAATCGGCCAGCGACAGGCTGTTCCCGGCCAGCCAGCGGCGGGTTTCCAGCAGCGTGGTCAGATAGTCGATATGCTCCTTGATGGCGCGCAGGCCCTCCTTGACCACGCGGCTGTCCGGATAGCCCTGCCGGGTGACCTTCTTCCACACCCGCTCGGTCAGGATGGGGACCGTCACCTCGGTGTTGAACTTGTCGTCGAACCAGGCGCAGAGCCGGCGCACCTCGTGGCGTTCCAGCGGCGTGGGGGGCATCAGCGCGGGAGAGGGCACGGCCTCGTCCAGGTATTCGATGATCGCCTGGCTTTCGGCCAGCATGTTGCCGCGGTGGCGCAGGACCGGCAGCTTGCCGGCGGGATTGCGCCGCTTCAGGTCGGGCGGACTTTCCCAATAACGCTCCTCGACCAGCTCGACCTCGATCTTCTTCTCGGCCAGGACCAGCCGGACCTTGCGGCAGAAAGGTGACAGCGCCGTGTGATAAAGCCGCGTGGTCTGGGTGTTGCTGTTCATCGCCTGCTTCAAGAATCCCTGCTTCGCAATCCGGCCTTGATAAGCCTGCCCCCGCCGCGTTTCAACCGGCGCGGGCAGCAGCGAAGCAATCGGCGCGTCCGTCGCGCTGAATGGTGGCCGCCCCGTCGGCAATCGCGCGCGACCGGTTCGAGGCCCGGTTGACGCCGCGCGTCTTGGGCGAGGGCAGCACGGCGGCAAGCCGCGCCGCCTGCACGGGCGTCAGCTTGTCTGGCGTGGTGCCGAAGTATTCCCGCGCCGCCGCCTTGATCCCGAAGATGCCCGGCCCGAACTCGGCCACGTTCAGATAGACCTCAAGGATGCGGCGCTTGGACCAGAAGGCCTCGATCATCGGCGTGAAGGCGGTTTCCAGCACCTTTCGGGTCCAGCTTCGCCCCTGCCACAGAAAGACGTTCTTGGCCGTCTGCTGGGTCAGCGTCGACGCCCCCCGCGTCGATCCCGAGGCAACGACCTTGCGGATCTCGACCATGTCGAAGCCCCAGTGCAGGCAGAAGTTCGCGTCCTCGGCCGCGACCACCGACCGGCGCATCGCAGGCGAGATGTCCTCGAGGTTCACCCAGGCCCGCGGCGCGGTCGCCTCGGAGGCGATGGTCCAGGTCGTGGGCGGGTTGACCAGGGCATAGAACATCACCAGCCCCAGCATCAGCGCCAGGAAACGCAGTGCCAGCCACCGCGTCCAGATCAGCAGCCGCCGCAGGGGACGCCAGCGGACCGGGCGCATCTCCGACGCGGGATCGTCGGCGGGCGGGCTGAAGAGGATGCGCAGGACCATGCGCCGCCCTGTCTCATGCGGCCCCGGCTTGCGTCAAGCGCCCGCGGCCGGGGGCACCACCGGCGGCACGGACGCGGCATTGCCAGACAGGGCGTCGCGCAGCCGGTCCTCGTCCTGTTGCGACAGCGAGGTCTTCAGGACCCGGCCCCGGTGGTGGAAGGATTGCAGCCGGTCCAGCACCTTGTCCGCCGTCATCTTGCGCAGCAGCACGAAGACCGCCGACCCGCCCGGCGGCAGGGATCGCGCCGTGTCGCGCATGAAGTCGTCGTTGATGCCCACGTCCGACAGCTTGCCCGCAAGCGCCCCCGAGGCCGCCCCCACCGCCGCCCCGATCAATGGATTCAGGAAGATCAGCCCGATGAAGGTGCCCCAGAAGCCCCCGCCAAGCGCGCCCGCCGCCGTCAGGTTGATGGCCTGGTGCAGCTTGATGTCGTCCTCGGCCGGGCGGGTGACGACAACCGCGTCCTCCATCTCGATCAGGTATTCGGATTGCACCTTCACCAGTTCGGCCCGCAGTTCGAATCCGGTGGCCTCGTCGTCGAAGGCGATGACGATCAGTTCCGACATGGCTTTCTCCTTTTTTCCAGCCCATCGCGCGTCCAATGAACAGGACAGCCCAGGCTTTCGCCAATGTGAAGCACAAAGCCACGATGCCGCTTGAAAATCGGCCGGATGCTGCGCCATATCGGCCCAGTCGCAACGATGGGCCTGCCCCGGGATGAGAGTTCTTGCCACAGTCATGCTGATGGTGTCGCTTTTGGCGATGTCCGTCACCGTGGCGGGTGCCCAGATCACCCGGCCGCCCTGCAGCGCGCAGATCCGCGCCGATGACATGTGCTATGCGGCAGCGCTGCCCGACGCCAGGTCCGAGACATCCAAGAAATCCGGCATCTGCTTTGTCTGCCTGGCGCCGTCCCAGGATGATGCCAAGGCCGTGCGGCCCCAGTCCCGCCTGCAGATGACCTTCGGGGCTGTTGTGGCGACCGACGCGCGCCGCCTGGCGCCCTGGCGTCCGCCCCAGGCCTGATCCCCGATTTCGAAGCACCGCCTGAACCTGCCCCCATGGGGCGAACACCGAGTTTCCTTGCGCCGGGGTCCGGCTGCAAGACGAATGGGATCAACGACCATGTCCGATTACAACACCACCAACACCCGCCTGATCATTCCCGGCCTGCAGAGCCTTTATGCCGCCGTCGCGCCGCTGACGGTCCTTTACATGCGCGTCATCTGCGGCGCGGCCTTCATGGTCCATGGCTTTCCCAAGATCATGAACCCGATGGGTGCCGTCGGGATGGTCGAGGGACTGGGCTTCACGCCCGGCTGGCTGTGGTCGCCGCTTCTGGCGGGGACCGAGTTCCTTGGCGGCCTGCTTCTGGTCCTGGGCCTTTTGACCCGCCCGGCCGCCGTCGCGACATCGATCGTCCTGTGCGTGACCACCTATTTCCACTGGGTTGTCCAGGCCGAGGGATTCGCTGGGGCCGAGAAGTCGCTGCTGTGGCTGGGCCTGACGCTGTATTTCGCCGCGCATGGCGGTGGCCGGCTGTCGCTGGACCGCGCCTGGGGCAAGCAGTTCTGACAAGGCCTACGACAGCAGGGGCGGGCTTGTCCCGCCCCGAGCCAGGCTTGCTGCCAAGTTTCCACAAGTAAAAAGCCCCCGGAAAACCGAAGCTTTCCGGGGGCTTTTTATGGTGCCCAGAAGAGGACTCGAACCTCCACGCCTTGCGGCACACGGACCTGAACCGTGCGCGTCTACCAATTCCGCCATCTGGGCCAACTGGTGTGAGCGGCTGATTAAAGGCAGCCGCAGGGGGCGTCAATGGGGGTCTGACAGAAATCTGTCGAAAATCTGCCGCGCCATCCTGCCGCAGCCGCAATGGCCCGCCCCGCGCCTTGTCGCGCGGCCCGCGCTTGGATATGGAACCACCAGACATCGGCATGAAGGAGGCGAGACGCCCATGGCGAAACTGGTCACGATCTATGGCGGGTCCGGCTTTGTCGGCCGGCACATCGCCCGGCAGATGGCCAAGCGCGGCTGGCGCGTGCGCATCGCCGTCCGCCGCCCGGACGAGGCGCTGTTCACCCGCACCTATGGCGCGGTGGGCCAGGTCCAGCCGATCCTGTGCAATATCCGCGACGACCTGTCGGTTCGCGCGGCCATGGTGGGCGCGGACGCGGTCGTGAACTGCGTCAACATCCTGGCCCCCAAGGGCAAGAGCACCTTTCAGGCCGTCTTCGAACAAGGGGCCGAACGTATCGCCCGCCTGTCGGTCGAGATGGGCGTGGACCGGGTGGTCCATATATCCGGCCTTGGCGTCGATCCGGGATCGGACAGCCCCTATATCGCCAGCAAGGCACGAGGCGAATCGGCGGTGCTGAAGCATCGGCCCGATGCCGTGATCCTGCGTCCCTCGGTCATCTTCGGTCAGGGCGACAATTTCTATAACCGCTTTGCCGCCATGACCCGCTTTGGTCCGGTCCTGCCGATCGTGGGGGGCAAGACGCGCTTGCAGCCGGTCTTCGTCGACGACGTGGCCCTGGCCGCCG
Source organism: Paracoccus sp. AK26 (assembly GCF_011801365.1). NCBI lineage: Bacteria > Pseudomonadati > Pseudomonadota > Alphaproteobacteria > Rhodobacterales > Paracoccaceae > Paracoccus > Paracoccus sp. AK26. Next base: position 270,049 of record NZ_CP041041.1, read on the forward strand.
TCAAGGGCGCGACCGGAGAGGCGGCGCCCGGCATCTATGAACTGGGCGGGCCGGATGTGCTGACTGTCCGGCAGGTGGTCGAGCAGGTGCTGAAGTCGACGATGCGCCGGCGCGGCGTGGTGAACCTGCCCTTCTGGGGGGCGGGCATCGGCGCAGGGGTGCTGGGTGTCCTGCAGTTCCTGACCGGCGGGCTGTTCACGAACACGATCCTGACGCGCGACCAACTTGCGCTGCTGCGCGCCGACAATGTCGTCTCGCCCGCAGCGCGCGGCTTTGCCGAGCTTGGCATCCAGCCCGTGGCGGCCGAGGCGGTGATCGACGACTATCTGTGGCGCTTCCGTCCCTCGGGTCAGTATGACGCGATCAAGCAGTCGGCCAAGAACCTGCGCGCAGACTGATGGAACACAACACGATCGTTGCCGCGGTTCTCGGGATCCTCGAGGGCCTGACCGAGTTCATTCCGGTGTCCTCGACCGGACATATCCTGCTGGCGGGGCATTTCCTGGGCTTCGATTCGCCCGGTCGCAGCTTCGAGGTGCTGATCCAACTGGGCGCGCTGCTGGCGATCCTGGGCATCTATTCCGCGCGGATCGTCGAAGTTCTGACTTCGGCCCCCCATGATCCGGCCGCCCGCCGCTTTGTCGGGGCGGTGCTGCTGGCCTTCCTGCCCGCCGTGGCGATCGGCGTCCTGGCCCATGGCTTTATCAAGACGGTGCTGTTCGAGACGCCCGTCCTGATCGCGGTGATGCTGATCCTGGGCGGCATAGTGCTGCTGTGGGTGGATCGCCGCGCCACCCATCCGGTCTATGCCCGGGCCGAGGATTTTCCCTTGTCGGTCGCCTTCAAGATCGGCCTGTTCCAGTGCCTGGCGATGATCCCCGGTGTTTCACGCTCGGGTGCGACTATCGTGGGCGGTCTGCTTTTGGGCGCGGACAAGCGGTCGGCGGCAGAGTTTTCCTTTTTCCTGGCAATGCCCACGATGTTGGGGGCCTTCACGCTGGACCTGCTGAAGAACCGCGACCTTCTGGACGCAAGCGCCTTGGGCAATATCGCCATCGGCTTCATTGCGGCCTTGCTGACGGCGCTGATCGTGGTCCGCTGGCTGCTGGGCTATGTCTCGCAGCATGGCTATGCCTTGTTCGGCTGGTGGCGCATTGCAGTCGGGATCATAGCTTTGCTGGGGATTTGGGCAGGTTGGTAACGCGTCCTGACCTATTCTTGTGACCTTGAGCGAACTTTTTTCAGCATCAAGGAAGAAATATGGGTATTAGGTCAGCATAGCTGACTTTTAATGTCGATAGCCCTGGTTTACTGCGTTTGCGGAAGTTCCTGTTATTGGAAGGTCGCGCAGCCATGGCCACGCAAAACATGCTCAAGTTCGTCTCGACCCCGCGCGAGATGCCCGAAAAACGTCCGGCGACCGAACGCAGCGAAGACTTCCACGAGATTTACCGCGAATTTGCCAGGGCCAAGGCCGCCGAACAGGCCAGCCGGTGCAGCCAGTGCGGCGTGCCTTATTGCCAAAGCCACTGCCCGCTTCACAACAACATCCCCGACTGGCTGCGCCTGACCGCCGAGGGGCGTCTGTTCGAGGCCTGGCAGGTCAGCCAGGCGACCAGCACCCTTCCCGAGATTTGCGGCCGCATCTGCCCCCAGGACCGGTTGTGCGAAGGCAACTGCGTGATCGAGCAGTCGGGCCACGGCACCGTCACCATCGGCGCGATCGAGAAATACATCAACGACGTCGCCTGGGAAGAAGGCTGGATCAAGTCCGTCCAGCCAGTCCAGGAACGCGCCGAATCGATCGGCATCATCGGTGCCGGTCCCGGCGGCCTGTCCGCGGCCCACATGCTGCGCGCGCGGGGGTTCCAGGTGACGGTCTATGACCGCTATGACCGCGCGGGCGGGCTGATGACCTATGGCATCCCCGGCTTCAAGCTGGAAAAGGACGTAGTCATGCGCCGCAACCAATGGTTGGCGGACAGCGGCGTCGAGTTCGTCCTGAACTGCAATGTCGGCCAGGACATCAGCTTTGACGCGATCCGCGGCAAGCATGATGCCGTGCTGATCGCCACGGGCGTCTACAAGACCCGCGACCTGGACATCGACAACGCCAATGCGGGCGGGGTGGTGCGAGCCATCGACTATCTGACCGCATCCAACAAGGTCGAGTTCGGCGACGAGGTGCCGGACTTCGAGGATGGCGAGTTGAACGCCCGCGGCAAGCGCGTGGTCGTGATCGGCGGCGGCGACACTGCGATGGATTGCGTGCGCACCGCGATCCGCCAGGGCGCCTTGTCGGTGAAATGCCTGTATCGCCGCGACCGCGCCAACATGCCGGGTTCGCAGCGCGAGGTGCAGAATGCCGAGGAAGAAGGCGTCGATTTTGTCTGGATGTCCGCGCCCGGCAAGTTCATCGGCCATGTGACCGGCGACTTTGCCGCCAACCAGGAAGCCGACGTGGACGGTCCGGTGCGCGCGGTGACGCAGATCGCGCAGGTCAGCATCCAGAAGATGCGCCTTGGCGCGCCGGACGTGTCGGGCCGCCAGTCGCCCGAACTGATCGAGGGCGCCGATTACGACGAACCCGCCGACCTCGTCATCAAGGCCCTGGGCTTCGAGCCCGAGGATCTGCCGAAACTGTGGGGCGTGGACGGGCTGGAGGTCACCCGCTGGGGCACAATCAAGGCCAATTTCCAGACCCACCAGACCAGCCTGCCCGGCGTTTTCGCCGTGGGCGACATCGTGCGCGGCGCGTCCCTTGTCGTCTGGGCGATCCGCGACGGCCGCGAGGCCGCCGAATCCATTGCCGGTTTCCTCACCGGCGAAGCCCGCGTCGCGGCGGAATAGGTGCGGTGATGCTGCGGATCATCGCGCCCCTGGGATTTGCCCTGGCCGCGTCGGTCGGCCATGCGGCGACCTTCACCCCGCCCAAGGGATGCCAGTTGCAGTCGACGGTGCAGAACCGCGGCTGCTCGGTGACCCAGTACTACCAGTGCTCGGCCGATCCCGCAGGCCATCAGCGCAGCGCGACCCTGGGCGAGGACGGTTTGCGCCACCTGTCCCATATCGACGAGGAAACCCGCTGGATCGAAAGCAGCGATCCCAACACCGGTCTGGCCGATTTCCTGGTCGAACGGTCCAAGGATCACGCCAGCTTCCAGACGCTTCTGGAAACCGGCCAGGACGATTTCGACTTCTGGACCGAATCGAATACCGGCGAACGGCTGCGCCATGTGGGCCAGGACATTTTGACCGGGGAAACGACGGTGATCGACGGCCAGCCGCTGGAACTGACCCGCTTCCGGTTGAGAACCTATGACGCCGATGGCGAATTGCTCATCGAAAGGACCGGCCAGCAATTCATCAGCCGCAAGATGGGCCGTTTCTATGGCGGGGTGGAAACCCAGTCAGACTGGACCGGCCAACGTCAGGAAACCAACGACAGCCCCGTCACCTTCGCCTTTCCGGGCGAGGAAGGCTTCGGGGAAGCCACACCGCAATTCGACTGCGATCAGTTGCTGACGCAGCTTATGGACGAAAGGGCCCAGCTATGAGCAAGGATTGGCAGCAGGAACAAGAGGCCCTTCGCGACTGGATGGCCAAGAACAGCCTGTATCGCGAAGAAGACGAACATTCGTCCTGCGGCGTGGGCCTGGTGGTCAATATCGACGGCAAGCCAAGCCGCAAGGTCGTGCAGTCGGGCATCGACGCGCTGAAGGCGATCTGGCACCGGGGCGCGGTCGATGCCGATGGCAAGACCGGCGACGGCGCGGGGATCCATGTCCAGATCCCGGTCCCCTTCTTCTATGACCAGATCCGCCGCACCGGCCACGAACCCGACCAGTCCAAGCTGATCGCCGTGGGGCAGGTCTTCCTGCCCCGCACCAACTTTGCCGCCCAGGAAGCCTGCCGGACCATCGTGGAATCCGAAGTCCTTCGGATGGGCCACTATATCTATGGCTGGCGCCACGTCCCCGTGAACACCGCCGTTCTGGGCGAAAAGGCCAATGCCACCCGCCCCGAGATCGAGCAGATCCTGATCCGCTGCGAAAAGGACATCGACCACATCCAGTTCGAGCGCGAGTTGTACATCATCCGCCGCCGCATCGAAAAGGCGGCCGTCGCGGCTCAGGTCGCAGGCCTGTATTTCTGCTCGCTGTCCTGCCGCTCGATCATCTACAAGGGCATGATGCTGGCCGAGCAGGTGGCCGAGTTCTATCCCGATCTCAAGGACGAACGCTTCGAATCTGCCTTCGCGATCTATCACCAGCGGTATTCGACCAACACCTTCCCGCAATGGTGGCTGGCCCAGCCCTTCCGGATGCTGGCGCATAACGGCGAGATCAACACGCTGAAGGGCAACCTCAACTGGCTGCGCAGCCACGAGATCCGCATGGCCAGCAGCGCATTCGGCGAAGCGGCCGAGGATATCAAGCCGATCGTCCCCGCCGGGTCGTCGGACAGCGCCGCCCTTGATGCGGTCTTCGAGGTGATGGTGCGGTCGGGCCGCAGCGCCCCCATGACCAAGACCATGCTGGTCCCGGAAAGCTGGTCCAAGGCCACCACCGACATGCCCAAGGCCTGGGCCGACATGTATGCCTATTGCAACGCCGTGATGGAGCCGTGGGACGGTCCTGCCGCCCTGGCGATGACCGACGGCCGCTGGGTCTGCGGCGGGCTTGACCGCAATGGCCTGCGGCCCATGCGCTATGTCGTGACGACCGAGAACCTGCTGATCGCCGGATCCGAGGTCGGCATGGTGCCCGTGGACGAGATGAGCGTGCGGGAAAAGGGCGCGCTTGGTCCTGGCCAGATGATCGCCGTCGATATGTGGGACGGCAAGCTTTACCATGACGGCCAGATCAAGGACCGCCTGGCCGCAAGCCAGCCCTTCGGCGAGTGGATCGAGAAGGTCGTTGACCTGAACGACATCATGCGCGAACTGCCCGAGCAGGCACATTTCAGCGGGGACGAGTTGCGCCGCCGCCAGACTGCCGCCGGCTACACGCTGGAGGAACTGGAACACGTCCTGTCGCCGATGGCCGAGGATGGCAAGGAATCCATCGCCTCGATGGGTGACGACACGCCGCCCGCCGTCCTGTCGAACCAGTATCGCCCGATGAGCCATTTCTTCCGGCAGAACTTTTCGCAGGTGACGAACCCGCCCATCGACTCCTTGCGCGAAACGCGGGTGATGTCGCTGAAGACGCGGTTTGGCAACCTCAAGAACGTGCTGGACGAATCCAGCAGCCAGACCGAGATCCTGATCCTGGAAAGCCCCTTCGTGGCGAATGGCGAATTCGCGGAAATGTCGCGCATGTTCGGCGAAACGGTGACGCGGATCGACTGCACCTTCCCCGATGGCGCGGGCAGCGAGGCACTGGGCGAGGGCCTGGCCCGCATCCGGGCCGAGGCCGAGGATGCCGTGCGGTCTGGCGCGGGCCATCTGGTCCTGACCGACGAAGGGCAGGGGCCTGACCGCGTCGCCATGCCCATGATCCTGGCGACTTCGGCGGTGCACAGCTGGCTGACCCGCAAGGGTCTGCGGACCTTCTGTTCGCTGAACGTGCGGTCGGCGGAATGCATCGACCCGCATTACTTTGCCGTGCTGATCGGCTGCGGCGCGACGACAGTAAACCCCTATCTGGCCCAGGATTCGATCCAGGACCGGATCGAGCGCGGCCTTCTGCCCGGCACCCTGATCGAGAACATGCGCCGTTACCGCGACGCCGTGGATGCGGGGCTTCTGAAGATCATGGCGAAGATGGGGATCTCGGTCATCTCGTCCTATCGCGGCGGGTTGAACTTCGAGGCCGTGGGCCTGTCCCGCGCAATGGTCGCCGAATATTTCCCCGGAATGCATTCCCGCATCAGCGGCATCGGTCTGCACGGGTTGCAGGCCAAGGTCGAGGGGCTGCACCACAAGGCCTTTCATGCGGACGGCAACGTGGACCTGCTGCCGGTCGGCGGCTTCTACAAGATGCGCCGCACGGGCGAAAAGCACGCCTGGGAAGCCAGCACGATGAAGATGTTGCAGGTGGCCTGCGACCGCGCGTCCTATGACGTGTGGAAGCAATATAGCGCCGCCATGCGGGCCAATCCGCCGATTCACATCCGCGACCTGCTGGACATCAAGGCCCTGGGCAAGCCGGTGCCGATCGAGGAGGTGGAATCCATCACCTCGATCCGCAAGCGCTTCGTGACGCCGGGCATGTCGCTGGGGGCCTTGTCGCCCGAGGCGCACATGACGCTGAACATCGCCATGAACCGGATCGGTGCGAAATCCGATTCGGGCGAGGGCGGCGAGGATCCGGCGCATTCGCATCCGCTGCCCAACGGCGACAACCCCTGCGCCAAGATCAAGCAGGTGGCCTCGGGCCGGTTCGGCGTCACCGCCGAATACCTGAACGCCTGCGAGGAGCTTGAGATCAAGGTGGCCCAGGGCGCCAAGCCCGGCGAGGGCGGGCAGTTGCCGGGCATGAAGGTGACCGAACTGATTGCGCGCCTGCGCCATTCGACCAAGGGCGTGACGCTGATCTCGCCCCCGCCGCATCACGACATCTATTCAATCGAGGATCTGGCGCAGCTGATCTATGACCTGAAGCAGATCAACCCGCGCGCCAAGATCACGGTGAAGCTGGTGGCGTCTTCGGGCGTGGGCACGATTGCGGCGGGCGTCGCCAAGGCCAAGGCCGACGTCATCCTGATCTCGGGCCACAACGGCGGCACCGGGGCCTCGCCCGCCACCTCCATCAAGTTCGCGGGCCTGCCCTGGGAAATGGGCCTGACCGAGGCGCATCAGGTTCTGGCGATGAACCGTCTGCGCGAACGGGTGACGCTGCGCACCGATGGCGGGCTTCGCACCGGCCGCGACATTGTCATGGCCGCGATGATGGGGGCCGAGGAATACGGCATCGGCACCGCCGCGCTGATCGCGATGGGCTGCATCATGGTCCGCCAGTGCCAGTCGAACACCTGCCCGGTGGGCGTCTGCACCCAGGACGAACGCCTGCGCGCCATGTTCACCGGCTCGGCGGACAAGGTGGTGAACCTCATCACCTTCTATGCGCAAGAGGTGCGCGAGATCCTGGCCTCCATCGGTGCCCGGTCCATCGACGAGATCATCGGCAGGGCCGACCTGCTGACCCAGGTCAGCCGGGGGGCCGCAAACCTGGACGACCTGGACCTGAACCCGCTGCTGATCACCGTCGATGGCGCGGACAAGATCGTCTATGACCGGTCGAAGCCCCGAAATGCCGTCATGGACACGCTGGACGCCGAGATCGTCAAGGACGCCGCCCGCTTCTTCGAGGACGGCGAGAAGATGCAGCTGTCCTACGCCGTGCGGAACACCCACCGGACCATCGGCACGCGCACGTCGTCGCTGATCGTGCAGAAGTTCGGGATGCGCAATAACCTGCAGCCCGACCACCTGACGGTGCGCCTGACGGGCAGCGCCGGCCAGTCGCTGGGCGCCTTTGCGGCCCCCGGCCTGAAGATCGAGGTGTCGGGCGACGCCAACGACTATGTGGGCAAGGGCCTGTCGGGCGGCACCATCGTGGTGCGCCCGCCGATGGCAAGCCCGCTGGTCGCCTCGGACAACACGATCATCGGCAACACGGTGCTGTATGGCGCGACCGATGGATACCTGTTCGCAGCGGGCCGGGCGGGCGAACGCTTCGGGGTCCGCAACTCGGGCGCAAAGGTGGTGATCGAGGGCTGCGGCAGCAACGGTTGCGAATACATGACCGGCGGCGTGGCCGTGATCTTGGGGCGGATCGGCGCGAACTTCGGGGCGGGCATGACGGGCGGCATGGCCTATCTGTACGACCCGCAGGGCGTGGCGCGCGACTACATCAACCCCGAGACCCTGGTCATGTGCCCGGTGACCAAGGACCATTGGGAAAACCAGTTGAAGTCCCTGGTCGAACGGCACTTCAAGGAAACCGGATCGCGCCGTGCAGGCGAGATCCTGGCGGATTGGGAGATCAAGAAGACCAACTTCCTGCAGGTCTGCCCCAAGGAAATGCTGATCCACCTGCCGCATCCGATCATGGATGTGGAAGAACCGGCGGCGGTTCCGGCCGAATAGGGCGGGACGCCTGGACATGGATTGGGGCGCGCAGCACTGCGCGCCCTTTTTCATAGCAGGTCGCGGCGCGGAAAAGGCAGATCTTGGGGCTTCCGGAACGATCAAGGCCCGGGCTTTTCAGCCCAGGCCCTTGATTTCATGATGGTGAGCCCAACAGGATTCGAACCTGTGACCCACTGATTAAAAGTCAGTTGCTCTACCAACTGAGCTATGGGCCCAACATGGGGGGCTTACTAGGGGGGGCTGCCGGGGGCGTCAAGCGGAAAAGTCGTGGCCACTGGCGGAAAATTAATGCAGGGACTATATGGCCCCCATGAACAGCACATCCGCCCCCGGCCTGCCCTTCATGAAGATGCATGGGCTTGGCAATGATTTCGTCGTCCTGGACCTGCGCGGGGGCGGCACGCCGCCTGCGGCGGGCGTGATCGCGCGCATCGCCGACCGCAACAGGGGGTGGGGTTCGACCAGTTGGCGGTGATCCAGTCCGGCGAGGACAGCGATGTCCGGCTGCGGTTCTGGAATGCGGACGGGTCCGTCAGCGCCGCCTGCGGCAACGCGACGCGCTGCATCGCGCGTTACGTGATGGACCAGTCCGGGCGCGACCGCCTCAGCCTGCGCACCGACCACGGCGTGCTGCTGGCCGAGGATGCGGGCGCGGGGCTGACGCGCGTCAACATGGGGCCGCCGGTGCTGGACTGGCACGCGATCCCGCTGGCCCAGAACGTGGACATCGACCACCTGCCCATCGAGGGCGATCCGGCGGCGACCGGCATGGGCAACCCGCATGTGACCTTTTTTGTCGATGACGCGGCATCCGTCGATCTGGCCAGCTTCGGCCCGCAGATGGAACATCATCCGCTTTATCCGCAGCGCACCAATGTCGAGGTCGTGCAGGTCCTGTCGCCGGATGAGATCATCCTGCGCATCTGGGAACGCGGGACGGGGCGGACGCTGGCCTCCGGATCCTGTTCCTGCGCGGCCGCCGTGGCCGCGGCCCGGCGCGGGCTGACTGGACGGCGGGTCAAGGTCAATGTGCCTGGAGGGGTGCTGATGATCGACTGGCGCGACGACGGCGTCTGGATGGAGGGGCCGACGGCCCATGTCTTTTCCGGCGTGCTGACGCCAGATTGGCTTGCATCATGACCGCACCCGTCTTTTCCACGCTGGGCTGTCGCCTCAACGCCTATGAGACCGAGGCGATGAAAGAGATGGCCGAGGCCGCGGGCCTGTCGGGCGCCGTGGTCGTCAATACCTGCGCCGTCACCGCCGAGGCCGTGCGCAAGGCCCGCCAGGAAATCCGCCGCCTGTCGCGCGAAAACCCCGGCGCCCCGGTGATCGTGACCGGCTGCGCCGCCCAGACCGAACCCGAGACCTTCGCGGCCATGCCCGAGGTCACCCGCGTGATCGGCAACCACGAGAAGATGCAGCCCCAGACGTGGCAAAGCCTGCGCGCGCCCGACCTGATCGGTCAGACCGAAAAGATCCGCGTCGACGACATCATGTCGGTCAAGGAAACGGCGGGCCACCTGATCGACGGCTTTGGCCGCCACCGTGCCTATGTCCAGGTGCAGAACGGCTGCGACCATCGCTGCACCTTCTGCATCATCCCTTACGGGCGCGGCAATTCGCGGTCGGTCCCTGCGGGCGTGGTGGTGGAGCAGATCAAGCGCCTGGTCGGGCGCGGCTTCAACGAGGTCGTGCTGACCGGCGTGGACCTGACCAGCTGGGGCGCCGACCTGCCCGGCACGCCGCGTCTGGGCGATCTGGTGATGCGCATCCTGCGGCTGGTCCCGGATCTGCCGCGCCTGCGCATCAGCAGCATCGATTCGATCGAGGCGGACGAGAACCTGATGCTGGCCATAGCCACCGAAGCGCGCCTGATGCCGCATCTGCACCTGTCATTGCAGGCGGGCGACGACATGATTCTGAAGCGGATGAAGCGCCGCCACGGGCGCGACGACGCGATCCGCTTTTGCGAAGAAGCGCGGCGGCTGCGCCCCGACATCGTCTTCGGCGCAGACATTATCGCGGGTTTTCCCACGGAAACGGATGCTATGTTTCAGAACAGCGTGAAGCTGGTGGACGATTGCGGGCTGACCTTCCTTCATGTCTTTCCCTTCTCGCCGCGCAAGGGCACGCCCGCCGCGCGGATGCCTGCCGTGCAAGGCCCCGTGATCCGCGACCGCGCCGCGCGGTTGCGCGAAGCGGGCGAGGCCGCGCTGCGCCGCCACCTGGACGCGCAGCTTGGCCGCACCCACCGCGTCCTGACCGAAGGGCCACGCCTGGGCCGGACCGAGCAGTTCACCGAGGTGGCCTTCGCCAGCGACCAGCCGGAAGGCGTGTTGATGGACCTGCGCATCGCTGGCCATGACGGAACGCGGCTGACAGCCTGAACCAGCCGCGCGGGCGTTCAGCGCGCCATCAGCGCGCCATCAGCACGGGCACCTTCGCCTTTTCCAGCATGTTGCGCGTGGCCCCGCCCAGGATCGCCTGGCGGAAGCGGGAATGGCCGTAGGCGCCCATCACCACAAGATCCGCGCCGATCTCGGTCGCGCGGCGGTTGATCTCTTCGCTGACGGTGCCGGCGGTGCGGGCCAGGACGGCGATGTCGGCATGGACGCCGTGGCGATTCAGCATCTGCGCGAGCGGCGCGCCGGGTTCCGATCCGTCCGCGCCGGCGCGCGGGTCGATCACGGTGATTTCGACTGAACCGGCGGATTGCAGCAGCGGCAGCGCGCGGCGGACCGCAGCCAGGGCTTCGATGGACTGGTTCCAGGCGATCACGACCTTGCTCGGCGGGTCGGAGGGCAGTTCGGTGCCGGGCAGGACAAGGACCGGGCAGCACCCCTCGAACAGGGCGGCCTCGACGACGGCCTCTGCCTCGCCGGGGGCGTCCTCGCCATAGGGGCGGGACAGGACCGTCAGGTCGGAAAACCGCGCGCGCATCCCGACCAGGTTGGCGATGCCGCCGATCTGGGCCACCGCCGCCTCGGACGACCACCGCAGGTCGCTGTAGCGCGCCAGATGCTGCCGGACCTGCTGGTCCAGCGATCCTGCCTGGTCCACCGCCATGTCGATGGCGTCCTGGAAGGCATAGGGCATTCCGTTCGGAAAATAATAGCCGACCTGCGTGTGGTCCAGCCCAAGGCTCAGAACCGACAGGTGCCCGTCCTCGCGCGCGGCCAGGGCCGCCGCGGCGTCAAGCTGCGGCAGCTGGCGGGCGTCCGACAGGACGGTCAGGATGCTTTTGTAACCCATGGCGGTCTCCTCTGATTGTTGTGACAGGATGGCGGCTTTGCCGCCCGATGGCCTTGATCGGAATCAAACTGCCGAACTTGATGCAGATCAAGGTTGGCGGGGGCCGGCCCGCCTAATTCCACAAGCCAAGACAGGACATCCGGGCGGCGAATCGTGCCGCCCGCCATGTCCGACCAAAGGGCGCGGGTAAAAACCATGTGGAATTATGTGAAGCTGATCTTGCTGGGAGCGGTCGCCTTGTTGGCCGCGATCGGCGCCAACATGGCGCGCGACCCGGCCTATATGGTCAATGCGATCGTCGTCATGCTGGTGGCGGGCGGGATGTTCGTCTGGGCCTTGCGCCAGATCGACGAACCCGCGCCGGTCATCGACAAAAGGCAGTATATGGACGATGTCGTCCGCTGGGGGGTCATCGCCACGACCTTCTGGGGCGTGGTGGGCTTCCTGGTGGGCGTGGTCATCGCCTTCCAACTGGCCTTTCCGGCGCTGAACCTGTCGGATCTGACCCAGGGCTACACCAACTTCGGCAAGCTGCGCCCGCTGCATACAAGCGCGGTCATCTTCGCCTTTGGCGGCAACGCGCTGATCGCCACGTCCTTTTATGTGGTGCAGCGCACCTCGGCCGCGCGGCTGTGGGGCGGGAACCTGGCCTGGTTCGTGTTCTGGGGATACAACCTGTTCATCGTGCTGGCCGCGACCGGCTATATCGCCGGGGCCACGCAGTCCAAGGAATATGCCGAGCCGGAATGGTATGTGGACTGGTGGCTGACGGTGGTCTGGGTGGCCTATCTGGCCGTGTTCCTGGGCACCGTGATCAAGCGCAAGGAACCCCATATCTACGTCGCCAACTGGTTCTACCTGGCCTTCATCGTGACCATCGCGATGCTGCACATCGTCAACAACCTGTCGGTGCCGGTCAGCATCTTCGGATCAAAGTCGGTCCAGGTGTTTTCGGGCGTGCAGGATGCGATGGTGCAGTGGTGGTACGGCCACAACGCCGTGGGCTTCTTCCTGACCGCGGGCTTCCTGGGGATGATGTACTATTTCATCCCGAAGCAGGCCGAGCGTCCGGTTTATAGCTACAAGCTCTCGATCATCCACTTCTGGGCGCTGATCTTCCTCTATATCTGGGCCGGTCCGCACCACCTGCACTATACCGCACTGCCCGACTGGGCCTCGACGCTGGGGATGGTGTTTTCCATCATGCTGTGGATGCCGTCCTGGGGCGGGATGATCAACGGGCTGATGACCCTGTCGGGGGCCTGGGACAAGCTGCGCACTGACCCGATCCTGCGCATGATGGTGGTGGCCGTCGGCTTCTACGGCATGGCGACCTTCGAAGGCCCGATGATGTCGATCAAGGCCGTGAACAGCCTGTCGCATTACACCGACTGGACCATCGGCCACGTCCATTCCGGCGCGCTTGGCTGGAACGGCATGATCACCTTCGGCGCGCTGTATTACCTGACGCCGCGCCTGTGGGGCCGGGAACGCCTGTATTCGCTGTCGCTGGTCTCCTGGCACTTCTGGTTGGCCACCATCGGCCTGGTCCTCTACGCCGCGTCCATGTGGGTGTCGGGCATCATGGAAGGCCTGATGTGGCGCGAGGTCGACAGCCAGGGCTTCCTGGTCAACGCCTTCGCCGACACCGTGCAGGCCAAGTTCGCGATGAACGTGGTCCGTGCCCTGGGCGGTGTCCTGTATCTGACCGGCGGGATCATCATGGCCTACAACCTCTGGGCCACCGTGGCCCGCCAGCCCAAGGCGCATTCGACCGCCATCGGCGTGCCGGCCGAATAAGGGAACGCGAGCCATGCAAATCCTTCAGAAACACAAGATCCTCGAAAAGAACGCGACGCTTCTGCTGATCTTTTCCTTCCTGGTCGTGACCATCGGCGGCCTTGTGCAGATCACCCCGTTGTTTTACCTGGAAAACACCATCGAGAAGGTGGAAGGGGTCCGCCCCTATACCCCGCTGGAACTGGCCGGCCGCGACATCTATGTCCGCGAGGGCTGCTATGTCTGCCACAGCCAGATGATCCGCCCGATGCGCGACGAGGTCGAGCGTTACGGCCATTACAGCCTTGCCGCGGAATCGATGTACGACCACCCCTTCCAGTGGGGGTCAAAGCGCACCGGGCCGGATCTGGCCCGTGTGGGCGGGCGCTATTCGGATGAATGGCACCTGGACCACCTGCGCGACCCGCAATCGGTCGTGCCGGAATCCATCATGCCCAAATACGGCTTCCTGATGGACCGGGTCATCGAACCGGACCATGTCCAGGACCGCGTTGAAACCGACGCCATGGTGGGGGTGCCCTATTCCGAGGAGATGATCGCGGCCTCGGTCCAGGATTTCCGGGCGCAGGCGGATCCCAATGCCGATGCCGAAGGCCTTCAGGAACGCTATCCGGGCGCGCAGCAACGCAACTTCGATCGCCAGCCGCAACTGACGGAAATGGATGCCCTGGTCGCCTATCTGCAAGTGCTGGGAACGATGGTCGACTTCTCGACCTTCCAGCCCGATCCGGCGCGGTAAGGGGGCGGTCATGGAGACATACAGCTTCCTGCGCGGCCTGGCGGATAGCTGGGCGCTGCTGGTCCTGGTGCTGTTCTTCCTGGGCGTGATCCTGTTCGTCTTCCGCCCGGGATCGCGCAAGGCCCATCGCGACGCCGCCGAAAGCATCTTCAGGAACGAGAACCGTCCCGCCGACGCGGACGACAAGGAGGGCCGGTGATGGCCGACGACAAGGACAAGCCGGTAGGCCCGCATCAGGATCCTGCCAATCCCGACAACCGGATCTCGGTCCGGCGGCAGGCCGCAGACAGCGAACATGCCGCCAAGATCACGGGCGACATCCCCGAACGTCCCCGCGCGGACAAGCCAGTGTCCCCGAAGATGCGCAAGCCCGCCCGCAAGGCACTGGTGCAAGAGGTGGGTTCCACCGGCCACGAATGGGACGGGATCACCGAGTATGACAATCCCATGCCCCGCTGGTGGCTTTGGACCTTCTATGCCACGATCGTCTGGGCCCTGGGCTATGTGATCGCCTATCCCGCGATCCCGCTGGTCAGCCAGGCCACGCAGGGCCTGTTGGGCACAGATTACCGGCAGGAGGTCGCGGCCGAGATCGAACGCTTCGACCAGGCCAATGCCGCCATCCAGTCCCGTCTGGCCGAGGTGGACCTGGCCGAGATCCCCAATGATCCGGAACTGGTGAACTATGCCACCAATGCCGGTGGCGCGGTGTTCCGCACCTGGTGCGCGCAGTGCCACGGATCGGGGGCGGGCGGGGCGAAGGGCTATCCGAACCTTCTGGACAATGATTGGCTATGGGGCGGCACGCTTGAGGATATCCACCTGACCCTGCAGCACGGCATCCGTGACCCGCAGGACGGCGACACCCGCTATTCCCAGATGCCCGCCTTCGGCACGGACGGGATCCTGGACCGGGGCCAGATCGACCAGGTCGTGAACTATGTCCTGTCCCTGTCCGACCTGCCCCACAATGCCGCCAAGGCAGCCGAGGGCCAGCAGGTCTATTCCGACAACTGCTCGGCCTGCCACATGGACGACGGCAGCGGCGACCGGATGCAGGGTGCGCCCAACCTGGCCGACGCGGTCTGGCTGTATGGCAACGACCAGGCGACGCTGACCCGCATCGTCGCCGAAGGCCCCTTCGGGGTGATGCCCGCCTGGAACACGCGCCTGTCCGAGGCCGAGATCCGCGCCGTCGCCGCCTATGTTCACGGTCTGGGCGGCGGGGAATAACCCCGCCCGGATCCCCGGCTTTCGCCTGTGTGCACCACCGCAGGCGAAAGGGACCGGCTCCTGTCCTGTTCGCGCGTTCCTGGGGGCCGGTCCTTCAATCTTCGTCAAGCATCACGACGGGTGATGCCTTGGCGCCACGCGCTTTCGCATCCATCCACCGATGCGAAAGAGGCCGGCCCCCTTCATGTTCGCGCGTTCCCGGGGGTCGGCCGTCCTTTGGCGAAAGGGTCAATCCTTGCCGCCAAGCGCCACCTGGGCGTGCTGGACCACGGTCCAGTCATCATGCCCCCTGCGCCGATAGACCGAGGTGCAGGCGGCCGCGAACTGGGTTTCGCCCTTTTCCGCCCGGACCTTGTAGCCGATGACGATCATCCCCTCCTCGGGGCGCGAGATGCTCTGGTCGTGGAAGCTGACCTGATCCCATTCCGGGGTGCCGCTTACGGCGTTGACGGCATCCTCGCCCCGGCACAGGTGCGGGGAATGGCTCAGCGCCATGATGCATTCGGGATCGACCCGTTCGTGATAGCGTTCGTCCGAGGCACGCCACAGGCTTTCCTCGAAGCTCCAGACCCGGTCGTCGTCCATCCTGATCTCCTGCCGCTTGGGTCAGGGACAACCGCCGGTCTGCCGGGCGGTTCCGGTTGGATGGCGTTTTTCGACCTCAGCCCGCCAGTTCGCCATGCAGCGAGTTCGCCGCGCTTCCGACAATGCGCACCCGCACCAGGTCGCCCACCTGGGCCTGGGGCGCGTCGACGAAGACCGAGTGCAGGTAATCAGACTTGCCGATCATCTGGCCGTCCTTGCGGCCCGGCTTCTCGAACAGCACGCCCAGGGTGCGCCCGACCATGCCTTCCTGCGCGGCCTTCTGCTGTTTCGTCAGCAGCGCCTGCAATTCCTGCAGCCGCTCGTCGGCCACCGCGCCCTCGACCTCGGGGCGGTCATAGGCGGGGGTTCCGGGGCGGGGGGAATACTTGAAGCTGAAGGCGGTGCCGAAATTGACTTCCGCCACAAGGCGCAGGGTGTCCTGGTGGTCCCCGTCCGTTTCACCGGGAAAGCCCACGATGAAGTCGCTGGTCAGCATGATGTCGGGCCGCGCCTCGCGGATGCGGTCGATCAGGCGCAGATACTGGGCCGCCGTGTGCTTGCGGTTCATGGCCTTCAGGATGCGGTCGCTGCCCGATTGCACGGGCAGGTGCAGATAGGGCATCAGTTGCGGAATGTCGCGATGCGCCGCGATCAGGTCGTCGCCCATGTCGTTGGGGTGGCTGGTCGTATAGCGGATGCGGTCCAGCCCCTCGATATCCGCAAGCGCCCGGATCAGCCGGCCAAAGCCCCATTCGCCATCCGACCCCGCGCCATGCCAGCCGTTCACGTTCTGGCCCAGAAGGGTGATTTCCCGCACGCCCCGGTCCACCAGATCGCGCGCCTCGCGCAGGATGCGGTCCACGGGGCGGCTGACCTCGGCCCCGCGCGTATAGGGGACGACGCAGAAGGCGCAGAACTTGTCGCAGCCTTCCTGCACGGTCAGAAAGGCCGCGGGCGCGCGGCGGGTGGCGCGGCGGGCGGGCAGGTGGTCGAACTTGTCCTCGGGGGGGAAGTCGGTCAGGATCGCGGGCGCCTCGCCGCGCGCCATGGCGGGCAGGCGGTGATAGGTCTGCGGCCCCACGACCAGATCGACCAGCGGCATCCGGCGCACGATCTCCTCGCCCTCGGCCTGGGCCACGCAGCCCGCCACGCCGATCTTGAGGTCGGGCTTTTCCGCCTTCAGCGGCTTGAGGCGGCCCAGGTCGGAATAGAGCTTCTCGGCCGCCTTCTCGCGGATATGGCAGGTGTTCAACAGGACCATGTCCGCGTCTGCCTGATCCTCGGTCAGGACATAACCTTCGGCGCCCATGGCCTCGGCCATGCGCTGGCTGTCATAGACGTTCATCTGGCAGCCATAGGTCTTGATGAAAAGCTTTTTCACTGCCGGGGGATTGGCCTGGTCGTTCATTGCCGCTGTCCTTGGGGGGTAGCGTGCTGATACAGGAATCGCAGGGGTTTGGAAAGGCGCGCGATGGACAGCGATCTGACGACGATCAACACGATCGGCCCGGCGACCGCCAAGGCGCTGATCGCCGCCGGTATCCCCGATGCCGCGACGCTGCGCCGGGTGGGCGCGCATGATGCCTATCGCGCCATGCTGATCGCGGGCAGCAGGCCGCATTTCATCTGGTATTACGTCCTGGTGATGGCCTTGCAGGGGCGGCCCTGGAACGACTGCCGGGGCGCGGAAAAGGCTGCGCTGCGCGAGCGGTTCGATTCGCTCGTGGCCGAGGTGCGCGGCCAGCCCTTGTCGGGGATAGAGGCGGAACTGGACCTGATCGGCCTGCGCCGTCCCTGACGGCCCCATTGAACGCCCGCATCGGCCCGGCTAGCCTGCGGGCAAACCGATGGAGGCCATGATGAACAAACCGCAAAGCTGGGAAGCCCGCGCCGACGAATACTCGCTTTACGGCTTCACCGACCTGCCCAGCGTCGCCAGCCGCGGGGCGGTCGTGCTGACCCATGGCGAGGGGCCTTACGTCGTCGATGTGAACGGCCGCCGCTATCTGGATGCGAATTCGGGCCTGTGGAACATGGTTGCTGGCTTCGACCACAAGGGTCTGGCCGAGGCCGCGAAGGCGCAATACGACCGCTTTCCCGGCTATCACGCCTTCTTCGGGCGGCTGTCCGACCAGACGGTGATGCTGTCCGAAAAGCTGGTCGAAGTGTCGCCCTTCGAACGCGGTAAGGTGTTCTACACCAACTCGGGGTCGGAAGCGAACGACACCATGGTCAAGATGCTGTGGTTCCTGCACGCCAGTGAGGGCAACCCGCAGCGCCGCAAGATCCTGACCCGCTGGAACGCCTATCACGGCGTGACGGCCGTTTCGGCATCCATGACCGGCAAGCCCTATAACGAGGTCTTCGGCCTGCCGCTGCCGGGCTTCATCCACCTGACCTGCCCGCATTTCTGGCGATACGGCGAGGCGGGCGAGACCGAAGAGCAGTTCACCGCGCGCCTGGCGCAGGAGCTTGAGGATACGATCCAGCGCGAGGGCGCCGACACCATTGCGGGTTTCTTTGCTGAACCCGTGCAGGGGGCGGGGGGCGTGATCCCGCCGTCGCAGGGCTATTTCCAGGCGGTGCTGCCGATCTTGCGGAAATACGACATCCCGATGATTTCGGACGAGGTCATCACGGGCTTTGGCCGCACCGGCAACACCTGGGGCTGCCAGACCTATGGCTTCACGCCCGACGCGATCATTTCGTCAAAGAACCTGACCGCAGGGCTGTTCCCGATGGGCGCGGTGATCCTGGGGCCGGAACTGTCCGACCGGGTGCAGGCCGCCGTCGAGAAGATCGAGGAGTTTCCGCATGGTTTCACCGCATCCGGGCATCCGGTCGGCTGCGCCATCGCGCTGAAGGCCATCGACATGGTGATGAACGAAGGGCTGGCGGAAAACGTGCGTCGCCTCGCCCCGCGGCTGGAATCCGGGCTGCGCGCGATCATGGAGCGCAGCGACCATATCGGGGAACTGCGCGGCGTGGGCTTCATGTGGGCGCTGGAAGCGGTCAAGGACAAGGCCACCAAGACCCCCTTCGACGGCAGCCTGTCGGTCAGCGAACGCATCGCCAATGCCTGCACCGACCTGGGCCTGATCTGCCGCCCGCTGGGCCAGTCCATCGTGCTGTGCCCGCCCTTCATCCTGACCGAGGATCAGATGGACGAGATCTTCGAGAAGCTGGAAAAGGCGCTGCAGAAGGTCTTTGCCGAGGTGGCGTGACGGATGGCGCGCGCCTGCACCACCACACCTGCGTTGATGGTGGGTGCAGGCGCGGACCCTATCGGCGCGACAGCCTGCGTTCGATATAGTCGCGCAGCTCCTCGATCTCGGTCCGGCTTTCGCGCAAGCCTTCGATGGCGCTGTCCAGTTCCGCCTGGGTCGTGGACAGACGGGTTTCCCGTTCCGTCAGCAAGGCAATGGCCTTGTCGCGTTCCCGTTCCACCTGCCGCAGCTTGTCCTGAATGTCCGCCAAGTCCGCCTGGCTGGGCCGCGTCAGGCGGCCGATCAGCCAGCTTGCGAACCAGCCCAGTACGAAGACTCCGAACAGGATGATCGTGGTGATGGTGACGAATTCCGTGCGGTTCATGCGGTCCGGTTCATGCTGGTGTCATTCGGCGCGGTTGGCGGCATCGTCGGGTCGGGGTGACGGGCGCGGCGTGTCCGGGCCGGGCGTCTGGACCGGCAGCCTAATGTTTTCCTCGCGTTCGTCCAGCGTCTGGAACACCTCGCTGGCGCCGACGGTTGCCGGTGCCGTGGGGCCGGTGCTGGCGCGCGGCATGTCGGGACCGAACATCTGCGGGCGTGCGACGGCCGCTGCGGGCGCAGGGGGGCCGAAGGCCTCGGGCAGGGTCGGACCGATCAGGGCGGCGTCCCCCGCTGACGCTGCAGCGGGCCGGGCCGCATCGACGGGCTGGGGCTGGGCGGTAACGCCCGACAGGGTGACGGGGGCAGGCAGGGGATCGGTGCGGACCGGGTGGTCCGACAGCAGCCGGAACTCGATCCGGCGGTTCTCCTCGCGGCCTTCCTCGGTCTCGTTGCTGGCGATGGGCTGGCTTTCGCCATATCCGCGCGCGGTCATGCTGGTCACGTCGATGCCGGCCTCGGCCATGGCCGCCACAAGGGCCTGCGCCCGGCCGCGCGACAGATCGGCGTTGAAGCCCTGCGAACCTTGCGAATCGGTATGCCCGCCCGCCTCGATCTGGAAATCCGAGCATTCGGCCATGACCGAGGCCAGCCGTTCCAGCGTCGGCCCCGGATCGCCCGCGATGGCGGATTTCGACGGCTCGAACCCGATCTCGGATTCCGACATCACGATGTTCAACTGACGCACGCATTCCGCGCCGTCGGGCAGGTCCAGCGACGGATCCAGCCTGCGGTCATAGCGGATCGCCAGCTCGTATCGGGCGCCCGGTCCCAGCCGGTCGGTCAGGCTTGCCGCAACGGCCTCGGGTGCGCTTGGGTCGCCCGAGGTGCCGGTCAGCCGGATCAGTTCGGGCGTGACTTCGACACTGCCCGATTGCAGTTGGTCAAGCGCCTCGATCGCGCCGATCACCCGCACCGTCCAGCCTTGCGGAGCGCCGGGATTGCCGGCCAGATCGGCCTGGACCGTCGGAAAGCGTGCCCGTGCCAGGCTGTCCACCGTTTCGCCCATCCGGTCGTCGCTGACGGCGCCGCGCATGGTCATGACCTGCGATTCCGACAGGGTCGCCACGAACTGAACCGGTTGGGGGGCCGCCTGGTCGACCGGCTGTTCCAGCGTCGATTGCAGCGAAAAGACCGGCGGCAGCGCCTGTTGCAGCCGCGCGACGGCGGCATCGAAGACGGGCCTTTCGACTGCGGCCGGGGCGATCAGCGCCACGTCGGCATCCGACAGCGTGACCGAGCCCTGGCCCAGTTCCGCCACGGCCTCGATCGCCGCGACCGCCGCTACCGACCAGTCGGGCGAGGGGGCGCCAAGGCCCAGCGTGCAGGCAGGCACCTGGGCCATGCCAGCCGCCTGCGCGGCCGCCACGATCCGGTCCCGGCCTTCCTCGGTATCGGCGGCGCAGGCATCGAACCGGGCGGCTTCGGCGGTCTTGACGAAGCGCAGCGTGAAGGGGGCGATAACCGGGCGGGGGGCGGAGATGTCGGTGACCAGCGTCACGCCCGTGGGCAGGTCGCGGCGCAGGTCGGTTTCCAGCCGCCCCTTTTCCTCGGGGCTGTCGGTGATCGCGGCGACCGTGACGCTGCCCGGCTGGACCGAGATCTTTGCCCGCGCCGCCAACTGCGCCGCGCGAAGCCCGTATTGCAGCGCCGCGTCCCAGTTCTGCGGCACGGAATAATCCGCCGTTTCCAGAAGGTCGGTGATCTGGGGCGCGGCCGTTTCGGTCTGCAGCGCGCGCAGCACTGCCCGCCGGTCGGTCGAGGCTGGAACAAGGCCGATCAGCGAGATCCCCTGGTCGTTGCGCAGCAGTTCGATCTTGAAGTTGGGCGGGGCCATTTCCTCGGCCGAGGCGACTGTCATGCCGTCCACCACGCGGGCCGGATCGACCGCGCCGCCCGCCAGGGTCATGGCGCGAAAGCGGTCAAGTTCCGAGGGCGCGGTGCCGGTCAGGCGGACCTGCAGGCCGTCGGTCGTGACCCGGACCCAATCCTGGTCCGACAAGGCCTGCTCGACATCCTGGCGCGACCGATCCTCGAGATAGCGGGCGGCGGATTCGGCGCCGAACCAGCAGGCCCCGCCAGCCAGCGACAGGGCCAGAATCGTTGCGAAGGGCGAGGCAAGCCGCCTGCGGGATGACGCCATCGGGCATGACCTTGGGCTGTTTCCTGAAGGCGCGGTGTAGCGATGCCGGGGGCGTCGCGCAATCAGACCAGCCCGGCCAAGGCAAGAAACAGCGCAAGGATCAGCCCGGCGTCGCGGTTGGACCGGAACAGGCGAAGGCAGCCATCGCCCTGATCAGGCTGGAAATTCCTCAGTTGCCAAGCCAGATGCCCCGCAAAACCCGCCAGCCCCAGCCAGGCCATCAACTGATCGCGACCCACCAATGAGATCGCCACCGCCAGCAGCCCCACCGTCAGGACAGCAAAGCCCGCCAGGATGCGGGGGCTGTTTTGGCCGAACAGGCGGGCGGTGGATTTCACGCCGATCAGGGCGTCGTCTTCCACGTCCTGATGGGCATAGATCGTGTCATAGAAGATCGTCCAGGCGATGCCCGCAACCCAGGCCACCACCGGCGCCGCGTCCAGCCGCCCCATATGCGCTGCATAGGCCAGCATCACGCCCCAGTTGAAGGCCAGGCCCAGGAAGACCTGCGGCCACCAGGTGAAGCGCTTGGCAAAGGGATAGATCGCCACAAGCACCAGCGAGGCCACGCCCATCCAGATCGCAGCCGGATCCAACGTCAGCAGGATCACGAGTCCCACCAGGCATTGCGCCATCAGCCACAGATAGGCGCCCCGCAGCGTCACCTGACCCGAGGGCAGGGGCCGGGACCGGGTCCGCGCCACCTTGTCGTCGATGTCGCGGTCGGTGATGTCGTTCCAGGTGCAGCCTGCGCCACGCATCACAAGGGCGCCGACCGTGCAGGCGATGGCAATCCACAGGTCCACCCAGCGGGGCGCGTCGGCCATCATCGCCAGCCCGATCCCCCACCAGCAGGGCAGCAGCAGAAGCCAGGTGCCGATGGGGCGATCGGCGCGGGACAGGCGCAGCCAGGGCCGCCAGGCCGCGGGGGCGGTGCCGTCCACCCAGTTGCCCTTCGGCGCGTCGACGACGGCGTCTGGTCTTTCCGTCCGGCTTTGCATAGCGTCTGGCCCCATGGCAAGGATCAGGCTGTTCATAGATCACCCCCTGGGCGCGGGACAACCCGTCCCGCTGGATGGCGACCAGGCGCATTACCTGTCGGGGGTCATGCGCCTGGCTCCTGGTGATCTGATCGAGGTTTTCAATGGCCGCGACGGCGCCTGGTCGGCGTGTCTTGTTGCGGCCAGCAAGCGCGGCGGGTTGCTGGACGTGCTGGAACAGGTGGCCCCGCAGCGCGATCCGCCCGACCTGTGGCTGCTGTTCGCGCCCATCAAGAAGGCGCGCACCGACTTCATCGTCGAAAAGGCGGCCGAGATGGGCGCGGCGCGGATCCAGCCGGTGCAGACCGACCATACCAATTCCGACCGCATCCGCCGGGACCGCCTGCAAGCCCATGCCGTCGAGGCGGCCGAGCAATGCGGCGGCACCTTCGTGCCCCCGGTCGCGGATCTTGTGCCAATGTCGCGGCTGCTGGACGGCTGGGACGCATCCCGCCGCATCCTTTGGGCGGACGAGGCCATGGCCGGACCGTCCCAAACGCTGGCGGGCCTGCCGCGCGGCCCCTGGGCAATCCTGATCGGTCCCGAGGGCGGTTTCTCGGAGGCGGAACGAGGGCGGCTGTCATCGCTGCCCTATGTGAGTCGGATCAGCCTGGGGCCGCGGATTTTGCGCGCCGATACGGCTGCCGTTGCGGCACTTGCGCTGTGGCAGGCGGCCTTGGGGGACTGGCGCTAGGGCCGAATGCTGCAATGCGGCATTCCGGGGGTGGAAAGCGACCCCCAAAACCGCCTTAACGCATTCTTTATCTGCAATTTCTGCATGGCGGCATTGCCTTGCCCGCAGCTACTCTTTTTTGACTGCCCAAACTATATCCCTGTTCATGAAGCAAATGCCCGATGGTCGGGCACTTCTGAAACAGGTGATGAGATGTCGACGATTGAAATGAACCGCGGCTATGCTGTTGGGGGCGTTGGCAATGTCGTTGCAAACCTTTTCGCGATGCTGAGCGCGTGGAACGATACCCGCGTGACCCGTCGTGAACTGAACCGCCTGTCGGATCGCGAGCTGGACGATATTGGTCTTTGCCGCGGCGACATCGAGCGGATTGCGCGCGGCTTCTAAGCCATAGCCATCCCGGTTTAAGACGAACGAACCCCCAATGCGGTTGCAGAGGGGGTTTTTTCTTGTCCGGTCAGTGCTGGTTGAGAGGCTTGAAACCCGCGCTTCGTGCGGCAGCCGAAAAGGCCTTGCGCGCGGAACCAACGGGGGTCATGCAATGGGCGGCGGCATCCAGCATCTGTGCTGCCTGGCGACGCTGCACATCGTCGACCGGCCATCTGCGCTCCAGCCAATAGGCCGCGGTTTCAAGGGTGGTGAAGGTCTTCGTCTCGCCGTCGGGCGAAACGACAAAGGACAGGGGCTGGCCCCAGCTAATCTCGATCAAATTGTCTCTTTCGGGGAAGTCATCCGATCCCGCGCCAAGGGCGTCTGGAAATCAGGAAAGGGGGAGGCGACCATTGCCGCCACCCCAAGTCGTTTGGAAGGCGCTTAGGCCAGGGCGAGGTTGGTCGCCGATTCACGGCCGTCGCGGCCGCGTTCCACGTCAAAGGTCACGGCCTGGCCGTCCTTGATTTCGCGGAGGCCGGCGCGTTCCACGGCCGAAATGTGAAGAAACACGTCCTTCGTGCCATGTTCCGGCTGGATGAAGCCGAAGCCTTTGGTTGCGTTGAACCATTTCACGGTGCCATTGGCCATCGTGAGATCTCCTGTCATGTATGCCACCCGCGAGATTGCGATGGCGTGGCCCAGTCGTCGCAAGAACATCTGAAGCCGTAAAGCAGACAGAAGGTCGAAGGAAGAACATCAGCCAACCCTAGATAGCCGATTCCGGGCGGTTTTTCAAGCCTGCCCTTTGCAATCAGCCCTGGCGCGTCAGGGTCAGCGCCGACCAGTCGCCCAAATCGTCCCTCTGGTCCAGCGCAAAGCCGTGCATTCCATAGGTTTTCACGACCTCGTCCGCCTGCGTGACAAGGATCCCGGACAGGATGATCTTGCCCTTCGGGGCGACCACCGATGCCATCTGCGGGGCCAGGTCGATCAGCGGCTGTTTCAGGATATTGGCCAGCACCAGGTCATAGGGGGCGTTGTCTTCAAGCATCTGGTGGCCGAAGCCTGCGGCCTCGATGCAGATCACCCGGCCGTCCAGCCCATTGGCGATAACATTGGCCGCCGCGGTGTCCACTGCCACGGCGTCGATGTCGCTGGCCAGGACCGTGACCGGCCACAGCCGTGCCGCCGCCATGGCCAGAACGGCGGTGCCGCAGCCTATGTCCACGATGCGGCGGGGCTGGAAGCCCTGCGTTTCCAGCCGGTCAAGCGCCTCGAGGCAGCCCTTGGTTGTGTTGTGGTGCCCGGTGCCAAAGGCCATCGCAGCCTCGATCCACAGGGCCTCGACCCCCTCGGGCACGTTGTCGGCATCATGGCTGCCGTGGACGAAGAAGCGGCCTGCCCGGACCGGGGTCAGTTCGCGCTTCACATGGGCGACCCAGTCCACGTCGGGCAGTTCGGACACCGCAAAGGGATTGGCGCCGAAGGCTGCCGCCAGAAGCGCAAGGGCGATGTCGTCGGGGGCCTCGGTGAAATAGGCACCCACCTCCCAGCGGTCCGAGCCGTCCTCGATCTCGAAGACGCCGGTGCCGACGGGCTCGGGCTCCAGATCCTCGCAAGCCTCGGCCAGGGCTTCGGCGGCCTGACGGCCTTGGACATGGGTCAGCGCGGAAAAGGTGGTCATCAGATCGGATCCGGGTTGGGCAGGCTTGCCTCTACCCCCGTGCCTTGGAGGCCACAATAGCCGTCGGGGTTCTTTTCCAGATACTGCTGGTGCGCCTCGTGCGCGGGCCAGAAGCGGCCGGCATCGACGATCTGCGTGGTGATCTTGCCAAAGCCCGCCACGGCCAGGCGGTTGTCATAGTCGATCTTCGACGCCTCGGCGGCTGCCCGCTGGCTGTCGTTGAAGGTCATGATCAGGCTGCGATACTGGTGGCCCACGTCGCCCCCCTGCCGGTCGCCCTGGGTCGGGTCGTGGTTTTCCCAGAACAGTTGCAGCAGGTGGTCGTAGCTGATCTTGGAACTGTCGAAGACGACATGCACGACCTCGGCATGGCCGGTGGTCCCGGCCTTGACCTGGTCATAGGTCGGGTTCTCTACCGTGCCGCCCGCGAAGCCCACCTGGGTCAGCCAGACGCCGTTCTGCTGCCAGAACAGCCGTTCGACGCCCCAATAGCAGCCCATGCCGAAGATCGCCTGGTCAAGACCCTGGGGCACGGGGCCGTCCATCGGCCGTTTGAAGATCGCATGTGTGGTCATGGTGTCATCCTTCTGAAGCTGGACGCTGAACGCGGCAGGGCGGGCCGGGGTTCGCCCTCAGCCACGAGGGTGTGCGGCCTGATAGACGGCCATCAGATGCGCGTCGTCGACCCCGGTATAGACCTGGGTCGTGGACAGGTTCGCATGCCCCAGCAGTTCCTGGATGGTGCGCAGGTCGCCCCCGGCCGCCAGCAGATGCGTGGCAAAGGAATGGCGCAGCGCATGGGGTGTGGCGGTGGGCGGCAGGCCAAGCGCGGCACGGGCACCCGCCATCGCCTGCTCGATCACCGACATCGACAGCCGCCCGCCGCGCACGCCCCGGAACAGCGCCTGGTCCGCCGCCAGCGGCCAGGGGGACAGGCGCAGGTATTCGGCCACCGCATCCCGCGCCACCGGCAGGACCGGCACCCGGCGCTGCCGCCCGCCCTTGCCGGTGATGGTCAGGCTGTCGCGGAAGGGCCAGTCGGCGCCGTTCAGCGACAGCGCCTCGGAAATCCGCAGCCCGCAGCCCCAGAGCATCGTCAGCACCGCCCCGTCCCGCGCCGCCACCCAGGGGGTGTCGTGCTGGACGGCCACCATGTCCAGCGTGTCCTGCGCCTGCAGCGGGGTCAGCGGGCGGGGCAGGGAGCGCGTGTATTTCGGGCTGCGCGTGGACAGGGCGGCGGACAGGTCGTGCCCTTCGCGATCCGAGATCCAGCGCAGGAAGCTGCGCACCGCCGACTGCCGCCGGGCCAGCGACCGCGCGCCCAGTCCCCGCGCGCGTTCGGCGGCTGCGAAAGCGCGCATGTCGGTCTGGAGAAGATCGGCCAGGGACTTCGGCGTGGCGGGCTGGCCATGATGGCCGCCCAGAAAGGCCAGAAAGGCCAGCAGATCGCTGCGATAGGCGGAAATGGTATGATCCGACCGGTCGCGGGTCGCGGCCTCGACTTCCAGCCAGCGGGCCAGGGCATCGGCCATCGCCGGGGCAAGCGCCAGGGGGCCGGGCGCCGCGGGGGCGGTCATCCGCGCAGCCGCGCCAGCAACACCAGGCGGAAGACCTGCGCGAAGAAGCGCAAAAGGTCGGTGCCGTGGGCCGGCATGAAGCGGGTCTTGTCGCCGCTGCCCATCAGCAGCATGGCGCGGGGACGCCGCGCGCCGAGGTCTATGGGGATCATCGCCTCGGATGCGACGGCGCGGCCGTGCAGGGGCTGGGTGATGGGCGACGACGGACGCAGGACGATGTCGTCGCCCCTGGGCGTGCGCCGCCCGGCCGCGATGATCCGGCCGATGGCACCGTCCGGCACGACCACCGCGTCCTCGGGCAGGCCGGGGATGGCGGGATCGGGTTCGACCACCAGCCGCAGCGTCTCGATCCGCAAAAGCGGCGCGATGTCGGATTGCAGGCTGTCCACCAGTTCGGCCAGGTCCGCTGTTTCCAGCAGCCCGATCACGGCGCGGTGGATGACCGCCGTGCCCGACTGGTTGTCGAAGGCCGCGGCGATCACGCTTTCATGCTGGGTTTCCAGCCGGTCCAGGCGTGTCTCCAGAGCCTCCATCGCGCGGCCCCGGATGTCGATGACGTTGTCGCCGGCCTCGGCCTCGCGCGCGGCGACAAGGGCGCGCATCAGGTCGCGGTCTGCCAGGATGACGCCGGGATCGGCCAGAAGCCTGTCGCGCGTTTCCGAATCCAGAACCGCCTGCTGTTCCGACGCCATGCCTGCCCCTTTGCGTTACCCGCCGATCTTCTGACCGGTCTTTGCCCAGTCGGCAGTGAACTGCTCGAGCCCCTTGTCCGTCAAGACATGTTTCGCCATCGACTTGATGACGGCGGGGGGCGCGGTGATCACGTCGGCGCCGATCTTGCCCACTTCGATGATATGGCTCACCGAGCGGATCGAGGCCGCGAGGATCTGGGTCTCGTAGCCATAGTTGTCATAGATTTCGCGGATGTCGGCGATCAGGTCCACGCCGTCCAGGCCGATGTCGTCCAGCCGGCCCACGAAGGGGCTGATGAACGTGGCGCCGGCCTTGGCGGCCAGAATCGCCTGCGCCGGGGTGAAGCACAGCGTCACGTTGACCATGTGGCCTTCGTCGGCAAAGGTCCGGCAGGCCTTCAGCCCGTCCCAGGTCAGCGGCACCTTGATGGCGATGTTGGGCGCGATCTGCGCCAGGTGGCGGCCTTCGCGGATCATGTCCTCGGCCTTGTCGGCCACGACCTCGGCGGACACCGGGCCGCTGACCATCTCGCAGATCTCGCGGGTGACTTCCTCGATGTTGCGGCCGGCCTTCAGGATCAGCGACGGGTTCGTGGTCACGCCATCGACCATGCCCAGTTCGTTCAATTCGCGGATGGCGTCCACATCGGCGGTATCAAGGAAGAATTTCATGGTCCTGCTCCGGTAAGGCGGTTCGCTGGGGTGATAGCGCAAAACCCCGTCCGCCGAAAGGGCGGGCTTGCAACGGGGGCGGCAGAGGTCTTTATCAAGGGCGATGAAAACCCAGCCCGCCTTTTTCGAAGCCCGCGCCCGGATCGGCGTCCTGACGGTCGAGCCGGTGGGCATGCTGGATTACCTGGCGCCCGATGGCGGCGTGGCGCAGGGCCAGCTTGTGCTGGTGCCGCTGGGGCCGCGCCGGGTCGTGGGGCTGGTCTGGGGGCCGGGCCTGGGCGATTTCGACCTGGCCAAGCTGCGCCCCGTGGCCCGCGTGCTGGATGCCGAGCCTTTCGACGCAGGTTTCCTCGATTTCCTGACGCGCGCCGCCGACTATACCCTGACGCCGCTGCCCCTGATGCTGCGCATGGCAACCCGCGCGCCCGACCTGGACCAGCCCCCCGCCGCCCGCCGGGTGATTGTGCCGGGCGGTTCGCCCCCCACCCGCATGACCGAGGCGCGGGAACGTGTGATGCAGGTCGTGGCCGATCATGGCGGGGCCAGCTTTGCGCCGTCCGAGCTGGCGCAGTTGGCCGGAGTGGGCACGGCGGTGGTCAAGGGACTGGTCGCCGCGGGCACCCTGGCCGAAATCGAGGCCCCGCGTGACCTGCCCTATCCCCGGCTGGATCCCCTGCGCCCCGGCAAGCCGCTTGACCCCGACCAGCAGGCAGCCGCCGACAGTCTGCGCGGGGCGATCAGGACGGGCGGCTATGGCACCACCCTGCTGCGCGGCGTCACCGGATCCGGCAAGACCGAAGTCTATCTGGAAGCTGTCGCCGAATGCCTGGCGCAGGGCCGCCAGGCGCTTGTGCTGCTGCCGGAAATCGCGCTCTCGGCCGAGTTCCTGGACCGGGTCGAGGCCCGCTTCGGCGCGCGCCCCGGCGAATGGCACAGCGGCATCACCCGCACCGAACGCCGCCGGTTGTGGCACATGGCGGGCAGGGGGGAGGTGGGGATGGTCGTGGGCGCCCGGTCCGCGCTGTTCCTGCCCTTCCGCGACCTGGGCCTGATCGTCGTCGATGAGGAACATGACAGCAGCTACAAGCAGGAGGACGTGGTCTATTACAGCGCCCGCGACATGGCGGTGCTGCGCGCATCCATCAACAGGGCGCAGGTGGTTCTGGCATCCGCCACGCCGTCCCTGGAAAGCTGGGTGAACGCGGGCATGGGCAAGTATCGGCGGCTGGATCTGCGCAGCCGGTACGGGGCCGCCGAACTGCCCGACATGGCCGCCATCGACCTGCGGGCCGAGGAGATGCCCTCGGGCCGCTGGATCTCGCCCACGCTGGCGGGGGCGGTGGAAGCACGGATCGCCAAGGGGGAACAGTCGCTTCTGTTCCTGAACCGGCGGGGCTTTGCGCCCGTCACCGTCTGCCGGGCCTGCGGCGAACAGATCGCCTGCCACCAATGCGACGCGCGGATGGTGGAGCACCGCTTCCAGAACCGCCTGATCTGCCACCAATGCGGCGAGACACGGCCCATTCCCCTTGCCTGCCCGTCCTGCAAGGTCGAAGGCAAGCTGGCCCCCATCGGCCCCGGAGTGGAGCGCATCGCGGAAGAGGTCGCCGCCCGCTTTCCCGATGCCAAGGCCACGGTCCTGTCGTCGGACCTGTTCCATTCCGCGCGCGCGCTGAAGGAAACCATCGCCGAGATCGCCAACGGCGACACCCAGATCATCATCGGCACCCAGATCGTCGCCAAGGGCCACAACTTCCCGCGCCTGTCGCTGGTGGGCGTGATCGACGCCGACCTGGGCCTGCAGGGCGCGGATCTGCGCGCGGCCGAACGGTCCTTCCAGTTGATGCGGCAGGTGGCGGGCCGGGCAGGCCGGATGTCGGGCGCTGCGCCGGGCATGGCGCTGCTGCAAACCCATCAACCCGACCATTCGGTGATCCGCGCCATCCTGTCGGGCGAGGACGAGGCCTTCTGGAACGCCGAGGCGGCGGGACGCCAGGCCACCGGGATGCCTCCCTTCGGCCGGCTGGCGGGGATCATCCTGTCCCATCCCGACCTGGGCGTGGTGAATGATTTCGCGCGCCATCTGGCAGCCCATGCCGGGCCGCTGGAACAGGCGGGCGCGCAATTGTGGGGACCGGCCCCCGCGCCCATCGCCCGCATCAGGGGGCGGCACCGGATGCGGATGCTGATCCAGGCGCCGCGCCAGGCGCCGATCCAGTCTGCCATCGCCGACTGGCTGGCCCCGCACAAGGTGCCGGCCAACTTGCGCCTGTCGGTGGATGTGGACCCGCAAAGCTTTCTTTAAGCCCGCTGGTCGAAATCGCGGCGCGAGGCCTCGATCCGGTCAAGATGCGTTTCGGCCCATTGCCAGACGCCGCAAAAGGCCTCGGCCAGGCCCAGGCCCAGGTCGGTCAGGCGATAGTCCACGCGCGGTGGGATCACCGGATGGACCGTCCGCGTCAGCAATCCGTCGCGCTCCATCTGCCGCAGGGTCTGGGTCAGCATCTTCTGGCTGATGCCCGGCACCGCGCGGCCGATGGCGGAAAAGCGCATCGTGCCGCCTTCCGTCAGTTCCTCGAGGATCAGCATGGTCCATTTGTCGGCGACCCGGCCGATCAGTTCGTTGACCAGTTGCGTCACGCGGGGATCGATTTCGGCCAGGGGCGGGGATGGCGGCAAGGCACTCTCCATCAGGTAAGTATAAATCTTTGCGGTGCCTTCTTCCGAAAAGAAAGCAGATGGGGCCATATCTAGCCCATCCAACAGAAAGGACAAGCGATGCAGAACAGCGGAAACACCATCCTTCTGACCGGCGGCACTTCGGGGATCGGGCTTGCCTTGGCGCAGCGGTTCCATGCCGCAGGCAACACCGTCATCATCACCGGCCGCCGCGCAGCGCTTCTGGACCAGATCACTGCGGACCATCCCGGCATGATCGCCCACCCCTTGGACGTGGCCGATGCCGAAGCCGTCCGCGCCTTCTCCGCGCGGATCGCGGCGGATCATCCGGCGCTTAACGTCGTGATCCACAACGCCGGGATCATGGTGGCCGAGGACGTGACGGGCGATTTCCTGGACACGGCAGAGGCGACAGTGGTCACCAACCTGCTGGGCCCCATCCGGCTGACGGCGGCGCTGATGCCGCATCTGCTGGAACAGCCGCGCGCGACGATCATGACGGTGTCGTCGGGCCTGGCCTTCGTGCCGCTGGTGCGGACGCCCACCTATTCGGCCACGAAAGCCGCAATCCACTCCTGGTCGCAATCCCTGCGCGCCCAACTGCGGGACACCGGGGTCGAGGTGCTGGAGCTTGCGCCGCCCGCCGTCCAGACGGATCTGATGCCCGGCCATGCCACGGACCCGAATGCCATGCCGCTGGCCGAATTCATTGACGAGGTGATGGGCATCCTGGGCCAGGATCCGACGCCCCCGCTGGTCGGCGTCAAGCGACTGGATTTCCTGTCCAAGGCCGAGGCCGAGGGACGCTATGACCAGACCTTCGCGCGGTTGAACGGGTTGTAGGATACCGGTGGCGTGCAAGCACGCACCCTACGGTCTGGCGAGGCGTCCGGTAGGGTGCGTGCTCGCACGCACCATCCCTGCTTCCGCTAATTCCGCAACACGATGCACCGCCCGCCCAACTGCTTGAAGCGGTTGCAGAAGGCGGCGGCCTCGCGCCGGCTGTCCCAGCCCACTTGGGCGGTATAAACGGCGCGGGGCATCCCGGTCAGGCGCTTGCGGACATAGCCCACCTGCTTGTCGCCCAGGATCGGGCGCAAGCTGCGGTTCAGGCGGGCCACCTGTTGGATCGCGCCCGATTGGCTGGGATGGCTGGCCACGATCACGCCCCAGGGAAAGACCTTGGGCTGGATCATGAATTCGCGCAGCTTGCGGTCACCCGCCAATTTCTCGCAGGCCGGGCGGAATGCCATGTCGGGGTCAAGCGCCAGCTTCAGTTCGGCTTCGGGCGGCGGGTTGTCGCGCCAGCGGAGTGCCTCGAACCCGGTGATCGAGGCGACATAATCCTGCGTTTCATAGGGCAGGCCGCCGTTGCGGGCGATAAAGCGCGCCGCCCGGTTCTCGCCGCCGTTATAGGCGACAGCGGCAAGGCCGATATTGCCGAAGACGTCGGTCAGGTGGCGCAGATACCAGGCCGCCTTGTGAATCGCCTGGGCCGGGTTGAACGGGTCGTGCAGGTCATAGAGATCGGCGGTGCCCGGCATGAACTGCGCGATGCCAAGTGCCCCAACGGGGCTGATCGCGCCGGGTTCGAATCGGCTTTCCTTCCACAGCAGGCGGGCCAGGAAATTCGGGTCCAGGTCGCGTTCGGCGGCGTTTCGTTCGATCAGCTTGCAGACATCGGCTGCATAATGGTCCAGCCGGACGCAATCGCGTCCGTCATCCGTGCAGCGCAAGGACTCGGACTGGCGCACCGGTGCGCGGCCGGCCAGGGCATCCACGGCGGGAAAGGCCTGGACCGCATGGGCCGTCAGGATCGACAGCATCGACAGCAGCCACGCCAGATGACGCCAATGGAAGGGCCGTGCCATGAACCTGGTCAGGCGTCGGACGCCGGGCCGGTGCCCTTGTCCTTGCGCTTGCCCTTGTCCTTTTTCGCCTTCTTGGTCTTGTCGTCCTTGCCCTGTTCCTTGCGTGCTACTTTTTCGGCCTGGCGCGCGGATTTCTTTTCGGCCTTGCGCGCAGCCTTTTCGGCATCCTTTTCGGCCTTGCGCGCCGCCTTGCGGGCGTCCTTTGCGGCCTCTTTCTCGGCCTTGCGGGCTGCCTTGTCCTTGGCCGCCGGGGCCTCCGATGCCGGGATGACGACCGGGGGAATCGCCGGGGATGGCTGCGTTGCGGGTGCCGCCGGAGCCGGGGCAGAAGCCTGGGGCACGACATCTGGGGACACCGAGGCCGCCAGCTTCGCCGCCTTCTTGACCACCCGGCGCGACCCTGTCCGCAGATCCGCCTTGCGATGCTCGGCCTTTTCGCGGCCTGCGGGCTTGCGCGCCGGAGAGGCGGGTTTGCGCTTGGGAGCCTTTGCGGCAGGCATAGGCGCGGCGGGGGCGGCCGAGGCCGATGCAGCGGTTGAATCCGCAGAAAGATCGGCAGAAGGCTTGGTTCCAGACTTGCGCCGGCGGCGTTCGTTCCTGGCCCGCCTCAGCGCGGCGGCAAGCACGTCGGCGGCAACCACCTGCCCGTTCTGGCCCCTTGGCCCGGCCTGGCCCAGGGCCGCTTCCAAGTCTGCCATCAGGCCCTGCAGGCCGCCGTCGTCCAGCTTGCCGATCGCGGGGCTGCGGCTGTTGACCAGCAAGGACCGCTGCTCGGGCGTCAGCAGTTCCTGTTCCAGCTTGCTATAGTTGGGCATTGCTCGTTTCCTGCCGCAGCCTGATTTCGCGCGGATTTTGCGAAAGATCGACGGGATTTGCAAATGGAAAGGCCCCGGCATTGCGGGGCCTTCCGATCAGCATCCGGCACGCCTTCCGTGTTACTGAACGGCGCTTTCGACCGGGGAAATGGTCGTGACCGGCGCGTTATAGGGGGTGCTGATGGTGGTGACCGCGTAAGGGTCCGTCACCTGCGACGTTGCGGGGGACATGGGCGCCAGCGACGCGGTGGTCGTGGGCGCAAGCGCCTGGCCCGCTGCAGGCTCGACATAGCCTTCGGGGGTTTCGATCATCGGGCCTTCATAGCGCAGGCTCTCGGCCTGGCTGCGCACATGCACCGTGGTGCCGGTGCTGACTTGCGAAAACAGGTCTATGATGTCCTGGTTGAACAGCCGGATGCAGCCTGCCGAGGTCGCCTTGCCGATGGAGGACGGGTCCATCGTGCCGTGGATGCGGTAATAGGTGTCCCGCCCGCCTTCGTACAGATACAGCGCCCGCGATCCCAGCGGGTTGTGCATCCCGCCCGACAGGCCGCCCGCGAATTGCGCGTAAAGGTCGGGCTGGGTGCGGATCATGTTGTCCGTTGGCCGCCAGCTGGGCCATGCGGCCTTGCGCGCGATGGTGGCCGTCCCGGAATAGCCCGTCCCCTCGCGGCCCACCGCCACGCCATAGCGCATCGCCTGCCCGCCCGGCTGGACGAGGTAAAGCACCCGCGCATAGGGATCGACGACAATGCTGCCAGGCGCCTCGGGGCCGTTATAGGACACCTGCTGCCGCTGGTTG
This sequence comes from Paracoccus sp. AK26, assembly GCF_011801365.1. Classification (NCBI taxonomy): domain Bacteria; kingdom Pseudomonadati; phylum Pseudomonadota; class Alphaproteobacteria; order Rhodobacterales; family Paracoccaceae; genus Paracoccus; species Paracoccus sp. AK26. The sequence continues at coordinate 304,447 of NZ_CP041041.1, forward strand.
CGCTCGGTCAGGTAGGCTGCGCGGACTGCGGGGATCTGGATCGGCTCTCCGTTGGGGCCGGTATCCACACGCGCCTGATAGGCTTCGGGCACGGTAGGCGTGGCCAGCGTGATCGGCTGGCTGCTTCCACATGCGGCAAGCCCCAGGGCAACCGCCGTGAACAGGGTAACAAGACGCATCTTCATCTTCCTTCATGGCAACGGCAGCCCGCGGGCGCCAGCAGCGTCCAAATTTTTTCGTCCGAAGCACCAATGCCGCAAGGGCAGGGGGTGATTCGCGCAGGGCTTCATGAGCCCGTCACAGACCCCGGGCGTCAAGACATGCAATCCAGGCCAGAAGGCAGCCGTCGTCACGTTGTGGCGAATGGGCGGCAGTTTGTTCAAGATTGGCTGACGGCGGAACAATTCTGCGTTTGTTTTGGTTTCATGGCCATCGTTGAAGACAGCAGCCTGTGGCGCAAATTCATCACCTTCGGGCGGTGCCAGGACCTGTCGGCGAAGATTGCCCCTCGGCGCGCGGCTGGCTAGGCTGCATCCGAAGCCCAAAGCGACAGTGTCCGTGACCGACCAGACTTCTTCCCGTCCCTCGGCCCTTGCCCCTTTCCGCCACCGCGATTTCCGCCTGTTGTGGAGCGCCACGCTGGTGTCGAACTTCGGCGGGCTGGTGCAGGCGGTGGGTGCGGCCTGGCTGATGACGCAACTGACCGACAGCGCCACGCTGATCGCCCTGGTGCAGGCATCCAACACGCTGCCGATCATGCTGCTGGCGCTTGTGTCAGGCGCGTTGGCCGACATCTTCGACCGCAAGGCGATCCTGATGTTCGCGCAATGCTTCATGGCGGCGGTGTCCCTGGCCCTGGCGGTGGTGGCCTGGCAGGGCTGGCTGACGCCCTGGCTGCTGCTGGCCTTCACCTTCCTGATCGGCGCGGGGCAGGCGCTTTACAACCCGCCCTGGCAGGCCAGCATGGGCGATCTTGTGCCGCGGGCAGACCTGCCTGCGGCGGTGACGCTGAACTCGGTCGGCTTCAACCTGATGCGCAGCGTGGGGCCGGCGGCGGGCGGCTTCATCGTCGCGGCCTTCGGCGCGGCGGCGGCATTCGCCGTCAACGCGGCCAGCTATGTGCCGCTGCTGGGCGCCTTGTTCCGCTGGCGCCCCGACATCGCCCCCCGCACCGCCCCGCCCGAGGAGTTTCTCCCTGCCGTGGCCGCCGGGCTGCGCTATGTCTTCCTGTCGCCGAACCTGACAAAGGTGATCGGACGCGCCGCCCTGTTCGGCTTTGCCGCCGTGTCCGTCCTGGCGCTGCTGCCGCTGGTGGCCAAGTCCCATCCCGAGGGTGGGTCGATGCTGTTCGGCGGGCTTCTGGGCTGCTATGGCGTGGGGGCCATTGCGGGCGCGGCGCTGAACCCGCGCATCCGGGCGCGCTTCGACAACGAAAACATCGTGAGGGTGGCTTTCGCGGGCTTCGCCTTGTCGGCCATCGTCCTGGGGCAGACGCAGAACGTCTGGCTGCACGCCCTGGCGCTGCTGCCTGCGGGCGCGTCCTGGGTGCTGGCCTTGTCGCTGTTCAACGTGACGGTGCAGCTGTCGACCCCTCGCTGGGTCGTGGCGCGCGCCCTGGCGCTGTATCAGACGGCAACCTTTGGCGGCATGGCGGCAGGATCCTGGGTCTGGGGCGGCATCGCGGGGGCGCATGGCCTGGGTGACGCGCTGACGGCGGCAGGGGCGGTGCTGCTGGTCGGCGCGGTGATCGGGGTCTGGTTCAAGGCGCCCGACTTCGGCACCGCCGATCTGGATCCCGTGAACCGCTTCCGCGAACCCGCGCTGCGGCTGGATCTGCGCGGGCGGTCGGGGCCGATCATGGTGATGGTGGATTACCGCATCGCCCAGAAGGACACGGCCGAGTTCCTGCGCCTGATGCAGCTGCGCCGCAACATCCGCCGGCGGGACGGGGCGCGGAACTGGGCTTTGCTGCGCGACCTGGAACATCCTGACCAATGGTCGGAAAGCTATCACATCGCCACTTGGGACGAATATGTCCGCCACAACCTGCGCCGGACGAAATCCGACGCCGAGGTTGCGGTGGCGCTTCGTGCCCTGCATCAAGGCGAAAGCGATCCGCTGGTCCACCGGATGATCGAACGCCACAGCGTCGGACCCGAGGATGACCTGCCCCTGATCGGCAAGATGGACGTATAGGAAAGGCCGCCATGACCACTGCCCTGTTCACGCATCCCGACGCCGAACGCCATATCACGCCCCCCGGCCATGCCGAGCAGGTCGCCCGCCATGCCGCGGTCCTTGACGCGCTTGCCGACCTGGCCCTTGACCGGCGCGAGGCGCCGCGCGCCGACGAGGCCGACATCCTGCGCTGCCATCCGCAGTCCTATCTGGAACGCATCCGCGCGGCCGTCCCCGAGGAAGGCTGGCAGATGCTGGACGCCGATACTCATCTGTCGCCCGGCAGCCTGGATGCCGCCCTGCGCGGGGTTGGTGGGGCCGTTGCGGCGGTGGATGCGGTGCTTGCGCGCGAGGTCGCGAATGCCTTTGTCGCCATGCGCCCGCCCGGCCACCATGCCGAACGCGAAACGCCGATGGGCTTCTGCATCTTCGGCAATGCGGCGGTCGGGGCAATGCGGGCCCTGGACCATCACGGGCTGGACCGCGTGGCGGTGCTGGATTTCGATGTCCATCACGGCAACGGCACGCAGGATCTGTTGTGGGACGAAAAGCGCGCCTTCTTCGCCTCGAGCCAGCAGATGCCGCTTTATCCCGGCACCGGTGCCGCATCGGAACGTGGCGCGCATGGGCAGATGGTGAACGTGCCGCTGCCGCCCGGATCGGACGGCGCGGCAGGGCGGGCGGCCTGGCGCGACATCCTGACGCGCTGCCGGGACTTCGATCCGCAACTGGTGATCGTCTCGGCCGGGTTCGACGCCCATGCCGCCGATCCGCTGGCGCAGCTGAACTGGGACGAAGGCGATTTCGCGGCCATCACCCGGATGATCTGCGACATGGCGGCGGATCTGTCGGCTCCGGTGGTATCCTGCCTGGAAGGTGGCTATGATCTGGCGGCCCTGGGCCGGTCCGCCCGCGCTCATGTCCAAGTCCTGCTGGAGGCCCAAGAATGAACGACATCGCGACCATGAGCTTCGAGGAAGCCATGAAGGAACTCGAGGCCACCGTGGGCAAGCTGGAAACAGGGGATGCGTCCCTGGACGAATCCATCCGCCTTTACGAACGCGGCGCGGCCCTGCGCCAGCATTGCGAAAAACGCCTGCGCGAGGCCGAGGACCGGGTCGAAAAGATCACCCTTGCGGCCAATGGCCAGCCCACGGGGACGGAACCGGCCGAGGGGCTGTGATGCAGGCACGACTTACGGCGGTAAGGGCCCAGGTTCAGGCCGCGCTTGACCGCGCCATCGGCGATCTGCCCCCCGGCGAATTGCGCGACGCGATGGGCTATGCCTGCAATGGCGGCAAGCGCATCCGCGCCTTCCTTGTGATGGAATCCGCGCGGCTTCATGGCGTGGCCGACGATGCCGCGCTGCCCGTGGCGGCGGCGGTCGAGGCGCTGCACGCCTATTCCCTGGTCCATGACGACCTGCCCGCGATGGACGACGACGACCTGCGGCGCGGCCAGCCGACCGTTCATGTGAAATGGTCCGAGGCAACCGCGATCCTGGCGGGCGACGCGCTGCAATCGCTGGCCTTTGGGCTGCTGGCCGATCCGGCGGTCGGCGATCCGGCTGCGCGCGTGCGACTGGTCGCAGGTTTCGCGCAGGCGGTCGGTGGGGCAGGGATGGTCTGGGGGCAGGCCCTGGATATCAAGGCTGAAACGGCCGCCACCCCGCTGATGCTGGACCAGATCACCCAGTTGCAGGGCGGCAAGACCGGCGCGCTGATCCGCTTTGCCGCCATCGCCGGGCCCCTGATGGCGGATGCCGATCCCGCGCCGCTGGCCGCTTACGCCGAGGCGCTTGGCCTTGCCTTCCAGATTGCCGACGACATCCTGGACGTGACCGGAAACGAAGATGTGACCGGCAAGCGGGTCGGCAAGGACATGGCGGCGGGCAAGGCCACTTTCGTGTCCCTGCTGGGCCTTGACGGCGCCCGGGCCGAGGCCGCGCGCCTTGTCGCATCAGGCGATGCGGCCCTTGCGCCCTATGGCGAGGCCGCTGCAAACTTGCGCCAATTGGCGCGTTTCGTTATCGAACGCGACACCTGAACGACGCCCGCCCCTGCAATCTTTCGCCCGAAGGGCCAGCCGATGACCGACCTGACAAAGACGCCGATCCTCGACCGGGTCAAGCTGCCCTCGGACCTCAAGTCGCTTGGCGACCGCGAACTGCACCAGCTTGCCGACGAACTCAGGTCGGAAACGATCAGCGCGGTCAGCGTCACCGGCGGGCATCTGGGCGCGGGTCTGGGCGTGGTGGAACTGACCGTGGCACTGCACGCGGTCTTTGACACGCCGCGCGACAAGATCATCTGGGACGTGGGCCACCAGTGCTATCCCCACAAGATCCTGACCGGCCGGCGCGACCGCATCCGCACGCTGCGCATGGGCGGCGGACTGGCGGGCTTTACCAAGCGGACGGAAAGCCCCTATGACCCCTTCGGCGCGGGCCATTCCTCGACCTCGATTTCGGCGGCGCTCGGCTTTGCGGTGGCGCGCGACCTGGGCGGCGATCCGGGCGATGCCATCGCGGTGATCGGCGACGGCGCCATGAGCGCGGGCATGGCCTTCGAGGCGCTGAACAACGCGGGCCACCTGGGCAAGCGGCTGATCGTGATCCTGAACGACAACGAGATGTCGATCGCCCCGCCGGTAGGCGCGCTGTCGTCATACCTGACCAGCCTTTACACACGCGGCCCCTTCCAGGATCTGAAGGCCGCCGCCAAGGGCGCGGTCGGCCTGCTGCCGCCGCCCATCCAGGAAGGCGCGCGCCGGGCCAAGGAAATGCTGAAGGGGATGGCTGTCGGCGGCACGTTGTTCGAGGAGCTGGGATTTTCCTATGTCGGCCCGGTGGACGGCCATGATCTGGACCAGCTTCTGCCGTTGTTGCGCACAGTGAAGTCGCGGGCGACCGGGCCGGTGCTGATCCATGTTGTCACCAAAAAGGGCAAGGGCTACGCCCCCGCCGAAAACGCTGCCGACCGGGGCCATGCGACGGGCAAGTTCGACATGGTCACCGGCGTGCAGGCCAAGGCGAAATCCAACGCCCCCAGCTATACCGCCGTCTTCGCGCGTGCCCTGATCGACGAGGCCGGGCGTGATGACAAGATCGTCGGCATCACCGCCGCCATGCCGGACGGCACGGGGCTGAAGCAGTTCGCCGAACGCTTTCCGCGCCGGACCTTCGACGTGGGCATTGCCGAACAGCACGCCGTGACCTTCGCGGCGGGCCTGGCTGCGGGCGGAATGAAGCCCTTCTGCGCGATCTATTCGACCTTCCTGCAGCGCGGCTATGACCAGGTGGTTCATGACGTGGCGGTCCAGAACCTGCCCGTGCGCTTCGCCATCGACCGGGCGGGGCTTGTGGGGCAGGACGGCCCGACCCATGCGGGCGCCTATGACATCGCGTTTCTTGCGAACCTGCCCGGCATGGTGGTGATGGCCGCCGCGGACGAGGCGGAACTGATGCACATGGTCGCCACCGCCGCCGCCCATGACAGCAGCCCCATCGCCTTCCGCTTTCCGCGCGGCGAGGGGACGGGGGTCGAGATGCCCGAACGCGGCCAGGTGCTGGAGATCGGCAAGGGCCGCATCGTGCAGCAGGGCAAGGGCGTTGCGATCTTGTCCTTCGGCACCCGCCTGTCCGAGGCGCAGAAGGCCTGCGAATCGCTGGGCGCGCGCGGCATCACGCCCACGATTGCCGACGCGCGCTTCGCCAAGCCCCTGGACCGCGACCTGATCCTGCGGCTGGCGGCGACCCATGATGCGCTGATCACGCTGGAGGAAGGCGCGGTCGGCGGCTTCGGCAGCCATGTCGCGCAGCTGCTGTCCGATGAAGCTGTCTTCGACCGCGGCCTGCGCTTCCGGTCGATGGTGCTGCCGGACCGCTTCGTCGATCACGACGCGCCTTATGCGATGTATGACACCTCGGCGCTGAACGCCGCCCATATCGAGGCGAAGGTTCTTGAGGTCATGGGCGTGGCGCGGCTGGCGGGCAAGACTGCCTGAAGATTTTGCCCGTTCCTTAGGCAAACTGACCCTGCAGCGACAAGATCCCGGATTTTTTCTGCGCCGCAGCATCCTTTTTGCCTTTTGGTCGGCGCCAGACGGCTTTCAAGGGTATTGTGAATCATGGGCGACCAGATCCGCCCATCCTCCCGCATGGCCGCCAGAGACAACTCCCTCCTCCCCCCAAAAACCCTGTCTCTGGCGGTTCCGGTTCAAGAAAAAGGCGCGGAACAATGTCCGCGCCTTGTCATTCATCAGTGAACGGTTGCCTCGGGCTTGGGGCCTTCGCCAACGGCCCCAAGCTTGTGCCCCGCGCGGCCGATGCGGTTTTCCACGATCAGCCCGTCCGGCCCGGCGCTGACATGCACCGTCTGCCCGTCCAGAACCTCGCCCGACAGCAGCAGTTCCGCCAGCGGATCCTGCAGCGCCCGCTGGATCACCCGCTTCAGGGGACGTGCCCCGAAAACCGGATCATAGCCCTGATCGGCCAGCCACTTGCGCGCATCCTCGTCCAGGTCCAGCGTGATCTTCCGACCCGCCAGACGCTGTTCCAGCCGCCGCAACTGGATCTTGACGATGCCGTCCATGTTCTGCCGCGACAGGCGGCGGAAGATGATGATCTCGTCCAGGCGGTTCAGGAACTCGGGCCGGAAATGGGACCGCACCGCCTCCATCACCTGCTGCCGCGCATCGGTAGAATCCGATCCTTCCGGCAGATGCGACAGCGCCTGCGACCCCAGGTTCGAGGTCAGGATGATCAGCGTCTGCTTGAAGTCCACCGTCCGGCCCTGGCCGTCGGTCAACTGCCCGTCGTCCAGAACCTGCAACAGCACGTTGAAGACGTCCGGGTGGGCCTTCTCGACCTCGTCGAACAGGATCACCTGATAGGGACGCCGCCGCACGGCTTCGGTCAGCACGCCGCCTTCATCATAGCCGACATAGCCCGGAGGGGCGCCGATCAGCCGCGCCACGGAATGTTTTTCCATGAACTCGGACATGTCGATGCGGACCATCGCGCTGTCATCGTCGAACATGTATTCGGCAAGCGCCTTGGTCAGTTCGGTCTTGCCGACGCCGGTGGGCCCAAGGAACAGGAACGACCCAAGCGGGCGGTTCTCGTCGTTCAGGCCCGCGCGGGCACGGCGGACGGCGTTCGACACGGCCACCACAGCCTCTTGCTGGCCGATGACGCGGGCGCCGATCTGCTCCTCCATCTTCAGCAGCTTCTCGCGCTCGCCTTCCAGCATCTTGCTGGTGGGGATGCCGGTCCAGCGTTCCACGACCTCGGCGATCTGCTCGGGGCGCACGGCTTCCTCGACCATCAGCCCGTCGGCGCCGCCATTCTCGGCCTCGGCCAGCTGCTTTTCCAAGCCGGGGATGATGCCATAGGACAGTTCCCCCGCACGGGCCAGGTTGCCCTCGCGCTTGGCCTGGTCCAGTTCAGCACGCGCGCGGTCAAGCTGTTCCTTGAGGTTGCGCGATCCTTCCAGCTTGTCGCGTTCGGCCTGCCAGCGGGCGGTCATCTCGGCGCTGCGCTGCTGCAGGTCGGACAGGTCGCGTTCCAGCCGTTCCAACCGGTCCTTGGATGCCGCGTCGTCTTCCTTTTTCAGCGCCTCGGCCTCGATCTGCATCTGCAGGATCTGCCGGTCAAGCTGGTCCAGTTCCTCGGGCTTGCTGTCCACTTCCATGCGCAGACGGCTGGCGGCCTCGTCCACCAGATCGATGGCCTTGTCGGGCAGGAAGCGGTCGGTGATGTAGCGGTGGCTCAGCGTGGCCGCCGCGACCAGGGCCGCGTCGGAGATGCGGACGCCGTGGTGAAGCTCGTACTTCTCCTTGATGCCGCGCAGGATGCTGATCGTGTCCTCGACCGTCGGTTCCTGCACCAGAACGGGCTGGAAGCGCCGGGCCAGGGCCGCGTCCTTTTCGATATACTTGCGGTATTCGTCCAAGGTCGTGGCGCCGACGCAATGCAACTCGCCCCGCGCAAGCGCGGGCTTGATCAGGTTCGCGGCGTCCATCGCGCCGTCGGTCTTGCCCGCGCCGACAAGGACGTGCAGTTCGTCGATGAACAGGATGATCTCGCCCGCGGCGGTCTCGATCTCCTTCAGGATCGACTTCAGCCGTTCCTCGAACTCTCCGCGATATTTCGCGCCGGCGATCAGGGCGCCCATGTCCAGCGCCATCAGCCGCTTGTCACGCAGGGATTCGGGCACGTCGCCATCGACGATGCGCAGCGCAAGACCCTCGGCGATCGCCGTCTTGCCGACACCGGGTTCGCCAATCAGCACTGGGTTGTTCTTAGTGCGGCGCGACAGGACCTGCATCGCGCGGCGGATTTCCTCGTCCCGGCCGATGATCGGGTCGATCTTGCCGTCGCGCGCCGCCTGCGTCAGGTCGCGGGCGTATTTCTCCAACGCCTCATAGCTGTCCTCGGCCGACGCGCTGTCCGCCGTGCGGCCCTTGCGGATGTCGTTGATGGCCGCGTTCAGGTTCTGCGCGGTGACCCCGCCCGCCGTCAGGGCATCGCGGGCATTGGTGTTGACCATTGCAAGCGCCATCAGGATGCGTTCGGCCGGGACGAAGCTGTCGCCCGCCTTTTTCGCAACCTGTTCGGCCTCGTCCAGGACGCGCACAAGCGACGGGTCCACATAGACCTGGCTGTTGCCGCCCTTGACCTTGGGCAGCTTGGCGACCGCCGCATCGACCGCTTCCTTGACGCGGCGCGCGTCGCCGCCCGCGCGGGCGATCAGGTTCGACGACAGCCCCTGGTCGTCATCCATCAGCGCCTTCAGCAGATGTTCGGGGACGACCCTCTGGTTTTCCTCGCGGATCGCGATGGTCTGGGCGGCCTGCATGAAGCCGCGCGACCGCTCGGTGAACTTTTCCATGTTCATCGGCACTTCTCCTTTGTTAGCCCCCGTGTCGCAGACGCCCAACAGGCACGTCCCGGTCCGGGTCTTCGACTATGATCTGGTAAGTCTTGCGGCGCTTTCAAGCGGCAGGTCACTATGGCATAAGGCCGCGATTTTGCAGGAAAGGGCGACTGAATGGATGACCGGCTGATCGTGGCACTGGACGTGCCGCACGCCCTTGCAGGACTGGACCTGGCCGAGAAGCTGGGCGATGCCGTGGGCTTCTACAAGATCGGGCTGGGAATGCTGACCGGCGGCGGGCTGGCGCTTGCGAACGAGCTGAAGCAGGACCACGGCAAGCGAATCTTCCTGGACATGAAGCTGTTCGACATCGGTGCCACGGTGGAAGCCGCCGTGCGCGGCCTTGCGCAATTCGACCTGGATTTCCTGACGGTGCATGGCGATCCCCATGTCGTGCGCGCGGCCAAGGAAGGGGCAGGGGGATCGAACCTCAAGATCCTGGGCGTGACGATCCTGACCTCGCTGGAACGGACAGACCTGGATGCGGGCATGATCCGCCCCGGCGATCTGCACGAGATCACCGTGGAACGCGCCGCCCGCGCCTTCGAGGCAGGCGCCGACGGCATCATCTGTTCCCCGCGAGAGGCCGCTGCAATCCGCGCCTTGCCCAATGCGCGCCTGATCGTGACGCCGGGCGTGCGTCCGGCAGGCGCTGCCCTGGGCGACCAGAAGCGGGTGGAAACACCAGCCAGTGCCATTGCCGCAGGGGCCGACCATATCGTCGTGGGCCGTCCCGTCTGGCAGGCCGACGATCCCCGCGCCGCGGCCCAGGCGATCCTGGCCGAGATGCGCGGCTGATTGACCGCCCCTGCCTTCCGCGCCAGTCTGGCCGAAACGGGGGGCGGATGACGGACGATCACGGCATATCGCAGAAGGCCCACAACGACCTGGTGCTGTCCTTCCTGGCAGTCAGGCGGGCGATCGGGGCTCTGGGCTTCTTCCTGCCCCTGGCGCTGCTGGCCTATGGGCTTCTGTCGGGGGATCTGCTGCCCAGCATCTCGGCGGCCTATTACTCCCCCATGCGAGAGATCTTCGTGGGCAGCCTGATCGCGCAGGCGGTCTTTCTTTGGAGCTACGAGGGCTTTCGTCCCGACGCGGGCGACCTTGTGACCGACAAGGGAACCGCGCGCGTGGCGGCCGTCGCCATTGCCCTTGTGGCCCTGGTGCCGACTGGCCCGGACGCGGTCCAGCCACAAGGCGCGGGCTGCACGCTTCTGCAATGCCTGGCCGATCGCGCGGGACTGTCGTCGCTGGTCCACCTGGGCGCGGCGGCCGTGTTCTTCGGCGCGCTTGCCGTCTATTGCCTCGTGCTGTTTACCAAGGGCGCCGTGGACGGCCCGGAAAAGGCGGCGTCGAACCGGATCTATCGCCTTTGCGGCTGGACGATCATCGCCAGCATCGGGCTGATCGGCGTGATGTTCGCCACTGGCCTCGACGACCGGCTGGCGGGCCTGCGCCCGGTCTTCTGGCTGGAAACCATCGCCACCTTCGCCTTCGCGACAAGCTGGATGGTCAAGGGCGACGCCCTGCGCCCGCTGGTGCGCGGGGTTGCGGCGCTGCGCTGAGAAACGCGCGGTCAGTCGTTTATGTCACGGTCCCAGATCCGCCTTTCGCCCCGACTGGTCGGCCAAAGGCGGCGGAACAGCAGCCAGGCCAGGGCCGACAGCAGCGCGGTCACCACCAGCGTCAGCGGCAGGCCCGCTGACCATAGCCCCGTCAGCATAAGGATCCCCATCAGCCCGACCGCGGCCGCCAGCCCCATGAAGGCCCAGCCCGGCACCAGAAGCTCGACCCCCGCCAGCACGAAAGCGGCGATCAGCCACCACCAGCCGTTCATGAGGGCGACCGCCCGCGCAGCAATCCGAATGCGTCGGTGAAGGCGTCAAGCGCCGCCGCCGGGACCAGGACGACCTGCTTGCCCTGACCCTTGCCAATATCGGCAAGGGCCTCGACCTGCTTCAGTGCCACCTGATACTGCGCCGCTTCCAGCCCGTTCTTCGAAATCGCCTCGGCGATGGCGGCGGTGGCGTAGGCCTCGGCATCGGCCAAGACGCGCTTGGCCTTGGCAAGCTGCTCGGCTGCATAAAGCTCGCCGTCGGCGGCCAGTTCGACGGCGCGGCGCTTGCCCTCGGCTTCGGTCACCTGGGCGCGGCGGGCGCGTTCGGCGTTCAACTGCTGCAGCATGGCGGCGCGGGTGGCCTGGTCCAGGTTCACGTCCAGGATCTCGGCCCGCGTGACCTCGATCCCCCAGTCGTCCACAACATTCGCCAGCGATTCGCGGATCCGGGTGATCAGCTGCGCGCGGTTCGACTGGACCCCGTCCAGCTCCATCGTGCCGATCTCGGACCGGACGATCCCGGCGACCGTGGTGGCAATGGCCGCGTCGATGTCGCGGATGCGGTAGACGGTCTTTTCCGGTTCGATGATGCGATAGAAGACGCTTGTTTCCACCTGCACCAGCACGTTGTCCGCGGTGATCGCATCCTGGCTGTTGGTCGGCAGCTGCCGTTCCAGGATCGAGATGCGATGCGCCACCCGGTCAAGGAAGGGCACCGTCAGGTTGATCCCCGGGCCAAGAACCGCGTGAAGCCGCCCGAACCGTTCCACCACGTATTTCTCGGACTGCGGGACGATCTTCACGGCCGAGGTGACCGCCAGAAGGATCACGACGGCCAGGACGATCAAGGCAAGGTTCTGGCCGATCAGGCTGCTGAAGTCGTCCATCCTGTTCCCTTCATTCCGCAGCGACTGCCGGTCCTGCCCGGCCGCCCGCGTCCAGGACGGCAAGGGTCCGAATCACCCGCCCGATCCGGCTTGCCACGTCGGCGAAGCGGTCGTTTGGGGTGATCGTCTTCTCGTCCATGTAAAGCGACCGGTCGATCTCGAGCTGGACCACGTGGACATTGTGGCCGGGCCTGCCATAGGCCGAACAGATATAGGCACCGGCAAAGGGCGAGTTTCGCCTGATTCGCCAGCCCTCGGCCTCGACCGCCGCGATGATCGCGTCCGAAACCCGGGCCGAGGCCGAAAGCCCGTGGCGGTTGCCCAGCACCATGTCGGGGCGCTGACCGTGCAGGTGGTTCAGCGCGTCGTGGGGCATGGAATGCATGTCGATCAGGATCGCCTGCCCGAAGCGCGCCCGCGCCTCGGCGATCAGGGCAGCAAGCGCCAGGTGATAAGGCCGCCAATAGGCGTCGATGCGGCGCTCGGCCTCGGTCCGGTCGATCGGGCGTTCCAGGATCGTCCGGCCCTGCGACACGACGCGGGGAATCACCCCTAGCCCGGCCAGGGTCCGCTGGTTCAGCGGATGGCGGGGCACGCCGCGCACCACAAGGGGGTCGATTTCGTCCGGCGCACGGTTCAGATCCACGATGGCGCGGGGCACCTGGGCGCGGATCGTCACCGCACCGAAGGACGGTGCGCAGGCGATCAATTGGTCCACGAAGGCATCTTCGGAGGACCGCAGCGTTTCGGCGGGCAGCCTTGTTCCTTCAAGGAACCATTCGGGATAGATGCGGCCGGAATGGGGCGATCCGAAGATCACGCCACTGGCCCAGAACTCGGGCCGGTCAATCAGCACAGGCAAGTCGGATTCGGTCAAGACAGACCCCGGCAGGCATTTCCGTTCCGCCCATATAAGCGCCAATTTTCTTGCTGCGATAGGGCTTGAAACCCCCTGAACCCCCCTATATAGACACGCGGACCGAAGGCGGTTCAGGATGTTTCCCTCAGGAAGCAAAGGGGATGGCCGAAGGAACGGGCGGTTAGCTCAGCGGTAGAGCACTACGTTGACATCGTAGTGGCCACTGGTTCGATCCCAGTACCGCCCACCATGATTTCGCCGCCCCCGGCAGGTTCGTCGGGGGTCTTTCGTTTTCCTGCGGCTGCGAGCCGCGTGATGGAGAAAAACCGATGAAGGTTCGCAATTCGCTCCGCTCGCTCAAGAGCCGGCACCGCGACTGCCAGGTCGTGCGCCGCAAGGGCCGCATCTACGTGATCAACAAGACCAACCGCCGCTTCAAGGCTCGTCAGGGCTGATCCGGCGCGATCACAGCGAAAACGAAACAACCCGCCCAAACCGGCGGGTTTTTTCATGGCCAAGGGAGATGCGTCGGAATTAACGCTTTCTTAAGATGATGCTTGGTTAATTGCCCGCGGCGGTTGTATCGCTGACCTGTAATCAGTGCCCGGGGTGTTTTCATGTTCGTGCTTGCCAGCCTGATGGCGCTTGCTGCCGCCGGTGCGGCGCTTGACTTGACGACAAGCAGCCATGACCCCGACGAAGATGACGGCGATGCTTTCGGGCCTGCCCTGGGCGACGACGATGTGCCGCGAATCGGTGATGTCAGTCCGGACGCCGAGGAGGGCGGGGAAGAGCCCCTTGATTGGCCCAAGCCCGATCCGCTGCCCGATCCGACCGAACCGGTCATTTCCTTGCCCAATCCCGAACGACCGCTTGGCGATGACCTTATCGACGGCAGCGCCGAGGATGACGAGCTTCAGGGCGGAACGGGCAACGACACCATATTCGCGGGCGAAGGAAATGACTGGGTCCAGGGCGACGGCACCTTCGACCCATCCGGCTGGGACGAGATACATGGCGGCGCGGGCGACGATTCCCTGGCCGGGCAGGGCGGCGACGACCTGGTCTGGGGGGACGAGGGCGACGACACGATCCAGGGCGGCGAAGGAAACGATACGCTGTTCGGCGGCGCGGGCAACGATTGGGTGGCAGGACATGACGGCGACGACGTTCTGATCGCGGGCGGGGGTGGCGACGACCTTGACGGCGGGCAAGGCAACGATCTGCTGGTGGGCGACGACGATCCCCGGACTGTCTGGATGCATGGTGGCGAAGGCGACGACAGCCTGATGCCCGGTGCGGGGGACTTTGTGGAAGGGCAGGGTGGCGCGGATCAATTTGTCCTGCGGCAACCGGGCGGGGGATTGCCGGTGATCGCCGATTTCGATGCCCGGGAAGACCAGTTGATCCTGCATCTGCCGGACAGTTTGGCGCAGGATGCCCAGATCGACCTGGCGCCCGACGGGGACGGCACGGTGCTGGTGACGGTGAACGGCGATCCGATCGCACGGATGCTGCAGGGCGGCGGCCTGGCTGCGGGCGATATCCTGGTGGTCAGGCTGCCTGGCTGAAGCCGCACCCCTTTCCATCGCGATCCATTTCCTGTATGGGCGCGCATCCGATCCCCTTAATCGGGGCGGACACTCCACGGGCCAGTGCTGGACGACATCCCGGCCTGAGCCATAACCCCTTTCCTGAAAGGAGACCCCGATGTCGATCACAGTTGAAGAAAAAGCCCGCGTCATCAAGGAATTCGGCACCGCCGCCGGCGACACCGGCTCGCCCGAGGTGCAGGTCGCGATCCTGTCGTCGCGCATCGCCACCCTGACCGAGCACTTCAAGACCCACAAGAAGGACAACCACTCGCGTCGTGGCCTGCTGATGATGGTCGCACAGCGCCGCAAGCTGCTGGACTACCTGAAGAAGAAGGACGAAGCCCGCTATACCGACCTCATCGGCAAGCTGGGCCTGCGCCGCTGATCGCGGACCGACCGGAGAAGCAAGCGCCCGCGACCCTGTCGCGGGCGTTTTGCATTGGCGAAACATGGTTAATTGTTCGTTAAAATTCAATGGGCTTTGAAGTGGCGGCAGTTCCGGCATGCTCTAGAATGGGGGCAGTTACGAAAGGAACATGCGAATGGTACTTGGTATCCTGAAACCCGTCCTGAACCCGCTGCTGACCCCGGCGGCATCCAACGCAGCCCCGAACAGCGCCGTGGGCCGTGCAGCCGCCGCTGCCCAGGCGGCCAGCGAGGCCGCGGCCCAGCAGGCTTCGGCGGACAAGCCGGCGTCGCAACCATCCCCCGCGCAAGCGCCGACCGAAGGGGTCAAGTTCGACCTGTCGGACAAGGCGCTGCAACTGGTGGGGCAGGCTGCCGCATCCGGGCCAGCCGTCCCTGCAGGATCCTCCGCTGCTGCACCTGCGACCGCTGCCTCCGCTTCCTCGGCCGCGCAGGCGCCAGCCCGGGCGCCGATCACGTCGCGCGGCGGCGCGTCATCCACCGCGCCTGAGCCCCAGCCAGTGTCGACTTCGCCCAAGGCCGATCCGCTTGAAGCCATCGACCCCACCGAGGAAGAACGCGCCCGTGCCTGGGCGATCCGCGGGATGGAACGCGAAAAGCTGTTGAACCTTGTCGAGACGCTGAAAGTGACCCCTAAGGCCGACCCGGCCGAAAAGGAGGTCGCTCAGAACGCTGCCGCGCAACCCTCCGTCCAAGCCTCGCCAGCCGAGAAACTGGCGACCGTCTAACCCTTTTCCGCACCACGACGGAAGCAGCGCCCGCCGCCCCTTGGCAGTGGGCGCCTTGCATCGGGACGGGCTGACCGCTTAGGCGATTGTCCTGTCACGGCAGAAATCCTAGGCCAATGACCCGAAATACAGCCCCGATGCAGATGCAAGGTCATTTTTGCTTTGTTCCTGCAACATCCTGTGACACAGGCCCGCGCAACTTTGAAATCGAAGGGAGCGGTTTATGGAGCTTGGAGTCTGGATCAGTCTTTCGGCATATTTCCTGCTGATGATCGGCATCGGCATCTATGCCTGGCGCAAGAGCACCGACAGTTCGGAAGGCTATATTCTTGGCGGGCGCGATCTGTCGCCGTCGGTCACCGCCCTGTCGGCGGGCGCGTCCGACATGAGCGGCTGGCTTCTGCTGGGCCTGCCCGGCGCGCTGTTCGTGTCGGGCCTGTCGCAGTCCTGGATCGGCATCGGGTTGACCCTTGGCGCGCTGCTGAACTGGATCATCGTGGCCCCCCGCCTGCGCGAGCAGACCGAGTATTATGACAACAGCCTGACGATCCCCGGCTTCCTGGGGAACCGCTTCCCCAGCCAGGCACGGCTGCTGCGGATGGTGTCGGCCGTCATCATCGTGGCCTTCTTCGCGGTCTACACGGCCTCGGGTCTTGTGGGCGGCGGCAAGCTGTTCGCCAGTGCCTTTGGCGGCGACTACATGACCGGCGTCCTGCTGACGCTGGGGATCGTGCTGGTCTATACCGTGATCGGCGGCTTTCTGGCCGTCAGCCTGACCGACTTCGTCCAGGGTCTGATCATGATGCTGGCCCTGGTCATCATGCCCATCGTGATCCTGACCACGGGGCAGGGCAATGGCGTGGGCCAGGCCGTGGACCGGCTGACGGCGATCAACGCCGACTATTTCTCGATGGCCAAGGGCATGACGCTGCTGGGCTGGATCTCGGCCATGGCCTGGGGCCTGGGCTATTTCGGACAGCCCCATATCATCGTCCGCTTCATGGCGATCCGCAGCGTCCGCGACGTGCCGGTCGCGCGCAATATCGGCATGGGCTGGATGGTGATCTCGTTGGCGGGGGCCGTGGGCGTGGGCGTCTTCGGCCGGGCCTATGCGGAACGCAACGGCCTGACCGTCAGCGACCCCGAGACGATCTTCATCATCCTGTCGGATCTTCTGTTCCACCCGGTCGTGACGGGCTTCCTGTATGCCGCGCTGCTGGCCGCGATCATGTCCACCGTGTCCAGCCAGCTTCTGGTGTCGTCGTCGTCGCTGACCGAGGACATCTATCACACCCTGTTAAAGCGCGGGGCGTCGGATCGTGAACTGGTCAATGTGGGCCGCCTGACGGTGCTGGCGGTGGGCCTGGTCGCCGCTTTGATCGCCGCCGATCCCGACGCGCAGGTCCTGGGCCTTGTGTCGAATGCCTGGGCGGGCTTTGGCGCGGCCTTCGGTCCGCTGGTGGTGCTGTCGCTGACCTGGAAGCGCATGACGGGCGCGGGCGCCGTCGCCGGCCTGATCGTGGGCGCCGTCACCGTGGCCCTGTGGATCTGGCTGGGCCTGAACCAGTCGCTTCTGGGCGGCGAAGGGCTTTACGAAATCGTGCCGGGGTTTGTCGCGTCCTGGATCGCCATCGTGCTGGTCAGCATGGTGACGGCAGACCAGGGCGAGTACCGCGCCCGCCCCGTGGTCTGAGCGGCTGGCATGGCCCGTCCCCCAGGGGCGGGCCATCGGCGCCTACTTCCCAAAGGCCTTGTTTTCCTGTATGGCCCCGCCATCTGTGACGTGACGCCCATGCCCCGGGGCACATGCAAAGGATAGGGGCGGCGGCAATGGGGCCGCCATAGACACGGCCGCTGCCAGAGGGCTGGTGCGGCCCAGAGGAAACCAGATGTTTGAAGAAGTGAAGAAATCCATCCAGTGGGGCCAGGAAACGCTCACGCTGGAAACGGGCAAGGTTGCCCGTCAGGCCGACGGCACGGTCATCGCCACCCTGGGCGAGACCAGCGTCATGGCCAACGTGACCTTCGCGAAGGAACCCAAGCCCGGGCAGGATTTCTTCCCGCTGACGGTTCACTATCAGGAAAAATACTATGCCGCCGGCAAGATCCCCGGCGGTTTCTTCAAGCGCGAGGCACGCCCGACCGAGAAGGAGACGCTGACCGCGCGCCTGATCGACCGTCCCTGCCGCCCGCTGTTCGCACCCGGTTTCAAGAACGAGACCCTGGTGATGTGCACCGTGCTGTCGCACGATCTGGTCAACGACCCCGACATCGTGGCGATGATCGCGGCATCCGCCGCGCTGACCATCTCGGGCGTGCCCTTCATGGGTCCGATCGGCGCGGCCCGCGTCGGCTTCTCGAACGGCCAGTATGTGCTGAACCCCGAAGTGTCCGACATGGACAACCTGCGCGGCAACCCCGAGCAGCGCCTGGACCTGGTCGTCGCCGGCACCAAGGACGCCGTGATGATGGTCGAATCGGAAGCCTATGAGCTGACCGAGGAGGAGATGCTGGGCGCCGTCAAGTTCGGCCACGAGCAGATGCAGCCCGTGATCGACCTGATCATCGACCTGGCCGAAGCCGCCGCGAAAGAGCCGTTCGACTTCCAGTCGCCGGACTACAGCGCGCTTTATGCCCGCGTGAAGTCGCTGGGCGAAGAAGGAATGCGCGCGGCCTATGCCATCATCGACAAGGCCGAACGCCGCGACGCCATCCAGGCCGTCCGCGAGAAGGTCGTGGCCAGCCTGTCCGAGGAAGAACTGGCAGACGCGAACCTCGGCTCGGCGCTGAAGAAGCTGGAATCGGGCATCCTGCGCGGTGACGTCATCAATGGCGGCGCCCGCATCGACGGCCGCGACACCCGCACCGTCCGCGCCATCGACAGCGAAGTGGGCATCCTGCCGCGTACGCATGGTTCCGCCCTGTTCACCCGCGGCGAAACCCAGGCCCTGGTCGTGACCACGCTGGGCACCGGCGATGACGAACAGATCATCGACGCGCTGCACGGCAACTTCCGCTCGAACTTCCTGCTGCACTACAACTTCCCTCCCTATTCGGTGGGCGAGGTTGGCCGCGTCGGTTCGCCCGGCCGCCGCGAGATCGGCCACGGCAAGCTGGCTTGGCGCGCGCTGCAGGCCGTTCTGCCCGCACCGACCGACTTCCCCTATACCATCCGCGTCGTGTCCGAGATCACCGAATCCAACGGCTCGTCCTCGATGGCGTCGGTTTGCGGCGGGTCGCTGGCGATGATGGATGCGGGCGTTCCGCTGAAGGCGCCGGTTGCCGGCGTGGCGATGGGCCTGATCCTGGAAGACGACGGCAAGTATGCGGTCCTGACCGACATCCTGGGTGACGAAGACCACCTGGGCGACATGGACTTCAAGGTCGCCGGCACGTCCGAGGGCATCACTTCGCTGCAGATGGACATCAAGGTCCAGGGCATCACCCCCGCCATCATGGAGCAAGCCCTGGCGCAAGCCAAGGAAGGCCGCCTGCACATCCTGGGCGAGATGGCCAAGGCCCTGACCGAGGGTCGTCGCGAGTTCAGCGCCCATGCGCCGCGTATCGAGACGATGCAGATCCCGACCGACAAGATCCGCGAAGTGATCGGCTCGGGCGGCAAGGTCATCCGCGAGATCGTCGAGGTTTCGGGCGCCAAGGTCGACATCAACGACGACGGCACCATCAAGATCGCCTCGGCCAATGCCGATTCGATCAAGAAGGCCTATGACATGATCTACTCGATCGTGGCCGAGCCCGAGGAAGGCAAGATCTATACCGGCAAGGTCGTCAAGCTGGTCGATTTCGGCGCCTTCGTGAACTTCTTCGGCAAGCGCGACGGCCTGGTCCACGTGTCCCAGATCGCCAACAAGCGCCTGACCCACCCGAACGAGGTGCTGAAGGAAGGCCAGGAGGTCAAGGTCAAGCTTCTGGGCTTCGACGACCGCGGCAAGGTCCGCCTGGGCATGAAGATGGTCGACCAGGAAACCGGCCAGGAAATCACCGAGACGAAGGAAGAAGCGGCCGAATAATTTGGGCCAATCGAAACGGAAAGGCCCCGCGTTTGCGGGGCCTTTTGCGTTTAAATCCTCCCTTAATGCATCAGGCTGCGGACCGTTGGGCAATCTGGCGCATTGTTTCGCTCATCCAGGTTGCGGGAGGCACAGCTTTGCCGCGTGGCTGCCAAATTCCATATGTCCTGCGCATGTATTCTATGGCAGCAATGTCGGCCATGACGCGGCCATGTCCTGATTCGACGTGATCATGCAATGCATCGATCACGCCTGCCTGGGAGACATTCATGCGACTGACGCCAGCAACCAGCCAGATGGGAACATTCTGACGTTCAAGGTGTCCCGAAAGCCAAGGATCATCTACAGTCCACAGGATGTCTGGAATGTCCCAGGCTTGATGCGGGATCCAGCTAGGATCTAGCATCACCCCACCATGCCCATTCAGGATGTCCACATAGCCGCTTGCCGCATAGATCGGGGACTTGATGGTGAACAGGGATAGAAGGCGCTTGATCCGATAGGACAACGGCTTTCGCATCCAGCGCCTTGCCCGCGGTAGCCGGTCAGCAGGACGCTCATTGTCAGCTATATCAGGCAAGCTTTCACCCGCTTCCACAAGGCACGCACCAGGATGAGCTTTACGAGCGCGTTTCAGGCGGGCGTGCCAATCCCGATCATAAAGCTTGTCATCATCACAGAACAGAATATCCACATCTTGACCGGCATACCGCTGCGAAGCGGGTAGAACTTTAGTTGCCGGTCCCATGTCTTGGGCGCAGCGCCGAAGCGTTATGCCACTTGGCACTACCGGGAGTTGGCCATTCCAGTCTGGAAAACGGCGGTAGTAATGCGGGATATACAGTTCGATTGCTTGAGCAGGCAGTGACTGGTCCAGCAGGCTTTGCAATGTAGGTTCCAAGAGACCAAAGCGCGGTGGAATGGTAGAGAGCGTGATGATCGTTGGGCTGACCACAAGGATACCTACTGTGATGCTGATTCGTTTTTAACTAGCGGTTGTGACGTGTTGAAGCTAGTGGAGCGGATGGTTAGTCACTCGGAGTTGGACCTGACATGTGGCGTTGTCCAAATCAGCACCCGCTATGAGTTCGATACCTGCGAGGATCCCTCTAAACTCGATCCGCCGCCTGCCAGGGTTCTTGCGTGGGGTGTTCGCCAAAGCCCTATTGTACCGATATGGTAGTTCGCTTGTGCTTGATCCAGATAGCTTCCGCGGGCGCCGGGTTCTCATCTTGGGTCCGGCGCGGACGCTGACTGACGACATGCGCGACATTGACTTAGCACAATATGATTTAATCGTGAGGATGAATAATGGCCTGGATACAGCAATCAGCTCTTTGGGCCAAAATCCGTTGCGATGTGATCTGCTTTTTCACTCTTTGACTGATGAGGCGCGACCCGTCACGCCGAGTAAGCTGGCAGCTGCGGGCGTGCGTTGGCTGGTGCATCGCACCCCTACAAAGGCTGCTTTCCTTGACACGCTGATTGCCTTTCGACGGTTCTGCCCTGAAGTAGCAGTTAAACATATCCCCTCCCAAGTTTATGAGAACCTGCGCAAGACGTTGGACGCGAGTCCGACAACGGGACTGGTCTGCTGCCGCTTTTTCCTTCAGGCACCAGTTGAGAAAGTCGCGATTGTTGGGTTCAGCTTTTTCACGACGCATTACCTGCGTGGATATGACGACACAGTGGACTCAGACGCGGCAGCAGTCGAGCGCATTGCCGCGAGGCAACATCATAAGCCGAACCGCGAAGCTGCTATGATGCATCAACTCGTTGAGCAGGCACGTCAGCATGACGTCAGCGTTGTTCTCGGCCGCAGCGTACAGCAAGCCATGAAGGACTGCATAAGGCATGTTGATTAACATACTTAGGGCGCGCAGTTGGCATGAGAGGGTTGCATGACAGATCAGCCTTTCATCCTGACGATCAAATGGGGCACGCTTTATTCTGCCGCAGACGTGAACCGGCTGCATCGCCAGGTGCGCCGGCATCTTGCCCGTTCGCATCGGTTCATCTGCTTTACCGATGACATGCATGGCCTTGATCCGGAAATCGAGGCGATGCCGCTGCCGGAACTGGGCCTTGCCAAGGGACATGCTGATCTTCGCTGGCGAAAGCTGGGGTTGTTCCAACGGGGACTTGGCGGATTGACGGGCCGGGCGCTGTTCCTGGATCTCGACCTGGTGGTGGTGGACGACCTGTCGCCCTTCTTCGACCTGCCGGGCAACTTCTACATCATCCGCGACGACGACCTGTTCCGCGCCAAGCCCTTGCGCCGCGTGAACCCGGCCCGCGACCGCTTCTTGCACAGCGTCGGCAATTCCAGCGTCTTCCGGTTCGAAATAGGCCAGCATGCCTATATCCTGGACGCCTATCTGGCCGATCCCTCGGCCGCGACCGCGCGGTACGAGATCAGCCAGCAGTTCCAGTCGGCGCAACTGGCTGCGCATGGGAACCTGCACTATTGGCCCAAGGGGTGGTGCGTCAGCTTCAAGAACGACTGCGTGCCGCGTCATCTGTCCAGCTATCTGCGTGACCCGGCCTTGCCGCAAGGCGCGAAGATCGTCCTGTTCGCAGGCGCCCCCAAGATGGAGGACGTCTTTGCCGGTCGCGGGCACAAGTGGTATCGCCGCATCGGCAACATCGACTGGCTTCGCCGGGCTTGGGATCCGACATGATTTCCGGCGCCTTTCGGGCCTTCAAGCACCGCCGCAGGCTGGCTCGCGCCCAGGCAGAGATCGCCAGCCGCCCCGACACCTCTGGCCGGCCACATGGCTTGCCGGGGCCGCTGGTGGTGTCCTTGACCAGCTATCCGGCCCGTTTCGGCACGCTGGCGCTGACGCTGCAGGGGATCCTGCGCCAGTCGGTGCAGCCCGACAGGGTGATCCTGTGGCTCGATCACGGGGACGAGGCACATTTGCCGCAGGAGGTCCGCGTGCTGGCAGGGCTGGAGGTTCGGGTGTGCCCGAACTGGCGGTCCTACAAGAAGATCGTGCCGACGCTTCTGGATCATCCGGATGCCTTTGTCGTGACGGCCGACGATGATGTCTATTATCCCGCCGATTGGCTGGAACGACTGGTGACGGCAATCCGGTCAGGTGCAACCATCGCCTGCCATCGCGCCCATCACGTCGCGCTTGGGTCCGACGGACTGCCCGCGCCCTATGCCGACTGGCAGCACAATGTCGATGCGCCAGAACGGTCCCCTCTGACCTTCCTGACCGGGGTCAGCGGGGTGATCTATGCACCCGGCGTTTTCCATGCCGATGTCACGCGCGATGACCTCTTCACCCGTCTTGCCCCGCGTTCGGACGATGTGTGGCTTTACTGGATGCACCGCCTGAATGGGGTCGAGGCCCAGAAGATCGGCAGCCGCGCCCGTATCCTGGAGTGGGAAGGCAGCCAGACGCAAAGCCTTCGAGCCGCCAACCTGCACGGGACGGGCAACGATCAGGCGATCGCCGCCATGATCGCACATTACAGCTGGCCCGCCTAAAATCGCGCGTCCCGCACCGGCAGAGCGTGCAGGGGTATCAGGCCGGATCCTTGGCAAACCGCAGATAGGGCAGCTTGATCTCCAGCGGGCCATAGCGTTCCTCGGCCGCCTTGTCGTCAAGGGCCAGGGCCACGATCACGTCCTGACCGGGCACCCAGTTCGCGGGCGTGGCAATGGGCACGCCGTCGGTCTTGCGCACCGCGTCCAGCGCGCGCAGGATCTCGGCGAAGTTGCGGCCGATGGACATGGGATAGGTCATGGTCAGCCGGACCTTCTTGTCCGGGCCGATGATGAACACGCTGCGCACGGTCGCCGAATGGGCGGGCGTGCGCCCCTCGGCCGGCAGGTAATGATCGGCGGGCAGCATGTCATAGGCCTTGGCGACTGTCAGGTCGCGGTCGTCGATCATCGCGAAATTGGCGGGGACGCCGGCCACCGCCTCGATGTCGCGCTTCCATTTACCGTGATCCTCGACCGAATCCACCGAGACGCCAAGAACCTTGGTGTTGCGCTTCTCGAAATCCGGGACCAGTTGCGCGACGGCGCCGAACTCGGTCGTGCAGACCGGCGTGAAGTCGCGCGGGTGGCTGAAGATGATGCCATAGCTGTCGCCCAGCCAGTCGTGGAAGCGGATCTCT
Source organism: Paracoccus sp. AK26 (assembly GCF_011801365.1). Lineage (NCBI taxonomy): Bacteria > Pseudomonadati > Pseudomonadota > Alphaproteobacteria > Rhodobacterales > Paracoccaceae > Paracoccus > Paracoccus sp. AK26. The sequence continues at coordinate 328,063 of NZ_CP041041.1, forward strand.
CCCTCGGTCGAGGGGGCGGTGAAATCGGGGGCGATATCGTTGATGCGCAGGGACATGAGACGCGTCCTTTCAAACCGTTGCGGCTGGAGGATAGGCAAAACAGAACGGATTTCCAGCCTTTTCTCGACCTAGATGATCGGGATTTACAAGGCTTGCGCCGGCCTGACGCTCGTTTCACCTTGTGCAAGAATCTGAATGGAGGGATCGCGATGACCGGCCTGCTGGACAAGCGCAAGTTCTATATCAATGGCGAATGGGTGGATCCCGCCCGCGCCAATGACCTGGAGGTGATCGACCCCTCGACCGAGGAAGCCGTGGCAGTCATCAGCCTGGGCGACCGGGCCGATACGGATCGTGCTGTGGCGGCGGCCAAGACCGCCTTCGCGTCCTGGTCGCAGACCGACCCGGCCGAGAGGCTGAGCCATGTCGAGAAGATCCTTGAAATCTACAACCGCCGGGCGCAGGGCATGGCGGAGGCGATCAGCCACGAGATGGGCGCGCCGCAGGACATGTCCCTGGGCGACCAGGTCGCCGCAGGAACCTGGCACATCCAGAACTTCATCACGGCCTTCAAGGACTTCCAGTTCATCCGCCCGCTGGGGGACCATGCGCCCAACTCGATGGTCGCGTGGGAGCCGGTCGGCGTGGTGGGCCTGATCACGCCTTGGAACTGGCCGATGAACCAGGTCACGCTGAAGGTCATCCCGGCGATCCTGGCGGGCGACAGCTGCGTGCTGAAACCGTCCGAGATCGCGCCGCTTTCGTCGATGGTGTTCGCCGAGATCGTCCATGAAGCCGGGCTGCCCAAGGGTGTCTTCAACCTGGTGAACGGCGACGGGCCGGGCGTCGGAACCCAGCTTTCCACGCACAAGGACGTGGACATGATCAGTTTCACCGGGTCGACCCGCGCCGGGATCGCGATCACGAAGGCTGCGGCCGACACGCTGAAGAAGGTCGTGCTGGAGCTGGGCGGCAAGGGCGCCAACATCGTCTTTGCCGATGCGGACGAAAAGGCTGTCGTCCGCGGTGCGCGGCATTGCTTCTATAACAGCGGCCAGTCCTGCAATGCGCCGACCCGAATGCTGGTGGAACGCTCGGTCTATGACCAGGCGGTCGAGACGGCGGCCAGGGTGGCCCGGGAAACCCCTGTCGCAAGCGCCCATCAGCCGGGCCGCCATATCGGCCCGGTGGTCAGCCGGCAGCAGTGGGAGAAGATCCAGGATCTGATCCAGAAGGGCATCGACGAAGGCGCGCGCCTTGTGGCCGGCGGCACCGGCCTGCCCGAGGGCGTCAATCGCGGCTATTTCGTGCGCCCCACGGTCTTTGCCGATGTCAGCAACGACATGACCATCGCCCAGCAGGAAATCTTCGGCCCCGTCCTGTCGATCATCCCCTTCGATTCCGAGGAACAGGCCATCGAGATCGCGAACGACACCCCCTACGGTCTGACGAACTATGTCCAGTCCCAGGACGGGGCGCGGCGCAACCGGGTGGCGCGCCGCCTCCGGTCGGGCATGGTCGAGATGAACGGCCAGTCGCGTGGCGCGGGCGCGGCCTTCGGCGGGGTCAAGATGTCCGGCCGGGCACGGGAAGGCGGCGTGATGGGGCTTGAGGAGTTCATGGATTCCAAGGCCATCAGCGGCTGGCACCGCGACTAGGCCGCTGCCGCCTGCCGGGATAATGCCTTGCATTTGAGGGGTCGGCTTGTTCCAAGGCCCGCTTGCCGCGACATTCCCCCGGTACAGTCGATGGCGGTGTGGCGATGGCAAGGCAGAAAGGGGCGGCAGGCCCCACGATCATGATCAAGCGGGTGACGGCCTCTGGCGAAGGGGGCCATCACGGCGGCGCATGGAAGGTTGCCTATGCCGATTTCGTGACGGCCATGATGGCGTTCTTTCTGCTGATGTGGCTGCTCAATGCCACAACCGAGCAGCAGCGGGCGGGCCTGGCGGACTACTTCAACCCGACAATCGTCCGAACCCCCGGTTCCTCGGGCGAAGGGGTCGAGCAGCAGGGCAAGGATCCCTCGGAGGCGACGCTGCAAGAGGTGGCCGAGGAAATCGACCGGGCACTGCGCGCAAGCGGCGGCGAATCGCAGCAACTGACGAACCTTCTGCGCCACGTGGTCACCCGCATGACCGACGAAGGATTGGTGATCGAACTGGGCGACCTGACCGATCAGCCGCTTTTCGTCGAGGATACTGGCCAGCCGCAGCCGGTGCTGTCCGACCTGACCCGGATCATTGGCCGCGTGATCGCCAAGACGCGCAATCCCGTTGCCATCTCTGGCCATGTCCGGGCCTATCCCGAAATGCTGGTGAACTCACCGGTCTGGGCACTGTCGGATGCCCGCGCCCATGCGGTGCGCAACCTTCTGGAAGGATCCGACCTGGATGCCCAGCGGATCCAGCGGGTGACCGGCTATGCCGACCGCAAGAGCAAGACGGGAAACCCGATGGACCCCGCCAACAACCGCATCGAGGTGATTTTGTTGCGCTAGAGGGGCGGGATTAGGCGAATCTTAAGCCCTGGCAGGGATGATCCAAAAGGAACAAGGAAAGGTGATTCCATGTCTATGTCTTCCGCGATGAGCGCCGGTGTCTCGGGGCTGGCGGCCAACTCCACCCGTCTGGCGACGATTTCCGACAATATCGCGAACTCGGGCACCTACGGCTACAAGCGGATGGAAACCGACTTCAATTCCTTCGTGCTGAACCAGCACCGCGTGGCCGGTCTTTATTCGGCGGGTGGTGTGACGGCCACGACCCAACGTGTGATCGAGGATGACGGGGCGCTGTCGACCACCACCCATCCGCTGGACATCGCGGTCTCGGGGCGCGGGATGCTGCCGGTCACCTCGGCCGTGGATCTGGATAACGGCTTCACCCAGATGCCCTTCATGATGACCCGCACCGGTTCCTTCCGCACCGATGCCCAAGGCATCCTGAAGACGCAGTCGGGGCTGGTGCTGATGGGCTGGCCTGCCCAGGCCGACGGGACCGTGCCGCTGATGTCGCGTGACACGATGGGCGGGCTTGTTCCGGTCCAGATCAGTGCAAACCAGACGGCGGGCGATCCCACGACCCAGGTTTCGCTGGGGGTGAACCTGCCCGCGACCGAGACGCAGCCCACCGCATCGGGCGATCCGCTGGCCCTGAAGATCGAGTATTTCGGCAACCTCGGCACTTCGGAATCGCTGAACGTGACCTTTGTGCCGGACACGTCGGATCCGACGGGCATGTCGAACACCTGGGTGATGGAGGTGCGCGATTCGGCATCCGATCCCGCATCCAACCTTGTGGGATCCTACCGGATCACCTTTGACGACAGCCAAGCCAATGGCGGCAGCATTGCCAGCGTGACAACGCTCAGCGGCGGTGCCTATGATCCCGTCACGGGGGCGATCGGGCTGACGGTCGCAGGCGGGCCAATGGACATGCTGATTGGGACGCCCGGCGGAACCACCGGCCTGCGCCAGCTGTCGGCAAAGTTCTCCCCCACCAACATCACCAAGAACGGCTCTCCGGTCGGCAACCTGACAACGGTCGAGGTCGATGCCGACGGCTTCCTCAAGGCCACCTATGACACGGGCTTCGTGAAGACCCTTTACCAGATCCCTCTGGTGGATGTTCCAAACCCGAACGGTCTCGTTTCCGCGGATGCGCAGGCCTACACGATCTCTCCGACCTCGGGCAGCTTCTTCCTGTGGGATGCGGGCGATGGGCCGACGGGATCGGTCCAGGGCTATGCGCTTGAGGAATCGACGACCGATGTCGCCGAGGAGCTGACCCATCTGATCCTGACGCAACGCGCCTATTCGTCGAACGCCAAGATCATCCAGACGGTGGACGAGATGTTGCAGGAAACCACGAACATCAAGCGCTGAGGGGGCTGGTGACATGAGCATTGCGCGCGCCTTGGGAAACGCCATGTCGGGGCTGACGGCCACGGCACGCGGCACCGAAACCGTTGCCGCGAACCTGGCCAATGCCTCGACCCCCGGATATGCCCGGCGGGACATGGTGGTCAGCGCCCAGACTGCGGGCGGCAACGCCGGCGGGGTGCGCGTCGATGGCATCGCCCGCGCGGTCAATGCAAGCGTGCTGTCCGAGTCGCGCCTGGCCGAAGGGGCAAGGGCCGAGGCGGCGACCCGACTGGCCTTCGCCAAGCAGGTCGAGGATCAGATCGGCATTGCCGGCAGTGCAGGCAGCCTCGGTGCGGCGCTAAGCGACTTCCGGACGGCGCTGTCCTCGGCTGCCAGCCGCCCGGACGACGGCATCCGGCTGACGCAGGTGGCGGACAAGGCGAAGGCACTGGCGGACCGGCTGAACGCGGCCTCGACCCAGGTTCAGGCCGCCCGCGGCGCAGCCGACCAGGGGATCGCCCGGGACGTTGCGACACTGAACAAGTCGCTGGCCGAGGTCGCGCATCTGAACCGCCGCATCGCCGTGCTGGAGGCCGATGGCTCGGATCCCTCGGCGCTGATGGACCAGCGGCAGGCGATCATCAGCGACATCTCGAAGATCGTGCCTGTGCAAGAGGTGACCCGGCCAGCCGGCGCCGTGGCCTTGTTCACGTCCCAGGGGGCCGTCCTGCTGGACGGCAGCGTCCCGACGGAGCTTTCCTTCGCGGCCGCTGGGCAGGTGACAGCGGGCCAGTCGGTGGGTTCGGGTCTGGCGCTCTTGACGCAGAACGGCGCCGAATTGACCAAGTCGCAGATGCGGCTTTTTGCGGGCGGATCGCTGTCGGCGCATTTCGCCGTCCGCGATGAATTGGCATCCGAGGTTCAGGCCTCGCTGGACGACCTGGCCTTTGACCTTCACGAACGGCTGGCCGATCCGGCGGTTGACGGAACGCTTTCCCCGACCTCGGCCGGGTTGTTCACCGATGGCGGCCTTCGCGCCGATCCGGGCGCCAAGCAAGGCCTTGCCGGCCGGATCGCCCTGAACGACGCGGTGGTCGAGGCATCGGGCGGCAAGGCCTGGCGCCTGCGATCGGGACTGGAAGCAGGAAGCGAGGGGCCGGTCGGGGAATCAGGCCTCCTGATCGCAATGTCCGAGGCGCTTGAGCGGGCGACCCCCGCCCCGCCGGGCAGCGGCTTCAGCGGCAAGGCCTCGCTGGCCGACCGCCTGGGCCGCGTCGAAGCGCAGGTCTCGACGGTCCGGGTCAACGCGCAGTCCGAGGCTGCGGTCCGCAACGGCCAGGCCGACACGATCTGGTCGCGGCTCGCGGCCGACGGGGTCGATAGCGATGCCGAAATGCAGCGCCTGCTGCAATACGAACAGGCTTATGCCGCCAATGCGCGGGTCATTCAGGCGATCCAGACGATGATGGATCAGATACTGGGGATATGACGATGACAGTGCAATCCATCGGGGATCAGGCGCGGGCCTTTGCCCTTCAGTCGGCATCCAGCCGGATCAAGACCACCATGGCCACCCTGACCGCCGAACTGGCCAGCGGAGAGGTTGCGGATCTGGGTGCCCGGCTGCAGGGCAACACCCAGGATCTGGCAGGGATCGAGGCGCGGATTTCGATGCTCGCGCAGTTCGGGCGCAGCGCGGCCGAGGCCGCCAGCCACGCGAGGGGGATGCAGGATGCCCTTACCTCCATCCATTCCCTGACCGAGGACATGGGCCGCGGCCTCTTTATCGAGCCTGGGGCCGTGACCGAGGGTTTGGTCGTCGCGCGTTCGGCCCAGGCCGCATCGGCGCTGCAGACCGTCATCGGGCACCTGAACGGCGCCGTGGGCCAGCGCTTCCTGTTTTCGGGCACAAACAGCGACACCCAGCCGCTGTCATCGGCCGATGCCATTCTTTCCGCCCTGACGGCCGAGGTGGCGGGGCTGACGACCGCCGCCGGCGTGGCAGCGGCCGTGTCGGACTGGTTTGATGCGCCGCCGGGGATGGGCGGCTTCGTTGATCTTGCTTACCACGGCGGCCCCGGCGGCCAGCCGATGCCGATCGGAGAGGGAACAACGGTCTCGCTGTCCACGACCCCGCTGACGCCCGCCGTCCGGGACAGTCTGAAGGGGCTGGCCACGGCGGCGATGGTCGACCGGGGCGCATTGGCCGGCAGCGGGATCGAGGCGCGGGCGCTTTTGCAGGGCGCCGGCAAGGCGCTGCTCGACAATTCTCCGGCCTTGGCGGTCGAGATGTCGCGGGTGGGCTATGCCCAGCAGGTCATCGAGACTGCCCGCACTGAAGGCAGCGCCGCATCCGCTACGTTGCAGACCGCCCGCAACCAGATGCGCGAGGCTGATCCCTTCGCGACATCCGCCGCCATTTCCGAAGCTGAAACAAAGCTCCAATCGCTTTATTCCGTGATCGGGCGGCTGTCGCAGCTCAAGCTGGCGGATTATATCTGATGCGGCGCCTGATGCTGGTGATCCTTGCTGCCCTTTTGCCATTGGCAACGGTGGCAGCGCCTGTCCGCATCAAGGATCTGGCAGATTTCGACGGCGTGCGGGGCAATGATTTGGTCGGCTACGGCCTTGTCGTCGGCCTGGACGGCACCGGCGATGGCTTCCGCAATGCCCCCTTCACCGAGGAACTGCTGGCGGGCCTTCTGGAACGACTGGGCGTCAACGTCACGGACGAGGCATTGAGGTCGCGCAATGTCGCGGCCGTGGTGGTCACGGCGACGCTGCCCCCCTTTGCACGGTCCGGCAGCCGCATCGATGTCAACGTGGCCACGATCGGCGATGCGAAAAGCCTGCTGGGGGGAACCCTGGTCATGACACCCTTGAAGGCAGCCGACGGCAATATCTACGCCGTCGCGCAAGGCTCGATCATCGCCAGCGGCGCTGCGGTCGAGGGTGAAGCGGCCCGCGTGGTCGAGGGCGTGCCGACCGCGGGCAAAATTCCCGTCGGCGCCCGGGTCGAGCGGGAGGTCGAGTTCGACTTTGCCAGCATCCAGAACATCCGCGTGGCCCTCCGCAATGCCGACTTCACCACCGCCACCCGGATCGAGGACGCCATCAACCGCGACTTCGACCGTCGCGTGGCGATAACCCAGGACAGCGGAACAGTTCTTGTTGAGTTCCGCCAGCTTGGCGATGTCAACCCCGCACGCGTTCTCGGCCGCATCGAGAACCTGACGGTCGAGCCCGAGGATCGGGCCAAGGTGGTCATCGACCACAAGTCCGGCACGATCGTGATCGGGGAAAGGGTGCGTATCTCGCGGGTTGCGGTATCGCAGGGGGCGCTCACCCTCAGTGTCAGCGAGGCACCGATGGTGTCGCAGCCCAATCCTTTCGCCCGGGGCGAAACCGTCACGGTTCCCCGCACGGTCGCCGAATTGCGCAACGAACCCGGCATTGGCTTTGCCGAAGTGGCAGGGGAAACCTCGCTCAGCGATCTGGTCGAGGGGCTGAACGCCCTGGGCGTCAGGCCGCGCGAGATGATCGACATCCTGAAGTCGATCCATGCGGCAGGTGCGCTGCACGCGGATCTGGTCATCGAATGACGGCACGGTTTTTTCGCCGGGGCAAGTGACACTGCCCTTTTCATCGCATAGACCAGGGGCGAAATCCTGCGCCTCGGGTTGATTGAATGCAGATAGAGACCACCTTCCTTTCCGATGTTTTGATCCTGACGCCTGCCCGTTTCGGGGACGAGCGGGGTTTTTTCTCGGAAAGCTGGAACCGCAGGACCTTGTCCGAAGCTGGCGTGAACCTGCCGGACTTCGTGCAGGACAACCATTCGCTGTCGCGCCGGGCGGGGACGGTGCGGGGACTTCACTACCAGGCGCCTCCTTTCGCGCAGGGCAAGCTGGTGCGCTGCGGGCGCGGCGCGCTTCTGGACGTGGCGGTGGACGCGCGCTTGGGCAGCCCGACCTATGGCCAATGGGTTTCGGTCGAACTTTCCTTCGAGAACGGCCGGCAGCTGTGGATCCCCGCGGGCTTCCTGCACGGCTTTGTCACGACCCAGCCCGACACCGAGATCGTCTACAAATGCACCGCGCATTACGACCGTGCCAGCGACGGCGCGGTCCGGTGGGACAGCCTTGGGATCGACTGGGACGTCAGCGATCCCTTGCTGTCCGACAAGGACCGCGACGCCCCGGCCTTTGCGGATTGGCGATCCCCGTTTGACCACATGGTGGCGGCATGAGGATCCTTGTCACGGGCGGCGCGGGCTTTATCGGCTCGGCCGTGGTCCGGCTTGCGGTGTCGCGCGGGCACGAGGTGGTCAATGTCGATGCGCTGACCTATGCCGCCAATCCCGCCAATGTGGCGGATGCGGCGGCCAGCCCGCTTTACACCTTCGAGCATGTCGACATCCGCGACCGCGCGGCCCTGGACCGCGTCTTCGCCGCCCATCGCCCCGACGCAGTGATGCACCTGGCCGCCGAAAGCCATGTCGACCGATCCATCGACGGCCCCGGTGCCTTTGTCGAGACCAACGTGATCGGCACCTTCAACATGCTGGAAGCGTCGCGCCACTATTGGACGGCCCAAGGCCGGCCGGAAGGCTTCCGCTTCCACCACATCTCGACCGACGAGGTGTTCGGATCGTTGGGCGAGACGGGGCAGTTCACGGAAACCACCCCCTACGACCCGCGCAGCCCTTATTCCGCCAGCAAGGCCGGGTCCGACCATCTGGTGCGCGCCTGGCACGAGACCTATGGCCTGCCGGTCGTGCTGACCAACTGCTCGAACAACTACGGCCCCTACCACTTCCCCGAGAAGCTGGTCCCGGTCGTCATCCTCAAGGCCCTGGCGGGCCAGCCGATCCCCGTTTATGGCGATGGCGGCAACGTGCGCGACTGGCTTTACGTCGAGGATCATGCCGATGCCTTGCTGCTGGTGGTCGAGAAGGGCCAGATCGGCCGCAGCTACAATATCGGCGGCGAGAACGAGGCCACGAACATCGACCTGGTTCGCACCATCTGTGCCCATATGGACAACCTGCATCCCGAAGGCGCGCCGCACGCGGACCTGATCACCTTCGTGACCGACCGCCCCGGCCATGACCGCCGCTATGCGATCGACCCGGCCCGTATCCGGGACGAGCTGGGCTGGCGGCCCTCGGTCACGGTCGAGGAAGGGCTGCGCCGGACCGTCGAATGGTATATGGGCAACCGCGACTGGTGGCAGCCGCTTTTGTCGCGCGACGGCGTGGGCCAGAGGCTGGGTCGGACAGGATGACCGGGCTTCTGGTACTCGGCAAGTCTGGCCAACTGGCCCAAGCCTTGGCACGGCTTGTTCCCGACGCGACCTTCTGGGGCCGCGCCGAGGCCGATCTGTCCGATCCGCAGGCGGTGGCGGCAAGGATCCGCGACCTGCGCCCGACCGCGATCATCAATGCTTCGGCCCATACGGCCGTTGACCGGGCCGAGACCGAGATCGAGGCCGCCCTGGTGCTGAACGCCACCGCCCCCGGCGCCATTGCCCGGGCGGCGGCGGAAGGGGGCATCCCCTTCCTGCATGTGTCGACGGACTATGTCTTCGACGGCTCGGGCGAGCAGGCGCGGGGCGAGGATGCGCCCACGGCGCCGCTTGGCGTTTACGGCCGGACCAAGCTTGCGGGCGAGGAACAGGTGGCGGCAGCCGGCGGGCAGTGGGCGGTCATGCGCACGTCCTGGGTGTTTTCCGCGGATGGCGCAAACTTCGTCAAGACCATGCTGCGGCTCGGCGCCGAGCGCGACGAGATCACGGTGGTGGCCGACCAGGTCGGCGGACCGACCGAAGCCGGCCGGATCGCCCAGGCCCTGCTGGAGATGGCGCGGCAGATGCTGGCCGATCCTGCCAAGGGTGGGCTTTACCATTTCGCGGGCGCCCCCGATGTCAGCTGGGCCGATTTCGCCCGCGCCATCTTCGCCCGCGCCAGGCTGTCCTGCCGGGTGCGCGACATCCCCAGCAGCGATTATCCGACGCCCGCGCGGCGCCCCGCGAACTCGCGGCTGGATTGCGCGCGCATCGGGCGCGACTTCCGCATTGCCCGGCCCGACTGGCAGGCCGATCTGGACCGGGTCTTGAAGCAACTGGGATATCCGACATGACGACGCGCAAGGGCATCATTCTGGCAGGCGGCTCGGGGACGCGCCTTTATCCGATCACGATGGGCGTGTCGAAGCAGCTTTTGCCGCTTTATGACAAGCCGATGATCTACTATCCGATCAGCGTGCTGATGCTGGCCGGCATCCGCGAGATCGCGATCATCACCACCCCCGAGGACCAGGCCCAGTTCCAGCGGCTTCTGGGCAGCGGCGAGCAATGGGGGCTGCGGTTCGAATGGATCATCCAGCCTTCCCCCGACGGGCTGGCCCAGGCCTATATCCTGGCCGAGGATTTCCTGGCCGGCGCGCCCTCGGCCATGGTGCTGGGCGACAACATCTTCTTCGGCCACGGGTTGCCCGAACTGCTGAAGGCGGCAGGCGGGCGTGACAGCGGCGGCACGGTCTTCGGCTATCGCGTGGCCGATCCGGAACGCTATGGGGTGGTGGATTTCCAGAGCGACGGCCGGGTGCGGGCGATCATCGAGAAGCCGGACCTGCCGCCCTCGAACTTTGCCGTGACGGGGCTTTACTTCCTGGACGGCACCGCGCCCGAGCGCGCGCGCCAGGTCCAGCCCTCTGAAAGGGGGGAGCTGGAGATCACCACGCTTCTGGAAAGCTATCTCCATGACGGCAGCCTGACGGTGGAAAAGATGGGCCGCGGCTTTGCCTGGCTGGACACCGGCACCCATGGCAGCCTTCTGGATGCCGGCAACTTCGTGCGCACCCTGGAAAAGCGCCAGGGCCTGCAAACCGGCTGCCCCGAGGAGATCGCCTTCGAGGCCGGCTGGATCACCGAGGACGCCCTGCGCGAACAAGCGCAACGCTTCTCCAAGAACGCCTATGGCCGCTACCTGATGGGGCTGCTGGGCCCGCACTGACGCAGCCGTCCCGCAAGCGCCGCCGCATACAAGGCAGCAGTTCCCGTCCCCGTCTGACGGTAAATCCCAAGACGGGCCAATTCCTTTGCCGCGACCGGCCCCGGTCTTTGCAGCAGTGCCCCGAACCTATCCAGGATCCGCCGGTTCTCCGGCAGGAGTTCCGATCGGACGACCTGCAGGGCAGCGTGATTGGCCGCAAGCCAGGCGCCGTACTCTCCGGCCAGCAGCATCCCGACGCGTTGCGACAAGGCCTTGACAGTATCGTTGCGCCCCATGACGCTTTGGGGGTGCTGGCGATAAAGCAGGGCCGGGACTGCGTCATGGATCAGTGCAGCACCCGCACCTGCGGTGACCTGATAGGCCCACCAGTCATGCGCCTCAAGGTCGTGCTGCTGCGCAGGGCCCACGCAGCGGCGCAGGATCGCGGCCGCCGGGGCATTGAAGACCGATGTATTGCCCGCCATGATCGCCTGAACCAGGGCGTTCCGGAAACCGAGGGGGCGGCGGAAATGCCGCGATGGGGCCAAGGGCCGCAGGTCATGGTCGGCGATCACGGTGCGCGCGGCGTAATGCGCAGCGCCTTGGTGATGAGACAGCGCGGCCAGGGCGCGGGCCAGCTTGTCGGGGAACCAGACATCGTCCTGATCAGAGAAGGCGATTGGGCCATCGGGCGCGATCGACAGCAGATGCAGGAAGTTCTGCGTCGCCCCTCGGCTGGGGCCGCGAACGATCCGGACCTGGCCGGCAGGACGTGACGCCGCGAAATCCGCGATGATCTTCGGCGTCCCGTCATCCGATCCGTCGTCCGACACGATCAGCTGCCAGTCCCGGTGAGTCTGCGCCGCGATGCTGTCCAATTGCGCGCCGATGAACCGCGCGCCGCGATAGCTGGCCAGCAGGATCGTCACGGGCGCGTCGGGATCGGTTCGGGTCTGGCGGTCCACCGGCATGTCCTTGGAATGGGCAGGGCCGGTTTCTGCCCTGCCGCCCCTGAGGATGCAACCATCAGCCCGCCTGGCGTGCGATATCCTCGATCAGGATGGCCTTGACCGGCAGGCTGGTGGCGGCCTGGGCTGCCTTTTGCAGACGTTCCCGCAAGGGTGCCAGCCGGGCCTCGGCGGTGAAATTGCCGTCGAAGCCGCCGGTATTGGCGTGGATCAGCAGCTCGCGCAGCAGTGCATCCCGCAGGCGATGTTCCTGCTGCTTCATCGCGGCAAGCTCGGCGCCGCCCGTCTCGATCGTCAGGGTCAGGATCATCACCGCGCCCATGTCGCCATTGCGCATCAGGGGCACGAAGAACTGAGTCGGGAAGGTGAACCAGCCTTCCGCGGAAACCGGGGCATCGCCATGTCCGTCGCCACCGCCATGATCCCCGGCAGCCACGTGGCCTTCTGCCGCGGCGGGCGCGGCATGGTCCGAGGAGCCTTCGGCGCCATGATCTTCGGCTTTTGCGGCGCCGTGCCCGTCATCCACGGGGGATTGGGCGGCATGGTCGGCCGCTTGGGGCGCGGGACGCAGCATGTCGCCGGCGGCGACCCCCCCGGCCAGCGCCACGACCGGGATCAGCATCGGCAGGAACTTCTTCATGAACGACCTCAGTAGGGCAGGATCACGTCGGCGATCTGCTGGCCGAAGCGGGGTTGCTGCACATCGGTGATCTGCCCGCGCCCGCCATAGCTGATGCGCGCGCCTGCGATGCGGTCATAGGCGATCTCGTTGCTGCGGTCGATGTCGGCGGGGCGGACAAAGCCGCTGACGGTCAGTTCGCGCAGTTCATAATTCACGCGCACCTCTTGCGTGCCTTCGATCTGCAGGGTGCCGTTGGGCAACGTGTCGATGACGGTGGCAGCGACCCGCAGGGTCAGCTTGTCGCGCCGGGTGATGTTGCCGCTGCCCTTGTAGGTCGACGACGATTCGGCCTCGGCCAGGTTGTCGAAGCTGGCGCCATCGGGCAGTTCCCGGTTCAGGCGCTGCGGGATGCCGATCATCTGCGGGATCGAGACGCTTTCGCCCGACTGGCGGCTGCGCCCCGAGGTGTTGGTCATCTGCGCCTCGTCGTCGATCTCGATCACCACCGTCAGGATGTCGCCACGCGTTGCCGCCCGCCTGTCGCTGATCAGGGACGAGGTGGTTCCGGCCCACAGCGACGCCGCGGCCTCGGGTCGGCCCGAATCCACCGGGATCTCCAGTGGCGGATTGGTCATGGCGATGAACTCCTCGCTGTTGCGCGGAGAGGTCAGGCTGGGCGGCTTGCCCATGTGATCGGCCCGCGCGCAGGCCGACGCGGCAAGGACAAGGCAGAGAAGGGGAATGGGATTCATCGGTGGTCCTTACTTCATCGCCACAAGGCTGCCGTCCGGCTGGACGACGGCGCTGATCGTGGCGCGGGATTCGAGGTTCATGACGCGGATCACATCGCCCGCCGCGCCGTCCGCCAAGGTCCGCGCGGTGGTGACGATGCGCAGGCTGCCCCGCTGGAAGACCAAGGGATGCATCTGGTTGCGCGCGATCAGCTTGGGCGCTTGCAGCAACGACGCCTGCAACGGGCGGCCTTCGTGGATCGTGATGCGGGTCTGCAACCCGATCGCCTGCGAGGGATCGGACAGGCCCGGCCGGTCGCCGTCGATGGCGCGGATGTCGGCCGGGGTGATGATGGTGCCCGCGGGAAGGGTCCGCGCTGCCGCCAGAACCGCTGCGGATGCGGGCAGGGGCGCCAGGGCCAGAAGAAGGACCAGCCACCGCATCAGCGCACCTGCGTGGTGGCCGCCAGCATCTGGTCGGCGGCGGTGATGACCTTGGCGTTCAGCTCGTATCCGCGCTGCGCCTTGATCAGCTCGGTGATCTCGCGCACGGAATCGACCGAGCTATCCTCAAGGTAACCCTGCCGCAGCGTGCCCAGGCCTTCCTGGCCTGGCGTGGTCACCTGCGGCGTGCCGGATGCCGCGGTTTCCAGGAACAGGTTCGATCCGATAGCCTCGAGCCCCTTTTCGTTGGAAAAGCCCGCAAGGGTCAGCTGCCCCAGCAGTTCCGGTTCGACCTGGTCGCTGAAATAGGCGAAGACTTCTCCCGCCGCATTGATCGAGATCGAGCGTGCATCGTCCGGGATGGTGATGCCCGGTGCGACCGCATAGCCGTCCGAGGTCACGATCAACCCGTCGGGCGAGCGTTTCAGCCCGCCGTCGCGCGTATAGGCCGAGATGCCCGAGGGCAGCGTCACCTCGATATAGCCGTCGCCGTCGATGGCCAGATCCAGGTCGCCCCCGGTCTGGGTCAGCGCACCCTGCTGCAGGTTGATGCTGACGGCCGTGGGCCGCACCCCCAGGCCCAGCTGGACGCCGGCGGGGATGACGGTGCCGTCGGCGGCGGTCACGGTGCCGGGGCGGGTTGCCTGCTGGTAATGCAGGTCCGCGAATTCCGCGCGGCGGGCGTTATAGCCGGTGGTGGACATGTTGGCGAGGTTGTTCGAGATGACCTCGACCCGGGTCTGCTGCGCGCTCATGCCGGTGGCGGCGATCTGCAGGGCTCTCATGGCTGGTCCTTTCAGCGGGTCATGCCGGAGATCGCGCTGCGGATGCGCTGATCTTCGCGGTCAAGGAAGGATTGGCCCAGTTCGTAGGCGCGCTGGACCTCGATCATGCGGGTGATCTCGAAGACGGAATCGACATTCGATTCCTCGAGGAAACCCTGGCGGATGCGGGCGTCATCGACAGGCTCTGGCTGCTGGTCGATGGTGAAGGCGGTGCCGCCCTTGTGGGTCAGTTGCGCGTCCTGGGGGGCGGTGAAGATGCCGATCTTGCCGAAGGCCACGCCATTCGCGGACATGGTGCCGTCCGCGCCCACTGCGACGCCACTGGCGCCCGCCGGGACCACGATGGGCGCCATCCCTTCGTCCAGCAGGCGAAAGCCGTCGGCGGTCATCAATTCGCCTTCGGCCGAGGGCAGGAAGGCCCCGGCGCGGGTCAGGCGGTTGCCGTCCGGGGTTTCGACCAGGAAGAAGCCCTCGCCTTCGATGGCAAGGTCATAGTTTCCGTTTGTCTGGGTTAGCACGCCCTGGTCCAGATCCAGCGTGCGGCCGCGGGCATGGGCCATCGACAGCGTGTCGCCCCTGCGGTCCAGCGCCGACAGATGCTCGGCGAAGATCACCCCTTCCCGGCGAAAGCCGGTGGTGTTCGCGTTGGCGATGTTGTTGGCCACCACCCGCATCTCGGCCATCAGCCCGGCCTGGCGGGTCAGCGTCGCGTAGATCGCGTTGTCCATGGGTCAGCTTCCCGCGATCAGGGGGATGATCTGCCCCAGATAGAAATCGGACAGGGCGGTGGTCATGAAGCTCATCGAGACCCAGAAGACCCCAAGCATCAGCCCGACCTTGGGCACAAAGGTCAGCGTCATTTCCTGGACCGAGGTCAGCGCCTGGAACAGGCCGATCACGACGCCCGCGATCAGCGCCACCGCCAGCATCGGCGCGGAAATGCGGACCGAGATCAGCAGCGCCTGGCGCAGCATGTCGAACAGCAGCGTTTCATCCATGGATCACACCGGCATCCGCAGGATTTCCTGATAGGCCTCGACGACCTTGTCGCGGATGGCGACCACGGTCTCCATCGCCATTTCGGCCTCGGCGATGGTCTGGACCAGGCGGTGTGTTTCCACCTGGCCGGTCATGGCGCCGGTCGCGACCTGATCCACCTTGCCCATCTGGGCTGCGAAATCCTCGGCCGCGTTGGAAAGGGCCTGGACGGCCGGGCCGGGCTGGCCGGGTGCCACGGCGGTGCGGGCGGCGGAATAGGCAGTGGCTGCATTCAAACTGGTGAACATGGGCGACCTTTCTAGCGGCGCAGAAGTTCCAGAAGGGACGCGCCCATCTGGCGCGTCTGCTCGAACATTTTCAGGTTGGCTTCATAGCTGCGGCCCGCCTCGCGCGAATCGGCGATCTCGATCACCAGATCCACGTTGGAGCCCAGGTAATAGCCGTCCTCGTCCGCCAGGGGATGCGAGGGGTCGTAAAGGCGCGGCAGCTCGCCCTGGTCCAGCCGCACCTTCGATGCCTCGACCTCTCCGCTGGGGCGGCCGAAGCGGACGGCCTCCTCGAAGGTGACCAGCTTGCGGCGGTAGCCGGGCGTGTCTGCATTGGCGATGTTCTCGGCCGTGTGGCGCAGGCGTTCGCTTTGCGCGCGCATCCCGGAGGCGGCCAGGTGCAGGGCGGAAACGGGACGATCCATCACACCCTCCGCCCGATGCTGGTGCGCATCAGGTCCAGCGCAGAACTGTAGATGCCCAGCGACAGGTCATGGCCGCGCTTCACCTCGGCCGCCTTCAGCATCTCCTCCTCCAGCGAGACCGAGTTGCCGTTGGGCGAGACGCCGGTTTCGTCGGCCGTCTGACGGATGACGGGCGACCATTCGGGAAGGGCCAGGTGGCGCGCATTGGTGGTCCGCAGCGGGGTGGTTTCCGCGCTGCGGTAGCTGTCGGCAAAGCTGGCCGTGTCGGCTGCCTTGAAGCCGGGCGTATCGGCATTGGCGATGTTGCGGGCCACGACAAGGTGCCGCTGGCTGGCATGGGCACCCAGGGCACGGGCCATGCGCATCATTTCGATCTTTTCAAACATGAGGCTTCTCCTCATTGGCGATAACCCGGTCTTAACCCCGATTCGTTTAGAAACCGTTTGCGGCTGGAAAAAACGGATGGCGGACATGGATCACCTGACTTCGATCGCGGCACGGATCGGCGATCTGCGCATGACGCGCCACTTTGGCCGGGTGCATTCGATGCAGGCGGGGTTGATCCGGGTCGAGGGGCTGAACAGCCATGCCTCGGTCGGAGACAGGGTGCTGATTTCGCTGCAAAAGGGCCAGGTCGCGGGCGAAATTGTCGGGCTTGCGCCGCGCCATGCGGATGTGCTGCCCGAGGGCGATGCCGAAGGGCTGTCAGTGGGGGCCGAGGCCGAGTTGCTGTTCGTGCCCACCATCGCCCCATCCGACGCCTGGATCGGCCGAATCATCGACCCGCTGGGCCAGCCCCTGGATGGCCGCCCGCTGCCGTCGGGGCTGGCGCCGCTGCCCTTCCGCCGCGAGGCCCCGCCCGCCGTGCGCCGCAAGCGTCTGGGCGCGCGGCTGCCCACGGGGTTTGCGGTCTTCGATACGCTTCTGCCCTTGGTGAAGGGCCAGCGGATCGGGCTTTTCGCGGGATCGGGCGTGGGAAAGTCCACGCTGCTGTCGGGTCTTGCCAAGGGCGTTCAGGCTGATGTCGTGGTCATTGCCATGATCGGCGAACGCGGGCGCGAGCTGCGCGAGTTCGTCGAGAAGACCCTGGGGCCGGACGGCATGGCCCGGTCGGTGATCGTGGCCGCGACATCCGACCGCTCGCCGTTGATCCGGCGGCGCTGCGCCTGGGCCGCGATGGCCGTGGCCGAGCATTTCCGCGACCAGGGGCGCCATGTCCTGTTCCTGGCCGATTCGATCACCCGCTTTGCCGAGGCGCACCGCGAGATTGCTTTGGCAGCGGGCGAGCCGCCCAGCTATCGGGGCTTTCCGCCCTCGGTTTCCAACCTGATCATGGCGCTTGCCGAGCGCTCGGGTCCGGGGTTGGAGGGGACGGGCGACATCACCGGCATCTTCAGCGTGCTTGTTGCAGGGTCCGACATGGAGGAGCCGGTGGCCGACATCCTGCGCGGCACGCTGGACGGCCATGTGGTGCTGGACCGCACCATTGCGGAACGCGGCCGCTTTCCGGCCATCGACGTGGTCAGGTCCGTGTCCCGGTCACTTCCCGATGCGGCCACGGCGGAGGAGAACCGGATGATTGCCAAGGCCCGGGCGGCACTTGGCGCCTATGCGGAATCCGAGCTTATGATTCGCGCGGGTCTTTATGCACCAGGGGCCGATCCCAAGCTGGACGAGGCGGTCAAGCTGTTCCCGCAGCTGGACGATCTCGTCACCCGCCGCACCCCGGGCGTGGCTGAAAGTTTTCAGGAACTTGCGGCTTCGTTGCGGGTTCAGGGCCACTCTCGCCAGACCGGACGGGGGTGACTTGTCGCGCAAGCGGCTGAGTTCGCTTAATGAATGTTAGACCGGGGTGTCGGCCATTGCGTAGCGCAGCACGATTTGCAACTGTCCCGTGCCTTAGCAAGGGGACGGAATTGGCGATCACCGAGTATTTTGTCCGCTATCTTGAACAGCGAGACGAACTCTCTCCCCAGGATCTGGCGCGGCTCAGGGCAATCCGGACCGAACATGCCAGCTTCGCTGCCGGAGAGGTGATTGTTCCGGCAGGCAGCGTCCCGTCGCGCAGTTGCATGATGCTGCGCGGGATTTCGGCGCGGTCGAACCGGCTGGTCGGGCGGCCGGATCACCGGGTCATCACGGCCCTTCAGGTGCCCGGCGATTTCGTGGACCTGCACGCATTCGTGCTGTCGAAGCTGGATCATTCCATCATCGCCGTCGGCCCGGTCGAGGTCGAGTTCATCGACCACGCCGAATTGCTGGAGATTTCCCGGAACTTCCCGCATCTGAGCAGGCTCTTGTGGATGGCGACGCTGATCGATTCGGCGATCCATCGGCAATGGCTGGTGGCTGCCGCATCCCTGCGGTCAAGCGCGCATCTGGCGCATCTCCTGTGCGAGATCTACACGAGGCTGAATGCCGTCGGCGCGGCGTCGGATGGCCAGTTCCAGCTGCCGCTGCTGCAACGCGAACTGGCCGACATCCTGGGATATTCCCCGATCCACGTGAATCGGGCCGTCCGCGATCTGCGGGATCGCCAGTTGATCCGCTGGACAGGATCGGACATCACCATCACCGACTGGAAGGGGTTGTCGTCATTGGCGCGGTTCGACCCGTCCTATCTGGACCTGGAACGCGTCAGGCGCTGATCGATCGCCGTCACTGGCAAAGCCGCCAACCACCACGCCGGACCGCGACATCGAAATGCAGGTGGTCGTCATGGGCCTCGTTCGAGCCGGGGCCGAGAACCGTCGTGAAGAACAGGCACCCCGCCGCACGAACGGCGCGCTGGAACGCCTCGGGCAGATCGCCTGATTCCGTGCGTGGCTGGATTGCCAGCGGCTCCTGTCCGTCAAAGACGAAAGCCGCAATGTCGATGGCATTCCCCAGGGCGTGTTCCGACAGCTTGGGCTTCTCGGCGCCAGTGCCGATGCGCGGGCGGCAGTCATAGGTGGTGCCCAACTGCAGCGCCACGACCCGGGGCGCACCAGGCAGCATGGCGGATGCCGGGCGCAGGAAGTCGCGCGCCCAGAACCCAAGCGCACGGGCGGTATCGCAGCGCATCACCGCACCCCCTTCAAGGGTCAGGTCCGGCAGGATCCGTTCTATCCGGATGGGTCGGGAAATGCCGCAGTCGGCATCCTGGGGGTCGGAAAGGGCAGGTTCCTCGGAATAGGCAGCGCCCAGGTAGGACAGCGCGAGCTTGCAGGCAGCATAGTCCGCATCGCTTTCGCGCAGGGTGAACCAGCGGGGAGGGACAGGGGGGCCAAAGGCCTCGGCCTGCTCGGGGGGCGGGTCGCCTTGTGGTTTGGGTGCGTCCGCCGCCGATGTCTCGTCCTCGTCCTCGACTTCGGGACGGGCCGGCGGCGCGGCGGGAAGGGGCTGCGTTTCGATCCCTTCCGGCCGCTCCGGCGGGCGGTCCTGTGCCTGGGCGGGGGCCAGGTGGCACAGGGCCAGGACGCCCAGGGCCGGCCCCCAGCGGATCACGGTTGTTCGTCCACGGGGGGAACCACGAATCCGCTGGGCAGGGCGCCGGTCAGGGCGTCCGTCAAGGGATCCACGGCGGGCGCCAGGGCATCGGCCTCCTCCTCGGAGGTGTTTTCATAGACAGGCTCGGCCGGGGCGCGTTTGGCGGCCAGGGGGTCCGTATAATCCAGGGGCGCGGCGGCGGGGGCGGTCTGGGCAGGGTCGGCCACGGCTGTTGCAGGCGCCGCCGGTTCGGCGGGCATGGCCGGTTCCGCCGGGGCGGCAGCGGGGGCCGCACCTGTCGCCTGGGCAATGGTCACGCCCTGGGGCAGGAACTCGACCACGGTGCTGCCTGTGCTGACCATGCGGGCCAGTTCCTCGGCGTCCCAGTTGGTCAGCCGGACGCAGCCCATCGACTGGTTGCTGAACAGTTGCGACGGGGTAGGCGTGCCGTGGATCCCGTAGGTGGGCTTGGACAGCCCGATCCAGACCGTGCCCACCGGGGCGTTCGGGCCTGGCGGGATCACCAGCACCTTGTCATTGTCGCCCTGCTGAAAGTTCTTCTTCGGATCATAGGTATAATTGGGGTTCAGCGCGACCGTCTTCACGCTGTGCGTCCCCGAGGGCGAGGGGGTGGCCGAGGATCCGATGGTCGCCGGATAATCGACCAGCAGCCGGCCGTTCGAATCATATCCGGCCACCCGGCGCGTGTTCACGTCGACCAGGATCCTGGCGACGCTGCCGCGCATCCGGCTGCCCGTATCGACGACCCTGATCGTGTTGCCGGGCACCAGATCCACTCCTGGATTGAGAAAGCCGATGAACTTCTCGTCCATGTGGAACCGCTCGCCCAGGCGTTCGGCGACGCTGGTATGGGCCATGGCAGGCATCTTCGCCTTTTCGGCATAATCGGTCGGGATCGCATCGACCAGACCCTCGGCATCCTCGGCGGTGATGGTATAGTCCTTGGTGGCGGGCAGGGCCGCGAAGGATTGCAGAAGGTTCCAGACATGCGGATCCATCACCCCGTCGATGGGCAGACCCGAGCGTCGTTCGAAGGCCATGATCGCGCTCTGGCTCATGCCGCCCTTGAAGCCGTCGATCACCCCGGGCGAGATCCCCGACCGATCCAGAAGGACCTGCACCTTTGTCGTCAGCGCCGACCGCCCCTTGGGCAGGTCGCCCCCGTCATAGGTCGCGGCCTCGATCTGGGCCGCGGTGAAGGGCGTGTCTGTCTGCGCGGCCGCGGGCGCGGCTGACAGCGCCGCAAGAACAAGGGCGAGCGGGATTCGAAGGGTGAATCGCGGCATGAAACTCTCCGTCGGGATAGGCGCAGCATTCAGGGTCTTGCGCGAAATCGCCAGATAGACCGGCAGTCACATTTCGGTCAATTCCAGTTTGAGTTTGCCTGGGGCCGGCACTAGCCTGCCGGCTCGGCAGCAGGTCCGGGGGCATGGGATGGGGCGAGACAAGGCGGCAGGCCGGGCGGGCACCGCATGGAGATGACGGGGCTTGCCGTCCTGGCCGCGGTCGTCGTTCTGGTCGCCCTGCACATGCCCGTGGCGCTGTCGCTGATCCTGCCCGGTGCCATCGGCCTGGCCGTCCTGGGTGCGGGCGGGCAGATCCCGGACCAGCTATGGGCCCTGCTGGCGGCCCCCGATCTGGCGGCGGTCCCGTTGGTCCTGTTGCTGGGGAACATTGCCTTCCATGGGGGCTATGCCACGCAACTGCATGACGCCGCGGCGGTTCTGCTGCAAGGCCGGCGCGGCGGCCTGGCCTTGGCGTCGATCCTTGGCTGCGCGGGCTTTGCCGCGACCAGCGGATCCTCGGTCGCCTGTGCGGCCACGATGGGGCGGATCGCCGTGCCAGCGATGGGGCAGGCGGGATATGATCCGCGCCTTGCAGGATCCTCGGTGGCGATCGGCAGCACGCTGGGGGCGCTGCTGCCGCCATCCATGCTGCTGATCCTGTGGGCGCTGCTGACCGGCACGCCTTTGGCGCAGATGTTCATGGGCGCCCTGCTGCCGGCCGCCTTGTCGTTGGCGGGAATGGTTGCAACGGTGCTGTGGTGGGTCCGGCGCGACCTGGAGGCCGGACCGCCTGCGCAGATTCTCCAGGTGCCGCGCAGCATGGCGGTCCAGGCGGCATGGCCTGCGCCGGTGCTGCTGGCGATCCTGCTGGGCGGGATCGGCTTCGGGCTTCTGTCCCCTGTCGCCGCACTGGGTCTTTCCGCCGGGGTGATGCTGGCCCTTGCGCTGGGCAATGGTCGCCTGACGGGCGAGACGCTGCTGTCGGTGCTGCGCGATTCCATCCTGCAGGCGGCGATCACCCTGCTGATGCTGGCAGGCGCGCGCCTGGTCCTTACGGCCATGGATCTGTCGGGACTGCCGGGGATGCTGGCGGTGGAGGCAGGCGCCTTGCCCCTGCTGGTCGCGGTCATGCTGCTGGGCCTGGCTTGCATTGTCCTGGGCCTTCTGGCCGAACCGGCGCTGATCCTGATCCTGGCGCTGCCCTTTGCCCTGGGGATCGGCGCGGCGCATGGGCCGGGGCCGGTCTGGTCCGGCATCGTGCTGATCAAGCTGGTCGAGATTGCTTTGATCCTGCCGCCCCTGGGGCTGAACGCGGTGGTTGTCGCGACGGCCGCCCGCATCCATCCCCAGGCGGTTTTCGCGGGTCTTGGCCGGTTCCTGTTCCTGGACCTTCTGGTCCTGACCGCCCTGGTGATGTTCCCGGCGCTGGCCTAGTCCTCGGATACAAGGCGGTGCTGCGGCGGATAGAACTGGCGCGCAAAGGAAACAGGGGTCGTGTCGGACCAATTCGTGCGTTCGATGGTCAGCACCGCCGTGCCTTCGGCGATGCTGAGATTGCGTGCGCAATCGCCCGTGGCGGCATCTGCCAGGATCGAGAACCGTCCATGCGTCAGGGCCACCTTCGCGGCCAGCCATTCATGCGCGGACTGCCCTTCGACATCGTCACGGGTCATGGCTGGCAACAGCGCAGGGTTAAGCCAGATCGCCTCGCAGCAATGCGGAACGCCGTCGGCTGCATACTTGGCCTTGATCAGCAGCAGCGGCTGCGTGGGGGGAACCTGAAGCGCGCGTGCGGCCAGGGGCGTCGGAAGCTGCGACCCGAAGCCCGTCAGTTCATAGGAATAGGCCGCGCCTATCCCCTCGATCTCGGTCCGCACGGCCGGCATGTCCAGGACCGTCTTGCGGGCCGAAGTCGCCGCAACACGGGTGCCGACCTTGCGCCTGCGCTCGATGATGCCGCTGTCGGCCAATTCGCGCAGGGCGCGGTTCACGGTCGCCCGTGCGCAGCCCAGGCTTCGCGCAAGTTCCTGTTCGGTCGGAATCAGTTCGCCGGGCGGCCATTCGCGGGACCGGATCCGGTCGAGCACGTCAGCCCTGACGGACTGCCAGGTGTTCATGCGTCTTCCGCCCCCCGCCGCGCCCGAAGCACGCAGCGACCGGACGAGGTTGCCGGGAATCTTTGCCATAGTTAACTTTGTTACTCGAAACACAATCCTTCCCAATGTCGGGTCTGGTCCCCGGTAAGGGAAGCTGTCCAAATCGTCAGTCGGCGAAATCTGCCGGATCCGCGTTGTTTTGCCGCAGATCGACGCAGAACCGGGCCTGCATCCGCTTGCGCCCGCCGTTGCGGCTGGTATTGCATCATATGCAGATACGCGGGGGGTCATGATGCGCGCGGAAGTCCCGACAGCCAATCCGACACTTGCGACCGGCACGGCCTGGGGCATCCTGACGGCGATCAGCCTGTGCCACATGGTCAACGACGTGATGCAGTCGATGCTGGCCGCGATCTATCCGCTGCTGCAGGTCGAGTTCTCGCTGACCTATGCCCAGATCGGGGTGATGACCTTCGCCTTCCAGGTCACGGCATCGCTGCTGCAACCGCTGATCGGGATGGCGACAGACAGGCACCCGCAGCCCCGTTCGCTGCCCTTCGGCATGGGCTCGACCTTTTGCGGGGTGCTGCTTCTGGCATTCGCGCATCATTACGGGATGCTGCTGGCCGGGGCGATGCTGATCGGTGTCGGCTCGGCGGTGTTCCATCCCGAAAGCTCGCGCGTGGCGAGGCTGGCATCCGGCGGGCGCTTCGGGACGGCGCAGTCGCTGTTCCAGATGGGCGGCAATTTCGGGCAGTCGCTGGGCCCGCTGCTGGCGGCCTTTATCGTCGTGCCGCTGGGTCGCCCGGCGGTCGCCTGGTTCGCCGTGGCCGCAGCCCTGGGCGGGGCGCTGCTGTGGCATGTGGGCAGCTGGGCCGAAGGCCGCCGCCGCGCCGCAACTGCGCGGCCCGACACCACCCTGCGTTACCCGCGCAACCTGGTGATCCGGGCCATTGCCGTGCTTGCGGTCCTGACCTTCACCAAGAACATCTACACCGCCTCGATGAGCAGCTATTTCACCTTCTTCACCATCGAGAAGTTCGGCCTGGGCCCGCAGGGCGCGCAGATCATGCTGTTCCTGTTCCTGGGCGGCATGGCCGGGGGCGTGATCCTGGGCGGCATCGTGGGCGACCGGATCGGGCCCTTGCGGGTCATCTGGTTTTCCATCCTGGGCGTCCTGCCCTTCACGCTGCTGCTGCCCCATGTGGGGCTGGCGGCAACCGGGATCCTGGCGGTCCTCATCGGGCTGATCCTGGCATCGGCCTTCCCGGCCATCGTGGTCTTCGCCCAGGAACTGGTGCCGGGCCGCACCGGCACGATCGCTGGCCTGTTCTTCGGCTTTTCCTTCGGCATGGGCGGCATCGCCGCCGCCGCCCTTGGCGTGCTGGCAGACGCGCGGGGGATCGAGACGGTGTTCCTGCTCTGCTCGTTCCTGCCGATCCTCGGCATCCTGACGATCTTCCTGCCGCGGCCCGGTCGCCTGATCGGCGGATGACCGAAGGGCCGCTGTTCTTCCACATCAGCCCCGACGGCTGTGGAGATGCGCGCCTCGCCCGGCTGTTCCGCCGCAACGGCCATGCCGCCGTCTGCCATGACAACGGGCGGCTGGCCGAGGACATCCTGTTCGCCCGCGCCTCAGGCTGCGATCCGCTTCAGCCCTGGCCTGATGCGGTGCTGTTTTCGGGTCTTTACCGCCACGCCCCCCATTGGCGTCCGCCGCTGGAAGCGTGGCGGCAGTTCGGCTGGCTGGCGGACCGTTTCCCGCAGGCGCGCTTCATCCTGGCACTGCGCGATCCCGAAAGCTGGATCCTCGACCGCCTGACGGGCGATGGCGGCGCAGTGGCGCGTTGCTATGCCCATCATCGCGGCTGCACCACCGCCGACCTGCCCGACCTGTGGGAGGCTGACTGGCACGCCCACCTGGCCGCCGTCGATGCCTTCTTCGGCACGGATCCCCGGCTGATCCGCGTCGATCTGGACAAGGAAATCCCGGCCGATCTTGCCAGGCGGTTGGCGCCCCTGCTTCGGCTGGACGATCCGGGTGACCAACAGGCCTGGTTTCCCCCCACGCGTCCGGCGCCTGCAGACTTGCTCTCCTTGCTGGCCCAGCCCCCTGCCGAGAAAATCGATCAGGACTATGTTAGGGATGTGGCGTCCTTTTGCCTGCGGGGCATGGGGCCGGGGGAGGGAGGGGATGCCGAGGTTTCGGAATATTTTTCCACCTGGGATGGCGATGCGACCATTGCCAACCGCCACGGCAGCCGTCGCCGCATCTGCGTCCTGCCGGGAACGGGCGCGGTTTCGGCCCCCGACCGGCATTTCAAGCTGATCCGGGCCGAAGGCGTCGTCAACGACGCCCTGCGCCTAGGCCGCGCCATGCCCCTGCGCATTGACATGGAGGATTCCCGCTGGTTCGGCAGCCCCCAGGGCCAGCCGCTGGCCGCGCCGACATTGTGCCACAACCGCAGGGCGGGTGCACGGAACGCAGTCCTGTGGCCGCTGCCCGACCAGCACAGCATCGGACTGCCGGGCTTCGATCCCGATGCCGCCCCCGACCCGGTCCCGTGGGAGGAGAAGCTGGACCAGGTCGTCTGGCGCGGCATGATCTCGGGCAGTGAGATGACGGGCGGCATCAGGCCGCGCGCGGCCTCGCACGCGATCCTGCGGGACTTGGCAGCGGCGGGCGACGACCCGGAACGGCGGCAGGCCGCCTGGGACCGGCTGTGCAACACCAACCGGCTGGCCTTCGTGCGGCAGTGGTGGGGGCATCCCGACTTCGACCTGGGGGTGGTGATGGCATGGCGCTTTCGCGACTTTGCCCGCGACCCACTGCTTGCGCCCTATTGCACGCCACGCCAGGACCGGGCCTTCTTCCACCGCTTCCGGTATCAGCTGTGCCTGTCGGGCTATGACCACGGGTCGAACTTCATGGGCGCGATCGACGCCCAGTCGGTGCTGCTGGCCGAGGAAGACGGGTGGGAGGTATTCTATTCCGGCCGCTTCCAGCCGTGGAAACACTATATCCCGCTGGAACGCTATTGCGGCGACATCGACAAAAAGCTGGCTTGGGCGCGCAGAAATCCCCAGCAATGCAAGGCCATGTCCGCCGCCGCGCGCCATGAAGCCGCGCTGCTGCGCAAGCCTGCCACGCGACGGGCGATCATGGCCCGCATCCTCGACGGGCTGGCCGCCGCAGGCTAAGTCTTGCGTGCAGGAGGAAGCCATGACCACCATCCGCATCGAACCCATCACCGCCGAAGCCTTCGCCCCCTTCGGCGATCTGCTGACACCCCGCGCCACGCCGGACCGCATGATCAACGCGGGCCGCTGCGAACGCCACCACGCGCTTGCCACGGTGGAACGCGCAGGGGGCGAGGCGATCATCTCGATCTTCCGGTCGAAAGCGGTCAGCCTGCCCTATGACTGCACGCTGCTGGAACGCCACCCGCTGGGCAGCCAGGCCTTCATGCCGCTGGGGCCGGATGCCTGGCTGTCGGTCGTGGCCCCGGACGAAGGCGGCAGGCCCGGCGCGCCGCGCGCTTTCCTTGTGCCTGCCGGCATGGGCGTGAACCTGCGGGCGGGCGTTTGGCATGGCGTGCTGACGCCGCTGGACAGGCCCACCGATTTCCTGGTCGTGGACCGCGAAGGCGAAGGCGTGAACCTTGAAGAGGTCACCATCGCCCCTGTAACCATCACCCCATGATTCTGCCCGATTTCAGCCTTGAACTGGCCGCCCTGTCGCGCGGCGCCCGACATGTGGCCGGCGTGGACGAGGTCGGCCGCGGTCCCTTGGCCGGTCCCGTCACCGCCGCCGCCGTGGTGCTGGACCCGGACAACATCCCCGACGGGCTGAACGATTCAAAGAAACTGACGGCCAAGCGGCGCGAGACCCTGGCGGAATGGCTGGCCGCCAACTGCGACCATTGCGTCATCCACATCGGCGTCGACGAGATCGACCGCCTGAACATCTACCATGCCTCGCATCTGGCGATGTGCAAGGCGGTCGCCGGTCTGCGCACCCGGCCTTGCATGGTGCTTGTGGACGGGAACCGCGTGCCCCGCGACCTGTCCTGCCCGGGCGAGGCAATCGTCGCAGGCGACGCGCGTTGCGTGACGATTGCCGCCGCCTCGATCCTGGCCAAGGTGGCGCGCGACCGCCTGATGGTGGATTTGGCGCAACAACATCCCGGATACGGCTGGGAATCAAATGCAGGATACGGGACACCCGCGCACAAGCAGGCCCTGCTAGATTTGGGCGTCACCCCCTATCATAGGCGTTCGTTCCAGCCAGTCCACAACATCTTGTGTAAAGCCCTAGAGGCAAGCTGTTGATTCAAAAAAGAAATTGACGCCGATTCGGGTCTGAATCATCTTGTGCGGATACCAGACCGGCAAAAAGCCGGCAAATCCCCCCTGAGGCGAAGATGATAAAGACCAAGGATCAGCGCATGGCAGCCGCGCGACCGTTACCCCTGAACCAGATTCTGGCCGGCGATTGTATCGCGGTGATGAACGCGCTTCCCGAAGCCAGCGTGGACCTGATCTTTGCCGACCCGCCCTATAACCTGCAATTGCGGGGCGACCTGCACCGGCCCGACAATTCCAAGGTCGATGCGGTGGACGATCACTGGGACCAGTTTTCCAGCTTCGCCAGCTATGACGCCTTTACCCGCGACTGGCTGGCTGCCGCGCGCCGGTTGCTGAAGCCCAACGGCGCGATCTGGGTTGTCGGCAGCTATCACAACATCTTCCGCGTGGGGGCCGAGATCCAGAACCAGGGCTTTTGGATCATGAACGACGTGATCTGGCGCAAGTCGAACCCCATGCCGAACTTTCGCGGCAAGCGGCTGACCAACGCGCATGAAACGCTGATCTGGGCCGCTAAATCGGAATCGTCCAAATACACCTTCAACTACGAGGCGCTGAAGTCGCTGAACGAAGGCACGCAGATGCGGTCGGACTGGGTGATCCCGATCTGCAACGGCGGGGAACGCCTGAAGGACGCGGCGGGCGACAAGGCCCATCCGACCCAAAAGCCCGAGGCGCTGCTGCACCGCGTCATCATCGGCACGACCAATCCCGGCGACGTGGTGCTGGACCCGTTCTTTGGCACCGGCACCACCGGCGCGGTCGCCAAGATGCTGGGCCGCGACTTCATCGGGATCGAGCGCGAGGAAGCCTATCGCACCGTGGCCGAACGCCGCATCAGCCGCATCCGCCGCCTGGATGCCGATGCCTTGGCCACCACCCGCGCCAAGCGGTCCGAACCGCGCATCCCCTTCGGCCAGGTGATCGAGCGCGGGATGCTGCGCCCGGGCGAGGAGCTTTATTCGATGAACAACCGCCACAAGGCCAAGGTCCGCGCCGACGGCAGCCTGATCGGCAATGACGTGAAGGGATCGATCCACCAGGTCGGCGCCGCCCTGGAAGGCGCGCCATCCTGCAATGGCTGGACATATTGGCATTACCGCCGCGAAGGCCGGATGATCCCCATCGACATCCTGCGCCAGCAGATCCGCGCCGAGATGGAAGGCGAGGTTTCCCGCCCGAACTGAAATCCA
The DNA here is from genome assembly GCF_011801365.1 of Paracoccus sp. AK26. Taxonomy (NCBI): domain Bacteria; kingdom Pseudomonadati; phylum Pseudomonadota; class Alphaproteobacteria; order Rhodobacterales; family Paracoccaceae; genus Paracoccus; species Paracoccus sp. AK26. The sequence continues at coordinate 356,594 of NZ_CP041041.1, forward strand.
TGGTTCGCCTGGTTCCCCCGGCTGCCGCCAGGGGAGAACCGCCTAGCCCCGCCACGATTGCTGGCGGGGCTTTTTTCACCGCGGCGTGCTCAGACCCAGGGCCGGGCCTGCGCCATCTGCGTTTCGAAGCTTTCGATGCGCGGCGCCTTTTCCATGGTCAGGCCGATGTCGTCCAGCCCGTGCAGCAGGCAATGCTTGCGGAACGGGTCCATCTCGAAGCTGAAGACCACCCCGTCCGATGAGGTGACGGTCTGGTTTTCCAGATCCACCGTCATGCGGGCATTGGCGCCCTTGCGCGCATCTTCCATCAGCACGTCCACGGCGTCCTGCGGCAGGACAATGGGCAGGATGCCGTTCTTGAAGCAGTTGTTGAAGAAGATGTCGGCAAAGCTGGTCGAGATCACGCAGCGTATCCCGAAGTCCAGCAGCGCCCAGGGCGCATGTTCGCGCGAGGATCCGCAGCCGAAGTTGTCCCCGGCCACGATGATCTGGGCCTGCCTGTAGGCAGGCTGGTTCAGCACGAAATCGGGGATCTCGTTGCCGTCTCGGTCATAGCGCATCTCGTCGAACAGGTTCACCCCCAGCCCTGACCGCTGGATCGTCTTCAGGAACTGCTTGGGGATGATCATGTCGGTGTCGATGTTGACCAGCGGCATGGGTGCCGCGATGCCGGTCAGGGTTGTGAACTTGTCCATGTGTCCTCTTGGCTTCTGCTTTCCCTTGCCCCGGGCTACTGTGCCCGCGTCCGGCAGGGGAGAATGTTGGCGTGACGGTAAGTGAATTGCAGGGCTGCGTGCTGCAGCGGTGGTCGCCCCAGATCGGTGATCCGGGGCTGACCGGCTGGCTGACGGTGCTGGCCTATGCGGCCTGCACGCTGCTGGCCCTGGCCGTGTGGCGGCGGCTGAAGGGCCAACGCGGGCGTGTCTTCTGGCTGGTCCTGTCGCTGCTGCTGGCGGCTTTGGCGGTCAACAAGCAACTGGATCTGCAATCGGCGGTCACGGCGGCGGGAAAATGCCTTGCCCGCGCGCAGGGCTGGTATGACCAGCGCCGGGTGATGCAGGTGCTGTTCATCGGCGCGGTGGTTGCCGCTGCGCTTGTGCTGCTGGTCAGCATGACCGCCAGCCTGTGGGGCAGGCTTCGTTACAACCTGCTGGCTGCGATCGGCCTGACCCTCGTGCTTTGCTTCGTGCTGGTCCGCGCCCTGAGCTTCCACCATTTCGACCGCCTGATCGGCACGACGAACTTCGGCGTGACGAACAATTTCCTGTTCGAGAATGCCGGGCTGGTCCTGATCGCCGTCAACGCAACCTGGCTTTTGGCGCGCAAGCGCGTTCCGTCCCGGCGCAGTCCGGCCGCGCGGGCCGGCTGATCGGGTCAACCGGCGCCCCGCCATGCAGGGGCTGGCCATGTCAGGCCAGTTCCCGCGACAACTCCCGCACGTCGACCAGATGCCCGGCCACGCCCGCCGCCGCCGCCATCGCTGGCGACATCAGATGGGTGCGGCCCTTGTAGCCCTGGCGGCCTTCGAAGTTGCGGTTGCTGGTCGCGGCGCAGCGTTCGCCGGGGGCCAACTGGTCGGGGTTCATGCCCAGGCACATCGAACAGCCTGCAAGGCGCCATTCGAAGCCCGCCTCCTTGAAGACCGCGTCCAAGCCTTCTTCTTCGGCCTGGGCGCGGACAAGGCCGGATCCCGGCACGACCATGCCGCGCACACCGGGCGCCAGCCTGCGCCCGCGCAGGATGTCGGCGGCGGCACGCAGATCCTCGATCCGGCCATTGGTGCAGGACCCGATAAAGACCGCGTCGATGGCAATGTCGGTCAGCCGGGTGCCAGCCGTCAGGCCCATGTAGTCCAGGCTGCGCCTGGCAGCCTCGACCTTGCCGCCGGTGAAATCCTCGGGGGAGGGGACGGTGGCGGTGATGGGCAGCGCGTCCTCGGGGCTGGTGCCCCAGGTGACGGTGGGGGCGATATCCTCGCCGCGAAGGGTTACGACCTTGTCCCAATGGGCGTCGTCGTCGGAAAACAGCGTCTTCCACCAGGCAACCGCCGCTTCCCATTGGGCGCCCTTGGGCGCATGGGGGCGGCCCTTGACGTAATCGAAGGTGGTCTGGTCGGGCGCGATCAAGCCCGCGCGGGCGCCGCCCTCGATCGCCATGTTGCAGATGGTCATGCGGCCTTCCATCGACAGGTTGCGGATCGCCTCGCCGCAGTATTCGATGACATGGCCGGTGCCGCCGCCGGTGCCGGTCTTGCCGATGATCGCCAGCACCACGTCCTTGGCGGTGACGCCGGGGGCCAGCCGGCCGGTCACCTCGACCTTCATGTTCTTCGACTTCTTCTGGATCAGCGTCTGGGTGGCCAGCACATGCTCGACCTCGCTGGTGCCGATGCCGTGGGCAAGCGCCCCGAAGGCGCCGTGCGTCGCGGTATGGCTGTCGCCGCAGACAACGGTCATGCCGGGCAGGGTCCAGCCCTGTTCGGGGCCGACGATATGCACGATGCCCTGGCGGATGTCGTTGACGGGGTAGTAGACCACGCCGAACTCGCGCGCATTGCGGTCAAGCGCGTCGACCTGGATGCGCGATTCCTCGTTGTCGATGCCTTTCTCGCGGTCCCAGGTGGTGGGAACGTTATGATCGGGCACGGCAATCGTGCGCTCGGGGGCGCGGACGGTGCGGCCGGTCATGCGCAGCCCTTCGAAGGCCTGCGGGCTGGTCACCTCGTGGACCAGGTGGCGGTCGATATACAGAAGGCAGGTGCCGTCATCCTGGCGGTCGACGACATGGGCGTCCCAGATCTTGTCATAAAGCGTCCGCGCGGAGGCGGATTTGGGCTCAAGGGTCATGGCTAATGGCTTTCGGCTGTGATGGGATCGTGGCGGACGGATCGGCTGCGGCAGGACCGCAGCCCGTCACAGTCGCGCCGTCACGCCGCGCGTTTCGCCAAAGAACCGCGAAGGCAGGCGCGCGCGGTCATGGATGTCGAAATAGATGAACCCGGACATGGCCGATGTTCTAGGCCGCTTTCCCGCGCCACGCAATATTCTTGAGCCGCGGCACCGGCGGCCCTGTTCCGCCTTGCCATCGCGGTCGGGGCGGTCCAAAGCGTCCCATCGCACATCCCAGAAAGCGGAATCGGGCCGGGAACATTGAGATGGTCCGAAAAGTTGCTATCTTTGATCCATCCCCTGCGCCGGGGGCGATCGGCGCGCTGACCGGAGGATACAACCCTGTCACAAGACGTCTCGCCGGCCACGGGGCCGGCAGCGACCGCCGCCGCCGGGCATGATCTGACCAGCGACCAGATCCTTGCCCGCGTCCTGTCCTCGCTTGACGACGACAAGGCCGAGGACATCGTCACGATCGACCTGCGTGGACGGTCGGCCATGGCGGATCACATGGTGATCGCATCGGGCCGCAGTTCCCGCCAGGTGGGCGCCATCGCCGAAAAGCTTGCTGACCGCATCAAGCAGCTGACCGGCCGCACCCCCCGCATCGAGGGCAAGGACACCGGCGACTGGGTGCTGATCGACACGGACGACGTGATCGTCCACGTCTTCCGCCCCGAGGTCCGAGAGTTCTACCAGCTGGAGAAGATGTGGATGCCCGCCGACGCCCTCAGCCGCGTCCGCGACCAGGCCCGCCCCGCGCATTAAGCCGGGCGGGTTCATGCGCATCGACATCGCCGCCGTCGGGCGGCTGCGCAAGGGTCCAGAGGCCGCGATGGTGGCCGATTACCTGGACCGATTCGCCAAGGCCGGCCGCAGCCTTGGCCTTCCCTCCATCACCCTCACCGAAGTCGAGGACAAGCGCGGCGGCGGCATGGCTGCCGAGGCCGAACTGCTGGGCCGCGCCATCCCTCCGGGGGCGGCACTGGTCTGCATGGACGAACGCGGTGACCAGCCCACCTCGCCCGAGTTCGCGCGGCGGCTGGCGGCTTACCGGGACGGGGCGCGCGATCTCTGCTTCGTGATCGGCGGCGCGGACGGGATCGACCCGTCGCTGCGGGCGCGGGCAGATTGGCAGATCAGCCTCGGCCGCATGGTCTGGCCGCATATGCTGGTGCGTGTGATGCTGGCCGAACAGCTTTACCGCGCGTCCACGATCCTGGCCGGATCCCCCTATCACCGGGAATGAAGGGAAAAGTGGGGCGGGGGCTGTCTGCCCCCATCTCCTGCGGCGACTCCCCCGAGGATCCTTGCGCAAAGGTGAAGCGGCGGGCCTTCATCTTGGTGCAAATATCCCGGGGGTCCGGGGGCTGGCCCCCGGCCTTGCGGTTGCCGCTGGGGCGCCGCAAGCGTAACAAGGCCCAAACATCCCGAGGGGCGACATGACGAAACCTGTGGTCTTGTGCATTCTTGACGGCTGGGGCCTGTCCGACCGGCCCGAACAAAGCGCGCCCGATCAGGCCGCGACGCCGAACTTCGACCGGCTGATGCGCGATTGTCCGCACGCAACCCTGACCACCTTCGGCCCCGACGTCGGACTGCCGCGCGGGCAGATGGGCAATTCCGAGGTGGGCCATACCAATATCGGCGCGGGCCGCGTCGTCGCGATGGACTTGGGCCAGATCGACCTGGCGATTGAGGACGGCAGCTTCGTGGGCAACGAAAGCCTTGTGCGGTTTGTCGAGCGGCTGCGTGCCACGGGCGGGACGGCGCATCTGATGGGCGTGGTGTCCGACGGAGGCGTGCATGGCCATGTGGTCCATGTCCAGGCCGCCGTTCGCGCCATCGCCGGGGCAGGCGTGCCGGTCGTCCTGCACGCGATCACCGACGGCCGCGACGTGCCTCCGCAATCCGCGATGGGCTTTGTCACCGAACTGCAAGGGTCGATGCCCGAAGGCGCGCGGATCGGCACGGTCATCGGGCGCTATTACGCGATGGACCGCGACAACCGCTGGGAACGGGTGGAACGCGCCTATCGCGCCATCGTCGCGGGGCAGGGCGAACCCGCGCTGTCGGCGGACCTGGCCGTGACGGACGCCTATGCGCGGGGCGAGACAGACGAATTCATCCAGCCCTTCATCGTCGACGGCTATAACGGCGCGATGGACGGGGACGGGTTCTTCTGCCTGAACTTCCGGGCCGACCGCGCGCGGGAAATCCTGACGGCGCTTGCCGATCCGACCTTCGACCATTTCGACACGGGCGACCGTCCGGAATGGGCGGCGCTTCTGGGGATGGTCGACTACAGCACCCGCCACAACGAGTTCATGACCACCGCCTATCCCAAGCGGCAGGTCGTCAACACGCTGGGCGCCTGGGTCGCCGCCAAGGGCCTGCGCCAGTTCCGCCTGGCCGAGACCGAGAAATATCCCCATGTCACCTTCTTCCTGAACGGCGGCAAGGAGGCGCCCGAGCCGGGCGAGGACCGCTTCATGCCCTCGAGCCCGAAGGTCGCGACCTATGACCTGGCCCCCGAGATGGCGGCGGACCAGGTGACCGACAAGCTGGTCGAGGTGATCGGCGCAGGCTACGACCTGATCGTCGTCAACTTCGCCAATCCAGACATGGTGGGCCATACCGGCAGCCTGCCCGCCGCCGTCCTGGCCTGCGAGGCCGTGGACCGCGGCCTGGGCCGGATGCTGGAGGCGCTTGAGCGCGTGGGCGGGGCGGCAGTGGTCTGCGCCGATCACGGCAACTGCGAGACGATGGTCGATCCCCTTTCCGGCGGGCCGCATACCGCCCATACCACCAATCCCGTGCCTGTGATCGTCTATGGCGGACCTGCTGGCGCGCGGCTGCGCGACGGGCGCCTGGCCGATCTTGCGCCCACGGTGCTGGACCTGATGGGCCTGGACCTACCGGTCGAGATGACGGGCAAAAGCCTGATCGTGACCGCATGAGGTTCCTGATCCCCCTGGCCCTGGCAGCCCTTGTCCTCGCCGCGCCCGTTCCGGCGCAGGAACCCTCGGTCACCGCCGCCGTGTCCGAGGCGCAGGACGCCGCCGCCCAGTTGCGCGCGGCCGTGGCCAAGTTGGCCGATGCGGTGTCCGCAGACGACCAGGTGACGGCCCTGACCGAGGTGATCCGGGGCTATGAACAGGGCCTTTCCGCCCTGCGCGACGGCTTGCGCCAGGCCAGCGCGCGCGAAGCCGAATTGCGCGCCCGCTTCGAATCGCAGCGGGGCAGGCTGGCCTCGGTTCTGGGCGCCATGACCGCGTTGCAGCAGGCGCCCGAAACCACCATGCTGCTCCATCCGGCAGGCGCGCTTGCCAATGCGCGTTCGGGAATGGTGCTGTCGGATGTCACCCCCGGCCTGCGGGCCGAGGCCGAGCGGCTGCAGGACGACCTGGCTGAAATCGCCACCGTGCGCGACCTGCAGGCAGGCGCGGCGCAGATGCTGGGCACGGGGCTTGCCTCGGTGCAGGAAGCGCGCCGCCTGCTGGCAAGCGCCGTCACCGACCGGTCAAGCCTGCCGGTGCGCTATGCCGATGCCCCCGCCGAATTGCAGCAATTGCGCGACGCCGCGCAGTCGCTGGACGAATTCGCGGCAGGGGTTTCCCGGCTGCAACTGGATGTCGGCCCGCCGATGGAGGATTTCGAGGGCGCCCAGGGCACCCTTCCGCTGCCCGCCGTCGGCACCATCCTGCGCCTTTACGGCCAGCCCGACGCCGCGGGCGTCGAACGGCCCGGCTGGGTCATCGCAACCCCCCCTGCGGCCCTGGTCACCACACCGTGGTCCGCCACCATCCGCTATCGCGGCCCTTTGCTGGATTACGGCAATGTGATGATCGTCGAGCCCGCGCGCGGTTATCTTCTGGTCTTCGCGGGCATGTCGCAGGTCTTCGGAGAGGTGGGCGATGTGCTGCAGGCGGGCGACCCGATCGGCCTGATGGGCGGGACCGAGGCGCCGGCGCAGGAATTCGGTGCGCAATTCGTGACCGATGCCGCCATCGGCGGAAATGCAGGGCAGACCGAATCCCTGTATCTTGAATTGCGCAAGGGACAGGAAACTCTGGACCCGGCGGAATGGTTCGTGCTGAATCCCGTCGTGGAGCCTGAACAGGATTGAAGGCAGGAAAGGCCGTCATGAAACATTATCTGATCGCAGGCGTGGGCGGTGTTCTGGCCGGTGCGCTTCTGACCACCCAGATCGCCGGGCCGCTGGTCGCACAGGAAACCGGCAGCAACGCCTCGATCTATGAACAGCTTGAACTGTTCGGCAATGTGTTCGAACGCGTCCGGGCCGACTATGTCGAGGCACCCGACGACAAGGAACTGATCGAGGCCGCGATCAACGGGATGCTGACCTCACTGGATCCGCATTCGTCCTTCCTGTCGGCCAACGATTACGAGGACATGCAGACCCAGACCCGCGGCAGCTTCGGCGGCCTTGGGATTGAGGTCAGCCAGGAAGAGGGCCTGGTCAAGGTCGTCTCGCCCATCGACGACACCCCTGCCGCCGAGGCGGGCGTGAAGTCGGGCGACTTCATCACCCATGTGAACGGCGAATCGCTGATGGGCCTGACGCTGGACCAGGCCGTGGACATGATGCGCGGCCCCATCGGGTCCGAGATCACCGTGACCATCCTGCGCGAGGGCGAGACCGAGCCCTTCGACCTGACCATGACCCGCGACACGATCAAGCTGACCGTGGTCAAGACCCGGATCGAGGGCAAGTCGGTCGTGCTGCGCGTGTCGACCTTCAACGACGAAACCTTTGACACGCTGAAATCCGAACTGGACAAGGCCGTCGCGGAAGCCGGCGGCATCGACAAGGTCACGGGCTTCGTGCTGGATCTGCGCAACAACCCCGGCGGCCTTCTGAACCAGGCGATCAGCGTGTCCGACGCCTTCCTGGACGCGGGCGAGATCGTTTCGACCCGCGGCCGCAACCCCGAGGAAAGCGAACGCTGGAACGCGGAAGCGGGCGATCTGGCGCAGGGCAAGCCGATGGTCGTGCTGACCAATGGCGGTTCGGCCAGTGCATCCGAAATCGTCGCGGGCGCGCTGCAGGACCACCGCCGCGCCATCGTAGTGGGCGAGAAGACCTTCGGCAAGGGCTCGGTCCAGACGGTGATGCCGGTCACCGCCGACAGCGCCATCCGCCTGACCACCGCGCGCTATTACACCCCGTCGGGACGGTCGATCCAGTCGCTGGGCATCCAGCCCGACATCCTGGTGGCACAGCCCGCCCGCCCGCCCGCCTCTGAGGACGAGGAGGAAGGCCCCCGCAGCCAGTCGAACTTCGGCCGGTCCGAGGCCGACCTGCGCGGCGCGCTGAACAACGATTCGGTCAGCGACGACGAGAAGAAGCAGATCGAGGACGAGGCCGCCGCGGTCGAGGCCACCGCCAAGCTGCGCGAGGAGGATTACCAGTTGGCCTATGCGGTCGATATCCTCAAGGGCCTGGCGGCTGTCGATTTCCAGGCGGGCCAGGTGCCTGCCGCCGCGACCCCCGCCGTGACGGGCGAGGGATCGGGAACCCCCGGATCGGGTGCGGCCAACACGAATGGCTGAATCGGATCGGATGGGGCAGGAGGGGCTTCCCTATCGGCCCTGCGCGGGCGTCGTGCTGATGAACGCCGAGGGGCTGGTCTTTGCAGGCCAGCGGATCGACATGCCGGGCGCCTGGCAGATGCCACAGGGCGGTATCGACGGGGATGAAACCCCGCGCGACGCCGCCTTGCGCGAACTGACCGAGGAAACCGGCGTCGCCCCCGACAAGGTCGAGGTGCTGGCCGAAACGCCCGGCTGGGTCTATTACGACCTGCCGCCCGAACTTCTGGGCAAGGTCTGGAAGGGCCGCTATGGCGGCCAGCGCCAGAAATGGGTGCTGATGCGGTTCTTGGGCGAAGATGCCGACATCCGCATCGACACCGACCACCCCGAGTTCCAGGAATGGCGGTGGATGCCCCCCACGGCGCTGCTGGAAAACATCGTGCCCTTCAAGCGCGGCGTCTACGAGGAGGTGCTGGCGGCGTTTCAGGGGTGGCTGCGGTAGGAGCGCGACAGGGCAGTGATCGCCACGCGGTCAGACCTGCCGGTCGCTTCGCCTTTGGCGGTTCCGTCACGGCCAGATCAGCGCCACATAGGCCGCGTATCCTGCGACAAGGACGGCCCCCTCCCTGCGGCTTATACGCCTGCCGGTGAAGGCGAATGCCACCAGCACCAGCGACGCCCCGATCATGATCAGGTTGTCGAAGCGGACGATCTCGCTCGGCACGTTCGTGGGCGAGATCAGAGCCGTGAAGCCGCCGATACCCAGGATGTTGTAGATGTTGGACCCGACGACGTTTCCGAATGCCACCTCGGTCTGCTTGCGGAGTGCGGCCATGACGGATGTCACAAGTTCGGGCATGGAGGTTCCGATGGCGACGATCGTCAGGCCGATGATCGTTTCCGATATCGAGAACGAGCGAGCCAGGCCAACGGCACCGCTTACCAGGAAATTGCCGCCCAGCACGACAAGGGCCAATCCGGCGATCGCGATCAGGATCGAGAGGAAGGCGGACCTGCCGATTTCACTTGGGGCCTTGAGGGCGGGATCTGCCTCTTGCAGGGCCAGCGACTTGTCGAAGGCTGCGCCATGCGCATCGTCCAGGGCGCCGGCAGCCAGGCCGCGCTCTTGCCAGAAGGCTGCGAAGATGTAGCCTGCAAGGGCAAGCACGAAGACCAGACCGGCCAGCAGCCCCATCGGCACAAGCGCGGCAACGATCGCGAAGACGACCGTGACCAGGACCATGATCGTGCTGTCCCGCTTCAGTGCGTTCGAGGATACGGCGATCGGCGTGATGATCGCGGCGATCCCGAGGATCAGAAGGATGTTGGCAATGTTGGAGCCGACGATGTTGCCATAGGCAATCCCGGGCGACCCGCTGAGTGCCGCCTGAACCGAGGTAACAAGCTCGGGCGTCGAGGTTCCGAAACCGACCAGCGTAAGGCCGATGACAAGGGGCGAGACACCAAGCCGGTTCGCCACCTGCACGGCCCCTCGGACCAGCATCTCTCCTCCCAGCATCAGCAGGATCAAGCCCCCGACAAGCTGAAGTGCTATCTGCATGGATGATCCTCCGGGCTGATCCTTCGCACCAAACTGCCGCGAGAAATAAAGCCGTTCAACCTCGGGAGAGATTGGGTAGAGGGAGAGGTGACCTGCGTCGGTCCGTCGGGCCTGGATGCCCGAACGGAAAGGGCGCCCGAACCGGACGCCCCCTTCGCTTACCGCCGCAATTGACCCAGCAGGATCGAGGTCGGATAACCGTCTGGCGTCACGCCGATGGACCGCTGATAGGCCGCGACCGATTCCATCGTGGCCGACCCGAATAGCCCGTCGATCTCGCCTTGGTAGAAGCCCTTGGCGCGCAGGCGCTGCTGGATTTCCTGACGCTCGCTGGTGGACAGCGGGCGGTCGTTGCGCGGCCAGGATCCCTGGATGCCCGGACGTCCCGCGATGCGTTCGCCCAGGAAAGCCACGCCCAACGCATAGTTGTCCGAGTTGTTGTAGCGCAGGATCGACCGGAAGTTGTCGAGGATCAGGAAGGCCGGGCCGTTCGCCCCCGCCGGCATGATGATGGACCCGTTGCCCGAAGGCAGCGCGCCGCCGCCGATGCGGCGCACGCCCTGCGCGGCCCAGTCCGACCGCCGCGTGCCCTTGCCCACCAGGCCCATGTTGAAGCCCGGCGGCAGTTGCACCTCGGCCCCCCAGGCCTGGCCCGGCACCCAGCCGTTGCGGCGCAGGTAGTTCGCGGTCGAGGCCAGCGAGTCGGTCGGATCCTCGGACCAGATGTCGCGGCGGCCGTCGCCGGTGAAGTCGACCGCATAGTCCAGATAGGACGTGGGCATGAACTGCGTGTGGCCCATCGCCCCGGCCCAGCTTCCCAGCATGTGTTCGGGATCGGTGTCGCCTGCCTGCAGGATGCGCAGCGCGGCGATCAGCTGGTTCTGGAACATTTCTCCGCGCCGGCCGTCATAGGCCAGCGTCGCCAAGGACGGGATGATCTGCATCTTGCCGCGATTGGCGCCGAAGTTCGATTCCATGCCCCAGACGGCCAGCACGATCTCGCGCGGGACGCCGTAGCGGGCCTCGATCTGGGATAGGGTGCCCGACAGTTGCGCGGCCTTCTGGCGGCCGGTGGTGACGCGCACGTCCGACACCGCGCTGTCCAGGTACAGCCAGACAGGGCGGCTGAACTCGGCCTGCTTGCGGTCCAGGCGGATCACCTCAGGGTTATAGCGCGCGATCCGCATGGCGCGGTCATAGGTGGCGGGCGAAACGCCCGAGGCCACCGCGCGGGACCGGAAGGACTGGACGAAGTTCTGCAATCCCGCCTCGTCGCCCGCGGATGCCGCGGGGATCGGCGCGGGCGTAACCGGAGCGCTGCCGGACATGCCGCCGGGCGCGCGGTTCATCGGGCCTGCGCAGGATGCCAGAACGCCCACCAATGCGGTGGTCAGGAAGATGCGGGAAAGTGTCATGAATCGCCTGTCCGTAACTGCTGCTATTATTGTTAACGGCAGTTTAGCGAAGACACTTCCGGTTGAATAGGGCCGCGTCGCCCGTCAGTGCAGCGTCTCGCCCTCGTCCGACGCGCCCTCGCCTTTGAAGAAGGGCTGCATCTGCGCGATGATGACCGAGTTTTCGTCCAGGGCACGCTGCATCAAGGCGCGTTCGTCCTGATCGATTTCGTGACCCTCGGCCAGCCGTTCCTCCAGGCTGCCATAGCCGGTCACGTCCAGGGGCGACAGGTCGGCCTGCTTCAGGATCGCCACGGTCTCGCGCACCGCCTCGGCTTCGTCCCGGCCGGCGGAATAGCAGATCAGCGCGGCCCCGGTGGCGCCTTCCGGCAGGCCGTCGTCCTTGCTGCGGCCCACCTCGACCAGAAGGGTATAGACGTTCATGGCGACCTCTCTGCTGCGATGGCTTGCAACATCATGCCTGATGCGGGGACGCAAGATAAGGGGCGGGCTTTTCGCGCCCCTTCACCGCCGCTAGGGTCGCGCGAAAAGGGGAATGGGAATGAGCAAGAGCCTGGCACGGGTCCGCGCGGCCCTGGAAGCGGCGGGCGTCGACGCCGAGATTCGCGAGATGTCCGAAACGACCCGCACCGCCGAGGATGCTGCGCGGGCAGCGGGCTGCGCGGTGGACCAGATCGCCAAGTCGATCATCTTCCGGGGCGAGGCCACGGGCCATGTCATCCTGTTCCTGACCGCAGGCGGCAACCGCGTCGATCCGGCAAGGGCCACGACGGTCGCCGGGCAGCCCCTGGGCAAGGCCGACGCCGCCCTGATCCGCGAGGAAACCGGCTTCGCCATCGGCGGCGTGGCCCCGGTGGGGCATCTGAAGCCGGTGACGGCCTTCTTCGATCCGCGTCTTCTGGATTTCAGCGTCGTCTGGGCGGCGGCAGGAACGCCGCGCCATGTCTTCGCAATCGCGCCCAACCAACTGCTTGAGTTGACCGGGGGCAGGCTGGCGGATTTCACCGGCTGAGCAGGCGTTCCAGCAATGGGCTGCTTGGCTGCTCCAGCCGGTCGATCACATCGAAATGGTGCAGGCCGGGGTCAGTTACGCAATCGGTGGGGGCGCCCATGCCCGCCCAGATATTTGCCAGCAGGCGGGCCTGGCGGATGAACTCGGGCCGTTCCATGCCGCCGACCCAGGTGGTGACGGGGATCCCCTGGCGCGGGACCAGCAGGGCCGGGCTTTCGGCCACGGCCTCGGCCGCGTCGAGGTGCAGCGTCTCGTTCATCGTGGTCCGCATCAGCGGGCGCAGGTCGGTCAAAGGAGAGATCGGGATGCAGGTTGTCACCCGAAGGGCAACCGCATCGGGCAGCGTGCCGTCGTCGCAGATCATTCGGGCCGCCAGATGGCCGCCCGCCGAATGGCCGGTCAAGGCAATGGGACCGTCCACCTGTGCGGCCGCCTGCGTGATCGCCTCTGCCACCTCGGCCACCATCTGCCGGATGCGTGCTTGTGGTGCCAGGGTATAGGCCGGCATCGCCACCGCCCAGCCACGCGCAAGGGCACCCGCCGCAAGATGCGACCACATTCCGGGGTCGAAGCGCATCCAGTATCCGCCGTGGATGAAGACCATCAGCCCTTCCGGCGTGCCGTCAGGGTGAAACAGATGCCCGTGTCGCAGCGGCTTGGGCGGGTATGCTTCCCTGAACGCTGCCGCGGCGGACTGCCAGCGGGACACGAAGCCTTCGGCCTGCGGGATATGCGCGCCATTGGCATAAGCGTCGTCCCAGTCGATGACGTGATAGATCATGCTGCCCTCTCTTTCGGGCAGAAAAGGCTGCTGCTAGCCTGCGGTCAAGATGGAGAGAGCCATGACCGATTTTGCCGCCACCCGCCGCGCCTTCCACCTGCCCCAGGGGATCACCTACCTGGACGGCAATTCGCTGGGGCCGATGCCGGTCGCCGCGCACGACCGGGTGGCCCGGATGATGGCGGATGAATGGTCCGAGATGCTGATCACCGGCTGGAACAAGGCGGGCTGGTATGTCCAGCCGCGCAAGGTCGGCGACCGGATCGCGCGGCTGATCGGCGCGGGGCCGGGGCAGGTGGTGATGGGGGACACGCTGTCGATCAAGGTGTTCCAGGCCCTCAGCGCGGCCTTGGCGCTGCGTCCCGGCCGGCGGGTGATCCTGTCCGACAGCGGCAATTTCCCGTCTGATCTTTATGTGGCGCAAGGCCTTGCCCATTCCTTGGGGGCCGAGTTGCGCGTGGTCGCGCCCGAGGCGGTCAAGGCCGCCATCACCGACGACCTGGCCGTGCTGATGCTGACCGAGGTCGATTACCGCACCGGTCGCCGCCACGACATGGACGCGCTGACCGCCAGGGCGCATGACGCGGGCGCCCTGGCGCTGTGGGATCTGGCCCATTCGGCGGGGGCGGTCGATGTGGACCTGACCGCGGCCGATGCCGATTTCGCGGTGGGCTGCACCTATAAATACCTCAATGGCGGGCCGGGTGCGCCGGCCTTCATCTGGACCCATCCCCGCCATGCCGATGCGGCCCAGCCGATCCTGCAGGGCTGGATGGGGCATGACGCGCCCTTCGCCTTTGATCCCGACTATCGCCCCGCCGCCGGGGTGGAGCGGATGCGGGTGGGCACGCCGCCGGTGATCGCGCTGGCCGCGCTCGACGCGGCCCTGGATGTCTGGGACGATGTCAGCCTGGCCGACCTGCGCGCCCGGTCGATCGTGCTGACCCAAGCCTTCATCGCCGGGGTCGAGGCAAGCTGCCCAGACGTGACGCTCAATTCCCCGCGCGATCCGGCCCTGCGCGGGTCGCAGGTCAGCTTTTGCCATCCGCAGGGCTATGCGGTGATGCAGGCGCTGATCGCCGCGGGCATCGTTGGCGATTTCCGCGCCCCCGACGTGCTGCGCTTCGGCTTTGCACCCCTTTACAACGACCTGGACGATGTCGAGCGGGCGGTGGACGGGCTGGCCCGGATTCTGCGCGACGGCAACTGGAATGACGAAAGGTTTCATCAAAGAGCCGCCGTGACGTAGGGAGATGGGGCTTCCATCATGGACTGTTGTGAACCAGATATATTGCGTCCGGTTGGGTCATGACGATGCGCGTGCGGCTGCTTTCCTGGTTCCTTCTTGCCTGTCTGCCGGTCCCCCCCGCGGCCGCGCAGGATGACCTGCTGCGCGTCGAGATGGTATCGGCCGAGGAAAGGCCCGTCGCGCTTGACCTGCAACTGTCGGGCAGCATCACCGCGACAGACAGCGTGCAGATGAGCTTTCGCCAGCCCGGGCGCGTGACCGACGTGCTGGTCGACAGGGGCGACCGGGTCCGCCAGGGCCAGGAATTGGCGCGGCTGGATTCGGTCCAGCAGGACCAGGCGCTGCGGGTGGCCGAGGCGGGGCTGGCCGCGGCACAGGCGGGTCTTTCGCAGGCCCGGCAGGCCAGCGACCGAGCCGAGGCGCTGTTGTCACGGGGCGTCGGCACCCGCGCCGCGCGGGATGATGCCCTGCGGGCCTTGTCCGAAGCGCAGGGCACTGTCGAGCGTGCGGAAAGCGGGCTTGAACAGGCCCGCCGTGCGGTCCAGGACACCGTCCTGCGCGCGCCCGAGGATGGGGTCGTGACTTCTCGCGACATGGCTCCGGGGCAGGTGGTCGGCGCGGCGCAGGTGGTGCTGACGCTGGCCGCGCTTGACGGGCTGGAGGCCGTGTTCGACGCGCCCGACCACCCCCGGCTGCACAGCGCGATGGGCCAGGCCGTGCGGCTGGAAACCATCGACATCGACCGGCCCGAGATGCAGGGCACGGTCACCGAAATCTCGCCCCTCGTGGATCCCGCGACGGGCACGGTCACCTTGCGCGTCGCGATCGCCGACGTGCCCGCCGACACCGCCTTGCTGGGTGCGGCGGTGCGGGGTCATGTGGACCTGTCGGTCGATCGCGGCATCGCGGTGCCCTGGACGGCGCTGATGCGCGACGGCGACCAGCCGGCGGTGTGGCGCGTGGATGGGGACAACCGGGTCAGCCTGGTGCCGGTGGGCATCGCGCATTTCTCGAACGGCGTGGTCTACCTGTCCAAGGGGATCGAGGCCGGCGACGTGGTGGTCGGGGCGGGATCCCAGCTTCTTTATCCCGGCCGCCAGGTCCAGCGGGCCGAGGTGCTGCCGTGATCCGCGCCCTTGTCCTGATCCTTCCGGTGCTGGTCCTGCCCTTGCAGGCGCAGTCACTGAGCCTGCCTGATTGGCTTGGTCTCGAAGGCCATGCCGAGGAAGGCGGATCTGTCCGCCCCATCGTGTCCGAGATCGTCGAGGATCGCGGACAGGACGCGCGGTGGGTGCCGGGGGTGGTTGCGTCGAAGACGCAGGTGACGATGGCCTTCCAGACGCTGGGCCGGATGGTCTCGCGCCCTGTCGACCTGGGCGACCGGGTCGAACGGGGCGACGTGCTGGCCAACCTCGCGTCCGAGGATCTGGCCGCCACCACCCGCGCCGCCGAGGCCGCCCTGGCTGCGGCCGAGGTTCAGCGCGACACCGCGCGCCTGACGCTGGAACGCACGCAGGCGCTTGCCGCCCGCAACGTCGCCACGGCCGCCCAGTTGGAACAGGCCCAACGTGCCGCCGCAGCTGCCGAGGCAGGGGCCGAGCAGGCCCAGTCGGAACTGGTCCAGGCCCGTGATGCGCAAAGCTATGCCCGCATGACCGCGCCCTTCGCGGGCGTCGTCAGCGCCGTCTACGAGGCGCCGGGCAGCGTGCTGGGGGCGGGCACCCCCGTCCTGCAGCTTTCGGCCGAGGACCAGCGGGAGGCGCTGATCGACCTTCCCGAACCCGCGCTTGCCGGGCTGCCGGCGGACGCGGTCTTCACGATCTGGCAGCTTTCGGACCCGAACCGGCAGGTCCGCGCCACGCTGGACCGGATCGACCCCACCGCCGACAGCGCCACCCGCACCCGGCGGCTTTACCTGACGCTGCCGCCCGACGCGCCCTTCCGGCTGGGCGCCCTGATCCGTGCCCGGCTGGGGACCGCCAGCGAGCCTGCGCTGATGCTGTCGTCATCGGCCATCTTCCAACGTGACGGCGCCCCCCATGTCTGGCGCGTGCTGCGCAATGGCGAAGCGGCCCACGTCGAGGCCGTGCCGATCACCCCCGCCGCCGATTTCGACGGGCGCGTCCTCGTGTCCCAGGGGTTGAACCCGGGCGACGAGGTCGTGATCCGGGGCGTCAATTCGCTGACCGACGGCCAGGCCGTCGGGGAAAGGGTCCAGCCTTGAAGGGCTTCAACCTGTCGGACTGGGCGCTGAACCACCGCAGTTTCGTGTGGTTCCTGCTGATCATCTCGCTGGTGGCGGGAACGATCAGCTATAACAACCTGGGTCGCGAGGAGGACCCGAACTTCACCATCAAGATCATGGTGATCAGCGCGGCCCTGCCCGGCGCCACGGTCGAGGAAACGCTGAAGCAGGTCACCACCCGGATCGAAACCAAGCTCGAGGAACTGGACGAGCTTTACTTCACCCGGTCCGTGACCATGCCGGGGCAGGCGGTCGTCTATCTGGAACTGCTGCCCACCACGCGCGGCCCGCAGGTGC
This sequence comes from Paracoccus sp. AK26, assembly GCF_011801365.1. Lineage (NCBI taxonomy): Bacteria > Pseudomonadati > Pseudomonadota > Alphaproteobacteria > Rhodobacterales > Paracoccaceae > Paracoccus > Paracoccus sp. AK26. The sequence continues at coordinate 373,601 of NZ_CP041041.1, forward strand.
CCGACATCTGGAGGCGCGTGCGCGAGATGATGTCGGATATCCGCCCCGAATTTCCGCAGGAATTTGCGGGCTTCCAGTTCAACGACGATTTCGGCGACGTCTTCGGCAACATCTATGCCTTCACCGCCGACGGCTACAGCCCCCGCGAATTGCGCGACCGGGTCGAACGCATCCGCAAGCAGGTGGCCGCCCTGGACGCCGCCGGCCGGACCGAGCTCCTGGGAGAGCAGTCCGAGCAGATCTACCTTGAATTCTCGGCCGCGCGGCTGGCAGCCCTGGGGCTGAACCAGCAGCAGGTCGTGGCGACGCTGGCCCAGCAGAACGCGATCGTGCCGTCGGGGGTGATCCAGGCGGGGCCGGAACAGGTGCTGGTCCGCGTGGGCGGGCAGTTCGACGACGCCGAATCCATCGCCGCCGTGAACCTGCGCGTGGGCGAGCGGTTCTTCAACCTGGGCGACGTGGCAAGCGTGCGGCGCGGCTATCAGGATCCGCCGCAATCGCTGTTCCGATATAACGGCAAGCCCGCCATCGGCCTTCAGGTCGGGATGCGCGAAGGCGAGAATATCCTTGAATTCGGCAAGGATCTGGACGCGCTGATGTCGCGCGTGGCCGCTGAGCTGCCCGTGGGGATCGAGATGGCCAAGGTTGCCGACCAGCCCCATGTGGTCGAGGATGCCGTGGGCCATTTCGTCACGGCCCTGGCCGAGGCCGTGATCATCGTCCTTGTGGTCAGCTTCATCAGCCTGGGCCTGCGCGCAGGCATGGTGGTGACCATGACCATCCCGTTGTGCCTGGCCATAACCTTCGTGATCCTGGATCTTTACGGCATCACCCTGCAGCGCATTTCGCTGGGGGCGCTGATCATCGCGCTTGGGCTGCTGGTCGATGATGCGATGATCGCGATCGAGACGATGATATCCCGGCTCGAGATCGGCGAAACGCTGGAAAAGGCCGCCAGCTATGCCTGGACCTCGATCGCATTCCCGATGCTGACGGGGACGCTGGTGACGGTTGCGGGCTTCATCCCGATCGGGTTGAACAGCTCGGCCGCGGGCGAGTTCACCTTTTCGCTGTTCGTGGTGATCGCCGTGTCGCTGGTGGTGTCCTGGATCGTGGCCGTGCTGTTCGCGCCGCTTCTGGGGGTGACCTTCCTGCGCCGCTACGACGCCCACCATCAGCCCAAGCCCGGCTGGCTGCGCCGCCGCTTCCACGGGCTGCTGCTGTGGTCGATGCGCTTCAAGTGGATCGTGATCGCCGTCACGCTGGCGTTGTTCGCCCTGTCCGTCTGGGGAATGCGTTTCGTCGAGCAGCAGTTCTTCCCCACATCGGACCGGACCGAGGTTCTGGTCGATATCGTCGAACGCCAGAACACCTCGATCGCCCGGACCCGCGAGGACATGGACCGCCTGGAACAGGTCCTGGCGGGGAACGAGGACGTCCTGTTCTGGACATCCTATGTGGGCACCGGCGCGCCGCGCTTCGTGCTGGCGATGGATGTGCCGACGCCCGGACCCTATATGGGCCAGATCGTGATCCAGACGCCCGACCTTGCGGCGCGCGACCGGCTTAAGGCGCTGTTGATGGACAAGGCGGCGCGCGAGTTTCCGGGCGTGGACATCTATGTGAAGAACCTGGAAATCGGGCCGCCGGTCGGCAAGCCGGTGCAATACCGCGTCAGCGCCCCCGATGCGGATGTCGCGCGGGACACGGCCCGCCGCCTGGCGGCGGTGCTGGCCCGCGAACCCCGGCTGCGCGGCATCTCGATGGACTGGAACGAGCCTGCGCGCGTGGTGCGGCTGCAGATCGACCAGGACCAGGTACGGCGGCTGGGCCTGACCAGCCAGGACGTGGCCGACACGCTGTCGGCGCTGTTCTCGGGCCAAGTCATCACCCAGTTGCGCGACGACATCTTCCTGATCGACGTGGTCGGGCGGGGGCAGGCCGAGGACCGCACCTCGATCGAATCGATCCGCAACCTGGAACTGCGGCTGCCGAATGGCGAGGGGACGCCGCTATCCTCGGTCGTGTCGCTGGACTATGCGACCGAACAGCCGCTGATCGCGCAGCGCAACGGACTTCCCACCGTCACCGTCAAGGCCGACGTGGCGACCAGGGACCAGCCCGCCACCCTGGTCAGCGCGCTTGCCCCCGCGGTGGCCGAGTTCCAGGCGAGCCTGCCCTCGGAGGTGACGATCACGGTGGGCGGCACGGTCGAGACTTCGGCCGACAGCCAGGAACCGATCGCGGCCGTGGTGCCGGTCATGCTGCTGATCATGGCCTTCCTGGTCATGGCGCAGATGCAAAGCTTCCGCTTGTCGCTGATCGTCTTTGCCGCAGCACCCCTGGGCCTGATCGGCGTGGTCGCGGTGCTGGTGCCCTTCGGCGTGCCGATGGGCTTTGTCGCGATCCTGGGCATCCTGGCGCTGATCGGCATCCTGATCCGCAACTCGGTCATCCTGGTCCACGAGATCCAGGAACTGCTGCACAAGGGCCGCAGCCAGTGGCAGGCCGTGTTCGAGGCGTCGGACAGCCGCGCCCGTCCGATCCTGCTGACGGCGGCGGCTGCCTCGCTGGCGCTGATCCCCATCTCGCGCCAGGTGTTCTGGGGACCGATGGCATTCTCGATGATGGGCGGCATCATCGCAGGCACGCTGATCACGCTGGTCTTCGTGCCGGCGCTGTATTGCGCGGTAATGCGGGTCAAGCCGGATCCGGACGGCCGGGGCTGACCGGAAGGGCCGGTCAGTCCAGTTCGGGGAAGAACTTGTCCGAGAGGGTGAAGATCTCGGCCCCATCTGCCGTCACGCCGATGGAATGTTCGAACTGCGCCGACAGCGACTTGTCGCGGGTCACCGCGGTCCAGTCGTCGGCCAGAACCTTGGTTTCTGGCCGGCCCAGGTTGATCATCGGCTCGATGGTGAAGAACATGCCTTCTTCCAGCTTCGGGCCTTTGCCGGGGCGGCCGAAATGCAGCACGTTGGGCGGCGCGTGGAAGACCCGGCCCAGCCCGTGGCCGCAGAAGTCGCGTACCACCGACATCCCGCGCCCTTCGGCGTAAGACTGGATCGCCGCGCCGATATCCCCAAAGGTCGCGCCGGGGCGCACGGCCTCGATCCCCTTCATCAGCGCGTCATGGGTTACCTGGATCAGCCGCTTGGCCTTGATCGATGCCTTGCCGGCAACGTACATCCGGCTGGTATCCCCATACCAGCCATCCAGGATCACCGTCACGTCGATGTTCAGGATGTCGCCGTTCGACAGCACCTTGTCGCCCGGGATGCCGTGGCAGACGACATGGTTCACGCTGATGCAGCTTGCATGTTCATAGCCGCGATAGCCGATGGTGGCCGAGGTGGCGCCCAGTTCCGCAACCCGGCGGGTGATGAAATCGTCAAGGGCGCCGGTGGTGACGCCCGGCTGGACCAGCGGGCCTACCTCGTCCAGGATCTGCGATGCCACGGCCCCTGCCTTGTGCATCCCGTCGAAATCCTCGCGCGCGTGGATGCGGATGCCTTCCTTGGTGATGTGGCTCTGGTCCATCGGTGATCCTTTCATCTGGGGGCATAGATAGTCCCGCGCGGTCCCTTGTTCCAGCCCTGCACCTGCGCATAGATGCGTGGCAATACAGGTTTCAGGGGGCGGGGCAATGCAATCCGACAATCCGACGGCGGCGATCCTGGTGATCGGGGACGAAATCCTGTCAGGCCGCACGCGCGAAGGAAACGCGCATCACCTGGCGCAGGTGCTGTCCGCCACCGGCTTCGACCTGCGCGAAATCCGCGTGGTGTCTGACGATCACGACCGGATCGTGGCGGCGGTGCGGGCGCTTGATGGCAGCCTGGGCGGGGATTACGACCTGCTGTTCACCTCGGGCGGGATCGGCCCGACGCATGACGACATCACCGCCGATGCGGTGGCCGATGCGCATGGCACGGTGCTGGAGATCCACCCCGAGGCGCGCGCCCTGCTGCAGGCCCGCTGCGACCGCATGGGGGTCGAGCTGACCGAGAACCGGCTGCGCATGGCCCGCGTTCCCCTGGGCGCCACGCTGATCCAGAATGCCGTGTCCGCCGCGCCGGGCTTTTCCATCGGCAATACCCATGTGATGGCGGGCGTCCCCGAGGTGTTCCGGGGCATGGTGGACTGGCTGATCCCGCGCCTGTCTGCAGGCCGCCCCGTCCAATCCCAAAGCGTCGAGGTGCGGCGCGGCGAAAGCGACGTGGCCGAGGATCTGCGCGCGGTCGCGGCCGAGTTTCCCGACCTGTCGCTCGGCTCCTATCCCTTCCAGGATCCGACCGGCTGGGGCACGAACCTTGTGGTGCGCGGTCTGGATGCGACGCGGGTCGATCAGGCCATGACGGTGTTGAAGCAGCGGCTGGCCCTGTGATGGACGCCGCCCTGGCCCGGGCCTTCGAGGATACCTGGCCCGCCGCCGAATATGCCGATGCAGGCGGATTTCGGGTGGGACGCGGGCTTGGGGCAGGCGGCCGGGTCAGTTCGGCGCGAGCCGTTGGCCGCTGGACCAAGGGCGACATTCCGGCGGTCGAGGCCATCCATCGCCGCTGGCGGCAGCAGCCGATGTTCCGCGTCCCAGACACCGACGACGGCCTGGCGGACGCGCTTCAGGACGCCGGTTACCGCCGCGAGACACCGACCGCGATCATGCAGGCCCCTGTCGCCGCGCTGACCGGGCAGCCGATCCCCTATCTGACGACCTTCGCGATCTGGCCGCCCCTGGCGATCCAGCGGGACATCTGGGCCGCGGGCAACATCGATCCGATGCGGCAGGCGGTGATGGATCGGGTGCCCGCCCCAAAGACCGCGATCCTGGGCCGCATCGACGACCGCGCCGCGGGCGCGGCCTTTGCGGCGGTCGCGGGCGATGTGGTGATGGTCCATGCGGTCGAGGTGCTGCCCGCCTTCCGCCGCCGGGGACTTGCCGGATGGCTGATGCGCCAGGCGGCCCAATGGGCAGCGGACCACGGGGCGACCCGGATCGGCCTGGCCGTCAGCCGGGCCAATGGCGGCGCCAGGGCCACCTATGACCGGCTGGGGTTTAGCGAGGTTGCCGGATATGCCTATTACGCCAAGGACCTATAGCGCGGCGCGGATGCTGGCGGCGATCAGGGCGGGAACCTCGGGCGCAAGGCCGATGGGGTCCAGGCGCGGGCCGGTAAAGCCCGCCTGATCCAGCGCCTCGGGCAGGTCGTCCAGCACATGTTCCGCCCGAAGCGCGAAGAACGGCAGGCTGACCGCATGGTCCAGCCCCTGGGCGGCATCGGCCAGGAAGGGTTCCTGTTCCACGAAGCCGGTCACCACCCGCGCGAAATGCGGGGCGATCTGATCCGCAAGCGCGGTGGTGATGGTAAAGGACGCCTGCGACCGCTGCGACCCATGCGCCGACAGCAGCAGCGTCGTGTCCCCCGGCGCCCAGCCCTGCGCCGCCGCCGCCGCATGGGCCTGGGCCACGATCAGACCGGGCAGCGCGGGATCGGTGCCGAAGGGCCGAAGCACCCGCGCCCCGCCCGCGCCGGCCTGGGCCAGCCGGCGGGGCAACTCGGACCGCGTGAACCAGCCTTCGGCCATGAACATCGGATAGATCAGGCTGTCGTCGCCGGCCACCGCCGCAAGCGCGCCGGGCATGGCCAGCGTCGCGCCCGCGACGGCGCAGCCGGGGTCGCAGGCAGCGACGCGGGCGGCCAGATCCTCGATGGCCTGCTGCTGGGGGCCGGGATCTCCGGGCTGGCCGTGAGACACGATGACGGCCCTGCTGGTCACGGGACGCGTCATTGGCGGAAATGCCGGGCCAGGGCCTCGGCCATGGGAAACTCCTCCAAGGCCCGGGCGCGGCCTTCGGGTGACATCTTGGCGGCGGTCTTCTGGATGATGCGGTCCATCTTCTCGTCCGGGATCGCGGCCATGAAATCGCCCAGGTACCAGCGGATGAAGGTGAAGCAGATCACGTCTTCCAGGGCCTGCACCTGATCGTCGCGCTTGAGCCCCTGCTTGGTCAGCATCCTACGCGCCTGACCGATGTCGTCCTGGCCATAGCCCGCGTCGGCCATGATCCCCGCAATGCGGTCGGCATGGCGGCGGCCCTGTTCCTGGCGCCATTGCAGATAGCCCGCCCGGTCCATCGGATAGGCATCGCGCGGCAGAAGCCAGCGTTCGATATGCTGGCCCCGGCAAGCGATCCGCAACGCGTCCGAGGCCTGGGGGAAAAGGTGCTGCTGCTGTTCCGTCATCCGCTGCCCGTAAAGCAGGTTCGCGGGCTTCCCGTCGTCCAGGTTCGGATCCCGGGCATTGGCGGCGTCGATGGCCTGGAAGGCATGGTCAAGGCGTGTGGTCATGGTGTTGTCCCTTTTGCCGCAGTTTCACCCGCTGGCGCACCGGCCTGCAAGCGGCTAGATCGCCCTGCATGACCGGATGGATCGAATACGCGGCCGCATGGGCCTGTTTTCTGGGCGCGCACCTGGTCCCCATGCTGCCCGGCCCGCGCGCCCGGCTGGTGGCCCGGCTGGGGCGGCGGGGATACCTGGCCGCATTCAGCCTTTTGTCGATCGGGCTTTTGTTCTGGCTGATCCTGGCGGCGGGGCGGGCGCCTTACGTCCACCTGTGGGACCAGCCGGGCTGGAGCCGCTGGCTGGTCAACATGGCCATGCCGGCGGCGATCCTGCTTGCCGCGCTGTCCCGCGGCATGTCGGGGCTGGTGACGGCCTTCGCCCTTTGGGCCGGCGCGCATCTGGTGGCCAATGGCGATCTGGCCCATGCGGTCTTCTTCGGCGGGATGGGGGTCTTTGCGGTGTCGGGGCTGGCGCGGTCAGGGCTGCCAAAGGTGTTCCGGGTCACATGGCGGCGGATCCTGCTGGCGGTGCTGGTCTGGGCGGCGCTGCTGCATCTGCATCCGCTGCTGATCGGCGTGTCGCCCTTGCCTGCCTGACGGCAATCGATAACCGGGGGCGCTTCGCCTCCACCCGGGCCTGCCAGACCCTTCCTTGCTGAAGAAGGTCCAATGGACCTTTTTCCGGGCGCTCGGAAGCCCAAGGATATTTGGACCAAAGTGAATCAGGTCAGGCGGAAGCCGTCGGGGATTGCGTCCTGGCCGTCCAGGATCAGATCGGCCATTACCTGCGCGATCTTGGGCGCCATGCCGAAGCCGATCTTGAAGCCGCCATTGGCGACGTAATGGCCCGGGCGGCCAGGCCAGGGCCCCAGGATCGGGGCGCGGCTGCGCGCGCGGGGCCGGGCGCCCGCCCAGCGGTCGATCACCGGGGCGTCGCGCAGTTGCGGGCAGATCGTGCGGGCCTTGGCGATCAGCCCGTCGATCTGGTCGTCCGGGTCGAGATGGTCGTAGTCGTTCTCCGAGGTCGAGCCGACAGCCACCGTGCCGTCGGCATGGGGCACGATATGCAGCGCCTCGGCGAAGATCTGCGGCGCGTCTGGCGCGGCGTATCGCAGCAGCGCCGACTGGCCCTTGACGCCCTTTCCGATTGGTCGCCCAAGATCGCGCGACAGATCCGCAAGCCCCTCCGTCCCGGTCGTCCAGAGGATCGGGCCTGCGGGGTCGCCTGGAGCCTGACCCTCGACGATCTCTCCGCCCCTGTTACGGATGGCTTGGGTAAGGGCCGCACCAGCGGCACGGGGCGCAAGGCGCGCGGTTAGCCCGTCGAAGAGCCACAGGCCCGAGGGGCTGTCTGGCACGAGGCCGCCACCCAGGGCGTCGGTCAGGCGCATGGCGCAGTCTTCGGGCCAGCGTTGCGCCGCGGCGGCGATGCGGTCCGCCAGGCGGTCCACGGCGGCGGCATCGGCCACGGGTTGCAGTCGGCCCGTGCGTCCGTAGCCGGTGGGCAGGTTCGCGGCCTCTTCGACCCCTGCCCAGAAGCCGGGGGCCATCAGCAGGCTGTCCAATTGGAAGGCTTTCTTGGGATTCCAGTTTTCCGGCGCATGGGGGGCAAGCGCGCCGACATGGCCGCCGGATGATCCGGCGCCGATCCGCCGCGCCTCGATCAGGCGGACGCGCGCACCGCGGCGGGTCATCTCCCATGCGCAGCTCAGGCCGAAGATGCCGCCGCCGATGATCGTGACGCTTGTCAAGGCATGTCCCTTTCCCCTAGCTGCGGGCATGAGCGCGTTACCCGATCCCGACCCCGCCCGCCACCCGCAGCTTGACTGGCGCGAGGGCGGCATCCCCGTGTCCACCCGCTTTGACGATCCCTATTTCAGCCTGGGCGGCGGGCTGGCCGAGACGCGCCACGTGTTCCTGGACGGCAACGACCTGCCCGCGCGGCTGCGGCCCGGCTTTCACGTGGCGGAACTGGGCTTCGGGACCGGGCTGAACTGCCTGGCCCTGGCGCAGGTGGCGGCGGTTCCGGTGACGATGACCAGCTTCGAGGCATGGCCGATGAGCATCGCGCAGCTTGAACAGGCCCATGCCGCCTTTCCCGAACTGGCCGACCTTGCCGCCCCGCTTCGCGCAGGCTGGGGGGGCGATGAGATCCAGGTGGGCCAGGTCCGGCTGCGGCTGGTGATCGGAGATGTCGCGCAGACCTTGCCCGATTGGCAGGGCAGGGCGGATGCCTGGTTCCTGGACGGCTTTTCCCCCGCCAAGAACCCCGAGATGTGGCGTGACGAGATCATGGTCCATGTCGGGCGCTGCACCGCTGCGGGGGGCACATTCGCCACCTATACCGCCGCAGGCGGCGTGCGCCGCGCCCTGGCCGAGGCCGGGTTCGAGGTCAGCCGCCGCCCCGGTTTCGGTCGCAAGCGGCACATGAGCCTGGGGCGAAAGCCCTAGCGACCCACGCGCGGGATGCGGCTGGGGCCATAGACGGCCTCGGGATGCGGAGGGCAGCCGTGGGTGCGCGCCCAGAAGCCGGGCCCGCCCAGGTGCAGGAAGCGCGGCAGGGCAAGGATCGCGCCGGCCAGAAAGCCGCCCGCATGGGCCCAATAGGCCACGCCGCCCGTATCGCCGGGCGTTGTGTAGCCGCCGAACAGCTGGATCGCCAGCCAGACCCCCAGCACGACCCAGGCGGGCAGGGTGAAGATCTTGAAGAAGACGATGAAGATCGCAAGGATATCGACCTTGGCGCGCGGGAACAGCAGCAGATAGCCTCCCATCACGCCCGCGATTGCGCCGGACGCGCCGACCATCGGGATGGGGGACAGCGGCTCGGCCACGATCTGGGCCGCGGCGGCGAACAGTCCCGCGGCCAGGTAGAAGACCAGGAAGCCCATGTGGCCCAGTTGTTCCTCGAGGTTGTCGCCGAAGATGTACAGGAACAGCATGTTGCCCAGGATATGCATGATCCCGCCATGCAGGAACATGTGGGTCAGAAGCCCCCACATCAGTTCCCCGTTGACCACCGCCAGCGGATAAAGCGCCAGCCGCACCCACAGCCATTCTCCGCCCTGCACGACCGGCAGGGTCAGAAGGAACATCGCGATATTGGCCGCGATCAGGCCATAGGTGACCAAGGGGCGCTGCTGCGAGGGGTTGTGATCGCGGATCGGAAACACGGGCCTCAGCCGCCCGCGTTGGGGATCAGGCCGATGCGTTCCCGCCCCTCGGGGTCGACCAAGGCGATGCCGTCGGCGCTGCGGCGGGCGGCGGTGATGCTGCCCAGGGCCATGCCGAAGCGGGTCTCGGCCATCATGCGGTCAGGCTCTGCGCAGGCCATGCGGGTCATCACGGTGCCGCTGACGGTCATCGCGCCGCCGCTTTGGGTCAGCTGCCCGCTGTAGCGGTTGCAGGGCGCGCGGCCGGTGACGCGGCCGCCCTCGCCCACGTCCAGGGTGACGCCGGCGGGGGCGGGGGTGCCATCGATGCGCGCCACGGTGAAGCTGCTGCCGGGCCGCAGCATGGACACCGACCGTTCGCCTGCGTCCTGGCAGGCGGCAAGCGAGGCGGTGGCGGCAAGAACGGCAAGGGTGCGGGACAGCATCGGAACCTCCTGGATCGGTGGGGCAGCATCGCGCGGCGGGGCAGGCGGCGCAAGGCCGGACCTGTTCGGCGCATCGGTGCTGCGCTAGCATCCTGCCGAATCAAGGGGAGAGCCAATCCGATGACCACCATGACCGACCGCAAGAATGCCGCGATCTCTCGCGGGGTGGGCATGACGACGCAGATCTATGCCGAGCGTGCCGAGAACGCCGAGATCTGGGACAAGGACGGCAACCGCTATATCGACTTTGCCGCAGGGATCGCGGTGGTGAACACCGGCCACCGCCACCCCAAGGTGGTCGAGGCTGTAAAGGCGCAGCTGGACCGCTTCACCCATACCTGCCACCAGGTCGTGCCCTACGAGAACTATGTCGCTCTTGCGGAACGGCTGAACAGCCTGGTCCCGGGCGATTTCGAAAAGAAGACGATCTTCGCCACCACCGGCGCCGAGGCGGTGGAAAACGCCATCAAGATCGCCCGCCATTATACCGGCCGCCCCGGCATCGTCAGCTTTGCGGGCGGGTTTCACGGGCGCACCTTCATGGGCATGGCGCTGACCGGCAAGGTGCAGCCCTACAAGGCGGGCTTCGGGCCGATGATGCCCGATGTCTGGCACCTGCCCTTCCCGAACCCCTTGCACGGCGTGTCCAAGGAAGACGCGCTGAAGGCGCTGCAGCAACTGTTCAAGGCCGATCTGGAACCGGCGCGCGTGGCCGCCATCATCGTGGAACCCGTGCAGGGCGAAGGCGGGTTCTACGAGGTGCCGCAGGGCTTCATGGCGGAACTGCGTGCGCTGTGCGACCACCACGGGATGCTTTTGATCGCGGACGAGGTGCAGACCGGCTTTGCCCGCACCGGCAAGCTGTTCGCGATGGAGCATCACGGCGTCGCCGCCGACCTGGTGACGATGGCCAAGGGGCTTGGCGGCGGGTTGCCCATCAGCGCCGTGACCGGCCGGGCCGCCGTGATGGACAGCCCCCATCCCGGCGGCCTCGGCGGCACCTATGCGGGCAACCCTTTGGGGGTTGCCGCGGCCCATGCCGTTCTGGACGTGATCGAGGAAGAAGGCCTTTGCGACCGCGCCACCCGCCTGGGCCAGCGGCTGAAGCAGCGGCTGGCGGCAGCGCGCGACCAGATCCCCCAGATCGCCGACATCCGCGGCCCCGGCTTCATGAACGCGGTCGAGTTCAACCTGCCCGGCAGCGACAGCCCCAACCCCGACTTCACCAACAAGGTGCGCGAGGAGGCGCTGAAGCGCGGCCTGATCCTGCTGACCTGCGGCGTCTACGGCAACGTGGTCCGCTTCCTGGCGCCGCTGACGATTCCGGATGCGGTGTTCGAGGAGGCGCTGGACATCCTGGACGAAAGCCTGCTGGCGGCGCGGGGGTAGGTGGGATCGGGTGCATGGCGGGCATCATCCGGGATATGCTTGCAGACCCGGACATCATGTTCATCCTGGTTGCTGCCTTGGGTCTGACGATGCTCACGGGGCTTGTTGCGATGTTCCTGCCCGACCGCTTTTGCGGCGGATGGTTGTCAATCATGGCGGTGGTGCAACTGGGGTTGGGGTTGTCACTGGCTTGGGCGCACGCCTTACGTGAAGGCCCGGCTGGCGACATCAGCTATGCTCTTATGACATTCCTTTCTGCACCTGTGGTCATTGGCGGGCTGTGTGCCGCATTCATGCGGCTTGGGATCTGGATTTTCTCTCGCCGCGACGGCCGAGAGTGGCCATAAGAACTCTGATCCAAAGTCCTATCTGTAGGATGGGGTTGTACCCACCGCAGCGGTCCGGCAAGCAGGCGATGCAAACCCTCCTGTCTGCCAGAGTGCGGGCAGGCATTTTCGCCTTGTTCTTGACCAAGGGCGATTGTCTTTAGGGCGCAGCCCGATCAGGAACGCAAGGAACAGCTTTATGGCGGAACGCAAGTGCATCGGGGTGATCCTGGGGTCGATCCGGGAAGGGCGCATCAACGACCGCGTGGCCTTCTGGGTGATCCGCCAGCTGGAACACCACGGCTTTGCCACGCGCACCATCGACCCCGCCGATCCCGGCCTGCTGCCGGTGCAGACGGGCGATCCTGCGGCCATCCAGCGCCTGCGCGAGCGGATGGCGGACCTCGACGGCTTCGTCATCGTGACGCCCGAATACAATCACGCCGAGCCGGGCCCCCTGAAGACCCTGATCGATTCGGTCACTGCCGAATGGTGGGCGCGGCCCGTGGGGCTGATCGGCTATGGCGGCATCTCGGGCGGGTTGCGCGCGCTCGAGGCATTGCGCATCATCCTGGCTGAACTGCACACGGTCGCCTTGCGCGACACGGTCAGCTTCACCTCGCCCTGGCGCAAGTTCGACGAACTGGGCCATATCACCGATGCCAATGACGCGGCCGCCGCCGAAGCCGCGATGGCGGTCTTTGCGCATCGGCTGGACTGGTGGGCCGATGCCCTGGCCCATGCGCGCCATGCCAAGCCCTATGATCCCCGGGATGACGGCTGATGGACCGGCTGCTGTCCGACCCGCGCAGCTGGGGGCTGATGCTGGCGGCGATGCTGACGGTGATGTCGAACGCAACGATCACCCCCTCGCTTCCGGGGCTGGAGGCCGCCTTCGCCGATGACCCGCTGGCCCCGACCATCACCCGCCTGCTGATCACGGCGCCTTCGCTGCTGGTGGCCGTTGTCGCGCCGCTGGCGGGGGTGCTGACCGACCGGCTGGGGCGCCGCCGCCCGCTTCTGTGGGGGCTGGTGATCTATGCCGTGGCGGGAACGGCGGGGCTGTATCTGCCCACGATCGAGGCGATCCTGGCCAGCCGCCTGGCGCTTGGCCTGGGTGTTGCGCTGATCATGACCGCGCAGGCGGCGCTGATCGGGGATTACTTCGACGGCCCGGCGCGCGGGCGCCTGATGGGATACCAGATGGCCTCGACCAATCTGGGCGGTCTTCTTTTCGTGACGGCCGCAGGCGCCCTGGCGGCAAGCGATCCCCGGCTGCCCTTTGCGATCTATGCGCTTGCGGTGCCGCTGTTTCCGCTGCTGTGGCGGATCCTGCCCGAGCCGCCGCGCTTGGGCGGGCGCGGGCACGGTGTGCTGCCGGACCTGGCCGCCGATCCCGGCTGGCGGATGGTCGCGGGCGTCATGGCGGGCGCGGCCGGGCTGACCTTCGTGATCTTCTATGCCGTGCCCACGCAACTGCCCTATCACCTGGGGGGCATCGGGCTGGACGATCCGCGCCATGCCGGGGCGGTGATGGGGGCGATGATGGCCTCGGCCGCGGTGATGTCGGTCGTGTCGGGGCTGATCCGGCTGGGGCGGATCGCCACGCCGGTCACGGGCTATGCCTTGCTGACCTTGGGCTTTGCGGCCATCGCCCTGGCGCAGTCGCTGGCGATGGCCATGGCGGGCGCCGCGCTGATCGGCGCGGGCCTGGGCTTCTGCATCCCCACCTTCATTACCGCCGCGCTGAACGCGTCGCCTGCGCGTTATCGCGGGCTGGTGTCGGGTCTGATCACCTCGGCCATTTTTCTGGGGCAGTTCCTGTCGCCTCTGGCATCGACGCCGCTGGTGGCCCATCTGGGTTATCCGGGGGCGTTTCTGGCCGGGGCGGCGGGCTTCGTCATCCTGGCCCTAGCGCTTGTCGCGATGCTGCGGCGCCAAGCCCCGGCGGTGCAGGTGAAAAGGATTTCGGAATGAGTGCGATCATCCAGATCGAGAACCTCTCCAAGCAGTATGACAGCGGCACCAAGGCCCTGAGCGACGTGTCGCTGGATATCCACGAAGGGGAAATCATCGCCCTTCTGGGACCGAACGGGGCGGGCAAGACGACGCTGATCTCGGTCATCTGCGGACTGGTGGTGCCGACCGGCGGAACGGTCCGCGTGGGCGGGCACGACATCCGCACCGACTGGCGCGCGGCCCGTAAGCTGATCGGGCTTGTCCCTCAGGAAATCGCGCTTGAGCCCTTCGAGAAGGTCATCAACTGCGTCCGCTTCACCCGCGGCCTTTACGGCGAGGCGCCGGACGAGGCCTATGTGGAACAGGTGCTGCGCAGCCTTGCCCTGTGGGACAAGCGCGACGCCATGACGCGCGAATTGTCGGGCGGCATGAAGCGGCGCGTGCTGATCGCCAAGGCGCTGTCGCACCGGCCGAAGGTGCTGTTCCTGGACGAACCCACCGCCGGGGTCGATGTGGCCCTGCGCCGCGAGATGTGGGAGGTCGTGGACCAGCTTCGCCGCGAGGGCGTGACCATCATCCTGACCACCCATTACCTGGAAGAGGCCGAGGAAATGGCCGATCGCGTCGGCGTCATCAACAAGGGCCAGCTTCTTCTGGTCAGGCCCACGGCCGACCTGATGGGCGAGTTCGGCAAGAAGACCCTGACGGTCGAACTGATCGAGCCCCTGGCGGCCATTCCCGACGCGCTGTCCGATCGCGGTCTGCGGCTGTCGGCGGACGGGCGGTCGCTGGCCTATGAATATGACACGCGTGCCGACCGGACCGGCATTGCGCGGCTGCTGGGCGATCTGGCGGGGCAGGGGATCATGGTGCGCGACGTGTCCACGCGGCAATCCAGCCTTGAGGAAGTGTTCATGACGCTGGTCGCCGAACCGCGTCAGGAGGTGACGGCATGAACGGTATCAACTGGCCCGGAGTCTGGGCGATCTTTCATCACGAGATGACGCGGTTCTTCCGCACGATCATGCAGTCCCTGCTGTCGCCGGTCGTGTCCACGGTCCTGTATTTCGTGGTCTTCGGCGCGGCCATCGGCGGACGAATCCAGTCGGTCGAGGGCGTGGAATACGGCGCCTTCATCGTGCCCGGCCTGATGATGCTGACGATCCTGCAGCAATCGGTCAGCAACGCGAGCTTCGGTATCTACTTCCCCAAGTTCAGCGGCACGATCTATGAATACCTGGTTTCGCCCGTGGGCTGGATCGAGGTGACGCTGGGCTTCGTGGGCGCGGCCGCGGCCAAGGCGGTGCTGATCGCCCTGGTGATCCTGCTGACCTCCTTCTTCTTCGTGGGCGTCCATATCCTGCATCCGCTCTGGATGCTGGCCTTCCTGGTCCTGACCGCCCTGGGCTTCAGCCTTCTGGGCTTCATCATCGGGCTATGGGCGAAGAGCTTCGAGCAGTTGCAGATCGTGCCGATGATGGTGATCACGCCCCTGGTGTTTCTGGGCGGCGCGTTCTACTCGGCGGACATGCTGCCGCCATTCTGGGAAGGCGTCGCCAAGCTGAACCCGGTCCTTTACCTTGTGTCGGGCTTTCGCTGGTCCTTTTTCGGCCTTGCGGATGTGCCGGTCGGCGTGTCGCTGGTCGCGGTCGCGCTGATGATCGCGGTCTGCTGCGCGGCGATCCGCTGGATCTTCGCGACGGGCTGGCGGCTGCGCGAGTGAACCCTGCCGCACCAGGCTGTCGCAGATGCGGGCCTGGCGATCCAGCCGGACATATTCGCGGGCGCTGATGATGTTCATGTCGATCGACCGGTTCCAGCCGCCGAACCAGCGGTCGCGGATCCCGCCCCGGTAATAGTTGCCCATGATCTGGTCCACATAGGGCGGGATGATCTGCGTGTTGGGCAGGCGCGGCGCGTGGAAGCCGATGCGGGCCTTCGGTCCCAGGCAGGCATTGGGCATGGTCGTCAGGATCGTGCAGGCCGACCGGCAGTATCCCCGGATCCGAACCGTCTTGCCCGACCGGGCAAGGCGTTCGCGCAACTGCACCATCTGCAGCACATTGCCGCCGCGGTGGTTTTCCACATCGATGAAGCGCCCGCGCTCGACGATATTGGCGTGGATGGCGGCGGGGGCCACGGCCATCAGAGCCGCGGCAAGGGTCAGGATCAGGCGAAATCGTGTCATGGGGCCATCTTGCCGATTGGTCGCGCAGGGGAAAATCACGTTCAGGCGACGGTGCGATCCGCCGCCTGGCCTTCCAACGTCAGCCCAGGCCCGCGGGTTGCGCCATCACGATATCCGCCAGCACCATCGAGCCCAGAACCAAGCCGATCACGATCCATCCGCCGATCTTTTTCATGGCCCTGATGATGGGGACGGCCGGAGTTCATGAAAAGCACGGATTTGCTTGATCGCGCGATTGTGGGGGTGGGGCCGTCTCTCCTCTTTTCTGGCGGGACCGAATCACCTATTTGCGGCGGATGCACATGAACCCGCCCGACCTGCGCCCCGACCTGGCCCGCGCCCGCATTTCCGATGACAGCCTTCTGGGGCGCCGCGAAGGCCAGCCGACCATCGGCATGGTCAGCCTCGGCTGCCCCAAGGCGCTTGTGGACAGCGAACGCATCCTGACCCGCCTGCGGGCCGAGGGCTATGCGATCAGCCCCGACTACAAGGGCGCGGACGCGGTGATCGTGAACACCTGCGGCTTCCTGGACAGCGCCAAGGCGGAAAGTCTGGACGCCATCGGCGAGGCGCTGCGCGAGAACGGCAAGGTCCTGGTCACTGGCTGCCTGGGGGCGGAACCCGAATACATCACCGGCGCTCATCCCAAGGTCCTGGCCGTCACCGGGCCGCACCAATACGAGGCCGTGCTGGACGCGGTCCATGCCGCCGTGCCCCCGCAGCCCGATCCCTTCATCGACCTGCTGCCCGCATCGGGCGTCAGCCTGACGCCGCGCCATTACAGCTATCTGAAGATTTCGGAAGGCTGCAATCACAAGTGCAAGTTCTGCATCATCCCCGACATGCGCGGCCGCCTGGTCAGCCGCCCGGCCCATGCCATCGTCCGCGAGGCGGAAAAGCTGGTGCAGGCGGGCGTCAGGGAGTTGCTGGTCATCTCGCAGGACACCAGTGCCTATGGGCTTGACCTGCGGCACGCGACGGACCGGGGCCACCGCGCCCATATCACCGATCTGGCGCGCGATCTTGGTTCGCTGGGGGCCTGGGTGCGGCTGCATTATGTCTATCCCTATCCCCATGTGCGCGACCTGATCCCGCTGATGGCGGAAGGGCTGGTGCTGCCCTATCTGGACATCCCCTTCCAGCATGCCCACCCGGATGTGCTGCGCCGCATGGCCCGGCCCGCCGCCGCCGCAAAGACCCTGGATGAAATCGCCGCTTGGCGTGCGATCTGCCCCGACATCACCCTGCGGTCCACCTTCATCGTCGGCTATCCCGGCGAGACCGAGGCCGAGTTCCAGACCCTGCTGGACTGGCTGGACGAGGCGCAACTGGATCGCGTCGGTGCCTTCCAGTATGAAAACGTCAAGGGCGCGCGGGCCAACGACCTGCCCGATCATGTCCCGCCCGAGGTCAAGCAGGACCGCTTCGACCGCTTCATGGAAAAGGCCCAGGCCATTTCCGAAGCCAAGCTGGCCGCCAAGGTCGGGACGCGCCTAGAGGTGATCGTGGACAGCGTGGACGGCGACGGCGCCACCTGCCGCACCAAGGCCGACGCGCCGGAAATCGACGGCAATCTGTTCATCGACGAAGGCTTCGAGACCCTGAAGCCGGGTGACATCGTGACGGTGACCGTGGACGAGGCGGGCGAATACGACCTGTGGGGCCGCCTGTAGAGGCTGCCACCTTGGCGGTGGCGGCGGGCGGATCTGTCCGCTACAGGGTATCGGGAACAGCGAAACCCTGACCGGAGGCCGGTTTGACAAGCGCGTCCGACGATCTTCTGGCCACCGCAGGCGCGGCCCGGTTCGGCACGGTCCTGGCCGACCCGCCCTGGCAGTTCCAGAACCGCACCGGCAAGATGGCCCCCGAGCACAAGCGCCTGTCGCGTTACCCGACGATGACCCTGGACGAGATCTGCGACCTGCCGGTCAAGGCAGTCGCCGACGCACGGGCCCACCTGTACCTCTGGGTTCCCAACGCCCTGCTGCCCGAGGGGCTGAGGGTGATGGACGCCTGGGGCTTCACCTACAAGTCGAACCTGATCTGGTACAAGACCCGCAAGGACGGCGGCCCCGACCGGCGCGGCGTGGGCTTCTATTTCCGCAACGTGACCGAGATCCTGCTGTTCGGCACGCGCGGCAAGGATGTGCGCACGCTGGATCCCGGCCGCAGCCAGGAAAACATCATCGCCACCCGCAAACGCGAACACTCGCGCAAGCCGGATGAGCAATATGACCTGATCGAGGCCTGTTCCTGGGGTCCCCGGCTTGAAATGTTCGCCCGCGGGCCGCGCAAGAACTGGACTGTCTGGGGCAACCAGGCCGAGGATTACCGGCCCGACTGGCCCACCTATTCCAACCACTCGCAAAGCAGCCTGGTGAGGGCGCCGTGAGCAGCCTGGGCACGGTCATGGATCCCGCGGGCCAGCCGCGCAAGCCCGGCGCGCTGTGCATCGGCGCGCAAAAGGCGGGAACAAGCTGGCTGGCGCAGATGCTGGGCCAGCACCCGCAGATCTGGATCCCTCCGTTCAAGGAGGTGCAGTATTTCAACCACCTGTTCATCCCCGAACATCGCAGATGGATCGACTGGCATTACCGCCAGAAGCCCCAGGAAATCCGCGACCGTCACGCGAAACGCGGCATCCCGGTTCCGCCGGAACTGGATGTCTATCTGAACGGCGTCACGCGCGGGAAGATGTTCCACAACCAGTGGTACAAGCGCGTCTTCGCCCCGGCGCCGCCCGTCGCGATGCCGATGGACTTCACGCCGGAATATTCGACCCTGCCGGACGAGGGCGTGGATCATGTCGCGGGCTTCCTGCCCAAGGCCCGTGTCATCTACCTGATCCGCCACCCGGTCGACCGCGCCGTGTCGCAACTGCGTATGAACCTCGCGCGAGAGAGGCGCCGCCCGGAAACGCTGGCCGACTGGATGGCGGAAATCGACAACCCGGTGCTTTACGACCGCGGCGACTACGCCACCTACCTTCCCCGCTGGCAGGCGCGATATCCTGACATGCTGGTCCTGCCCTTCGGCCGCATCGCCCGCGACCCGCAAGGGGTGATGGATACGGTCGAGGCTTATCTGGGCATCGGGCCCTGGCTGTATTCCAACATCGCCGAAAAGGTCTTCGCCAGCCGCAATCCCGTCCAGCCGCCGCCCGAGGCTCTTGCCGCGCTAGAGGACCGCATGGCCCCGCAACTGGCCTTTCTGGCCGACCACCTGGGCGCGGATTTCGTGGCCCGGACGCGCTGACCTTTCGCAGCGCCGCGCTTTCCCCTAAATAGCACCCAAAGTTTGCAGGAGATTCCGATGGCGTCCTATCAGTTCGTCTACCACATGGACGGCGTGTCCAAGACCTATCCCGGCGGCAAGAAGGTGTTCGAGAACATCCACCTGAACTTCCTGCCGGGCGTCAAGATCGGCGTGGTGGGCGTGAACGGCGCCGGTAAATCCACCCTTCTCAAGGTGATGGCCGGCCTCGACAAGGATTTCCAGGGCGAGGCCTGGGCTGCCAAGGGCGCCAAGGTCGGCTATCTGTCCCAGGAGCCCTGGCTGGATCCGCAGCTGAACGTGCGCGGCAACGTCATGGAGGGCGTCAAGGCCAAGCAGGCCAAGCTGGACCGCTATAACGAACTGGCGATGAACTATTCCGACGAGACCGCCGACGAGATGGCGCGTCTCCAGGACGAGATCGACGCCGAGAACCTGTGGGAACTGGACAACCAGGTCGATATCGCGATGGAGGCGCTGCGCTGCCCGCCCGACGACGCCGATGTCGAAACGCTGTCGGGCGGCGAGCGCCGCCGCGTGGCGCTGTGCAAGCTGCTGCTCGAGGCACCCGACATGCTGCTGCTGGACGAACCGACCAACCACCTGGACGCGGAAACCATCGCCTGGCTGCAAAAGCACCTGATCGACTACAAGGGCACGATCCTGACCGTGACCCACGACCGCTATTTCCTGGACGACATCACCAGCTGGATCCTGGAACTGGAACGCGGCCGGGGCCTGCCGCATGAGGGCAACTATTCCAGCTGGCTGGAAGCCAAGGCCAAGCGCGTCGCCCAGGAAGCGCGCGAGGACAAGGCCAAGCAGAAGGCCATGGAAAAGGAACTGGAATGGATCCGCGCCGGCGCCAAGGCCCGGCAGGCGAAATCCAAGGCCCGGATCTCGGCCTATAACAAGATGGCCGACGAATCGGTCAAGGACCTGGTCGGCAAGGCCCAGATCGTCATCCCGCACGGCCCGCGCCTTGGCGGCAAGGTGCTGGAGGTCGAGGGCCTGAAGAAGCACATGGGCGACAAGCTGCTGATCGAGGATCTGTCCTTCAGCCTGCCGCCCGGCGGCATCATCGGCGTGATCGGCCCCAACGGCGCGGGCAAGTCCACGCTGTTCAAGATGATCACCGGCCAGGAGGCGCCAGACGAGGGCACCATCACCGTGGGCGAGACGGTGAAGATGTCCTATGTGGACCAGTCGCGCGACAGCCTGGACCCGGAAAAGACCGTGTGGGAGGAAATCTCGGGCGGGGCCGAGGTGATCGAACTGGGCGACGCTCAGGTCAACAGCCGCAACTATGTGGGCTCGTTCAACTTCAAGGGCGGCGACCAGCAGAAGAAGGTGGGCCTGCTGTCGGGCGGTGAACGCAACCGCGTCCACATGGCCAAGCTGCTGAAGTCAGGCGGCAACCTGCTGCTGCTGGACGAACCGACCAACGACCTGGACGTGGAAACCCTGCAGGCCCTGGAGGCCGCGATCGAGAACTTCGCCGGCTGCGCGATCATCATCTCGCACGACCGCTTCTTCCTCGACCGGCTGTGCACGCATATCCTGGCCTTCGAAGGGGACGCCCATGTCGAGTTCTTCGAGGGCAACTTCGAGGATTACGAAAAGGACAAGGTCCGCCGCCTGGGCCCGGACAGCATCGAGCCGAAGCGGGTGAAGTACAAGAAGTTCACGCGCTAAGGCGGAAGGCGGGCTTAGACCCCGCCGGCAATGGGATGCACGCAACGCCCGCGGGCGTTGCGCGTTCTTCAGGCGTTGACCGGCGGCTTGCCGGGGCAGTTTGAACCGCCCCGGGTTTACCGGAGAGTTTGTGGTTCAATGATTAGGCTGCTTTTTCGGCTGCGTTCAAGCTTGCGTAGAAGGCCTCCTCTGCTTCGTTCGGCGTGACGTAACCGATGGCGCTGTGCAGGCGCGTCTTGTTATACCAGTCGACCCATTTCAAGGTTTCCCATTCGACCTGACCGACGGACTTCCAGGGTCCGAGGAACTTGATGACCTCGGTCTTGAACAGACCAATGATGCTTTCCGCGAGGGCATTGTCATAGGAGTCCCCGACGCTGCCGACCGAGGTGTCGATGCCTGCCTCAGCCAGCCGTTCGGTATATCGGATCGACAGGTATTGGCTGCCTCGATCACTATGATGGATCAGCTTGTCAGTCTCGGATGGGGTCCTCTGGCAGATAGCCTGGTTCAAAGCATCCAACACGAAACCAGTCGTCATCGAGCTCGAGACGCGCCAGCCGACGATCTTCCGGGCGAAGACGTCGATGACGAAGGCAACATAGACCATGCCCTGCCAGCTTGAGACATAGGTGAAGTCGCTGACCCATAGCTGGTTCGGCATGTCCGCAACGAAGGCCCGGTTCACCTTGTCGTCTGGGCAAGGCTGAGCCGCATCGGGGTGGGTCGTGATGACCTTCTTGCCACGCACAACGCCTTGCAATCCCATCGCCTTCATCAGCCGCTCCACCGTGCAGCGGGCGATATCGTGCCCTTCGCGGCGTAATTGGTGCCAGACCTTGCGCGCGCCATAACGGCCCCGGCTGCCATCGAAAACCTCCTTGATGGCAGCCATGTCGAGGCGATCCTGCCTGGCCCGATCCGACGCCAGATCGGGATTACGCTCGACGGCCTTGAAGGCATGATAGGTCGATGGTGCGATCCCCAGAACCCGGCAGATCGGCCCGACACCATGGACACAACGGTGATCGTCGATGAACGCGATCATTTGCGGAAGGGGCGGTCGAGCTCCGCCGCTGCGAAATACGCACTGGCCTTCTTCAGGATCTCATTGGCCTGGCGCAGTTCACGGACCTCGCGCTCCAGTTCCTTGATCCGGTCCTTCTCCGCGCTCGTCAGACCGCCGCGCTGACCGGCATCACGTTCGGCCTGCTGGCACCAGACGCGCAGGCTGTCGGGCGAACAGCCAAGCTTCGGCGCAATCGCCCTGTAGGCGGCCGTGTCGCTCGCGTAGTCGCCGCGGTTCTCTCGGAAAAGTCGAACACCGCGTTCGCGAAGCTCGGCCGGATAGGCGGGGGTGAATCTCGGCTTTGACATAGGGCTCATCCTTTGAGTGTTTTACTCTCCGGTAAACCCGGGGCGGTTCAGTTGGCCAGGATCAGCGTCGTGGCCGGGCCTGCGGTCTTGTCCGTCGTCGCCGGTGCGTCGGCGGCAAGCACGGGTGCCGCCAGCAGGCAGGCGGCCAGGGTGGTGAGGGCAAGTCTGGGCATGCAGTCTCCTTTCCTGTTGGAACAAGGCAAGCCTGCGGCCGAATCGAGCCGCGGCAAACACACAGCCGCGTTACCGAACCTTGCCCGTCCAGCCCGGCGGACGCTTGCCGACCCAGTCGAAGAAGCGCCGCAGGTCTGGATGCGCACGCAGCGCCTCGACAGTGGCATAGTTGCGCGCCAGTTCGGTTTCGCCCAGCGTCTTGTGGATCGTGCGATGGCAGACGTGATGCAGCAGCACCGTCTCGCCACCCTTGCCACCGCGCAGCTTAGGGACCAGGTGATGCCGGCTTTGCGGCACGCCGGGCGGGATCGGGCGCAGGCACAGGGGGCAATTGGGATCATCGGGCATGGGCCGGCTTCCTGCCTGCAGGACAGTGACAGGATAAGACGCAAATCCGGGGCAGACAATCTTGGCTTTCAGCAGCGGGTGGGTCATGACTACACCTGTGGGGTTTTCCGGCCTTGGTGTATTCGCGCATAGGATGTTGTGGCGCGGCTTTGTTTCGCGATCCAAGGCAGGCGTCACAACAGGAAGTCTTCGCAGTCGCGAAAGGAACAAAGGTGGCCACCGTTCAGACGGAAAAGCATGGCGCCACTGGCAGATGGGCCGGTCCTGCCGAGGAATATTTCTTCATGCCCGGTACCGATCCGGGACTTTTCCCGGTGGAACAGCCAGAGTGGTTGATTCGCCGCGCCCTCGGCGCCAGCGTCCGCCAGTATGCCCGCAGCGATCACGGAAACATCCAGAGGCGTCTTGAACGAAACCTTGAGGACAGATGGCGACAGGCGCCCTGTGTCTTCGAGACGAACACGGTTCCCGCAGTTGCCGAAGATGCCATGTTCAGTGCCGGAAGCCTTCAGATCAACGGCAAATGGCTTGCCAACGGGGCATCAGGCGACCGGATTTTCGCGCGGTTTCTGAAGCATAACAAGACGGACGAGGCCGTGGCCGCGATGATCTCGTTCTTCCGCCAGATGCGATCCGGGACCGACGCCGACCTGCCCCTGTGGGACGGTGCCATCAGGAACATGCCTGTCGGGATCGAGTGCCGGAACCGTGTCAATTATTACCACTTCATGACCGAAACCCTGCCTCAACTGACGCATTTCTGCGACCGTGAGACAGGCCAGATCACCATTCACTGCCGCAACGCCAGGACGTCAGCGTTCTCGGAACAGTTCACACACGCATTGTTCCCCGAACTAGAGGGCCGGATCGCCTTTACCGACCGTGCCTGCCGCTATGACCACGTTGTCATCCCATTCAACGCGCGGCATCTTGTGGCGGCGAACGGCGACCCGCGCATTGCCGAGGAACTTGATCGTCACGAAGGGGATCCGGCATGGCGGGATCTGACCGCCCATACGCAAAGCCGGAAATTCGTGCTCAAGAACACATTCGACCGTTCGTTGCGCCAAATGCGCGAACGGGCCCTTGCCAAGGCGGCCGAGGGGCCGGGCCGCAGGTTGGCGCGACGTATCTTCGTGGTCCGCGATCCCCAGAACGACGCGGTCAATCAAAGGGGTTTTCTGGGGCAGGACGCGCTGTGGGACCGGCTCCGGGCCCTGGGGTTCGAGAAGGTATATTTCGAGCGGCTTTCGCCCGTTGAGCAGATCTCTACCATGAACGCCGCCGAAGTGGTCGTTTCGGCGCACGGCGCCTTCTTCGCCAACATGATGTTCGCCAATCCCGACGCCCATGTGATCGAGATCGGCAGCATCCAGACGCAGTTCCACCGCTGGGGGGATTTCCTGGGCAATGCCCATGTCGCGGGCTGCCGCTATTCGGTGGTCTTTGCGGATCTGGCGCAAGAGGACCCTTCGGTCATCCCCTCGATCACCGACGGGCTGATCGGCGTGCGGGTGGGCAAGGCGGCAATCGACCTGATCTGCGACCTTGCGGAGGAAGGTCAGCCCGACTGATCGGCAGCCTGGATGCTGGTCTGGAAGCTGCTGTCGGGCTTGAAAGGCTTGAAGGCCATCTCGTGCATCGCCTCGATCCGATGCAGGTCGCGGTTCCGTTCGTCCAGCGTCAGCGGCGTCCAGGGCGTCTCGCCCCGGATCAGCCCGGCCTCCTTCAGGGTCCGATAGGTTTCGGGAAAGTCGATCTCGCCAAAGGAACTGCGGCTGGGGCGATTGGTGTTCAGCGGCAGCCAGTCGTTCTTCAGCGCATCCACCGTCAGGCAGCGGATTCCCTTGAAGCCGGTCAACTGCCGCGCGAACAGATCGCCGAAGTCCAGGCTGCGCCGCCGCAGGATCGCCACGGTCTGGTCGGCGTTGCCCACGTAGCCGATCAGGTGCAACGGCGAGCAATCGACCGAGATCACGACGCGCGCCGCCTTGTATTGGGCCAACTGGGCCAGTTTCTTTTCCTTCTGCGGATGGAAGATCGCATAGCCTTCCGCCGCCAGATATTCCTCGAGCTTCGCCTCGCCCAGAATGCCGCCGCGATCGGCCGGAAGCTGCGACCGAGAGATATAGATCCGCTCGGCTCCGGCCGGGGTCACGTCAATACCCGCGTGGCGGTTGATGAAATCCACGAACTTCCTGCTGCCGCCGGCAAGGTCGCCCAAGCCAAAGCCCTGCTTCGGGACATACAGCCGCTCGACCCGGACGGGTTCGGCGGGGCAGGCGATGGGAACGCCCGCCAGTCCAAAATTGTCGATCAACTCCCGGTAAACCTCGAAGGGGCGCAGGTTGTCCTTCATCTGGTTCTTGGGCGTGAAGACCAGCCCGTCGATCTTGTCACGCACCTGATCCAGAGCCCAGATCCGGGTCATGCTTTCCGTGATGAAATGCCCGAAATGGCCATAGCTGATGCCGGCGAACATATGCGTGCCGGCCATGTCGTGAATGGCCTCAGTCGGCGGCATCTTCGGTTCGGAATTGACCGGCAAGGTGCTGCTGGACCAACTGATCGAGTTGGCGACAAAGTCACCCTTGCTGTCCAGAACGCCCGAGGGCTGCCATTTCCCCATGCCTTTCGGCGTGGGCGGAACAACGATCGCATTCTCGATCAGGACCAGGTCGTCCGACTCGTTGTTCAGATCCAGCATCTTGCCCCCGCAGCATAGGTTCCGCAGGAATGTTTCTACGCAGAATTGTTAATGGCAACAACCCGGCTACCCAAGATTGTGGTCAAGCAGCCCATTCCCAAGGCCGCGTGAACTCGCCCAGCTTCGCCTTCACGGCCGCCTCGTCGACCTCGCCTTCGCGGGCAAGGCGCGCGACGAGGCCACGTTTCTTGTCCTCGACCACCTCGGCCACGCGGGCGCCGGTGCCGTCAAGAGCCTTGTCATAGACGCGGGTGATCGCCATGCGGCGCAGGTCGGGCTTGAAGATCTTGCCGACCGCCGTCTTGGGCAGTTCCGCCAGAATCTCGACATGCTTGGGAATGGCGGCGCGTTCGTGGATATGGGCCTTGGCGTGGGCCAGCAATTCGGACTCGGAGGCCTGGGCGCCGGCGACCAGTTCGACATAGACGCAGGGCAGCTCGCCCGCGAAGCTGTCGGGCTGGCCGATCGCGCCGGCAAAGGCCACGGCGGGATGGGACAGCATCGCCTCCTCGATCTCGGCGGGGTCGATGTTGTGGCCGCCGCGGATGATCAGGTCCTTGGCGCGGCCGGTGATCCACAGATAGCCGTCTGAATCCAGCCGCCCCAGGTCGCCCGTGCGCAGATAGATGTCCTCGGCGAAGAGTTTGTGGTTCTTGTCGGCCTCGGTGTAGGTGGACCCCGGAAAGACGCCGGGATTGGCCACGCAAATCTCTCCGACCACGTCGGTCGGACATTCACGGACATTGCCCGCATCGTCGTGGTGGAGAATGCGGACATGGGTATAGGGCAGGGGGATGCCCACCGAGCCGACCTTCTTCATGCCGTCTACGGGGTTGCAACTGACAAGGCAGGTGGCCTCGGTCAGGCCATAGCCTTCGGCAATCTCGACCCCGGTGGCGGACTTGAAGCGGTTGTAAAGCTCGATCGGCAGGGGGGCCGAGCCCGAGATCGCGGTCTTGAGCGAGCGGACATCGGCATTGACCGGCCGCTGCATCAGGGCGGCGATGGCGGTGGGCACGGTGATCAGGAAGGTCGCCTGCCAGCGTTCGATCAGCTTCCAGAAGTTGTCGAAGACCCCATCGCCCCGATATCCGGCAGGTGTGGGCATTACCACATGCGCGCCGGATGCGATGCAGGACATCAGGATCGGATAGGCCGCGAAGACGTGGAACATCGGCAGCGGGCACATCAGCACGTCGTTTTCGTCAAACAGCAGCGACCCGCCCAGCCAGCCGTTGTAGATCATGCCGGAATACTTGTGCTGCGCCACCTTGGGGGTTCCGGTCGTGCCGCCGGTGTGGAAATAGGCGGCCACGCGGTCCTGCTGGATGTCCTCGAAATCCAGGCGGGTGTGTTTTTCGGCGCTTGTCGCGGCCTCGAAGTTCAGGACCCTGGCCTTGTGCCTGCGCTTCACGCGGGGGCGGATCAGCGGCACGATGAAGCGTTTCAGCCCGCGCAGGTGGCGGTTCAAATCCACTTCGACCACATGGGTGACGTCCGGGGCCAAGGCCACGGCCTCGGCCGCCTTCTGGGCCACATCGGTCTTGGGGAATGCGCGCAGCGTGACCAGAACCTTGGCGCGGGTTTCGCGCAGGATGCCCGCGATCTGCTGGGCGTCCAGCAGCGGGTTGATGGGGTTGACGATCCCGGCGGTTGCACCGGCCAGCAGGACCACCGGGGTTTCGATGCTGTTGGGCAGAAGATAGGCCACCGTGTCGGTCGGCCCGACGCCCAGCTTGCGGAACAGGTTCGCCGTCTCGGTCACCCGTTCCAGCAGATCCTGCCAGGTCAGGGTCGAGGCGTGGCTTTTCGGATCGGCCAGAAGCTGGAAGCTGATCGCGGGGCGGTCGGGATAGCGTTCGGCTGTGCGGGCCAGAAAGCCGTAGAGCGTGACCGGCAAGTCCCTGGCCTCGTAAGGCATGGCTGCTTCCAAGGCATTGCGGTCGTCATAGCTGCTGAAACGCGTCATCGATCCCTCCCACGGGATCACCCTCCTGATCCCAATCAGGGCCAGAATGGGGCAACGACGGGAAAAGGGGCAAGGGTCTTGACGAAAGGGCGGAAAAGGACGCGGCGTCAGGACCGGCCGGACGCCGCGTCACCGGTCAATCCCGGGGAATGCGCAGGGTCTGGCCCGGATAGATCTTGTCCGGGTCCAGCAGCATCGGGTGGTTCGCCTCGAAGATCGCGTTGTATTTGTTGGCATTGCCAAGATAGGCCTTGGCAATCGCCGAAAGCGTTTCGCCCTTCTTGACGGTGTGGAACAAGGGCGCCTCCTCGGCCTGGGGCAGGTCGGCCTCGACCTTGGCGATGCCTTCGATATTGCCGACGGCCAGCACCAGTTTCTCGAGCGTTTCGCGATCCGCGCCCTTGGTCTCGATCTTCACCGTATCGCCGCGCAGGGTCAGGTGCACGTCATCCTTGTCCAGGTTCAGCGCCCGCAACTCGGCCTTGAGGGCGGCGACCTTGCGGGTCGTTTCCGGATCCTGACCGGGCTTTGCCGCAGCCGCCTCGGGCTGTGTGGCAGGCTTGGGCTCGGCGGCCTCGGCCTTGCCGAAGACCGATTTTCCGGCGTCCTTCACGAAGTCCCAAATTGCCATGGTTCATCCTTTGCTGATGGAAACTTGATCATTTCGTGAAAAACGCGGTCTTGAGCCAAGCGTTCCCTCTGGTTATGCCGTCGGGCCTTGCTATATAACAACCGTGCATTGTTAAATCATTCACACTTTCACCCGTAAGATGCGCTTAAACATCAAAGGTGAAGCATGATGACATCCCTTACCAAATTGCCTGTCTTGGCCCTTGGTTGCGCCATCCTTGCAGCCTGTGCGCAGACCTCTCCTGATATCAGCGTCGGCAAGAATGATCCCCATGCCATGCAGCTGATGCCGGCGGGGCAAGCCACCTGCCTTGCCACCAGTTCCAGCCAGAACAGCCATGGCGCGGCGGCAACCAATGCGGTGCGGCGCAGCGCGGGCTTGCCGCCTGTCCAGGCCAATCCGGTACTGGCCCGCGTGGCCGCGCAGCACGCCTGCGACATGGCGCAGCGTGGCCGCATGACCCATCTTGGCAGCAAGACCAGCGGCCCCGGCCCGCGCGTGAAGGCCGCGGGCTATGCCCCCCGCGTCACGGCCGAGAACATCGCCGCGGGACCATTCTCGCAGGAACGCGTGCTGTCCGAATGGAACGCGTCCAGCGGCCATCTGGCGAACATCATGATTCCGCAGGTCCGCGATTACGGCATCGGGCAGGCGATCGGGCCGGACGGCAAGACCCGCTTCTGGGCGGCGGTCTATGCCGCTCCGAAGTGATCAGGCGGGTTCCGGCAGGACCGGCATGTCGGTGAACTGCATCCGCGCCAGCCGGGCGTAAAGCCCGCCCTCGGACACCAGGGCATCATGGGTGCCCTGGGCCACGATCCGGCCGCCGTCGAAGACCACGATGCGGTCGGCCTTTTTCACCGTGGCCAGCCGGTGGGCAACCACGACGGTGGTGCGGTTTTCGGACAGCCGCTGCACGGCGGCCTGCACCAGCGATTCCGATTCCGCGTCAAGCGCGCTTGTGGCCTCGTCCAGCAACAGGACCGGCGCGTCGCGCAGGATGGCGCGGGCGATGGCGATGCGCTGGCGCTGGCCCCCCGACAGCATCACCCCGCGCTCGCCCAGGGGCGTGTCATAGCCCTGCGGCAGCGTGGTGATGAAATCATGGGCATGGGCCGCGCGGGCCGCGGCCTCGACCTCGGACGGGGGGGCATCGGGGCGGCCGAGGCGGATGTTCTCAAGCGCGGTCGTGGCGAAGATCACCGGATCCTGCGGGACAAGCGCCATGGCCTGCCGGAAATCGGCCCGCGCCATGTCGCGCAGGTCGATCCCGTCCAGCGTCACGCGGCCTGACGCCGGATCCCAGAACCGCTGGATCAACTGGATCACCGTGGTCTTGCCCGCGCCCGACGGACCGACCAGGGCCACCGTCTCGCCCGGTTTGATCGAAAGGCTGACATCATCAAGGGCCGAGACATCGGGCCGTGTCGGATAGCGGAAACTGACGCCGTCCAGCGTGATCTGGCCGCGCACCGGGCGGGGCAGGGGCAGGGGACGGGCAGGATCGGTCAGCGCATCCTCGGCCGACAGCAGTTCGCCCAGGCGTTCGGTCGCGCCCGCCGCGCGCTGCAGTTCGCCCCAGATCTCGGACAGGGCGCCGGTCGAACTGGCCACAAGGATGGCGTAGATCACGAATTGCACAAGTTGCCCGGCGGTCATCACGCCGGTTTGCACGTCGCGCGCGCCGATCCACAGAACGCCGATCACGCCCACGAAGATCAGGAAGATCACGATGGCGGTCATCACCGCCCGCGTGCGGATCCGCGTCAGCGCCACGCCGAACGAGCTTTCGGTCACGTCGTCAAAGCGCGCAATGCTGCGCCCTTCATGCGTGTAGGCCTGGACGGTCTGGGCTGCCAGCAGCGCCTCGGACGCTGCGCCCGAGGATGCGGCGATCCAGTCCTGGTTGGCGCGCGACAGGCCCCGCAGGCGGCGGCCAAGGACGATGATCGGCACAAGGATCGCCGGCACGATCAGCAGGACCAGCCCCATCAGCTTCAGCGAGGTGAAGGCCAGCATCGCCAGCCCGCCCGCCAGGATCAGCATGTTGCGCAGCGCGATGGACAGGGACGCGCCGATCACCGACTGGATCAGCGTCGTGTCGGTGGTGATGCGCGACAGGATCTCGCCGGTCATCACGCGCTCGAAGAAGGCGGGCGACAGGGTGATGACGCGGGCAAAGACGGCCTTGCGGATGTCTGCCACGACCCGTTCGCCCAGGCGGGTGACGAAGTAATACCGCGCCGCCGTGCCCAGGGCCAGCAGCGCCACGATCATCAGCGCCGCGCCGAAATAGTCGTCCAGCAGCCCGGCGCCATCGTCGAAATTGTCCACGACCCGCCGAGCCGCCAGCGGCAGGATCAGACTGATGGCCGAGGTCGCGGCAAGCGCGATCAGCGCCAGGCCCGCCTGGACGCGGTAGGGGCGGACAAAGGGCCAGAGCGCGCGCAGGGCGCCCACGCGCTTGCTGGTGGGCCGGTCAGGAGTAATCGTCGTGCCGCGTGCCATGTCTGCCTTTGCCGGTAGCTGTGCCAGGCGGGTTTAGGCCGTGGGACGCCTCAGGACAAGCGCGGGGCCAAGGGCATCAGCCGTCCGTCGGCCAGTTGCTCGGCGATGCGGTCCACTGCCCATGCCAGCTTTTCGTCGATGATGTGAAGGTATTGCGTCCAGTCCGACAGCGTCTGCAATTCGGCGACCCCGTCCGAGATCCCGCGCAGCCCGACCAGCGGCACCCCGAAATGCTGGGCCGCGCGCAGATGGGCGAATGTTTCCATGTCCACCATGTCCTCGGCCACAGCGTCATAGGCCGCCCCGCTGACGATGTTGGCGCCGGTGGACAGGGTGGCGGTCGGCACCCCCTCGACCCGGAGGGGCAATTCGACGCGGACCGGCAGGTCCAGCAGCGGCGTGCGGCCCTTTTCGAAGCCCAGGGGCGAGGCGTCCATGTCGCGATAGGCGACGGCCGTCACCTGATACACCTGCGCCTGTTCCAGCCGCGCCGACCCGGCCGAGCCCAGCGACACGATCAGCCGCGGCAGGTCGCGCATTCCGGCCAGGGCTGCGGTCAGCTGGACCGCGCCCTCGACCGGGCCGATGCCGGTGATGATCGGGTCGATCCGGGCGCGCAGGGCGGGGCCGTATTCGGCCTCGGCCGCCATGACGAACAGGACGGGCATGTCCGCGATCAGGCTGGATGTCTTTGTCATGGATCCTCGGAAAAGGCTGCTTTGGCAGGGGTCGCACGGGGCACGGCGAATGGTCAAGCATTGGGCCTTGCGGGGGCTTCCGCATCCGTGGCACTTGCGGGCGCATGGGGAAGGTCAGCGATCTTTACAGGCAGCGCGTGGCGGAAGGACGGATCGAGGCCGATCCGGCGCAGCTTTCCGTGCTGCCGCATCTGGACCGGGTGCTGGACGACATGGCCGCCACCCCCGCGCCGGAAAAGCGGTCGGCATGGCGGGCCTTCCTGGGCGTGGGCAGCCCGCCGCCCGCACCGGCTGCCCGGGGGCTTTACCTGTGGGGCGGCGTCGGGCGCGGCAAGTCGATGCTGATGGACCTGATGGCCGAGGCCGCAACGGTGCCGGCCCGGCGCGTGCATTTCCACGAATTCATGCAGGAAATCCAGGCGGGCCTGAACCGCGCCCGCCAGCGGGGCGACCAGGACACCGTGCGCCCCGTCGCGATGGAGGTCGCGGCCAAGGTCCGCCTTCTGTGCTTTGACGAGATGCAGATCACCGACATCGCCGATGCGATGATCGTGGGGCGGCTGTTCCAGGTGTTGCTGGAACAGGGCGTGGTGATCGTCACGACATCCAACCGCGTGCCCGAGGATCTGTACAAGCACGGGCTGAACCGGCAGTTGTTCCTGCCTTTCATCGACCTGATCCGCCAGCGGCTGGAGGTCGTCTGCCTGGACAGCCCCGTGGACCACCGGCAGGGCCGGGCGAGCGGCGGGCAGGTCTGGTTCTGCCCGGCCGATGCCGCCGCCAGGGACGCGATGGACGCGATCTGGGACAACATGACCGGCGGCGCGCAAGGCGAGGCCCGGCGGATCGAGGTCGGCGGGCGCAGCTTCACCCTGCCGCGATTCGCAAACGGCGCGGGCCGGTCGAGCTTCTGGGACCTGTGCGGCAAGCCCTTGGGCCCGGCCGACTACCTGGCGCTGACGCGCGAGGTGCGGGTGCTGATGATCGACGCGATCCCGCGCCTGTCCGCGTCCAACTATAACGAGGCCAAGCGCTTCGTCACCCTGATCGACGCGATCTATGAAGCCAAGGTGCGGCTGATCGCCAGCGCGGCGGACCAGCCGGAGCAGCTTTACAACGAAGGCGAGGGCAGCTTCGAGTTCGAGCGCACCGCCAGCCGCCTGCGCGAGATGCAGGATGCAGGTTGGGGGCGGGGGGCCTAGCCCTCAGCCATTCTCGCGCAGCACCCGGCCCGCCAGATACAGCGACCCGCAGATCAGGATCCGCGCCTGGGGATCCCGTGCGATAATGGCCGAAACGGCGACCGCTGCATCATCGGCCATGCCCGCGATCATGCCGACGCTTGCCGCGACGCCCGCGGTCGTGGCTGCGGGCAGGGTGTTCGGCTCTCCGGGGATCTCAATGGCGGTAAGGGAACAGGCATGGGCCGCCAGCGGGCGCAGATAGCCGGCGATGTCCTTGGTGTTCAGCATCCCGCAGACAAGATGCGTCGGGCGCATCGGCAGGGCGGCAAGCGTGGCGGCAAGCGCCTCGCCCCCGGCGGGGTTGTGGCCGCCGTCCAGCCACAGTTCCGCCTGCGGGCCGGCCAGGTCCACCAGCGGACCGTGGCGGAGCCGCTGCATCCGGGCGGGCCATTCAGCCTGGGTCACGGCGGCGTGGGCCTGGGCATCGGTCGCGCCCAGGTGGCGCAGGGTGGCAAGGGCGGTGCCAGCGTTCTGGATCTGGTGGGGGCCGATCAGGTTAGGCAACGGCAGGTCCCACAGCCCGTGGTCGTCCTGATAGACCATGCCGTCGCGGTCGCGCGCGATCATCCAGTGCTGGCCATGGGCGAAAACAGGCGCGGTCAGGCCGGAGGCCTTGGCCTCGATCACGCGCAGGGCCTCGTCCTGCTGGGGACCGACGATCACGGGGACGCCGCGCTTGATGATGCCGGCCTTTTCGCCCGCGATCAGGGGCAGCGTCTCGCCCAGGTATTGGGTATGGTCGATGCTGACCGGCGTGATGACCGTCAGGCGGGGGCTGTCGATCACGTTCGTGGCGTCCAGCCGGCCGCCAAGGCCCACTTCGAGCAGGGTGAAATCGGCAGGGGTGCGCGAGAAGGCCAGGAAGGCGGCTGCCGTCGTGATCTCGAAGAAGGTGATGGGCTGGGCCGCATTGGCGGCCTCGCATTCCTCCAGCGTGGCGGCGAGGTCGGCTTCCGCGATCAGATCGCCCGCCAAGCGGATGCGTTCATGGAAACGCGCCAGATGCGGCGAGGTATAGGCATGGACCCGTGCGCCACCGGCCTGCAGCCCCGCCCGGATCATCGCCTGGGTGCTGCCCTTGCCGTTCGTGCCGGCAATGTGAATCACCGGCGGGATGCGGCGCTCGGGGTTGCCAAGGGCCGCCAGCAGGCGGTGCATCCGGTCCAGCGACAGGTCGATGACCTTGGGATGCAGGGACATCAGGCGGTCGAGGATGGCGTCGGATTGGCTCATGGCGGCACAAGCCGGGGGCCAGCCCCCGGACCCCCGGGATGTTTGGGTGAAGAAGAAGCCTAGACGGCCTGCGCGGGTTCGGGCTGGATGGGTTCGATGACGGGCGCGGGCAGGTCGGCGCGGGTGGGGGCGGGCATTCCCCCGACCATGCGCAGGATCGAGACCAGTTCGTCGCGCAGTTTCTTGCGGTGCGTCACGCGGTCCAGCATCCCGTGTTCTAGCAGGTATTCGGCCCGCTGGAAGCCTTCGGGCAGTTTCTCGCGGATGGTCTGCTCGATCACGCGGGGGCCTGCAAAGCAGATCAGGGCGTTGGGTTCGGCGATCTGGATGTCGCCCAGCATGGCATAGCTGGCGGTGACGCCGCCGGTGGTCGGGTGGGTCAATACGACGATATAGGGCAGGCCTGCTTCCTTCAGCATCTCGACCGCGACGGTCGTGCGGGGCATCTGCATCAGGGACAGGATGCCTTCCTGCATCCGCGCGCCCCCGGCGGCGGAAAACAGCACCAGCGGGCGCTTGGTCTTCACGGCCCGTTCGGCGGCGGCGATGATGGCGTTGCCGACGTACATGCCCATCGACCCCCCCATGAAGCTGAAATCCTGGGCTGCGGCGATGATGGGGGTGCGGCCGATCTCGCCCTCGGCGACCAGCATCGCTTCCTTTTCGCCAGTGGATTTCTGGGCCGCCTTCATGCGGTCGGGGTATTTCTTCTGATCGCGGAACTGCAGCGGGTCGGCGATGGGCTCGGGGACCTTCACCTCGAGGAAAGCGCCGCCGTCGAACAGGGCGGTGAAGCGGTCGCGGGGGCTGATCGCCAGGTGGTGGTCGCAATTCGTGCAGACGTTCAGGTTGTCCGACAATTCGCGATGGAACAGCATCGTCCCGCATTCGGGGCATTTCGTCCACAGGTTCTCGGGCACCTCGCGGCGCGAGAACAGCGAATTGATGCGCGGACGGACGTAGTTGGTGATCCAGTTCATTCGCGGGCGGCCCCTGCTGTTTTCAAGCCACCGAGATAGGCCGCGACGGGGGGAATTGCAATTGCCGTGGCGGGCGGGAATGATGCGCGGCATGTGGGCCTCATTCCTCGTCATGCTGCATACGACGGTCACGCTGGCCCTTATCGCGCGCGTCCTGATCCGCCCGCGGCTGGATCCGTCTGTCCGCCTGGCCTGGATCATGGTCATCGAGGCGCTGCCCGTCGTGGGCATCCTGTCCTATATCCTGTTCGGCGAGGTTCGCATGAACCAGGCCGAGGTTCAGCGCATGGCCGACGTGCGCGACCGGCTGACCAACCTGCGCATCCCCAATCCCGCCGTCATCGCCGAGCCGCCGCATTACGCGCTGCCGGTGGTCGCGGCCAATGCGGCGGTAGGGGGCATGTCGGCCTTGTCGGGCAACCGCATCCACCTGCTGGAGGAAAGCGACGAGGCCATCGACCGGCTGATCGACAGCATCGACCGCGCCGTGGATCACGTCCATATCCTGTTCTACATCTGGCTGCCCGACCATTCCGGCCAAAAGGTGGCCGAGGCCGTGGCCCGCGCCGCCAGCCGGGGCGTCGAATGCCGGGTGATCGTGGATGCGCTTGGATCGCGCCTGCTGGTGCGTTCGCCCCTTTGGGCGCAGATGCAGAAAGCGGGCGCAGAATGCGTCACCGCATTCCCCTGGGGCCTGCCCTTCATCAGCGTCTTGTTCCGCAGGCTGGATCTGCGCAACCACCGCAAGATCCTGGTGGTCGACAACCGCCTCGCCTTTTCCGGCAGCCGCAACTGCGCGGACATGGCCTTCGCCATCAAGCCGCGCTTTGCCCCCTGGGTCGATATCCTGATGTCGGTCGAGGGGCCGGTCGTGCGGCAGTTCCAGTCGGTCTTCCTGGGCGACTGGATGAGCTATACCGGCAAGGACCTGGGCTACATGCTGCAGCCCGTGGAACCGGTGGCCGATCCGGGCGACATCGCCCAGGTCATACCCACCGGGCCGGATCGGCGGCAGGGGTCGATCTCGGACTGCCTGTCCGGGATGCTTCATGCGGCGCGCGACCGGGTGGTGATCACGACGCCATACTACGTTCCCGACACCGCCCTGGACGCAGCCGTCCGCGCCGCCGCCCGGCGGGGGGTCGAGGTGACGATGATCCTGCCGGCGCGCAACGATTCCATCGTGGTGGGCGCGACCAGCCAGGGGTTCTATTATGGCCTTCTGGCGGCGGGGGCGCGGATCCTGCTGTTCCAGGACGGCTTGCTGCATTCCAAGATCATGACCGTGGACGGCCGGATGGGCATGGTCGGCAGCGCCAACCTGGACCGCCGTAGCTTCGAGTTGAACTACGAGGTCAACATGGCCGTCTTCGACCGCGACTTCATCGAAGAACTGGACGCGCGGCAGGAAAGCTATGCCGAACGCGCGCGAGAGATTACGCTGGAGGAGGTCCGCAACTGGTCGATCCTGCGCCGGTTGCGCAACAACCTGCTGGCCCTGGCGTCGCCATTGCTGTGAGGGGACATGGAAAGCCAAGATATCGCTGAACGGCTGGCGGGCCTGGATGGCTGGACCCTGACCCCAGAGGGCAAGGCGATCACCCGCCACTTCGCGTTCAAGGGTTTTGCCAAGGCGGTCGAGATGGCGAACCTGGCGGCCTGGCTGGGCAACAAGCGCGGCCATCACCCCGACGTGGCCTTCGGCTGGGGCTATTGCCAGGTTACCTTCACCACCCATGATGCGGGCGGTCTGACGGACGCGGATTTCACTGCCGCGGCGCATCTGGACGCCCTGCTGCGCTGAGGCTTGTTCGCGCCCAGGTTGCAGTTTATCCACGGGGGACAAGGACAAGGTGCCCTCATGGTCATGCGGCTGCTTGACATCTTCGGTCTGGATCGGCGGCGCCCGGATTGGGTCCGCCTGGCCGAGCGGCTGGACCGCAGGCCGAAGCCTGTGGACCCCGACCTGCGCGAGGAAGCGCAGCGCCTGCATCGCCACCTGTCGCGCTTCCTGCAGATCTCGGACCCTTGGATGCTGCGCAAGACCGGTGTTGCCGAGGATGACCTGCCGCCCGGCACCGACTGGCATTGGCGGCCCCGGCTGCTGTGCGGGCAGGTCAGCCCCAGGGCCGTTGTCGCGCCGGAAAACGGCCACCGCCTGGGCGAGGATGCGGCCCTGTGGCACGACTGCCCCTATAACGCGCTGATCCTGCGCCAGTCTGCACGGCCACGCCCCGGACAGGCTGCCTGCTATGCCCTGCAGGTCGAGATGATGGGCAATTCCTGCGGCTTCCTGTCCTTGGCCCTGGACCTGCCCGGCGACGCCTTGGGCGGGCTGGGGCCGGAACGCGTGCTGCAACTGGACACGGTGATGGACGCGGAACGAGCCATCACCATCTATGCCCGGATCAACCTGGTCCAAGGCCCGAATACCGAGACCATGCTGCGCCAGTTGGGCCACCCGGCGGAAGGAAGGGGCGCGCGCCGGCGGGTCGAGTTCGACCTGGCATATGCCGACCTTGCCAACCGGCCCATCGAACGCGCCTGGCTGGACCTGATCTTCGAATCGCCCCGCCTGAACGCGGTCACCATCAACGACGTGCTGGTGTCGCATCACCCGCGCGCCCAGGCCTGAAGGGACAAGCCATGACGTTCGAGGATCACGGCTTGTCCGCGGGCTGCTGGACCGGGGCCTTGCAGTCCGACGACCCGCCTGCGGCGCTGTGCCTGGTCCATCGGGGCAAGGCGGTGGCGCAGGCAAGGCTGCGCGAGGCCGGGCCGGGCACCTGGTCCGTGGCCGTGGATCTGCCGGGATCGGTGATCGACCGGGGGGTGCATGGGTTGCTGCTGGTGGCGGGCGATCCTGACAAGGTCGGATCGCAGGTGCTGGCCAGCCTGACCCTTGTCGCGGGCACCGTCGCGGGCGAGGAGCTGCTGGCCGAGGTCGCGCAGCTTCGGGCGGAACTTGACCTGGTGAAGCGCGAATTCCGGCGGTTCGCCTCGGGCGGCTGAGGGCTGTCACGCCCCTGACACCGTTCCTTGCGAAAAGCACGGGCCGTGGCTATATCGGCGCTTTCGCTTTCAGCCCAAAGGTTTCGCATGGCCGGGATGCAGACGCCCTTCTACCTGATCGACAAATCCGCGTTGCGTCGCAACATGGAACAGGTCGCGCGCCTGCGCGAGGCGTCCGGGGCCAAGGCGCTGCTGGCGCTGAAATGCTTCGCCACCTGGTCGGTCTTCGACCTGATGCGCGACTACATGGACGGAACCACCTCGTCGTCCTTGTTCGAACTGCGCCTTGGGCACGAAACCTTTGGCAAGGAAACCCATGCCTATTCCGTCGCCTGGGCCGATCACGAGATCGACGAGGCGGTGTCCTATTCCGACAAGATCATCTTCAACAGCCTGTCCCAGCTTGACCGCTTTGCCGACCGCGCCAAGGGCGTGACAACCGGCCTGCGCCTGAACCCGCGCTTTTCCACCAGCGGCTTCGACCTGGCCGACCCGGCGCGACCCTTCAGCCGCCTGGGCGAATGGGATCTGTCGCGGCTGGAACAGGCGATGGACCGCATCAGCGGCGTGATGATCCATTACAACTGCGAAAACCGCGACTTCGACCTGTTCGACAGCCAGCTGACCCGGATCGAGACCGAGTTCGGCGAGATCCTGAAGCGGCTGGACTGGGTCAGCCTTGGCGGCGGCATCCATTTCACCGGCGAGGGCTATCCGGTCGAGCGTCTGGCGGACCGGCTGAAGGCCTTCCAGGACCGTTTCGGCGTCCAGGCCTATCTTGAACCGGGCGAGGCCAGCATCACCGGCACCACCACGCTGGAGGTCAGCGTGCTGGACATCATCGACAACGGCAAGAAGGTCGCGATCGTCGACAGCAGCATCGAGGCGCATATGCTGGATCTGCTGATCTATCGCGAAACCGCCAAGCTGCCGCAGTTGGGCACCCACGAATACCAGATCGCGGGCAAGACCTGCCTTGCGGGCGACATCTTCGGCGACGGGCGCTTCGACAAGCCCCTGGCCGTCGGCGACCGGATCAGCATCGCGGACGCGGCGGGTTATACCATGGTCAAGAAGAACTGGTTCAACGGCGTGGCCATGCCCGCCATCGCCATCAGGGAAGAGGACGGCAGCGTCCGCAGCGTCCGCAGCTTTCCCTACGAAGACTACAAGTCCAGCCTGTCCTAAGGCGCCCTCTCTGCAACCCCGGAAAGGATCCAGAATTGGCCAAGAAGAACGTCCTCATCATCGGCGCGGGTGGCGTCGCGCAAGTCGTGGCGCACAAGGTTGCGCAATGGGCCGCGGAATTTGGCGAGTTGCACATCGCCAACCGCACCCAGGCACGGGCTGACGCGATCATCGGCAGCCTGCGCGACAAGGGCCACCAGATGCCCTTCGCCAGCCACGCGCTGGACGCGATGAATGCGGGCGCGGTCGAGGGGCTGATCCGCCAGGTGGATGCGGGCATCGTCATCAATGTGGGTACGGCCTTCATCAACATGACCGTTCTGGAGGGCTGCATCCGCGCGGGCGCAGCCTATATCGACACGGCCATCCACGAGGATCCGGCCAAAGTCTGCGAAACGCCGCCCTGGTATGGCAACTATGAATGGAAGCGCCGCGATGATGTGGCGGCGGCCGGGATCACCGCGATCCTGGGCGCGGGCTTCGATCCGGGCGTGGTCAACGCCTATGCCCGCCTGGCCGAGGACGAATATTTCGACAAGATCGACAGCATCGACATCGTGGACATCAACGCCGGTTCCCACGGCCGCTGGTTCGCCACGAACTTCGACCCCGAGATCAACTTCCGCGAATTCACCGGCACGGTCTATTCCTGGCAGGGCGGCGAATGGCGCACGAACAAGATGTTCGAGGTCGGGCGTGAATGGGATCTGCCCGTCGTCGGCAAGCAGAAGGCCTATCTGTCGGGCCATGACGAGGTCCACAGCCTGTCAGCCCGCTACAAGGACGCCGATGTGCGGTTCTGGATGGGCTTTGGCGACCACTACATCAACGTCTTCACCGTGCTACAGAACCTGGGCCTTCTGTCCGAACAGCCGGTGAAAACCGCCGAGGGGCAAGAGGTCGTGCCCTTGAAGGTCGTCAAGGCCGTGCTGCCAGATCCGGCCAGCCTTGCCCCCGATTACCAGGGCAAGACCTGCATCGGCGATCTGGTCAAGGGCAGCCTGAACGGCAAGCCGGGCGAGGTCTTCATCTACAACGTCGCCGACCACAAGGAAGCATTCAACGAAGTCGGCAGCCAGGGCATCAGCTATACCGCAGGCGTGCCTCCGGTCGCGGCGGCGGTGCTGGTCGCGCGCGGCACCTGGGATGTGAAGCGAATGGCCAATGTCGAGGATCTGCCCGCCCGGCCCTTCCTGGAACTTCTTGGGGACATGGGCCTGCCTACTCGCGTGATCGACGCGACGGGTGACCACCCCCTGTAATCGGGCCCCTTGCGGCTTGACGCTGGCGGCGGTCCGGAACATCGGGCCGCCGTTCGCGTTCGGTGCTGGCGTTGATGCAGGGGGGACGCCGTGGCCGAAAAATACAGCTTTCCGCGCTTTCGAACCGAAAGCAGCGGCAGAAGCGAACGTGCAGCCAACTGGGCCGTCATCGGCATCTTCCTGATCCTTGGCTTTGCAGCCATTGCCGCCGGGCGCGATTTCCTGATGCCGGTCACGCTGGCGGCCTTGCTGTTCTTCGTCTTCACGCCCCTGCGCCGCCTTGCACGCCGGCGCGGCATTCCGGACGCGCTGACCGCGACGGGAATCACGCTGGGGCTTGTCGTGACGGTGGTTCTGATCGGCCTGGCCGCCAGCGGCCCGATCAGCCGGGCGGCCGAGAACCTGCCCACCATCAAGATCCGCCTGGAACAGAAGTTCAGCGACATCCGCGAATCCTTCGAAGAGCTTCAGCAGGCCGCGCAAGAGATCGAGCAGGTCCAGGCCAGCGACGACCCCGAACAGCAGGAGCCCATCAAGGTCGAGCAGGTCAGCGAAAGTCCCCTCACCTCGTTGATGAAGTTCACGCCCGCCATCGCCGGGCAGGTGGTCTTCACGCTGTTCCTGCTGTTCTTCATGCTGGCGTCGGGCGACCTTCTGTATCTCAAGATCGTGCAAAGCTTCGACACCATGGCCGAAAAGCGAAGCGCCTATCTGGCCCTGCGCCAGATCGAGGATTCGCTGGGCAACTACCTTGGCGCGATCACCATCATCAATGCGGGGCTGGGGCTGGCGGTCGGGCTTGCCATGTTCGCCTGGGGAATGCCCGGCGCGGTGCTGTTCGGCCTGGGCGCCTTTATCCTGAACTTCATCCCCTATCTGGGCGCGATCGTGGGGGTCATCTCCTCGGCCCTGGTCGCGCTTGTCGTGATGCCGGGGCTGTTCTGGCCGCTGATGGTGGCGGGCAGCTATCTTCTGCTGACCTCGCTGGAAGGGCAGATCATCACGCCCTATTTCGTGTCGCGCCGGCTGCAGATGAACGCGGTGGTGGTGTTTCTGGCCGTGGCGCTTTGGGCATGGCTGTGGTCGGTGATCGGCATGATCATCGCCGTGCCGGTGCTGGTGGTGATGCGCGTCTTGGCCGACTATGTCCCCGGCTGGGAAAAGTTCGGCAATTTCCTGGCGGGCGAGGATCCCCCCACGCTGGAGGACGAGGACGAGGAAGAAGCCCGCGAGATCGTCGAGGCGGGCAGCGTGGCCGAGGACGAGGCCGCAGCCCGCGAAGTGACGGCCGAGATCGTCGAGGACGAGATTCCGGGAAGCGGCAAAACATGAAAAGGGCCGCCACGCGGGCGGCCCTTCCGACTGGTCCGATGGGTCCGTCAGCCGGGCAGTTGCGCGGCGACCTGATTGACGGCCGCCTCGATCTGCTTGCACTGCGCGTCGACCGTCGTGTTCTGGTTGGCGGCGGCATTGGCCAGCGTCACCTCGGTCTCGCCAATGGACACGGTACCGGCGGCACCCTTCGCCTCGGCCTGG
This sequence comes from Paracoccus sp. AK26, assembly GCF_011801365.1. Taxonomy (NCBI): domain Bacteria; kingdom Pseudomonadati; phylum Pseudomonadota; class Alphaproteobacteria; order Rhodobacterales; family Paracoccaceae; genus Paracoccus; species Paracoccus sp. AK26. The sequence continues at coordinate 415,239 of NZ_CP041041.1, forward strand.
TCGCCTGCGGCGGTGTCGCCCGCGGGCAGCATTCCCACCATCTTTTCCTGGGCTGCAACGGCTTCGGTCCCGGTATGGCCCTGGTCCGCGCAGTATTTCAGGATGCCCAGCTGGTTGCGCGCGGCCTCGTAGGCCAGCGACGGGTCGATCGGTTCGGCCGCCGGGGCCGTCTGCGCGAAAGCCGCCGGGGCGGCCAGAACCAGCCCGAGGGCGAAAGCAGTATTGCGGAACATCTGAACTCCTTCATGTCCGTCCTAGGATGCGCCGCCGGACGGCGCGCAGGACAACGGGCTTGGCGGGCGGGGGTTGCAGAGGCGTCTGCAAACCGCGGGATCCTGCTGGAAACTGACAAGCCGGACGGTTGGAATCCGCCTATCCGGCTTTTTCCGGAATGCAGAAAAACTTTTCACCATATCTTGGAAAATGCAGGGGCTTGACGTAAACCGATTCAAAGTGCGCGATGGTATACCGTCGCCCCAGTTGAAAGGAGCAGCCGCATGAGCCAGACCCGCTATGTCCCCAAACACGGCCTAGAGGTGGCCGAGGAACTTGCAGCCTTTGTCGAAGGCCAGGTGCTGCCGGGAACGGGCATCGATGCCGACCGCTTCTGGTCGGGCTATGGGGAACTGCTGCGCGACTTCGGGGCCGAAAACCGCGCGCTGCTGGATCGACGGGCCGAATTGCAGGGCCGGATCGACGCTTGGCACAAGGCCCGGGGAAACCAGCCTTGGGATATCACCGCTTATCGCGCCTTCCTGACCGAGATCGGCTACCTGGTCCCCGAACCCGCGCCCTTTGCCGTCGACAACGGCCAGATCGACCCGGAAATTGCCCAGGTCGCCGGGCCGCAGCTTGTGGTGCCGGTCAGCAATGCCCGCTTCGCGCTGAACGCCGCCAATGCCCGCTGGGGATCGCTGTATGACGCGCTGTACGGGTCCGACGTGCTGGGGCCGCCGCCGCCCGCGGGCGGCATCGAGCCCGCGCGCCGCGAGGCGGTGGTGGCCCGCGCCGCGCAGTTCCTGGACGAGACCTTTCCCCTGACCAGCGGCAGCCATGCCGAGGTGTCGGCCTATGATGCCGATGCCGAGGGGCTGAAGGCCACCGTCGCCGGCTCGGTCGTGACGCTGCGCGATCCTGCGGCCTATGTCGGGCGCCGGGCCGAGGGCGGCGATACCGGGCTGGTGCTGCGTCACAACGGGCTTCATGTCGAACTGGTCATCAATCCCGGCCACCCGATCGGCGCGGCGTCGGCGTCCGGCCTGCGCGACGTGGTCGTGGAAGCCGCCCTCAGCGCGATCCAGGATTGCGAGGACAGCGTTGCCGCCGTCGATGCCGAGGACAAGGTCGCCGTTTACGCCAACTGGCTGGGGCTGATGAAGGGCGATCTGGCCGACAGCTTCGAAAAGGGCGGCAAGACCATGACCCGCCGCCTGGCCGGCGACCGGCAGGTGACCCGCCCCGACGGCAGCACCCTTGTCCTTCAGGGCCGCGCGCTGCTGCTGGTGCGCAACGTGGGCCTGCTGATGACCACCGATGCCGTGCGCCTGGACGGACAGGACACGCCCGAGGGGCTGATGGATGCGATGGTCACGACTGCCTGCGCGATCCACGACATCAGAAAGACCGAAGGCCCGCGGAACAGCCGCGCCGGCGCGATCTATGTGGTGAAGCCCAAGATGCATGGCCCGGACGAGGCCGCATTCGCCGATCGCAGTTTCACCAAGGTGGAACAGATCCTGGGCCTGCCCGCTAACACCGTGAAGCTGGGCCTCATGGACGAGGAACGCCGCACAAGCGCGAACCTTGCCGCATCCATCCACGCGATCCGCAACCGGGTGTTCTTCATCAACACCGGCTTCCTGGACCGCACGGGGGACGAGATCCACACCTCGATGCAGGCCGGCGCCTTTGCGGGGCGGGATGCGACGCGCCGGTCCGGCTGGCTGAAGGCCTATGAGGACCGCAACGTGCTGATCGGCCTGAACTGCGGGCTGCGCGGCCGCGCGCAGATCGGCAAGGGCATGTGGGCCAAGCCCGACGCCCTGGCCGAGATGCTGGGCGCCAAGATCGCCCATCCGCAATCGGGCGCCAACACCGCCTGGGTCCCCAGCCCCACGGCGGCCACGCTGCACGCGCTGCATTACCACATGGTCGATGTGGCAGCCCGGCAGGACGAATTGCAGGGCCAGCCCGTGCCCGACCTGGATGCGCTGCTGACCCCCGCCCTGATGGGGGACACGCCCCTGCCGCAGGACCAGATCCTTCGCGAGTTGGACAACAGCGCCCAGGGGATCCTGGGATACGTGGTCCGTTGGGTGGACCAGGGCGTCGGCTGTTCCAAGGTGCCCGACATCGACGACGTGCCGATGATGGAAGACCGCGCCACCTGCCGCATCAGCGCGCAGCTTCTGGCAAACTGGCTGGAACAGCGCCTGATCACCCGCGACCAGGTCGAGGATGCGCTGCGCCGCATGGCGTTGAAGGTGGACGAACAGAACGCAGGCGATCCGAACTATGTCCCCATGGCCCCCGGCTTCGACGGTCCCGCCTTCGAGGCCGCGCGCGACCTGGTGCTGACGGGCACGACCCAGCCCTCCGGTTACACGGAACCCGCGCTGCACGCACGGCGCAGGCAAGCCAAGGCGCTGCGGGGCTGAGAACCGGCAAAGGGCTTGCCGCCGCCGCGGGCGGCAAGCTAACCTCCGCATGATTGCGGGGTGCGGATGTCCGACAACAGAAATCAGATCGATGCCGCCTGCCATTGCGGCACGGTCCGGTTCAGGATGCGGCTGACGGACGGCTTCAACACCGTCCGCAGATGCACTTGTTCCTATTGCCGGATGCGCGGCGCGGTCGCCGTATCCGCCCAGCTTGGCGACATCGAGTTTGTCGGGGGGCGGGACAACCTGACGCTTTATACCTTCAACACGGGCTCGGCGAAGCATTACTTCTGCAAGACCTGCGGGATCTATACCCACCATCAGCGCCGGTCGAACCCCGAACAGTTCGGCGTGAACGTGGCCTGCCTCGACGGCGTCAGTCCCTTCGATTTCCCCGAGGTTCCCGTTCTGGACGGCGTATCCCATCCCAAGGACACGGATGCCGGGCCAAGGCTTGCAGGGATCCTGCGCTTTGACCCGGCATCGTGAAGCGGCCTTACCCCTGCTTCTGGAACTCCATCTGCCGGGCCAGCCACAGCGCCACGGCCGTGGCGGCAGCACCCGACAGCAGGTAAAGCCCCGCCGCGAACAGGCCCAGCGTCGTTGACAGGAACAGCGCGGTCAGCGGCGCAAGCCCTGCACCGAACAGCCAGCCAAGCGCCGAGGCAAAAGCGGAATCCGTGTAACGGTTGCGGCTGTTGAACATCGACGCCACCGCGCCCGACGACAGGCCGAAGCTGATGCCCAGGATCATGAAGCCCCCGATCAGATAGGCCGACACGCCGGTCTTGCCCGCGCTCAGCAGCAGGGGCGCCATCAGGCTGAAGACGCCGATGCCAAGCGCGCCCCACAGCAGCACGCGCCGCCGCCCGAACCAGTCGGACAGATAGCCCGACAGCAGGACCGAACCCAGGCCGAAGGCCGCGGCAAGCGCCAGCATGTTCAGGAAGAAGGTCAGCGTCTCGTCCGTGTAAAGGTAAACCCAGGACAGCGGGAAGACCGTGACCATGTGGAACATCGCAAAGCTTGCCAGCGGAACGAAGGATGCAAGCCAGATCGCGCGCCAGTCCGATCGGAAGGCGGTGCGGATGCGGGTCGGCTGCAACTCTCGCGTCTCGAACGCCTCCTGGAACTCGGGCGAGGCGATGATGCGAAGACGGGCGAACAGCGCCACGACGTTGACCGAGAAGGCCACGAAGAAGGGATAGCGCCAGCCCCAGTCCAGGAAATCCTCGGCCGAAAGGTTGGATACCAGATAGGAAAACAGCAGCGCCGCCACGATCAGCCCGATGGGCGCGCCAAGCTGCGGCACCATTGCATAGAAGCCGCGCTTCTTCCTGGGCGCGCTCAGCGCCAGAAGCGAGGAGAGCCCGTCCCAGCTTCCGCCGATGGCAAGGCCCTGGCCGATCCGCAACACCGCCATGATGATGATCGCCCATTCGCCCAGCACCGCATAGGACGGCACCAGCCCCATCGCCACGGTCGAGGTGCCCAGCAGGAACAGCGCCAGTGTCAGCTTGGTCACGCGGCCATGCTTGCGGTCGATGCGCATGAAGATCGCCGTGCCGACAGGCCGGGCGACAAAGGCCAGCAGCACCAGCCCGAAGGACAGAAGCGTGCCCGTCAGCGGGTCCACGAAGGGAAACAGCCGCGCGGGAAACACGATCACCGAGGCGATGGCGAAGACGAAGAAGTCGAAGAACTCGGACGTGCGCCCGATCACCACGCCGACCGCAATGTCCGACGGCGAGACATGGATATCGTCTGCATCCTTGCCGGGGCTTGGACCTTGCTGGGCAGATGTTTCGGCAGATGTCACCATTGCGTGCACCACTCCGGATGGGGCCAGAAGGCATGAAGGGCAATAGGCGCGACGTCCCGAAGGATTCGCGCGGTCATTGGCAGACATGATACAAACGAAGCGGGATTAATACGCGACAAATTGTCTTATGTTTGACATGGGTCATGGCATCTATCTGAACGTCAATCTCAAGGCGTCGCCGTCTGAACAGCTGCGTGAGTCTCGCGGCCAACGGGGTCATCACCACATGAAACACCCTTTCAAACATCTTCTCTGGCTTGCGCCCATCATGCTGCTTGCGGGCTGCGAGGCGGTCGTGCTGCGGCCCTCGGGCGACATCGCGGCGCGGCAGGCGAACCTGCTGGTGCAGTCCACGCTGCTGATGCTGATCATCATCATCCCGGTCATGGCGCTGACGGTGTGGTTCGCCTGGCGCTATCGCGCGACGAACAAGCAGGCCAGCTATGACCCCGACTGGGACCATTCGACCAAGCTGGAACTGGTGATCTGGGCGATCCCCCTGCTGATCATCGTCTGCCTGGGCGCGCTGACCTGGGTCGGCACGCATCTGCTGGATCCCTATCGCCCGCTGGACCGCATCAGCGCCGAGAAGCCCATCGAGGATGAACAGCCGCTGCAGGTCCAGGTCGTCGCGATGGATTGGAAATGGCTGTTCATCTATCCCGAACAGGGCATCGCCTCGGTCAACGAATTGGCCGTGCCGGTGGATCGCCCGGTCGAGTTCACGCTGACCTCGACCTCGGTCATGAACGCCTTCTACATCCCGGCGATGGCGGGGATGATCTATGCCATGCCGGGGATGCAGACCACGTTGAACGGCGTCTTCAACCATCCCGGCGAATACCAGGGCCTGGCGTCGCATTATTCGGGCCACGGCTTTTCGGGGATGCGCTTCAAGGCCCATGCGCTTGACGGCGCCGGCTTTGACACATGGGTCGCCGAAGCGGCCGACAGCGGCGAGGCATTGGACCGCGCCCGCTATCTGGAACTTGAAAAGCCCAGCGAGAATGTGGCGCCCCAGGCCTTTGCCCAGGTCGATCCGCAACTGTTCAGCCGCGTGGTGAACATGTGCGTCGAGGAGGGCCGCATGTGCATGGCCGAGATGATGGCCTATGACGCCCAGGGCGGGCTGGGCCTGCCGGGCATCGCCAACGTGGCGGCGCTCACCGATCCCGGCCGCGGCACGCCGCGCCCCATCTTGGGCCTGCCGCCCTTCCAGGTCACCGGCATCTGCACGGTCGAGGAATTGAACGAGATGCTGGCAAGTGCCGATCAGGCCGAACGTCCCGCGCGGCGCGACCTGACGCCCATGCGCGGGCAGGGGCTCGAGGCGCCGCAGGGCATCCTGGGCCGCAACCTGATCCCGAACCGACTGACACAGTCCACGCCGCCCTCCGGCGCCGACCAGAACCTGTAGAGGCCGAAGATGGCTGTACCCTCCGACATCCAAACCACCTTCCTGTTGGGCCGCCTGGACTGGAACGCGATCCCGCAGGATCCGATCGTCTGGGCCACCGGCGTGGTCGTCGCCATCGGCGGCGCCGGGCTGTTGTGGATGCTGCACAAGTATCGCCTGTGGTCATACCTGTGGCACGAATGGTTCACGACGGTCGATCACAAGAAGATCGGCATCATGTATGTCGTGCTGGCCCTGGTCATGTTCGTGCGCGGCTTCGCCGACGCGATCATGATGCGGCTTCAGCAGGCGATCGCCTTTGGCGGGTCCGAGGGCTATCTGAATTCGCACCACTACGACCAGATCTTCTCGGCCCACGGGGTCATCATGATCTTCTTCGTGGCGATGCCCTTCGTCACGGGCCTGATGAACTATGTCGTGCCGCTGCAGATCGGCGCGCGGGACGTGTCCTTCCCGTTCCTGAACAACCTGTCCTTCTGGATGACGGTTGGCGGGGCCGTCCTGGTCATGATGTCGCTGTTCGTGGGCGAATTCGCGCAGACCGGCTGGCTGGCCTTCCCGCCGCTGTCGGGGATCGGCTACAGCCCCTATGTCGGCGTTGATTACTACATCTGGGGCCTTCAGGTCGCGGGGGTCGGGACCACGCTGTCGGGCATCAACCTGCTGGTGACGATCATCAAGATGCGCGCGCCCGGCATGACCATGATGCGGATGCCGATCTTCACCTGGACCTCTCTTTGCACGAACATCCTGATCGTGGCGTCGTTCCCGGTGCTGACCGCGACGCTGGTCCTGCTGACGCTGGACCGTTACGTGGGCACCAACTTCTTCACGAACGATCTTGGCGGCAACGCCATGATGTATGTGAACCTGATCTGGATCTGGGGCCACCCCGAGGTCTATATCCTGATCCTGCCCCTGTTCGGCGTCTATTCCGAGGTGGTGGCGACCTTCACCGGCAAGCGGCTGTTTGGATACACCTCGATGGTCTATGCGACGGTCTGCATCACCATCCTGTCCTATCTGGTCTGGCTGCACCACTTCTTCACGATGGGGTCGGGGGCGTCCGTGAACTCGTTCTTCGGGATCACCACCATGATCATCTCGGTCCCTACGGGCGCCAAGATCTTCAACTGGCTGTTCACCATGTATCGCAGCCGCATCCGGTTCGAGTTGCCGATGATGTGGACCATCGCCTTCATGCTGACCTTCGTGATCGGCGGCATGACGGGTGTGCTGCTGGCCGTGCCGCCCGCCGACTTCGTGCTGCACAACTCGCTGTTCCTGGTGGCGCATTTCCACAACGTCATCATCGGCGGCGTGCTGTTCGGCCTGTTCGCGGCAGTCTATTACTGGTGGCCCAAGGCCTTCGGCTTCCGGCTGGATCCTTGGTGGGGCAAGGTCAGCTTCTGGTTCTGGGTCGTGGGCTTCTGGACGGCCTTCGCGCCGCTCTATATCTTGGGGCTGATGGGCGTGACGCGGCGGGTGCGGGTCTTCGACGATCCCAGCCTGCAGATCTGGTTCGTGATCGCGGCTTTCGGCGCCGTCCTGATCGCCATCGGCATCGCCGCCATGTTCATCCAGTTCGGCGTGTCCATCGCGCGCCGCGACCAGTTGCGCGACGAGACGGGCGATCCCTGGGACGGGCGCACGCTGGAATGGGCAACGTCCTCGCCCCCGCCGGCCTACAACTTCGCCTTCACGCCGGTCAGCCACGGGCTGGATACCTGGTGGGACATGAAGCGCTACGGCCAGACCCGGCCGCGTGCCGCCTATGTCCCCATCCACATGCCCCGGAACACCGGGACGGGCGTCATCATCGCGGGCCTGTCCACGATCTGCGGCTTTGCCCTGGTCTGGTATATCTGGTGGCTTGCAGCCCTCGCCTTCGCAGGCATCGTGATCGCCTCGATCCTGCATACCTTCAACTATGCCCGCGACTACCACATCCCGGCCGAGGAGGTCCGCGCGACGGAAGACGCGCGCGACCGCCAGCTGGCAAGCGCAGGGGTCTGATCCATGAGCACAGCCACTCAAACAGCCCCCGGCGATTTCTGGGAAGTCGAGCCGCACCACCACCACGAGGGCGCGTCCACAAGCATCGGCTTCTGGATCTACCTGATGAGCGACTGCCTGATGTTCGCGGTCCTCTTCGCGGTCTTCGGCGTCCTTGGCGGCAGCTATGCCGCCGGTCCGGGACCAAAGGATCTGTTCGACCTGGAACTGGTGGCGCTGAACACGGCCTTTCTGCTGCTGTCCTCGATCACCTATGGCTTTGCTATGCTGGCGATGGTCAAGGAAAACACGCGCGGCACGCTGATGTGGCTGGGGATCACGCTGGTCTTCGGTCTGCTGTTCCTGGCCGTCGAGATCTATGAGTTCCAGCACCTGATCCACCTGGGCGCGGGGCCGCAGCGGTCGGCCTTCCTGTCGGCCTTTTTCGCGCTTGTGGGAACCCACGGGCTGCACGTGGCCTTTGGCTGCCTGTGGCTGGTCACGCTGATGATCCAGATCCGTCAGCGCGGGCTGATCCCGGCCAACCGCCGCCGCCTGGCCTGCCTGTCGATGTTCTGGCACTTCCTGGACGTGATCTGGATCGGCGTCTTCACCTTCGTTTATCTGCTGGGGATGATCTGATGACCTCGATTGAAGCCCAGGGCGACAAGCATCGCGCCGAACGCCAGGCCGAGGCGCATGGCGACCAACATGACGACGGCCACGACCACGGCAGCGTCCGGTCCTACCTGACCGGGTTCATCCTGTCGGTGATCCTGACCGCGATCCCCTTTGCCATCGTGATGGCGGGCGGCTTCGAAAGCCGCTTCCTGACCGCCGCCGTGGTGGTGGGCATGGCGATCGTGCAGATCCTGGTCCACATGGTCTATTTCCTGCACATGAACACGCGCAGCGACGAAGGCTGGACCATGATGGCGCTGATCTTCACCGTCGTGATCCTGGTGATCGTGCTGTCCGGGTCGCTGTGGGTCATGTACAACATGAACACCAACATGATGCCCCAGATGAACCACGAGGCTCTGGGCCTGGGATCGTGACCGCCCGCCGCCGCCCCATAGCCCTGCTGGTCGCGGCGGGGATCGTCTTCCTGGTCCTGATGGGCCTGGGCGTCTGGCAGGTGCAGCGGCTGGCCTGGAAGACCGACCTGATCGCCCGCGTGGACGCGCGGGTGGCGGCGGACCCGGTCCCCGCGCCCCCGCCTGCCGAATGGGCGGGGCTGACGGCCGAGAATGCCGAATACCGCCGCGTCAGCGTCGGGGGCGAATACCGGCCCGACAGCGACGTGCTGGTGCAGGCGGTGACGGAACGGGGGGCGGGCTTCTGGGTCATGACCCCGCTTGTCACCGACGATGGCTGGACAGTTCTGGTCAACCGGGGCTTCGTCGCCGCAGACCGCCGCGACGACCGGCCCCTGCCGCAGGGACCGCAGGCTGTGACAGGGCTGTTACGCCTGTCCCAGCCCGACGGCGCCTTCCTGCGCGCCAACGACCCGGATGCGGGCCGCTGGTATTCGCGCGACACCCAGGCCATCGGCGCCAGCCTGGGCCTGCGCGATGTCGCGCCCTATTTCATCGACGCGGATCGCGCGGGCGATGCCCAACCCATCGGCGGGCTGACCGTTATCGCCTTCCGCAATTCCCACCTGACCTATGCGCTGACCTGGTTCGCGATGGCCGGCGGGCTGCTGGTCCTGGTCGCCTACGCCCTGCGCCGCTAGAGGTTTTCAGACCAAAGTGGCAGGGAAAATCCAGCATTAGCACTGGATCGCGATCCCACGCAGTTGCACAGTAGGCAAGTTCAACGCGGGGGGAGAAAGCGATGAACGACCTGACGGAACAGGCCCATGCCGTCCGCCGCCTGGGGTCCGAGATCGGCGCCACGCTGATCGGCCATGCCGTGCTGGTGGAACGCCTGCTGGTCGCGCTCTTGGCCGGGGGCCATGTCCTGATCGAAGGCCCGCCGGGCATCGCCAAGACCCGCGCCGTCAAGGCGCTTGCGGCGCATCTGCCCGGCAGCCACGCCCGCATCCAGTGCACGCCGGACCTTCTGCCCTCGGATCTGACGGGCACGCAGGTGTTCCGTCCCGAAACGGGCGGCTTCGACTTCATCCCCGGCCCGATCTTCCACAGCCTCGTGCTGGTGGACGAGATCAACCGGGCGCCGCCCAAGGTGCAATCCGCGCTGCTGGAGGCCATGGCCGAGGGGCAGGTGACGTCCGGCGGCGTGACCCGCCCCTTGCCCGAGCCCTTCATAGTCGTGGCGACCCAGAACCCGATCGAGCACGAGGGCACCTTTCCCCTGCCCGAGGCGCAGCTTGACCGCTTCCTTCTGCACCTGCGCCTGGACCTGCCCAGTGCCGAGGCCGAGCGCGCGATCCTCGACCTGGTCGAGGCCGAGGCGGTGGCCCCGGCCACTCAGGGCGGCACGATGATCCGCGCCACCGACCTGGCCCAGGCGCGGTCACAGGTCGCGCGGGTTCATCTTGCACCCGCGCTCAAGGATTTCATCGTGCGGTTGGTCATGGCAACGCGGCCGGGCGGGGCGGTGGCGGAGTGGGTGGAACATCCCGTCTCGCCCCGCGGCACGCTGGCGCTTGCGGCGGGGGTGCGGGCGCGGGCTTGGCTGCACGGCCGCGACCACGGCCTGCCCGAGGATGCCGAGGCGCTTGCCGCCGATGCCCTGTCGCACCGCCTGATCCCCGCCTGGTCCGCCAGCGGCGAGGGCCGCACCGCCCGCAGCCTGGTGGCCGAGATCCTGCGCCAGGTGCGCCCGTGGTAGCCTTGCCCGCAGGCCTGCCCGACGCACCGGGCATCCGCCTGACCGCGGCCGAATTGCTGGCGCTGCGCGACCAGGCACCCGACCGCGGCAAGCACCGCCCGCTGACGCGTCGTGCAGGCGCGGTCCCGGCGCGGATGCCGGGGGCGGGCATGGACCTGCGCGAAATCCGCGCCTATGTCGCGGGCGACGATCCCCGTCGGCTGGACCCCGCCGCGACCGCCCGCACCGGCCATCCGCATATCCGCAGCCTGCACGAAGATCGCGACGATACGATCCTGCTGCTGGCCGATTTCCGCGCCCCGATGCTGTGGGGCACGGGTGCGGCGCTGCGATCCGTGCGCGCCGCGCGGCACCTGGCGCAGGCGGGCTGGACAGTCGCCCTGCGCGGCGGCTCGGTCGCCTGCCTGGTGGCCGGGACGCGGGTGGCGGAATTGCGCGGGGCGGGCGGAGAAGGGCATATGGCGGCGGTCTGCAACGCCCTCGCCCGCGAGCATGACGGGGCGCTTGCCGCGCCCGGACAAGGAGACCTGATCCAGGCGATCGCCCGCGCCGCGCGCATGTCGCCTGCGGGGGGCAGGGTGCTGTTGGCCACCTGTCTTGACGGGCTTGCAGGGGCCGAGGATGCCCTGGCCCAGCTTTGCCGGCGTCGCGCCGTGACGCTGGCCCTGATGCTGGACGACAGCGAGATCCAGCCTCCGCCCGGCGTCCTTGCCGTAAGCGATGGTCAGCACAGCCGCATTGCCCGCCTGACCGCGCCCGACATCTCGGCCGATCTTTCGCGGCTGCGGGCGCTTGGCGCCACGGTGGCCGAGGTCGCGCCGTGACAAGGGACGAGCTTCTGGCCCAGCTTTCCCCGCCGCGCCTGCCCCTGGACATGGCTGCACTGGATTGGCGCGAGATGCTGGCCCTGGGCGGGATCGGCCTGCTGGCGGGCCTTCTGGTCGCGCTGCTGCTGGGGCCGCTGCTGGCCCGCAGGCCGTCGCGGCGCGCGCGGATCCTCGGCACGCGCGGAATGCCGCCCCAAGTGCGGATCCTTGCCATAGCCCGCATCCTCGGCCGCCTGCCGGACCCGCTGCGCCCGGCCGCCTATGGCGCGGCGCCAGCGCCCGACGACGACGCGATCGACCGCATCGCGCTTGGCCGCCGCAGAGGCTAGGCAAGGGATGAGCCTCGCCTTTCCCTGGCTTTTGGCGCTGTTGCCCTTGCCCCTGCTGCTGCGCCGCCTACTGCCGCCCCTTGCCGTGCCCCGCCCCGCCCTGGCGCTGCCCGCGCATCTTCTGGCGGGTGCCCGTCCTGCCGGCGCGGCCCGGATGCATGGATCCTGGCTGGCGGGGCTAGCCTGGATCGCGCTTGTCCTTGCCCTCGCGGGCCCGCGGATCGAGGTCGCAAGCGACGTGATCCCCGCATCGGGCCGCGACATCGTGCTGGTGATCGACCTGTCCGGCAGCATGTTGAAGGAAGACTTCTTCCTGGACGACCAGCCCGTCACCCGGCTGGAGGCCGTCAAGCGCACCGCCTCCGCCTTTGTCGCGGCGCGGCGGGGGGACCGGATCGGGCTGGTGATCTTCGGCGAGCGCGCCTATTTCGCCGCACCCCTGACCTTTGACGTGGACGCCGTGGCCCGCGCCATAGACGAGGCGCAGATCGGCATATCCGGACGCGGCACCGCGATTTCCGACGGCTTGGGCCTTGCCGCCAAGCGCCTGTCGCGCAGCGATGCGCCGACGCGGGTGATCGTGCTGCTGTCGGACGGGGTGGACACCTCGGGCACTGTTCCCGCGGTCGAAGCCGCTCGGCTGGCCCATGACCACGGCATCCGCGTCCATTCCATCGCCCTTGGCCCCGAGGATCTGGAAAACCAGCCCCAATCGCGTGACGCGGTGGACGTGGCCACCCTGCGCGCCGTGGCCGAGGTCGCCGGGGGCGAAAGCTTCCGCGTCCGCGACACTGCCGATTTGCAGGCCGTAGCCGCAAGCCTAGACCGGCTGGAGCCAAACCCCTCGGCCCGCCCGCCGATGCGGTTGTGGCAGCCCTTGTGGGTCTGGCCCGCCGCCCTTGCCGCGCTGTGCCTGTTCCTGATCGCCGGGCGGAGGCGCGGATGGACGGGCTGATCCTTTTGCGCCCCTTGTGGCTGCTGGCGCTGCTGCCGCTGGCGGGGCTGGTCCTGCTGCGCCTGCGCCGCCTGCCCGATGCCGGCGGGTGGGAAGGCGTGATGGGTTCGGACATGCTGCGGGCGATGCAGGCCCTGGGGGCATTGCGCGGCCGCCAGCCCTTGTGGATGCGGCTTCTTGCGCCCTTGGCCTTGGCGCTGCTGATCGCGGGCCTTGCGGGGCCGGCCCTGCCGCGCGCCGATGCGCCGGTGCTGGCACAATCGGACGCCGTGGTGGTTGCGGTGGACCTGTCGCCTTCCGTGGCGAAGGGGCCGGGGCTGGACCAGGCCAAGCTGGCGGCGGCCGGTCTGGCGCAGGGGCTGGCCGGTCGGCCCGTGGGTCTGGTGCTTTATTCGGGAGAGGCCTTCACGGCAACCGCGCCGACGCTGGACGTGGGCAGCCTGCAGACCCAGATCGGCGTTCTGGACGGCGACACAATGCCCGCGCAGGGCAGCCGTCCGGCAGCGGCCATCGGAATGGCGGCGCGGATGCTGGCCGGGCTTCCGCGTGCCGATCTTGTGCTGGTCTCGGACGGCGGCGGGATCGACCGGCAGGCCCTGGCCGAGGCAGACCGGCTTGCGGAACAGGGGGTCCGCATCTCGGCCCTGCGGCTGACAGCCCTGGCGCCCGGCGCCCCGGCCGCCCCCGAGGACGCGCTTGACCGGCTGGTGCGCGGCGGGGCGGTCGAGGCATGGGACCGCACCGACCGGCTGGCCGCGCGGCTGGCGCGCAGCGGCGGATCGACCCGCGACCCGGCGCTGCGGGCGCTGCAATACCGCGACCTGGGGCCGTGGCTCGCGGTTCTGGCGCTGCCGGGGCTGCTGATGATGCTGCGGAGGCTGGAATGAAGCCCGCGCTGATTGCCCTGGCCGGAATCGCGGCCCTTGCCGTGGCTGGTCCCGAGGCCCTGGGCCGTCTTGCCCTGCGCGCGGGGCTTGACCGACCCGCGGCGATCCTGCTGTCCGATCCGGCTGCCCGCGGCGTAGCGCTTTACGGCGCGGGCGATCACGCGGCTGCCGATGCGGCCTTCGCCCAGGCGGGCCGGTCGCAGACCTTCAACCGCGGCCTGTCGCTGGCGGCCACGGGGGATTACCCGCTGTCGGTGGCCTATTTCGATGCGATGCTGTTTGCCAACCCTGCCGACGAACAGGCCCGCCGCAACCGCGATCTGGTGGCCGCAATGTATCCGCCGCACCAGGGCGATTCCATCGCCCCTGGTCGCATCCGGGGGGCAGGGGGGCTTGAGGCAGAAGACGTGCCCATTTCGGATCTTCTGGCCAATGCTTCGGGGCCGGAATGGGAGCGGCGGCTGGACGCCCGTGGCCTGGCCGCGACCGACCAGTGGCTGGACACCATTGTCGACGACCCGGGCGAGTTCCTGCGCCTGCGCATCCTGGCCGAGTTCGACCGCCGTGCCCAGCTTGGCCTGATCCGTCCCGAGGAGGGAGACCCGTGGTGATCCGCGCCATCCTGATCTGGCTGGCCTTGACAGGCGCCGCCTTGGCGCAGGGCGACACCCGCCTGATGATCCTGCACGACCACGGCAATCCGGTCGTGTCGGAAATGATCGAACTGACGATCCGGGGCGAATACGACCTGACCGTCTCGCTGGAAGACATGGAGTTTCCGAACTCGCCCGATTACGACTGGATCCAGATCGCGCGCGACGACTGGCACAAGGATCGCGTGCAGGGTCGGCTTTTGCAGATCTTCGAACGCAAGATCGCGCTGTTTCCACGCCGCGACGGGCCGTTGACGGTGGGCCCGGTCAGCCACAAGCTGACCTATGTCACGGCGGACGGACAACGCGCGCAAACCACCGTGACCGCCGATCCCGTCACCTTGGCCGTCCGGGCCTTTCCCGCCGACGCGCCGCCCTTGTCGGCGCGGCAACTGACGCTGACGGACGAACTGTCCGCCGAACCCGGCCGCCTGAAGAAGGACGAGATCCTGACCCGCCGCGTCACCATCGAGGCCTTGGGAACCCTTGCCCATCACCTGCCCGAACGCCCCGACCTGTCCCAGCCCTGGCTGATCCTATTCAGCCAACCCGAAACCCGCGAAACCGTTCTGACCGAAGGGGGGCCGGTTGCGCGGGTCGTCTGGGAATGGCAGCTGCGCCCCCGCACGGGCGAGCCCGCCATCCTTCACGCCGAGGCCTTTACCTGGTTCGACACGGACAACCGGCAGATCCAGGTGGCGCCCCTGAAGCCGATCCCCTTCGGCTTCGCGGGCTTCGGGTCGAACTTCGGCGACCCGGAAGGACCGGTGCTGCGCAACCGGCTGGGCACGCTTCTGTCGCTGGGCGGGGGCATGGCCCTTGGCCTCGGCCTCATGCTGCGGGGGCGCGGGCTGCTGCCCCGCGACCGCATCCGCCGGCAGTTGCGCCGCTGGCAGCCCGGCCCCCATGCGGGGGCCATGCGCCACGCGGCCGACACGGGTGACCTGCCGGCGCTGCGGGCGGCTGCGGACCGCCACCTGCACTGGCGCGGGCAGCCCGCCCCGGCCGTCATGGCCCAGCTTGACCGCCAGCTTTTCGCAGCCGATCCGCCGCCCGGTTTCGATGCGCGCCGCTGGCTGGCAGCGTTCCACCGGGCCTTGCGCGGGGCCTGATGGGGGTTGCCACCCGTCCGGCCATGGGTCACGCTGCATGTCATGCAACCCGCCACGAAGCGGGATGAACCGACAGGGAACCACCATGAAACATCTTCTGACCCCGCGCGCGATCCTGCTGGCATCGGCCCTGGCCATCGCGCCCGCGGCTTGGGCGGAAACGCCCGCCGACACGCTGGTCGTGGCCGCCGCCATTGACGACATCATCAGCCTGGACCCGGCCCAGAGCTTCGAGTTCTCGGGCAATGACGTGAACCAGAACACCTATGACCGGTTGGTCGATTTCGACCCGCTGGACATGGAGGCGGGCTTCAAGCCCTCGCTCGCCGAAAGCTGGGAAGTGTCCGAAGACGGCATGTCCATCACCTTCACCATGCGCCCGGGCGTGACCTTCCATTCCGGAAACCCCGTCCGGGCCGAGGATGCGGCCTGGTCGCTGCAGCGCGCGGTCAAGCTGGACAAGACCCCGGCCTTCATCCTGACCCAGTTCGGCTTCACCGCCGACAACGTGGAAGAAAAGATCACCTTCGACGACACGACCCTGACGCTGACGCTCGACAAGCCCTATGCGCCGACCTTCGTGCTGAACTGCCTGACAGCCAACATCGCCAGCGTGGTGGACAAGGAAACGGTCATGGCAAACGCCCAGGGCGATGACCTTGGCAACACCTGGCTGAACACCAACGAGGCGGGATCCGGCCCCTATGTCCTGGCCGGCTGGCGCCCGAACGAGGCCGTGCAGTTCACCGCCTATGAGGATTATTTCCAGGGCGCGCCCGCGATGAAGCGCGTGGTGGTCCGCAACGTCGCCGAATCCAGCGCGCAGCGCCTGCTGCTGGAACAGGGCGATATCGACGCCGCCCGCAACCTGTCGCCGACCGACGTGGAATCCGTGGGCACGGTCGAGGGCGTCAAGATCCAGGACGAACCGCGCGGCCGGATCCTGTACATGGGCCTGAACCAGAAGGATCCGGTCCTGTCGAACCCCCAGGTCATCGAGGCGATGAAGCACCTGGTCGACTACGACGGCATCGCGAACAGCTTCCTGAAAGGCACCTTCGTTCCGCACCAGTCCTTCCTGCCCAAGGGATACCTGGGCGCGCTGGAGGACATGCCCTGGACCTATGACGTCGCCAAGGCCAAGGCCCTGATCGACGAGGCCGGGATGTCCGGCAAGACCATCACCACCAAGGTCCGCGACCTGCGCGAATATGTGGACGTGGCCCAGGCCCTGCAGGCATCCATGGCCGAGGCAGGCCTGACGCTGGAAATCCAGCAGATGACCGGCGCGCAGGTGCTGGACGCCTATCGCGCCCGCGACGTGCCGGTCTTTTTGGGCGAATGGGGACCGGATTATTCGGACCCGAACACCAATGCCGCGACCTTCGCCTATAACCCCGACAACAGCGACGAGGCGCAGGCGACGGGCCTTCTGGCCTGGCGCAACGCCTATGAGGTTCCGGCCGAGATGAACGAGGCCACGGTCGCCGCCACCCTGGAACAGGACGCCGACAAGCGCGCCCAGATGTATATCGACATCCAGAAGCAGTATCAGGCCGAGGCCCCGATCGTGCCGCTGTTCCAGCGGGTCGAGAACACCGGCCTGCGCGACAACGTGCAGAACTGGAATTCCGGCGGGTCCGTGACCTCGGTCATGTATCGGCAGGTTACGAAGGGCGAATAAGGCTTGGCCGTTTCCGACACCGATGCCGCCGGCCGTGGAACAGCTTTGCCCCCCGCGCCGAATCCCGATGCGCCGAACCACCGCGCCGCCGCCCGGCGCCGCCGCGCCCGCAGCATCGGCGGCACGCTGTTGTCGCTGGCCCTGACCATGCTGGGTCTGCTGCTGGTCACCTTCATCATCGGCCGGGTCATGCCCATCGACCCGGTGCTGAAGGTGGTTGGCGACCGCGCGTCCCAGGCGCAATACGACGCCGCGTATCAGGCAATGGGGCTGGACCAGCCGCTGTATGTGCAGTTCGTGCGCTATCTGGGCGATGTGCTGACAGGCGATTTCGGCCGGTCCATCTCCACTGGCCAGCTTGTCGTGGACGACATCAAGCGCGTCTTTCCCGCCACCTTCGAACTGGCGACCCTGGGCACCCTGATCGGCGTCCTGATCGGCGTGCCGCTGGGCGTGATCGCCGCCGCGCGGCGCGGCGGGATCATCGACCAAGTGGCCCGCGTGGTGGCGCTTGTGGGCTATTCCATGCCGATCTTCTGGCTGGGACTGATGGGGCTTCTGGTCTTCTATGGCATCCTCGGCTGGGTCGGGGGGCCGGGGCGGCAGGGGATCATCTATGACGGGATGGTGCCGGCCGTGACCGGGCTGATCCTTGTCGATTCGCTGATCGCGGGCGACTGGGGCGCCTTCAAGGACGCGTTTTCCCACATCATCCTGCCCGCCAGCCTTCTGGGCTATTTCAGCCTGGCCTATATCAGCCGCATGACGCGCAGCTTCATGCTGGAACAGCTTTCGGCCGAATACATCACCACCGCCCGCGTCAAGGGCCTGTCCGAACGCGCGGTGATCTGGCGCCACGCCTTTCGCAACATCCAGATCCCGCTGACCACCGTGATCGCGCTGTCCTTCGGATCGCTGCTGGAAGGATCCGTCTTGACCGAGATCATCTTTTCCTGGCCGGGCCTGGGCCAATACATAACCAAGGCGCTGCTGTCGGGCGACATGAACGCGGTCCTGGGCGGCACGGTGGTCGTCGGCACCTGCTTCGTGGTGCTGAACCTGTTCAGCGACATCCTGTATCGCGTCCTCGATCCGAGGTCGAAATGAACCAGATCGGACGCGCCCAATCCAGGAAAGAATGGCTGCTGTCAGACGCGCCCCAGACCCGCCGCCAAGCCCGGCTTGGCGCCTTCTACCAGGGCTGGCTGACCTTCCGCGGCAACAAGCTGGCGATGCTGGGGCTGATCGTGCTGGTCGGGCTGATCGGCATGGCGATCCTGGCACCCTGGATTGCCCCCCAAAGCCCCTTTGCGCAGGACCTGGCGGGCCGGCTGCAACCGCCATCCGCCGATCACTGGCTGGGCACCGACGCGCTTGGCCGGGACATCCTGTCGCGGCTGATCTACGGATCCCGGATCACGCTGTTCATCGTCGGCACCGTGGCGCTGATCGCGCCGATCATGGGGCTGTTCATCGGCACGGTGGCGGGTTTCGCGGGCGGCTGGGTGGACCAGGTGCTGATGCGGATCACCGACATCTTCCTGGCCTTCCCCAAGCTGATCCTGGCCTTGGCCTTCGTCGCGGCCCTGGGCCCCAGCATCGGCAACGCGGTCCTGGCGCTGGCCCTGACCGCTTGGCCCCCCTATGCCCGCCTTGCGCGGGCGGAAACGCTGACCATCCGCCATGCCGACTTCATCGCCGCCGCCCGCCTGCAAGGGGCGGGGCCGCTGCGGCTGCTCATCAAGCATATCTGGCCGCTGTGCATTTCCTCGCTGATCGTGCGCGTTGCGCTGGACATGGCGGGGATCATCCTGTCGGCGGCGGGACTGGGCTTCCTGGGCCTTGGCGCGCAGCCGCCGATGCCGGAATGGGGGGCGATGATTTCCGACGGGCGAACCTATATCCTGGATTTCTGGTGGGTCGCCGCCATGCCGGGGATCGCGATCTTCATCGTCTCGATGGCCTTCAACCTGCTGGGCGACGGCTTGCGCGACGTGCTGGATCCGAAGGGGGCCAAGGAATGACCCTGCTGTCCGTCCAGAACCTGCGTGTCAGCTTTCCCACGCGCCAAGGCACATTCGAGGCCGTGCGCGGCATCAGCTTCGATCTGGGCCGGGAACGGCTGGGGGTCGTGGGCGAATCCGGGTCGGGCAAGTCCATGACCGGCCGCGCGATCCTGGGCCTTGTCCGTCTGCCCGGCCGCGTGACCGCCGACCGCCTCGACCTTGAGGGCCAGTCGATCCTGAACCTGCCCGAACGCCGGATGCGCAAGATCCGGGGCAGGCGGATCAGCATGGTCATGCAGGATCCCAAGTTCAGCCTGAACCCGGTCATGACCATCGGCGACCAGATCGTCGAGGCCTATCGCCTGCACGCGGGCGGCAACCGGGCCGCCGCCCGGCAAAAGGCGCTGGACATGCTGGCCGCCGTCCAGATCCGCGATCCCGAACGGGTCATGGGCGCCTATCCGCACGAGGTGTCGGGCGGCATGGGCCAGCGGATCATGATCGCCATGATGCTGGCCCCCGACCCCGAAATCCTGATCGCGGACGAGCCGACAAGCGCGCTGGACGTGTCGGTCAGGACCGAGGTTCTGAACATCATGGACCGTCTGGTCCGCGACCGGGGCATGGGCCTGATCTTCATCAGCCACGACCTGAACCTGGTCGCGCAGTTCTGCGACCGGGTGCTGATCATGTACGCGGGCCGGATCGTGGAAACGCTGGCGGCATGCGACCTGCACCAGGCCCGCCACCCTTACACACAGGGCCTGCTGAACAGCCTGCCGCGGCTGGACGCGCCGGTGGACCGCCTGCCGGTGCTGGAACGTCAGGATGCCTGGCGCGACGGCGACATGATCAGCCAAAGCCTGGAAACCGAATTTCCAGGGGGCCTCTGATGCTTCTCCGTTGTCCAAATACCCTATCCCGCCGGAGCCGCCCATGCTGACGGTCGATCATCTGAACGTCTGGTTCGGCCACCATCCCGACCGCGTGGACGCCGTGAAAGACGCCAGCTTCAGCGTCGCCCAAGGCGAAAGCTTCGGCCTTGTGGGCGAATCCGGGTCGGGCAAGTCAACAATCCTGCGCGCCATCGCAGGCCTGATCGACACCTGGTCCGGCACCATCACGGTCGCAGGCCAGCCGCTGGCCGCGCGCAAACGCGACCGGGCCTTCCACAAGACCGTGCAGATGGTCTTCCAGGATCCCTATGCCAGCCTGCATCCCCGCCATTCGGTCGATGCGGTGTTGTCGGAAACCCTGCGCCTGCAGGGCATGGACGATATCGATCGCCGTATCGCGCGGCTTCTGGACGATGTGGGCCTGGGTCGCGGCTTCCGCTTCCGCTATCCGCACCAACTGTCGGGCGGGCAGCGCCAGCGGGTGGCCATCGCCCGCGCGCTTGCCGCCGAACCGCGCCTGCTGCTGCTGGACGAACCGACAAGCGCGCTTGACGTCAGCGTCCAGGCGGAAATCCTGAACCTGCTGGCCGACCTGCGCGCCGAACACGGCCTGACCTATGTGATGGTCAGCCACGATCTGGCGGTGGTGGGCCACATGTGCGACCGGCTGGCCGTCATGCAGGGCGGCCGCATCGTCGAGGTGATGGATGTCCAGGCCCTGCGCGGAGGCACCCCGCAGCAGGACTATACCCGGCAACTGATCGCCGCGTCCCAAGGATACGAGCGGGCGTGATCACATCCTCTCGCCCGGCAGACGGCTTGCCTGCCGCACCCACTCGGTGAACTGCGCCTCGTCGAAGGCACCGTCCTGGTCGATATGCAGATAGCGGATCAGGGGCTGCCGGGACCCGACCGGCGGCATCGGCCGAAGCTCGGTGCCCCGGAAAAAGGCAACCTTGACGTATCGGGTCATGCAGTGAAAGGACAGGAACCACAGCCCCTCCTGCATCCCGTAAAGCGGAGAGTTCCACTTGACCGCCTTGCCGACGCCCGGCAGCGCAGCCGTGATCAGACCGTCCAGCGCTCGCCCGACGTCCTGCTTCCAACCCGGCATGGCTGCGATATAGGCCTGCACCGGTCCCTCGCCAAAGCCTTTCGGGATCTGCGGGTTGCCGCCCGACAGAAGCACGGGCCTGCCTGTCTCCATCGTCCTGCCCCCTTGGCGGTGCAAGGCTGGCACAGGTTCGGCCTTGGTCAAAGCCTTGCGTCGCCGCGCGCTATCGCTAACGTGCGCGCGACAGCAGGAAAGGGACCACCATGAAGCGCGTGAAACTGGGCGGCAGCGATGTCGAGGTCAGCGAAATCTGTCTGGGCACCATGACCTTCGGCAACCAGACGGCCGAGGCCGAGGGCCATGCTCAGATGGACCGCGCCCTGAACGCGGGCATCACCTTCCTGGACACGGCCGAGATGTATCCCGTGAACCCCGTCCGGCGCGAAACCATCGGCCTGACCGAAACCATCGTCGGCAACTGGCTGGCCCGCGGCGGCAACCGCGACCGGGTCGAGATCGCCACCAAGATCACCGGTCCCAGCCAGATGGTCCGCGATGGCTCGCCCTATGACGGCGCCATCGTCGCCAAGGCCATTGATGCCTCGCTGACGCGGCTGCAGACGGATCGAATCGACCTTTACCAGATGCACTGGCCGGTGCGCGGCAGCTATGCCTTCCGCCAGAACTGGACCTACGACCCCTCAAAGCAGTCGAAGCAGCAGACGCTGGACCACATGGCCGACGTCCTGGGGGCGCTGTCGGATGCCCGGAAGGCGGGCAAGATCCGCGCCGTCGGCCTGTCGAACGAATCTGCCTGGGGCCTGGCCCGCTGGTGCGACGTGGCCGACCGGACCGGTGGGCCGCGCATGGCCTCGATCCAGAACGAATATTCGCTGCTTTATCGACTTTACGACACCGACCTGGCCGAGGTCGCGGTGAACGAGGACGTGACGCTTCTGTCCTATTCCCCGCTGGCTGCTGGCCTGTTGTCGGGCAAATACTCGGGCGGAGCCATGCCGGATGGCAGCCGCGCGGCGGTCGACAAGGCCACGGGCGGGCAAGGCAACCTTGGGGGTCGCAAGACCCCGCAAGCTGTCGCCGCGACCGAGGCCTATCACAAGCTGGCCGCCGAACATGGCTGGGACGCGATCCACATGGCGATCGCCTGGCAGTTGACACGGCCCTTCAGGGTGGTCCCGATCATCGGCGCCACGCGGATGGACCAGCTTGACCACCTGATCGCGGGCCTGGGCAAGCCCTTGCCGGACGACCTGCGCAAGGCCATCGACCGGCTGCACAAGCAGTATCCGCTGCCCTATTGATGAAACGTGGCCGTTCCCTATGTTCTTGAACACAGGCGATGAAATGAGGAAATGGGCATGGCTGGTGATCCATATGAGGCCCTGGGGCTGACGAGATCGGCAAGCGACGCCGAGATCAAGAAGGCCTATCGCCGGATCGCCAAGTCGGACCATCCCGACCTGAACCCCGATCCGGCGGCTATGGCGCGCTTCAAGGCCGCATCCGCAGCCTATGACCTGCTGAAGGATCCTGAACAGCGGCGCCGCTTCGATGCAGGGGAAATCGACGCCCAGGGCCAGGAACGCGCGCAGCGCCGCCCCTGGCGCGACCATGCCGAAGCCGCGGGCAACCCCTATGCCCGCAGCTATGGCTTTGAATCCGACCCGGACCTGTCGGACGTCTTCTCGGACCTTTTCGGGCGGCGCGGCTTTGGCGGCTTCAACCGTGGCGGGGCCGAGGATCCACGCAACTTCCATGTGCGCGGGCAGGATTACCGCTTCTCGCTCCAGGTCGATTTCCTGACTGCCGCCAGGGGCGGCAAGACCCGCATCACCCTGCCCGAGGGGGGCGACCTCGAGGTGACGATCCCCAAGGGCGTGCGCGACGGCCAGACCATCCGGCTGAAAGGCAAGGGCGGGCAGGGCCTGGGGCAGGGCGGGGCGGGCGACGCCTATCTGGCGATCAGCGTGGCCCCTCATCCGGATTTCCGGCGCGACGGCGACGATATCCTGCTGACCCTGCCGATCACCTTGGACGAGGCGGTCTTGGGCGGCAAGATCGCGGTCCCGACCATCGACGGCCCGGTCAACCTGACGATCCCGAAGGGTGCCACGACCGGGCAGAAGCTGCGCTTGCGCGGCCGGGGGATCAATGGCGGCGATCAGCAGGTGGACCTAAAGATCGTGATGCCGCCCAGGGTGGACGACGATCTGGCGCGTTTCATGGAAGCTTGGCGCAAGGACCATGGCTATGATCCGCGGGCCGGAATGAAGGCCGGAGGGAAATAGCATGGCCCGGCATTTCTCGGAGACCGAAGTCATCGCGACCCTCGAGGGCCTGGATCCCGCCCGGCTGCACGCCTTTGTGGCCGCCCATGTGGTAAGTCCGGTCGTCACCCCGCAGGGCCATGCCTTCAGCGAGGCCGATCTGGCCCGGCTGCAACTGCTTTGCGACCTGTCCGAGGTTTATGATCTGCCCGACGATTCGCTGGCGATGGTCATGTCGTTGATCGACCAGTTGAACACCGCGCGCGGCGACATGCGGGCGCTGATCCAGGCCGTCGCCACCGAGCCCGACGAAGTGCGCGGCCGTATCCAGAAGACCGTCCGCCGGCTGCGCGTCGTGACCCTGTCCCGCGACGACTGAAGGTTGGTGCGCGTTTTCAAGGAAAGCCGAAAGCTGATCTGCCGCTTTTGCAGATTGTGAAGTGACCGCCCTCGCAGTATGGCGGGATCATGACCCGTTATCTGCCTCATATTGCCGCGACCCTGTCGCTGGGCCTGCCCCTGATCGGCAGCCATCTGGCACGCATGGCCATCGGCGTCGGCGATACCGTAATGGTCGGATGGTACGGCGTGGACGCCTTGGCCGGGTTGGTCATCGCCACATCCTTTTTCCACATCCTGTTCTTCCTGGGCATGGGCTTCGGCACCGGCGTGCTGGGACTGATCGCCACCGCAATTGCCCGCGGCGACGAGACCGAGGTGCGGCGCGAAACACGCATGGCCCTGTGGCTGTCCAGCGGCTTCGGGCTGGCAGTCATGCCCTTGATGTGGTTTTCCGAACCGATCCTGTCCGCGCTTGGGCAGTCCCCGGTCGTCGCGGCCTATGCGCAGGAATATCTGCGCATTGCCGGCTGGGGCCTGGCGGTCGTCCTGTGCCAGTTGACGCTGAACTCCTATCTGGCGGCGATGGAGCGGACGCAGGTGGTGATGTGGGTGACGCTGGCGGGGCTGCCGGTGAACGTCGCGCTGAACTGGATCCTGATCTTCGGCAACCTGGGGGCGCCGGAACTGGGCGTCGCGGGCGCGGCCATCGCCAGCCTGACGGTCCAGTGGCTGCAACTGTTCCTGCTGGTCGCCTATGCGATCTGGCTGCCGATGGCGCGCAAGTACAACCTGTTCCAGCGGCTTTGGCGGCCCGACTGGTCGGCGCTTCGCCGCGTGGCCTCGATCGGGCTGCCCATCGGCCTGACCATGGTGGCCGAGGGAGGGCTGTTCGTCGGGTCGAACATCATGATGGGCTGGATCGGCACGCAGGAACTGGCCGCGCACGGGATCGCGCTGCAGATCACCGCGATCGCCTTCATGGCGCATCTGGGCCTGTCCAATGCCGCGACGATCCGCGTGGGCCAGGCCAAGGGGCGCAACGACCCCGTCTTCATGCGCGACGCGGCCATGACCGTCACCTGGATGTCGCTGGCCTTCGCCTGCTTGACCATCCTGCTGTTCCTGACCGCCGCCGTGCCGCTGGTGCGGCTGTATCTGGACCCGTCTGATCCGCAGGCCGGGGCGATCATCCGCATCGGCGCGGGCCTGCTGTTCTTCGCGGCCCTGTTCCAGCTTGCCGACGCGCTGCAGGTGCTGGCCCTGGGTTTCCTGCGGGGCGTTCATGACACGCGCGTGCCGATGTGGATCGCGGGCTTCAGCTATTGGGTGGTGGGGATGCCTGTCGCCTGGGGGCTGGCCTTCCCGCTGGGCTATGGTCCGGCCGGGTTGTGGGTGGGCCTTTGCGTCGGGTTGACGGTGGCTGCGGCGCTGCTGCTGGTTCGGTTCTGGCGGGGACACGCGCGCGGGGTATGGACCCGTCCCGCCGCGGCAGTCTAACCTGCGCCCGATTGCAAAGGAGGCCACCCATGCGACCCGTCTTCGTCCAGTTCCGCTGCGAGCCCGGCAAGACCTATCAGGTCGCCGAGGCCATCTATGACCGGGAAGTCGTGAGCGAGCTTTACTCGACCTCGGGCGACTACGACCTGATCGCCAAGGTCTATATCCCGGAAGACGAGGATGTGGGCCGGTTTCTGTCTGAGAAGCTGTTCGACATTCCCCATATCAGCCGCACGCTGACCACGATGACCTTCCGCGCCTTCTGATGATCCGCCTTGCCCCGATCCCGGCGGGCCTGCCCGCCACCGTGCCCTTTGTCGGCCCCGAGACGCTGGAACGCCAGGCGGGCCGTCCCTTCGCCGCCCGACTTGGCGCGAACGAGAACGGCTTCGGCCCCAGCCCCCGCGCCCTTGCCGCGATGCAGGCGGCGGCGGGCGAGGTCTGGAAATACGGCGATCCGACCAATCACGACCTGACCCGCGCCCTTGCGGCTCATCACGGCGTCCGGCCCCGGAACATCGTCGTGGGCGAGGGGATCGACGGGCTGCTGGGCCTGCTGGTGCGGCTGACCGTCGCGCCGGGCGACGTGGTCGTGACCTCGGACGGGGCATACCCGACCTTCAACTTCCATGTCGCGGGCTTCGGCGGCTGCCTGGACAAGGTGCCATACCGAAACGACGCCGAGGATCCGCAGGCCCTGCTGGACCGCGTCCGGCAGGTGGGCGCGCGTCTGGTCTATCTGGCCAATCCCGACAACCCCATGGGAAGCTGGCACGACGGCACGGTGATCCGGACGATGCTGGACGATCTGCCCGAAGGCGCGCTGCTGATCCTGGACGAGGCCTATGCCGAATTTGCCCCGGCCGACGCCCTTCCTGACATCGACGCAGACGATCCGCGCGTCATCCGGATGCGGACCTTTTCCAAGGCTTATGGCATGGCGGGCGCGCGGGTGGGCTATGCCATGGGCCATCCGGACCTGATCGCCGCCTTCGACCGGGTGCGAAACCATTTCGGCGTGAACCGCATCGGCCAGGCAGGCGCCCTTGCGGCCTTGCAAGACCGTGATTGGCTGGCCCGGACCGTGGCGCAGGTGGCGACCGCTCGGGCCCGGATCGGCGCCATTGCCGGGGACAACGGCATGACGGCGCTGCCTTCGGCCACCAATTTTGTCGCCGTCGATACCGGCCGCGACGGCGCCTTCGCCCGCGGCCTGGTGGATGCGCTTGCGGCAGAAGGCGTCTTCATCCGGATGCCCGGGGTCGCGCCCCTGAACCGCTGCATCCGCATCAGCTGCGCCCCCGACGCCGAACTGGATATCCTGGCCGAGGCCTTGCCCCGGGCCGTGGCGGCGGTCAGTCGCGCATGAAGCGGCGCCGGGCTTCCTCGGCGATGGCCTGGCGCATCTGCAGCCGCGCGATCTCGGCCAGAAGGGCCGTGCGTTCCGGGCCTTCCGGCAGGCGGGCCAGGCGTTCCTGCGCGGCGATGACCTGCTTTTTCAGCACGATCTCCTCGGGCAGGACGCCCGCCTGGGCCATGATCCGAAAGCCTACCGCCGTGCCGTCCTCGCCCGCCGGGCGATCGGGCAGGGGCTTGCCCTCGCCCTTAAGGCCCGAGAGCTTTCCCTCGGCCCGCGCCTTCAGCATCATCCGTTCCGCGATCCGGTCCAGCCAGCCCATCCCGGCACCCCCTGAAGCCTTGTTGCGGTCCCCGGCCCCGCATCGAGGGCCGAGGAGTGTCCTCACATCGCGGCCAACTGCGCCAAGGCCGATTTCAGCCGCGCCAGGTCGTCGTCAAGCGCTGCCAGCTTCTCTCGCGTTTCCTCGATGACTTCAGGTTCAGCGTTCTCGACGAACTTCGGATTCCCAAGCCGCTTGCGCAACCCGTCGGCGTCCTTTTCGGTCTTGCCGACGGCTTTCTGCAGACGCGCGGTTTCGGCCGAGACGTCGATCACCTCGCCGATGGGCAGGGCAAAGCTGGCCCCCTGCGCTGCGACCGCGATCATGCCCTTGCCCGCCGCGCCATCGACCGGCGCATTGACCCGCGCCAGCCGTTCGATCAGCGGCCCATTGGCGGTCAGCGCCGCCCGGGCGGCTGCATCCGCCTCGGTCACGATCAGGTCCAGCTTGGCGCCTGCCGGAACGCCCATCTGGGCACGGGCGGAGCGCACTGCCTCGATCAGCGAAATCACCCAGTTCATCTGCCGGTCGGCGTCCGCATCGATCAGCTCGGCGCCATAGGTCGGCCAGTCGCCGTGGACCAGCATCTTCGACCGATCCCCAGTCAGAGACCACAGTTCCTCGGTCACGAAGGGCATGATCGGGTGCAGCAGCAGATAGCACTGGTCCAGCACCCAGCCCATCGTGGCGCGGGTTTCGTCGGCGTGGTCGCCGTCGAACAGGGGCTTGGCGAATTCCACATACCAGTCGCAGACCTTGCCCCAGACAAAGGCGTAAAGCCCGTTCGCCGCATCGTTGAAGCGGTATGTCGCAAGCGCCTCGTCGGTGGCAAGGCGGATGCGCGCGACCTCGCCGATGATCCAGCGGTTCACGGTGTGGCTGGGCTGGGGCATGGCGCCGCCGCCGCGCACGCCGTTCATCTCGGCAAAGCGCGTCGCGTTCCAGATCTTGGTGACGAAGTTGCGCGCCCCCTCGACATGCTTCGGCCCCAGCTTGGGGTCGCGGCCCATCGCAGCCATGCCGGTCAGGGTCATGCGCAGCGCATCGGCGCCGTATTCGTCGATCAGCGACAGCGGGTCGATGACGTTGCCCTTCGACTTCGACATCTTCGCGCCCTTTTCGTCGCGCACGAGGCCGTGGACATAGACGGTGCGGAAGGGCACGTCGCCCGCCACCTCAAGCTGCATCATCATCATCCGGGCAACCCAGAAGAAGATGATGTCGAAGCCGGTGACAAGGACGTCGGTCGGGAAATACCGGCGCAGTTCAGGCGTGTCTTCAGGCCAGCCCAGCGTGCCCAGCGGCCACAGGCCCGAGGAAAACCAGGTGTCCAGCACGTCCGGGTCGCGCCAGACCGGATAAACCAGCCGGGTCGGATCCTGGGTCAGGTTGTAATCGGCCAGACCACGCGCGAAGGCGTCAATGGCGGCATTGCGGTCGGTGCATTCGACGATCCGGGCGATCTCGAGCGGCTGGGGCAGGCCGGCGATGGAATCGCGGAACTGCTCGGCCACCTCGGCAAAGCTGGCGGCGGCGTGGTGGATTTCGTCGCGGTGGACCAGGCCTTCTTCCAGCAGCGCGAAAATCTCCACGTCGTCAAGCGCACCGTCATGGTCATCCTCGACCTGGCCTTCCAGCGACAGGTCGAGGCCATACCAGACCGGGATCTGGTGGCCCCACCACAATTGTCGACTGATCGTCCAGGGTTCGATATTCTCAAGCCAGTTGAAATAGACCTTCTTGTGCTGTTCCGGCAGGATCTCGGTCCGGCCGGACCGGACGGCGTCAAGTGCGGGGCCGACGATGCGGGCGGTGTCCACGAACCACTGGTCGGTCAGCATGGGTTCGATCACCACGCCGGACCGGTCGCCGAAGGGCTGCATGATCGGCTTGCTGTCCACGACCGGACGGCGTTCCAAGTGTTCCGACCCGGTGTCCGCGTCGATTTCCTTGTGCAGATAGGTGACGGCCAGGCCTTCGGCATTGATCTGCGCGACGACGCGCTTGCGGGCCTCCAGCCGGTCCAGGCCGCGCAGATCCTCGGGCACCAGGTTGACGTTGGACACGTCGCCCACATCCTCGCCCCGCGCCGCGCGAGACGCGATTTCGGCGCTTTCGGCATAGGACAGCCCGTCCGCGCGCATCGCGCCCTTGCTGTCCATCAGCGCGTAAAGCGGGATGCCGTTGCGCTGTGCCACGCCATAGTCGTTGAAATCATGCGCGCCGGTGATCTTGACCGCGCCGGATCCGAAGTTCGGATCGGGGTATTCGTCGGTGATGATCGGGATCAGGCGGCGGTG
Organism: Paracoccus sp. AK26; assembly: GCF_011801365.1. Classification (NCBI taxonomy): domain Bacteria; kingdom Pseudomonadati; phylum Pseudomonadota; class Alphaproteobacteria; order Rhodobacterales; family Paracoccaceae; genus Paracoccus; species Paracoccus sp. AK26. The sequence continues at coordinate 444,441 of NZ_CP041041.1, forward strand.
TTCGCGCGGCCCCACCGGGATCTCGCACAGCTTGCCGACGATGGGGGCATAGCGCGGGTCATCCGGATGCACCGCCACCGCGCCGTCGCCCAACATGGTTTCGGGCCGCGTCGTGGCGATGCTGATGTAATCGCGCGTCTCGCGCAGGGTGACGTTCCCGTCGGCGTCGCGTTCGACGTATTCATAGGTCTCGCCGCCGGCCAGAGGGTATTTGAAATGCCACATGTGGCCCGGAACCTCTCGGTTCTCGACCTCGAGATCGCTGATTGCGGTTTCGAAATGCGGGTCCCAGTTCACCAGCCGCTTGCCGCGATAGATGATGCCCTTGTTATACAGATCCACGAAGACCCGGATCACGGCGTCGTGGAAGTTGCCTTCCTCGCCCGCAGGGGCGCCGGGGGCGCCTGACATGGTGAAGGCGTTGCGGGACCAGTCGCAGGACGCGCCAAGACGCTTCAACTGGTTGATGATCGTGTCGCCGGATTCCCGCTTCCAGTCCCAGATCTTGGCGGTGAAGGCCTCGCGTCCGATGCTGCGGCGGTCGGGTTCCTGGCGTTGCGCCATCTGGCGTTCAACGACCATTTGCGTTGCGATGCCCGCATGGTCCTGGCCGGGCTGCCACAGCGTATCGAAGCCGCGCATCCGGTGCCAGCGGATCAGGATGTCCTGCAGCGTGTTGTTGAAGGCATGGCCGATATGCAGGCTGCCGGTGACGTTCGGCGGCGGGATCATCACGGTGAATGTTTCGGACCGTCGGGCATTGGCCCCGGCGGCGAATGCATTCGCCCGTTCCCATTCCGCACTGATCCTGGCCTCGGCGGCCTTGGCGTCAAAGCTTTTGTCCATGCTCATCTCGGCAGATCCCCTTCGCTTGGAAAGGGGATTAGCGAATGCAGGGGCAAAGGCCAAGGGATGGCTTGGGTCATGGCCGCGCCGCCACATCGCCCGGCGGCACGGCAGGGCGCAAGCGTCAGGTTTCGCCCTCGCGCGGTTGGCGGACCAGCAGGACGGTGCCAGCGGGGTCCGAGGTCCAGTGCCCCGTCACCCCTTCCAGCGGTTCGAGTTCGTCGCGCAGCGGGCTGCCAAGTCGCGCCAGGGCGGCGTCCGGATTGTCGCTGAACAGTTCCAGCCAAAGATCGGCCTGCGCCTGATGGGGCACCCGGTCAAGCCACAGGGTGAAGCCGTTGAAGTCGAAGCCGATACTGTCCCGCATCTGTTGGGCGACCCGCAGGCCGATCCTGTCGCGATAGAAGGCGACCATCTCGTTCCATCGGTGCAGGGGCACCTTGATCGCGATGTTGCGCCCGGGGCCGATCATGCCGCCCCCGCCTTTTCATCGGCTGCACGCCAATGCGCCAGGTGATCGGCCATGGCCTTTCCGAAGGCGGGCCGCCCTGTCGCGCGTTCGACATAGGCGGCAAGGCCGTGCAGGTCGTCCAGGAACCCGTTCTGCGCGGGAATGCGCAGGATGTCGGCCATCAGCAGGTCCGCCACGGTGAAGCCGTCGCCTGCCAGCCAGTCGCGCCCGCCCAGGGCGGCCTGCAACTGTGCCAGCCGCCGGCGCATCATGGGTTCGCGGCGGGCAGCGCCTGCCTCGTCCTTGTCGAAGACCTTGTTCACGATCCAGGCAAGGACAAAGGGCTCGACGCTGTTCAGCGCGGCGATCAGCCATTGCTGGACATGCGGGCGCTGCGCTTGTGGCATCAGAACCGTGCCCTCTGCCAGATGCAGCAGGATCGCGCCCGATTCGAACAGCGTCAGGTCGCCGTCGCGGATGAACGGCACCTGGGCGAAGGGCTGCTGCGCGACATGGTCCGGGGACTTGTCCCGCAGCGGCACCGTCTCGACCCGGTAAGGCCGTCCCAGTTCCTCGAGCATCCAGCGGACGCGGATATCGCGCACGAAGCCGCGCGGAAAGTCGGGCACCCAGTCATAGGTGGTCAGGACCAGCGTCATGATGTTTCCTTAAGCGGGCCGACAAGGGCGAACCAGGCGCCCTGCGGGTCGGTGGCGACGGCGATATGGGCGCCGCCGGGAACCTCTTGCGGGCCGTGCTGAATGGTGCCGCCACCGTCCCGGATCCGCTGGATGGCCGGGTTGATGCCGTTCACGCCGAAATAGGACAGCCAGCAGGGCTGCGGCGCGTTGCCCAGGCCCATCATGCCGCCGATATCGCCGCCGTCATGGCGGAACAGCTGGTAGGTGCCCATCGGACCCATGTCCATCGCATCCGATTTCTGCCAGCCGAAGATGCGGGCATAGAAGTCGAAGCCCGCCGCAGGATCGCTGGACATCAGTTCTGTCCAGTTGCCGTGGCCGGCCTTTTTCTGATCGAAGGCCTGGGTCTGGCGGCCATCCTCCATCGGCAGGGTGGCAAGGATCCCGAAGGGCGCCCCTTGCGGGTCCGAGGCCACGGCAAAGCGGCCGGTGCCGGGAATGTCGGACGGGCCTGCATGGATCTGCCCGCCCGCCGTGCGGATGTCATCGGCCGCCTGATCGGCATCGTCCACCCCGAAATACAGCGTCCAGTTGGGCGGCATTCCCTCCATGCCATCGGGAATCTCCACCAGCCCCGCCACCATGTCGCCATCGGCGGTGGCAAGGTGGTAGGTCAGCCCCTCCATCCCGCTGTCGGCGATGCGCCAGCCCAGGACGCTGGCATAGAAATCGCCCGCCGCGGCCAGTTGCCCCTTGGCCGTCGCAAGCTCGAACCAGATCGGATGTCCGTGAACCTTGGCCATCACTGCACCCCAGCCTTGCTGTCGAAGACCGGCGTGAAGCCGCCCCAGAACATGCGCATCCCGTCAAAGGGCATGGAGGGCATCTCCATCCCCGCCATCTCGGATTCCATCTGCCGGGCGGCATTGTCGCAGGTGGCGCGGTCGGGCCATTCGATCCAGGAAAACAGCGGCACCTCTCCGTCCTTTGCCTGGGTGGCACGATAGAAATCGGTCTGCGTGCCGTGGGGAACATCGGTGCCCCAGCATTCCACCTGCCATGTGGCGCCCAGGCGGCGGAACATCTCGGTCGCGCTTTGGGCCATGTCGATATAGGCCTGCTTCTTTTCCTCGGGCGCGGCCAGCACGAACCCCTGGACATAGCTGCCGGGGCGGCTTTCGCCCACCTCGACAATGGGGGTGAAGCCGCCCCAGAACATGCGCTTTCCGTCAAAGGGCATGGCGGGCATCTCGGGCAGGTCGGTGCCATCCTCCATGCTGGCCCAGGCCGCGTCGCAGGTTTCGCGGTCCGGCCATTCGACCCAGGAAAACAGCGGCACCTCGTCCTCGGCCGCCTGGGTGGCGCGATAGAAGTCGGTCTGTCGGCCGTGCTTCACGTCCTCGCCCAGGCATTCGACCATGCGCAGCGCGCCGCGTTTCTGGAACCAGGGCCAGCCAGCCTTGGCATGGGCAATGAAGGCATCCTTGTTGGCCGCCGGAACGGCAGCGACGAAGCCGGAAATATAGGTCATGAACTCCTCCCTCGGTCGGCAAAGCCCGACAAAGGGATGGTGCCTGTTGCAGTATGAAAAAGCAACTGATACCGTGAGCCATGACCGAGACCCGCCAGAACCCGCGCATCCGCTATGACGAAGGATGCCTTGCCGCCCATGCCCTGAACGTGGTGGGCGACCGCTGGGCGTTGCTGGTGGTGCGTGAGTTGATGCTGGCGCCCAAGCGGTTCCAGGCGATCCGCCACGGGCTGCCAGGCATCACCGCCGCCGTGCTGACCCAGCGGCTGACGCAACTGTCAGGCGCAGGCGTGGTCACGCATGACGCCGGGCTTTACGGGCTGACGGATTCGGGGCGCGGGTTGATGCCGGTCCTGCAGGCGGCGTGCCGTTGGGGTGCGCTGCATCCGGGCCACGATCCCCGGCGCTTCATCAGCCCGACGGCCTTGGTGGTCTCGATGACGGCGATGATCCGGGGGGGCGAGGGGCCGGTGACGGCCGGCCTGTCGATGGGGACCGAGGCTTACACCCTGCATCTTGTGCGCGGTGTCCTGCGTCCCGCAGCAGGTCAGGCGGACGCGGATTTCACCCTGTCGGGCGATGGCAACAGCTTGGCGCGGGCGGTCTACGGCCCGGTGCCGCTGGCCGACCTGGCACGGGACGGGGTGATCGGGTTGGCGGGCGATCCGCGCGCGGCGCAGGATTTCGTGGACCTGTTCCGGTTGCGCTAGGCGGCCCCATCACAGGGCGCGGTCCAGCTTGGTCGTCAGGTGGATCAGGCTTTCCTGCGACCGGATGCCGTCAATGGCGCCGATCCGGTCCAGGGTCTCGTCCAGTTCGGCAGTCGATCCGCTGACGATCTGGACCAGCAGGTCGATCCGGCCGCTGGCGGTGTGGATGCGTTCGACCTGGGGCATGGATTTCAGCCGCGACAGGATGGCGGGCTGGCTGCGCTGCTCGATCACCAGCAGGACGGTAGCGCGGATGCGGCCCAGCCGGGCGGCATCGCCCAGGCGAAGCGTATATCCGGCGATGGCGCCCGAGGTTTCCAGCCGCTCAAGCCGCGCTTGCAAGGTCGACCGCGCGACCTTCAGCCGCCGGGCCAGAACGGCAATCGATGTGCGGGCGTCCTGGGACAGCAGCGCCACGATGTTGCGATCCAGATCATCCACCGGCCGTGGGCCCCTGCTTCGTCACATTGACGCAATCATCGTCATTCTAACCGGCCGAGCGCGCAAATCTACCCTTTTGGCTGGTGAAACCGGCACCCATACGCGCCACGCTGGAGGGAGGAGCGTCACCCTGTCGCCCCGCCTGCACGGAACGCGCGAAAGGATCCCGTCCATGGAGCCAAAGAAGACCGTCTGGGACAACCCGGCCGAGCTCATCCGCAATCTTCAGCCCGACCATCCGGTGATGGCCTTCGCCCCGACCGTCCTGCAGGACCGGGCGCGGCAGTTCCTGCAAGGCTTTCCCGGCCTCGTCACCTATGCCGTCAAGTCCAACCCGGACGAGGCCGTGATCCAGAACCTGGTGACCGCCGGGATCCAGGGCTTCGACCTGGCCTCGCCGTTCGAGATCGACCTGGTCGGCCGCCTGGCGCCGGGTGCCGCGCGCCATTACCACAATCCCGTCCGCTCGCCGCGCGAGATCGCCCATGCTGTGCGCGAGGGCGTCTTGGCCTGGTCCGTTGACAGCCGCAGCGAGCTGGACAAGCTGATCGCGCAGGTGCCCACACAGATGGACGGGCAGGGGATCGAGATTTCCGCCCGGTTCAAGTTGCCGGTATCGGGTGCGGCCTATGACTTCGGCTCGAAGTTCGGGGCGACGCCGGACCTGGCGGCGGACCTGCTGCGCTTGGTGGCGGATCGGGGCTATGTCCCGTCGCTGACCTTTCACCCGGGCACGCAATGCGCCGACCCGGCCGCTTGGGCAAGCTATATCCGCATGGCCCGCAGGATCTGCGACATGTCGGGCGTCAAGGCACATCGGCTGAATGTGGGCGGCGGCTTCCCCTCGCACCGTGTCCTGGGGGGCAAGCCTGACCTGCAGGCGATCTTTACCGAAATCAGCCAAATGGTCGCGGAATGCTTTGGTGCGGACGCGCCCTTGCTGGTCTGCGAACCGGGGCGCGGCCTTTGCGCCGACGCCTATGCCCTTATCACACGGGTCAAGGCGGTCAGGGACGGGACTGATGTCTTCCTGAACGACGGCGTCTATGGCGGGCTGTCCGAACTTCCGGTCATCGGCAATCTCGACCGGATCGAGGTGCTGACCCCGCAGGGCAAGCCCCGCACTGGCACCCGGATCGGCCGGGTGGTCTTCGGCCCGACCTGCGATTCGCTGGACCGCTTGCCGGGCGAGCTGGGCCTGCCGGACGACCTTGCCGAAGGCGACTATGTCATCTTCCACGGCGCCGGGGCCTATTCCATGGTCACCAACACTCGATTCAACGGCTTTGGCGCGATGACCCGCGCCACGGTCATGGGCTTCGAATAACCTTTTTCACCTTGGCTCAAATATCCCAGGGGGGTCGGGGGCGTGAAGTCGCCCGGTCACGCCACCGCGCCCAGATCGCGCAACGGCTCGACCCCAAGCGCCCCGCAGACCGCCAGCGTCAGGTCCGGCCGGTTCAGCGTATAGAAATGCAGCCGGTCCACGCCGCCTTCCAGCAAGTCCCGGCACAGCTTGACGCAGGCCTGTTCCGACAAGGCGCGTTCCGCCGCGGGGCCTTGGGCGGCAGCCTTCGAAAACGCCTCTTCCGCCCAGGCCGGCACGCTGGTGCCGCAGGTCGCGGCAAAGCGTTTTGCCCCCGCCCAGCCCTGGATCGGCAAAATGCCGGGGATGATCGGCGCGTCGATGCCCGCCGCCGCGCATTTGTCGCGGAAGCGGAAGAAGGTGTCGGCGTCAAAGAAGAACTGCGTGATCGCGCTTGTCGCGCCCGCATCCACCTTGCGCTTCAGCCAGGCCACGTCGGCATCCGTGCCGCTGCTGTCCGGATGCGGCTCGGGATATGCGCCGACGCGGATCGTCATGTCGCCGCGCGCAGCGATTGCCTCGATCAACTCGACCGTATTGGCAAAGCCTTCGGGATGAGGGGTAAAGCGGTCCTGGCCCTTGGGCGCGTCGCCACGCAGGGCCACGATCTCTCGGATCCCGGCATCGGCATAGGCTTGCACGATCTCCATCGTCTCGGCCCGCGTCGCCTCGACGCAGGTCAGGTGGGCGGCAACCGGGATGCCGTAATGGCGGTGGATGGTCGTCACCGCCTCATGCGTCAGCTTGCGGGTCGTGCCGCCAGCGCCATAGGTGACGGATACGAAATCCGGGGCCAGCGGCGCCAGGGCCCGTGCCGTTTCCCACAGCCGGAAGGACGCATCCAGCGTCTTCGGCGGAAAGAACTCGAAACTGATCTGCGGGCGGGACATGGCGATTCCTTTGGCTTTGGGCGCTTGTGCCATGCGGCATTGCGTGAGACAAATTCATAATCCTCAAGATCAACATGAGTCCTGCTCACCATGCATCTGGAACTGCGCCACCTGCGCACCGTCCGCGCCATCCATGAACAAGGCGGCCTGGCCCGCGCGGCCGAGGTCCTGAACATCACGCAGTCGGCCTTGTCCCATCAGGTCAAGGCATTGGAGGAACAGGCGGGCGTCGATTTGTTCGTCCGCCGCGCCAAGCCCATGCGCCTGTCGCCCGCCGGGATGCGGCTGCTGCGCCTGGCCGAACAGGTGCTGCCCTTGGTTCAGGCCACCGAGGCCGAGTTCAAGGGCGTCGAGGCAGGCCGCATCGGGCGGCTGCACATCGCCATGGAATGCCATGCCTGCTTCGACTGGCTGCTGCCGGTGCTGGACATCTTCCGCCGGACCTGGCCCGAGGTGGACCTGGACATCCGCCAGCGGCTGGCCTTCGGCGCCTTGCCCGCCCTGGCCCGGCAAGAGGTTGACCTGGTCATCTCGTCGGACCCCGAGGAAATGGCGGGCATCGCCTATCAGCCGCTGTTCGACTATTCCCCCACGCTCGTGGTGCCCGCGGATCACCCGCTGGTCGCAAAAGGCTATGCCGACCCTGCCGACCTGGCGGGGGAGACGCTGATCACCTATCCGATGGACCGGGCGCGGCTGGATGTCTTCAGCCAGTTCCTGACCCCCGCCGGGATTGAGCCCGCCCAGCAGCGCACCGTGGAACTGACCGCCGTGTCGCTGATGCTGGTCGCCTCGGGTCGCGGGGTGGCAGTGATGCCCGACTGGGTGCTGCGCCGCGAATCCGCCAATGCGGAAATCGCCATGCTGCCCCTGACCCGCGCCGGCATTATCCGCCGGCTTTACGCTGCTGTCCGCCAGGACGACCTGAACCAGCCCTACATGGCCCATGTCCTGCGCCTGTCGCGCACCGAACCCTTGCGGATGCTGCGGGGCGCCGCCGCCTGAAGCCCTTGCGCTTCACATTCCCCGCGCTTGCCCCTATGACGCCTGCAACCCCATGTCCCGAGGTATGTGATGGCAAGCGCCAATCTGAACGTCATGATCAAGGCCGCCCGCAAGGCCGGGCGCAGCCTTGTCAAGGATTTCCGCGAGGTCGAGAACCTTCAGGTCAGCGTCAAGGGCGCGGGCGACTTCGTCACCAAGGCCGACCAGGAGGCCGAGCGGATCATCAAGGAGGAACTGCGCGGCGCGCGTCCCAACTATGGCTGGCTGGGCGAGGAAACCGGCGAGGATGCGGGCGAGGATCCCACCCGCCGCTGGATCGTCGATCCTCTGGACGGCACCACCAACTTCCTGCACGGCCTGCCCCATTGGGCCGTCAGCATCGCCCTGGAGCACAAGGGCGAGATCGTCGCCGCCGTGATCTTCGACGCCGCCAAGGATGAATTGTTCGTGGCCGAAAAGGGCGGCGGCGCCTTCATGAACGACCAGCGGCTGCGCGTGTCCGGCCGTCGCCGGATGGAGGAGTCGCTGTTCGCCACCGGCATTCCCTTTGCCGGCAACGGCCCGCTGCCTGCCGCGCTGCAGGATCTGGCGCGCCTGATGCCGCTGACAGCCGGGGTGCGCCGGCTGGGCGCGGCCGCGCTTGACCTGGCCTATGTGGCGGCGGGCCGGTACGACGGATACTGGGAACGCGGCAACAAGCCCTGGGACGTGGCCGCAGGCATCCTGCTGGTGCGCGAGGCAGGCGGCTTCGTGGAAGGCATCCGCGACGGCGACGATCCGCTGGAATCGGGCCGCCTGATCGCCGCCAACCCGCAGATCTTCGAGCCGCTGGCCAAGGTCATCCGCAGCCGCGACTGATTTGCATCATCTGCAAGGCCGGTCTTGACCTTGCGGCAGCGGGGGCGCATGGCGGTTGTCGATCCGGGGACATGCCATGCCACACCAGAAGACCAGCCTGCCTTGCGCCGTCTCGGCTGCGGCCGCATCGGCCGCGCCGCCGATCCCGTCCGCCCTGGGCGGAAGTCCCGACCGGACCGGGCTTGCGATCCTTCTGATGTGCGCGACCAGCCTGATCTTCGCCGGTCAGGACGCGTTTTCGCGCATCCTCGGGTCCGAATATCCGCCGCTGCTGATCGTCATGATCCGATATTGGGTCTTCGGGGTCTTCGTGATCGCCATGGTCTCGCGCCAGCCGGGCGGACTGCGCAGGGCGATCCGCACAAGGCGCCCCAAAACGCAAATCCTGCGCGGCGCCCTTCTGGTGATCGAGACCACCATCATGATCGAGGCCTTCGTGCGCCTCGGCCTGGTCGGCACCCATGCGATCTTCACGGCTTATCCGCTGCTGGTCGCGGCGCTTTCAGGCCCGATCCTGGGAGAGCGGGTCGGCTGGCGCCGGTGGACCGCGATCGGCGTGGGCTTCGCGGGCATCCTCATCATCCTGCAGCCGGGCAGCACGGCGTTGAACCCGGGCGCGCTGCTGGCCTTCGCCGCGGCGTTGATGTTCGCGGTCTACGGCTTGCTGACGCGGCACGTGGCGCGCGACGACCCTGCGCAGGTCAGCTTTTTCTGGACCGGCATCGCTGGGGCCGTCACTGGCACGATCCTGGGAATCTGGCATTGGGAATGGCTGGCGCCGACGGACTGGATCTGGCTGGGGATCCTTTGCGCCCTTGGCACCCTGTCCCACTACCTGCTGATCCGCGCCTATGAACTGGCAGAGGCTTCGGCCCTGCAACCCTTCGCCTATACGCAACTGGTCTGGGTCAGCGTGATCGGCGTCCTGGTCTTTGGTGAAGTGCTGCACATGAACGTGGTGATTGGCGCGGTCATCGTGGTTGGGGCCGGGCTGTTTACCCTGTGGCGCGCAAGGGTCAAAGCCGCGTAGCGTGCGTGCAATCACCTACGCTTACCGGGCCGATGCCTCGATCGAGGTTGGCTGCCACCCCTCGGGCAGCCTTGGCCCGATGAATGGCTTGCCCGCCGGACGGGCCGACAAGGCCAGCGTCAACCGCGCCACCGGGGGCGGCATCAGTCCGCCGCCGGTCAGGTCCCATGTGGGGACGATTGGCGCGGGATGGCCCAGGATGCGGGCGCGATAGACGGGCATCGCCTCGGTCACGCGCATGACATAGTTGCGGGTTTCGTCAAAGGGGATCAGTTCGACCCATTCGACCGGGTCCATGTCCCGGCGCAGGTCGCCGAAGTCGCGCAGCCAGCGGGCGGGACGCCCCGGCCCCGCATTGTAGCCCGAGGCGATCAGCGCTGTCGACGCCCCGAATCGGTCACGCAGCCCCGCCAGATAAGCCGCCCCCAATCGTGCGTTATAGGCTCCGTCCTGGGTCAGCCGGGCCACGTCATAAGGCTCGCGGATCCTGCGGGCCATTTCCTCGGCCGTGCCGGGCATCACCTGCATCAGGCCACGTGCGCCGACCGGGCTGCGGGCGGCCGGATTGAACTCGGATTCCTGGCGCGCGATGGACAGCACCAACTCGGCCGGCACGCCTAGGTCGGCGTCGTGAAGCCCGGTCAGGGGAAAATGCGCGGCCGGATGGATCACGCCCTTGTCGGCGGCGCGCTTGGACAGGCGCAGGCTGTGCCAGGGCATCCCGGCCTCGGCCATCAGGCGGGCCATGCGCAGCGTGTCCTGCGGGTCGGCGGTTTCCGACAGGTGCAGGAAGAACCGCTGCGCCTCGTCCGCCCGCCCGGTCGCCAGCAGCCACAGCCCTGCTTGAAAGACGGTGCTGTTGCCCAAGGCCGCGCCGCGCCAGTCGGGCAGGGGGCCGGGGGCGGCGTAATCGGCGGGCATGGTCGCGCCGATCCGTTCGGCGGCAAGCTGGCCGTAATAGGTGCCGGGCATAGCGGCCGCTTGGGCATAGGCGGCATCCGCCGCCGCCTGGTCGCCAAGTGCCCCATGCGCGCGGCCCTGCCAGTAGAAGGCACGAGACCGGCTGATCTGGCTGCCCACCACGGTTTCCAGATGCAGGAAATGCGCAAGCGCCCGATCCGCCGCGCCCTGCTTCAGCGCGGAAAAGCCCGCCAGCCATTCCAGATCCGCGTAATGGCGGTTGTCCGGCGGCAGGAAATGCGGCCGGGCCAAAGCCTCGGCCCGGGCCCAATCACCGTTGCGCATTGCAAGGCGGGCGTAATCTACCCGCATCTGCGCCCAGGCGGCAGGATCGCGCAAAGCCTCGGCACTGGTGGATGCCTCCAGCATCAGCGCCTGCGCGCCATCGTGCTGCTTGGCGCGGACCCGCCACAGATAGCGGTCCATTGTCAGGCCGGGATCGGCCCGGGCGGGCTCGGGCAGGGCCAGGATCAGGTCGTCCACGCCCGCGCGGCCCGCCTGCAACGCAATCCGCGCGGCCAGAAGGGGACGGTCCGGTTCCGGCAGGCGCGGCAGCAGGCGTTCGGCCTGCGCCCATTCCTGCCGGTCCAGCATCGCGACGGCACGCGCGGTCATCAGGGGCGCCAGTTCGCCCTCGTGCGCGGCCAGGAAGGCGGCCTCCTCGGGCGCGGTCAGGGGCACGGTGGTCCAGAAGCGGGCGCGTTCGGCCACGGCTGCCTGCGGGTCCAGCGTGGCGAGATAGCCGTTCTCCACCGCCAGCGTGTCCGGAAGGCGGTTCCCCAACCAGTCGCGGATGTCCTGCGGTGGCAGGTCGGGGCGCAGCTTGGCGTCCCCCCGTTCCCGCAGCAGCGCCAGCCCTGGCCAGTCGCCATAGGCGCGAACGAAATCGATGTAATCGCCGATCTGCCCGTGGCCCGCGCGCATCGCCTGCCAGCCCACCAGGGCCTCGGCCATCGGTCCCGAGCGCCGCGCCGCGTCGCGGGCCGTCACCCAGTCGCGCGCATCCGCCGCCGACAAGGCAAGCGCCATCGCCCCCGCATCCTCGGCCCGGGCGGGGGCAAGGGTGGCAAGGACCAGAAGCCCGGCTGCAATCATGTCGCGCAGAAGTCGCATCACCCGCCTTGTGTCGCCGCCCCATGCGCCCGACGCAATTCACAACCTTGGCAAGTTCCGCCCGCCCCGTTAATCAGGCCGGCAAACCAAACCTGCAAGGAAGCGTGTCATGTTCAAGGGATCCCTGCCCGCACTGGTCACGCCGTTCACCCCGGACGGCGAACTGGATCTGGACACGCTGAAGAAGCTGGTCGACTGGCACATCGACCAGGGCAGCCACGGCCTTGTCCCCGTGGGCACCACCGGCGAAAGCCCGACCCTGACCCATGACGAACACCGCCTGGTGATCGAGGAGGTCGTGCGCGCCGTGAATGGCCGCATCCCGGTGATCGCTGGCGCCGGGTCGAACAGCACGCGCGAAGGCATTGGCCTGGTGCGGCACGCGGCCGAGGTCGGCGCCGACGCTGCCCTTGTCGTCACGCCCTATTACAACAAGCCCACCCAAACGGGTCTGATCGCCCATTTCACCGCCCTGGCCGAGGCATCCGACCTGCCGATCATCATCTACAACATTCCCGGCCGGTCCGTGGTGGACATGACGCCCGAAACCATGGGCGAACTGGCCAAGCTGCCCACCATCATCGGCGTCAAGGACGCCACCGGCAAGCTGGAGCGTGTGAGCCAGCAGCGCATGACCTGCGGCACCGATTTCGTGCAACTGTCTGGCGAGGATGGCACCGCCCTTGGCTTCAACGCCCATGGCGGCGTGGGCTGCATCAGCGTGACGGCCAATGTCGCGCCGAAGCTGTGTGCCGAATTCCAAGAGGCGACGCTGGCGGGCGATTACGCCAAGGCCCTGGAATACCAGGATCGGCTGATGCCGCTGCACATCGCCATCTTCCTGGAACCGGGGCTGGTCGGCGCGAAATACGCGATGTCTCGCCTGGGCCTTTGCGACGAACGGGTGCGCCTGCCGCTGGTGGGGCTGACCGATCCGGTGAAGCGCCAGATCGACGCGGCGCTGGAGCACGCGGGCCTGATCTGACGGTCACGCCGGCAGGGTCAGGGCAGGGCAGAGAGGCGGGCGCGGCGGAAAACTGCGACAGATTCTCACGGTCGTCTTTTCAAGCGGTCCCTTGCGCCCCATATTGGGGATGAGGAGACGATCGCCATGCCCCTGCCGCATTTCCTGTTCCTGATCGCCGCAGTTATCCTGGTCGCTGCCCTGACGCTGTGGGCATCCTTCACTGCGGGTGTTCCGCTGGTGGCGCTGGCGCTTATCGCGCTGTCCGGGGCGGTGCTGGTGCATCTGGCGCAGGGCGACAGGCACGACCACGACGCCTGAGGCGTCAGCCAGACCCTGGGGCGGGGCGACTGGTCAGCTTTCCAGCTCGGCATCCCAGTACAGGAAATCCATCCAGCTGTCATGCAGGTGATTCGGCGGAAAGCGCCGGCCTGCCGCGTGCATTTCCTCGGGTGTGGGCTGACGGGGCTTGCGGCGCAGGCTCATTCCCGAATGGCGCAGGCTGCGGTTGGCTTTGCGCAGGTTGCAGGGCGAACAGGCGGCCACGACATTGTCCCAGCTTGTCACCCCACCGCGCGACCGGGGCACGACATGGTCGAAGGTCAGGTCTCCCTTGGCCCCGCAATACTGGCAGCAGAACTCGTCCCGCAGAAAAAGATTGAAGCGCGTGAATGCCACGCGCTTCTGGGGTTTTACATAGTCCTTTAGAACAACGACCGAGGGCAGCCGGAACGCTTGTCGCTGACTTCGCACCACCTGGTCATATTCGGCGATGATGTCCACGCGGTCCAGGAAAGCCGCCTTGATCGCCTCTTGCCAGGGCCAGAGCGACAGGGGGTAATAGGACAAGGGCCGATAATCCGCGTTCAGCACAAGCGCGGGATAATGGCGCAGGCTTGCGGGCTCGCGCACGAACTGGGTTCGGAAATCCGTCTGGTGTCGGTCGTCAAGCATAAGCCTTCCCGTCTCCCCCGCGGGGTGGTCGGGGGCGCCCGTCAGATCCTTCAAACCGACTATATATCGCGTCGGGGATCTGGCAAGCCCCCATCTGTCCGCCTGGGGCCTGCATAGCCCCGGCCCGTGACGCTGGCATGACGGCGGCTTGCCCGCTGCCCGGCGAACTGGCAGGCTGACCCCATGACCCGCTCTGCGCCCCCCGTCCAAGGCACGCTGGAATCGGCGCTCTACGCCGAGGATCTTGAGGCTGCGACCCGCTTCTGGCGCGACGTGATGGGACTTGATCCATTCCAGACCGTGCCGGGGCGGCATGTCTTTTTCCGGGTGGCGCCGGGGCAGGTCCTGCTGGTCTTCAACCCCGCGGCAACCGGGCAGCCGCCGCGGCCCGATGCCCGCCTGCCGGTCCCCCCGCATGGCGCGCACGGCCCTGGCCATTTCTGCCTTGCCGTGGCCCCCGAGCAACTGGAACCCTGGCGCACCCACCTGATCGCGAAAGGCATTCCGATCGAGGCCGACTTCCATTGGCCCAACGGCGCACGGTCGATCTATGTGCGCGATCCCGCAGGCAACTCGATCGAACTGGCCGACCCGGCGATCTGGGGCTGACCGGCCTCAGCTTCTGTGCTGAACATCCCCGTGGGGGTCCGGGGATGTGAAACCCTCGGCCGCCGGCTACTTGCCCAGCCGGTCCTTCACGAAACTCAGCGCCACCGACAGCCCGTCCGGGGAAATGCCGTGGCCGGTGCCCATCATCACATGGCCATAGACGGTGAAGCCCGCTGTCTCCAAGGCCTCGCCGGCCAGTTGCATGTCCTGGAAGGGCACCATCTGGTCCTGGTCGCCATGCAGCAGCAGGACCGGCGGCTTGACCCTGGCCTCGGTCGCCAGCAGCTCGGGCGCCAGCAGCCGGCCGGAAAAGCCGATGATGCCTGCAACCGGCTTGTCGCGGCGCGGCAGCACGTGCAGCGCCATCATCGTGCCCTGCGAAAAGCCCACAACGACCATCCGGTCCGCCGTCAGCCCCTCGTCGGCCAGCACCTTGTCAAGCCAGGCGTCCAGCAGCCCGATCGACCGGCCCATCGATTCCCGGGCCTGCGCCTCGGTCGAGCCGTCGAGCCAGGGGATCGGAAACCACTGGAAGCCGAAGGGATTGTTGATGCTGCGTTCCGGCGCGTCCGGGGCATGGAAGGCCACGCCCGGCAGATGCGCCGACAGGGGATCGGCCAGGCCCAGCAGGTCGGCCCCATCCGCGCCATAGCCGTGCAGGAACACGACAACTGCATCGGCTTTGGCAGGACCCTTGCGGGCAGATTTCAGAACGGTCATGTCAGTCCCTCGCGGCCTTTGGCCTTCAGGTAATAGGCCCACAGCCCCCGCGCTGCAACCGCGCGCCAGGGCTGCCAGGGCTCGGCCATGCGGCGCAACCTGGCGGCGGTCGGGCGGTTGTCCAGCCCATACATCAGCCGCGCGCCTTCCTGCAGGGCCAGATCGCCCGCGGCCAGGACATCGGCCCGGCCAAGCGCCATCATCAGATAGATCTCGGCCGTCCAGGCGCCGATGCCGGGCAGGGCGGTCAGGGTGGCTCGCGCGGTGTCGTCGTCCAGGCCGCGCAAGCCGTCCCAGTCCAGACCTGCGGCCGCGATGCCCTTCAGGCAGCGGATCTTGGGCCGCGACAGGCCCATCGCGCGCAGCCTGTCCTCCGGCGCGGCGGCCATGGCCTCGGGCGTCATCAGCCCCGCCGCCCCTAGCCGCCCCGAGATCGCCGCCGCCGCCGTGATCGAGATCAACTGCCCTACCACCGCATCGGCCAAGGCGGCAAATCCGTCCTCTCGCCGCAGCAAGGGCAGGGGGCCAAGGCCGGGCAGGACGCGTGCCCAGGCAGGGCAGGCCGCAGCCAGCCAGGCCGCGCCTTCCTCGAGGTCGGCCTGGCTGCGGATCAGGCGTGCCGCCTCAGTCACGGTCCACTGCGGCTTCCAGCTTCAACCGGGTTTCCCACGCCATGGAGATATGCTGCCTCAAGGCCTTGTCCGCCGCCGTCCCATCGCCCGCCGCGATCGCCTCGACGATCCGCCTGTGCTCGGCCAGGGCGGTTTCGCTGCGTCCCTCGGCGGCCAGCGAGGTGCGCGCCATCAGCGCCATCGACCGATGCACAAGGTCAAGCTGCTGGACCAGATAGCGGTTGTGGGACGCCAGGTGGATCTGGTGGTGGAAGCGCTTGTTGGCGCGGGCAAGCGCCTCGGGGTCGCGCACGGCCTTCTGGTCGTCCTCGACCATCTGGGCCAGTACGCGCACTTCCTCGGGCGTGGCATGGCGGGCGGCCAGGCGGGCGGCCAGGGCCTCCAGTTCGGCGCGCACCGTGTAAAGTTCGGCCAGCTGGTTGTGGTCCAGTGATGCGATGATCAGGCTGCGCCCGTCGCGCACCAGCATGGCCTGGGTTTCCAGGCGTTGCAGCGCCTCGCGCACGGGGGTGCGGCTGACGCCGAACCGTTCGGCCAGTTCCGATTCGACCAGCCGGTCGCCGGGGCGATAGGTGCCGGCTTCGATCGCGGCCAGGATCAGGGAATATGCGTCCTTCATGGCGGCCACGATTGGCCGCGCCGCAGCGGATTGCAAGCACGGCCTTGCCGGTTTATCCGGCAGCCATGGACTTCGCGCATGTCGACACCTGGATCTTCGATCTGGACAACACGCTCTACCCGCCGGAAATGGCGCTGTTCCCGCAGATCGAATCGCGGATGACGGATTACGTCATGCGCACGCTGGCAGTCGAACGCGATGCCGCCGACCAGATGCGGCGCGACTGGTGGATGCGTCACGGGACCACGCTGGCGGGGCTGATGGCCGAACATGCCATCGATCCGGTGGCCTATCTGGACGATGTCCACGACATCGACTTCGCGCCCCTGCTGCCCGCCCCCGACCTGGCTGCGGCCATTGCCGCGCTGCCGGGCCGCAAGCTGGTCCACACCAATGCCGATGCCGCCTATGCGGTGAAGGTGCTGCGCGCGCGGGGATTAGGCGTGGTCGATGACGACGTGCCCGCGCCCCTCTTCGAGGCGATCTATGGCATCGCCGAAACCCATTTCCACCCCAAGCCCATGCGCGAGGCCTTCGAGGCCGTGATCGGCCTTGCGGGGATCGACCCCACCCGCGCCGCCTTTTTCGAGGATGACCCCCGCAATCTTGCCGTTCCCCATGAGCTGGGGATGCGCACGATCCTCGTCGGACCGGGGCGGCACGGGCCGGATCCGATGCCGGGCGCGGTGCCCGCCCATGTGGATCACCACATCCACGACCTGACGGGTTTCCTGCGCCAGATTGCCCCGGGCCGCTGATTGCGCCACAATCCGGCAGGACGCGCGCCAACCCATAGGTTTGTCATGACCCATACAGCCGACAATGGCGGAAATCGCCTGACTTTTCTGGTCCTTGCCCTGCTTCTGGTGGTGGTCGCGATCGCCGTCCTGGCCGTCGCCACCTTCGGCCTGCCGGTGCTGGGCCTGCTGGGGCTGCTGCTGACGGTGGTCGTTTTCGCCGTGATGCTGCTGTTCACGGCCGGCAACTAGGCGCGGCATATGATCGCAGGCGAAATCCATCAGACCGACGTCCTTGTGTCAGGCGGCGGCATTGCCGGGCTGGTCGCGGCAGCCGCCTTCGGGGCGCAGGGATTTTCGGTCCTTTGCGTCGATCCCGCCCCGCCGGTGACGGATGAAGGGGCCGACGGCGCCGATCTGCGCACCACGGCCTTCCTGACGCCCTCGGTCGCGCTTTTGCGGCGGATCGGGCTGTGGGACAGGCTGGCGCCCCATGCCACGCCCCTTCAGGTGATGCGGATCGTCGATGCGGGCGGCGCCCAGCCTGTAGCGCGCCTGATCCGCGACTTCGACGCCTCCGAGATCGGCGACCAGCCCTTTGGCTGGAACCTGCCCAACTGGCTCCTGCGGCGAGAGATTTCCGCCCGCCTGGCCGAGATGGACAATGTCCGCTTCCAGCCCGGCACCGGCACGGCCGGCGTCGTGACCCGCGACGAAGGCGCCATCGTGACCCTGTCGGACGGGCGGCGCATCCGCGCCCGGCTTCTGGTCGGCGCGGACGGGCGCAATTCGCCGGTCCGGCAGGCGCTTGGCATCGGCGTGCGGACCTTCCGCTATGGCCAGAAGGCCCTGGCATTCGCCGTCACGCATGAGGTGCCCCACCACAATGTCTCGACCGAGGTTCACCGATCCGGCGGGCCCTTCACCTTGGTCCCGCTGCCCGACCGTGAAGGCAAGCCCTGTTCGGCGGTGGTCTGGATGGAAAGCGGAGGCGAGGTCGCCCGCCTTGCCGCCTTGTCGCCAGACGCATTCGAGGCCGAACTGAACGCCCGGTCCGCTGGCGTGCTGGGCCATCTGACGCTTGCCACGCGCCTGACCCAATGGCCGATCATCAGCCAGATCGCCCATCGCTTCACCGGCCCCCGCACAGCCCTGATCGCCGAGGCCGCCCATGTCGTCCCGCCCATCGGCGCGCAGGGGCTGAACATGAGCCTTGCGGACCTGTCGGCCCTTCTTGACCTGTCGGGGGACGAGCCGGGCCATCCCGACGGCCTTGCGGCCTACGACCGCGCCCGCCGACCCGAGGCCTATGCCCGGCTGCTGGGCATCGACGCGCTGAACCGTGCAAGCCAGACCGGCATCCGCCCGCTGCGCGACCTGCGCGCGGCGGCGCTTGGGGGGCTTTACGGCATTGCCCCGGTGCGGCGGCTGATGATGCGGGCCGGTCTGGGGATGCGCTGACGGGGAACGCTGCCGCGCATTGCAGCGTTCGCCCTGACCGCAGAACCCTGACCGGAGGCACCGATGTCCGACAGCGACGTGATCGACCGCATCTGGACCATTGCCGACAAGCTGGACCCCTGCATGTTCGTGACCCGCGATGGCGACGGCCAGCGTGTCCGCCCCGTCTATGCCCGCGTTCGGCGCGACGAAGGCGCGATCTATGTCCTGTCCGACAGCAAGGGCTGCAAGCTGGACCAGATCGAGGCATATCCCCATGTCTCGCTGGCCTTTTCGGATGAACGCGCGAATGATTACGTCGTGATCAACGGCGTGGCCGAGGCCCGCCACGATCCGGAAAAGGCCCGCGATGTCTGGCGCTTCAGCGACGAGACGTTTTTCAAGTCGCCCGACAATCCCGACCTGCGTGTCATCACCGTCCGGCCCGTTTCGGCCGAGTTGTGGGACGGCAGCAACCTGCTGATCTCGGGCGCCAAGCTTCTGGCAGAGCGCCTGCTGGGCGCCAAGACCCAGCTTGTGGAAAACGCCCGGATCGACCGGCTGCAACCTTGATCCACCGCGCCCGCACCCGTATCTAGGGTGCCAGAGGACGACCTCCCCTTGACGGGCGATCATGCCGGGACGGCCCGGCCAGCATGAGGTTGTCATGGCCTGGTTCTATCTTGTTCTCGCCGGTCTTCTGGAAATCGTCTGGGCCGTCGCGATGAAGCAATCCGCGGGCTTCACGCGCCCCTTGCCCACGGCCGTCATGATTGTCGGCATGGTCGCGTCCTTCTGGCTGCTGGCGGTGGCGATGCGGACGCTGCCGCTGGGCACCTCTTACACCGTCTGGGTGGGCATCGGCGCGGTCGGCGCCTTTCTTCTGGGCATCGTGCTGTTCGGCGAACCGGCCACGCCCGCCCGCGTCGCGGCCGCCGCCCTGATCCTTGCCGGCATCATCACGATGAAACTTGCCTCATAAGGGCGTAAACGATCCCAAAACGCACGCATTCGGCAATTTCCTTCCGTTGCCAAGGATGTTAAACCTCCTCGCCAGCCAAAGGAGTCTTCGCCATGCCCGCCTATCGTTCCCGCACCACCACCCACGGCCGCAACATGGCGGGCGCGCGCGGCCTGTGGCGGGCTACGGGGGTGAAGGACAGCGACTTCGGCAAGCCGATCATCGCCATCGTCAACAGCTTCACCCAGTTCGTGCCGGGCCATGTCCACCTGAAGGACCTGGGCCAGCTTGTCGCGCGCGAGGTCGAGGCGGCGGGTGGCATCGCCAAGGAATTCAACACCATCGCGGTCGATGACGGCATCGCCATGGGCCATGACGGGATGCTGTATTCCTTGCCCTCGCGCGAGATCATCGCGGACAGCGTGGAATACATGGTCAACGCCCATTGCGCCGATGCGATGGTCTGCATTTCCAACTGCGACAAGATCACGCCGGGGATGCTGATGGCCGCGCTGCGGCTGAACATCCCCGTCGTCTTCGTGTCCGGCGGCCCGATGGAGGCCGGCAAGGTCGTGCTGGAAGACGGCAAGGTCAAGGCGCTGGATCTGGTCGATGCCATGGTCGCCGCCGCCGACGACCGCATCTCGGACGCCGAGGTCGAGGTGATCGAACGCTCGGCCTGCCCGACCTGTGGGTCATGCTCGGGCATGTTCACCGCCAATTCGATGAACTGCCTGACCGAGGCGCTTGGCCTGGCCCTGCCGGGCAACGGATCCACCCTGGCGACCCATGCCGACCGCAAGCGCCTGTTCGTCGAGGCGGGCCACCTGATCGTGGACCTTGCCCGCCGTTACTACGAAGGCGACGATGCCTCCGTCCTGCCGCGTTCCATCGCCAGCTTCGAGGCGTTCGAGAACGCGATGACGCTGGACATCGCCATGGGCGGGTCCACCAACACGGTGCTGCACCTGCTGGCCGCAGCCCATGAAGGCGGCATCGACTTCACCATGTCCGATATCGACCGCCTGTCGCGGCGCGTGCCGGTGCTGTGCAAGGTCGCGCCCGCCAAGGACGACGTGCATATGGAGGATGTCCACCGCGCGGGCGGCATCATGGGCATCCTGGGCGAGCTGGACCGCGCGGGCCTGCTGCACACCAACGTGGGCAGCGTCCATGCCGGGTCGCTGGCCGAGGCGCTGGACCGCTGGGACGTGGTGCGCACCGACGCGGCCACGGTCCACGACTTCTATCGCGCGGCGCCGGGTGGGGTGCCCACGCAGGTCGCCTTCTCTCAGGAGCGTCGTTACGATTCGGTCGATACCGACCGCAAGACCGGGGTGATCCGCGCGGCCGAACACGCCTTTTCGCAGGATGGCGGCTTGGCGGTGCTTTATGGCAACCTAGCCGAGGACGGCTGCATCGTGAAGACGGCGGGCGTGGACGAATCCATCCTGAAGTTCGAGGGCCCGGCCCATATCTTCGAAAGCCAGGACGACAGTGTCAGCGCCATCCTGACCGGCAAGGTCAAGCCCGGCGAGGTCGTCCTGATCCGCTATGAAGGCCCGCGCGGCGGGCCGGGGATGCAGGAAATGCTGTATCCGACCAGCTATCTGAAATCCAAGGGCCTGGGGAAAGCCTGCGCGCTTGTGACAGACGGTCGTTTTTCGGGCGGGTCTTCGGGGCTGTCGATCGGCCATGTCTCGCCCGAGGCGGCCGAGGGCGGCACCATCGGCCTGGTCGAACAGGGCGACCGGATCGTGATCGACATCCCGAACCGGGTGATCCACCTGGACGTCGACGACGCGACGCTGGCCGCACGCCGCGCAAAACGCGACGCCGAGGGCTGGAAGCCCGCCAAGCCGCGCCAGCGTCAGGTGTCCACCGCGCTGAAAGCCTATGCCGCCATGACCACCAGTGCCGCGCGCGGCGCGGTGCGCGTGATCCCCGAGTAACGGCCAGCCTGCGATCCAGATGGTTCGCAGGCGACGCCGGGGCGCTTATGCCGCCCCGGCCATCTGCCGCGCCATCAGCAGCGCGCCGTCCACCCCCGACCCAAGCGCCGGCCGCTGGGGCCATTGCGTCAGTTGCGCCGCATAGGCCGGGCCGAGCCCGCCCAGGAAGACCACCGGCAGCGGCGCATCCCCCTGCAGCACGGTCAGGATGTGGCGGACCTCGGCCACCGCGGCATCGAAGACCTGCCGCGCCGCAGGGTCGTCGCCGGTGACGATGCGCGGGGCCAGCCGGGCAAAGTCGGCGGGGGCGGCGCTGTTGCCAAAGCGGATGATCCCCTCGATCCCTCCGAACTCCTCGAGCACCTGTTGCAGCAGGGGGGTCATGGCGGCAAAGCCGTCCTCGGCCCGGATCGCCAGCGACAGAAGCGAGCGGCCCAGCACCGCGCCGGACCCTTCATCGCCCATCAGGAAACCGCGCCCGCCGACCTGCCGCAGATCGCCGCCGCGCTGCACGGCAAAGACCGATCCCGTGCCGATCGCGGCCAGGATGCCGTCGCCCGCGCCAAGCGCCCCCCGCGCCGCCGTCACCGCGTCGTTGACGATCTGCATCCGGGCAAAGGGCAGCAGCCCCGCCAGCCGCTCGGTCGCAGCCGCCATCGTGCCGCCGGCAAGGCCAAGGGTCGCAATCAGGTCGCGGGGATCGGCGCCGGTGCCTTCCAGGGCTTCGGCCGTCGCGGCAAGGATATTCACCGCAGCGCCTTCGACATCTGTGTTGATATTGGCCGGACCGGCCCGGCCCTGGCCGATGATCCGGCCATCCGCATCCGCCAAGGCCGCGCGGCATCCGGTGCCGCCGCCGTCGATTCCCAGAAAGAACGCCATCCGCTGTCCCCCGCTTGCAGGACAGGTTCTAGCTGCGTTCGTCCGATCCGAACAGACCGCGCAAGCCCCGCGTCACCAGGTTGCCGACCTTGGGCCGAGGCTGGGCCAGGAAGGGCAGGGGGCGGCAGACCTCCATCGCGGCGATGCCGACGCGGGCGGTCAGGGCGCCGTTGACCACGCCCTCTCCAAAGCGGCGGGAAACCTTGGACAGGATCCCGCCCCCGGCTACCGTTTCGATCAGATCGTCGCCCGCCGCGACAGCGCCGGTGGCGACCAGGTGGGTCATGACCGTTCGCGCCAGACGCCAGCCGCCGACAGCGCCGGCGCGGCCTCCATATATTTCGGCCATGCGGCGGATCATCCGCAGGTTCGCGGCAAGGGCGGCGGCAACATCGGCCAGGGCCAGCGGGATCAGCGCGGTGGCGGTGGCGACCGTGCGGGCCGCGGCCTCGATCTCTCGCCGCGCGTCCTGGTCAAGACTGGCCAGCAGTTCCGTTTCCGCCATGGTCAGCAAGGTGCGGGCGTCGAAGGCATCGCCGCGATTGTCGGCCAGCCGCTTGCGGTTCCATTCTAGTTCCGGCCGGTCGCGATACAGCGCCAGAAGGTCGTCGGCCACGGCGCGGGCCTTGTCCATGCTGTCCTCGGCAAGCGCCGCGCCCGCCCGCCGCTGGATCGCGTCGATGCGCGCGAACCGCGCCCAGGCCCGGTATTCGCGCCAGGCCATGCCAAGCGCGGCCAGCGTGAACAGCGCAAACAGCGCCACCCCGATCCAGCCCAGCACCGGATAGCGGTTCAACAGGTCGTTGATGAAGTTCAGCGCGGCAATGGACAGAAGAAAGGTGAACAGCGCCACGCCCGAATTGATGAAGAAGCGCGTCAGCTTCGACGGGGGGCGCCCGACAAGGCGCGTCACCATCTCCATCGTGCGGGGGCGGGGCAGCAGCGGATCGGCCGCGTCGATGGGTGGGGCATCGGCGGGGTTCAGCGCCTCGGGCCGGGTTTCCTCGGCCGGGGCAGAGCGGGCTTCTGCGGGCTTGGGCGCGTCCAGTTCGATCAGGACGGGGCCACGGGTGCGGGGGCTATCGCTCACAGCCGGTCTCCGATCAGGAAGTCTGCGGCGCGGTCCAGCCGGATATGCGGGGGCCCGTCGCCGGGCCGCGCGGTCATGGGGGCGGGGGCGAAGTTCATGATCGCGTAATCGCCGTCCAGCCAGTCCTGCGCCCCGTCGCGGGCCGGATGCAGCAGGGCGGCGGGGTCGGCGGGAAGCTCGCCCGGATAGAAGGCCGCCTGACGCCCGTCCATCAGCCGGCCGCGCACGGCGGGCAGTTCCTCGCCGTTCTGGCGGATCGTGTCCTCGGTCGTGGCGCGCAGGGCGGCGACGGACATGGCCTCGGTCCGGGCGCCGCTGAAATCGGCGCGGTCGCGCGCTTCTCGCAGCATGGCGGACAGGATCGCGGTCAGGCGGTTGTGCTGGATGTGGTGCAGGTGGTCGGCCTTGGTCGCGGCGAACAGGATGCGTTCCACCCGCCGCGTGCCCAGAAGCTGGGACAGCCAGCCCGCGCGGCCGGGGCGGAAGGCGGTCAGGATATCGGCCATGGCACGGCGCATGTCCTCGACCGCGCGGGGGCCCTGGTGGATGGCGCCCAAGACATCCACCAGCACCACCTGCCGGTCGATGCGGGCGAAATGTTCGCGGAAGAAGGGCTTCACCACCCGTGACTTGTAGGCGTCGAAGCGGCGGCGGAATTCCTTGTGCAGCCGCCCGTCCGCGAAAGAGGCGGGCAGGGGCGCGAAGGTCAGCGCGGGCGATCCCTCCATCTCTCCGGGGATCAGGAACCGGCCGGGGGTGCAGTCGGACCAGCCTGCCTCGCGCGCGGCGTGAAGATGGGCGGTATAGGTCGCGGCCAGCATCTGGGCCGTCGGTTCGTCGAAGCTGTCGCCGTCAAGGCCGGCCAGGGCCGCCTGATAATCGTCGGCGCCGGGGCGGCCTTCCATGCGGTCCAGAACCTCGGCCGACCATTCCGAAAAGTCCCGCTCCATCAGGCGCAGGTCCAGAAGCCATTCGCCAGGATAATCGACGATGTCCAGATGCACGGTGCGCGGGCCGGTCAGACCCCCCAGCAGGCCCTTGCCGTCCAGCCGCAGAGACAGGCGCAACTGGCTGACATGGCGCGTGCCTTCGGGCCAATGGGGGGCTGCGCCGGTCAGGGCCGCCAGGTGGCGTTCGAAGTCAAAGCGGGGCACGGTGTCGTCGGGCTGGGGTTGCAGCCAAGCCGCCTTGATGCTGCCGTCGGCTGCGGCGCGCAGCGAATGCATCCGCCCCCGGTCCATCAGGTTGGCGACCAGCGACGTGATGAACACGGTCTTGCCCGCCCGCGACAGGCCCGTGACCCCCAGCCGGATCACCGGATCGCCCAGGCCGATGCCTGCCATCAATGTGCTGCCGATACCCATTCCGCCTGCCTGTGTCTTGCCGTCTTTTCCGGAAGATAGGCTCCGGGATGGGGTTTGAATAGGGCGGCGGGCCGGGGTTCCGCTTGGCCCGCCGTTGCGACATAACGCGGCCATGCCCGATCGGTTGCCTATCAACGATGTTCTTGCCCCGCTGTGCGATGCGCTTGCCGCGCATGGCCGGGCGGTGCTTGTGGCCCCGCCCGGCGCGGGCAAGACCACGCGCGTGCCGCTGGCGCTGCTGGACCGGGTCGCGGGCAGGATCGTGATGCTGGAGCCCCGGCGGCTGGCCGCACGGGCCGCGGCCGAGCGGCTGGCGGAACAGTTGGGCGAGGCCGTGGGCACGCGCGTCGGTTACCGGATGCGCGGCGAATCGGTGCCGGGCAGCCGGATCGAGGTGGTGACCGAGGGGATCCTGACGCGGATGATCCAGTCCGACCCCTCGCTGGACGGCATCGGCTGCGTGATCTTCGACGAATTCCACGAACGCAACCTGAACGCGGACCTGGGCCTGGCCCTGGTGTGGGAGGCGAAGGGTGCCCTGCGCGAGGATCTGGCGGTGCTGGTCATGTCCGCCACGCTGGAGGCCGAGCCGGTGGCCGCCCTTCTGGACGACGCCCCGGTGATCCGGTCCGAAGGCCGTGCCTTTCCGGTCGAGACCCGCTGGCTGCCCCGCCCGCTGCCTGCCGGCGCGCGGCTGGTCGACGAAGCCGCGCGGTTGATTGCGCAAGCCGAAGCCGAAACGCGCGAGACCGGAGGCACGATCCTGGCCTTCCTGCCCGGCGAGGGAGAGATCCGCCGCGTCATGGCGCAGCTTGGCGATGGGTGCGAGGTGTTGCCGCTTTACGGTGCGCTGAAGCCTGCGGAACAGCGCGCGGCCCTTGCCCCGCCGGGCGCGCGGCGGCGGATCGTGCTGGCGACGGCGATCGCCGAAACCTCGCTGACCATCCCGGCGGTGCGGGTGGTGGTCGATGCGGGCCGGGCGCGGCGGGCGCGCTTCGATCCGGGCTCGGGGATGTCGCGGCTGGTGACGGAACGCGTCAGCCGGGCCGAGGCCGAGCAGCGCCGGGGCCGCGCGGGCCGCGTGGCGCCAGGCATCTGCTATCGCCTGTGGGCGCGGGCCGAGGAAGGCGCGCTGCCCGCCTTTGCCCCGCCCGAGATCGCCGTGGCCGACCTGGCGGGCCTTGCCCTGGAACTGGCCGCCTGGGGATCCGAGCCGGACGACCTGGCCTTCCTGACGCCACCGCCCGAAGGTGCCCTGGCCGAGGCGCGGGCATTGCTGCGGGGGCTTGAGGCCTTGGATGCTGGAGAGAGGATCACCGATCATGGGCGGGCGCTGGCGCGGTTGCCGCTGCATCCCCGGCTGGCACATATGCTGACGCTGGCGGGCCCGGATGCGGCCGATGTCGCGGCGCTGTTGTCGAACCGCGATCCGCTGCGGGGGGCGCCGGTCGATCTGTCCCTGCGGCTGTCGGCGCTGCGCGATCCCAAGGCTTTTGCTGCCCGTCATCCGTTCGAGGCGAACCGGGCAGTCGTCCAGCAGATCCGCGACGAGGCTGCGCGGCTGAGGCGGCTGGTTGCGTCCCGCGACTGCCGGGGGGCCAGCCCCCCGGTCCCCCTAGGATATTTGCGTGAAGAAGAACTGGGCGGCATCGTCTCGCTGGCCTATCCCGATAGGATCGGTCTGCGCCGCAAGGGGGACGAGCCGCGCTTCGTGCTGTCGGGCGGCAAGGGTGCGGTGATGGAGGGGAGCGACCCGATGGCCGCGCAGCGGCTGATCGTGGCCGTTGATCTGGACGGTGACGGACGCGAAGCCCGCATCCGCATGGCGGCACGGCTGGATGAGTCCAGCCTGCGCGACTTGCATGGCGACAGGATCGAAGCGGCCGGGATCTGCGAATGGTCGCGGCGCGAGGGGCGCGTGCTGGCTCGGGTGCAGGAACGACTGGGAGCCTTGGTCCTGTCGGATCGGGCCTGGCCCGAAGTCCCGGAAGAAGCTGTCGCCCGGGCCGCCCTGGAAGGGCTGCGGCTGGACGGGCTGACCTGGAGCGCGGCTGCGGCACGGTTGCGGGCGCGGATCGCGCTGTTGCCGGATCTGGGGCCGGTGGACGATGCAAGCCTTCTGGCCGACGCGGACTGGCTGCTGCCCTTGCTGGGCCGGGCGCGGACACTGGCCGATCTGCGCGGGCTGGATCTGGTCGAGCCCCTGAAGGCGCGCATCGGCTGGGACGGCCAGCAGCGGCTGGACCGCGAGGTTCCGGCGCATTTCGTCACGCCCCTGGGCCGCAAGGTGCCGATCGACTATGACCACGAACAGCCCTCGATCGAGCTGCGCCTGCAGGAATTGTTCGGCGTGACGCGCCACCCGGTCGTGGGCGGGCGGCCCTTGCGGATCAGCCTGCTGTCGCCGGGCGGCAAGCCCGTGCAGGTGACGACGGACCTGCCGGGCTTCTGGGCGTCATCCTATGCCGATGTCAGAAAGGACATGCGCGGCCGCTATCCCCGACACCCCTGGCCCGAGGACCCGCGAGAGGCCGATCCCACCACGCGGGCCAAGCCGCGCGGAACCTAGTCCACCGACCGGATCAGCGCCTTGTCCAGCACCCGCAGAACCTGGGCCAGGTCATGCCCGCGCTTCAGGATCCGCCCGTCCATGCCGATCACGGAATAGGCGCCCTGGGCCGCGCGCAGGCGGGGGCGCTTCTCGATCCGGTAAAGCGGGTGTTCGGTCGCGCGGCGGAAGACGCTGAAGACGGCCGCGTCGCGCAGGAAGGACATGGCATAGTCGCGCCATTCGCCCGCCGCGACGAAGCGGCCATAGACCGACAGGATCAGCGACAGTTCCGCACGGTCAAAGACGACGCGATCGGGATCGGCTTGAAACGGCGGGCCGGCATTCATCATGTCAGGATGGTGACACCCGCCGCGCCGCAAGGCAATGGCGAAAAGGGCGGCGCCTTGCCGCCCTTGCCTGGGTCAGTAGCAGCTGACTTTCTCGATCAAGCCGGTGCGGCCGTATTCGATGTTCAGACGCTCGGGCCGGAAATCCGAGGTGACGGCATCGTCCGGTCCGATCTGGCGGGTGCCGATCGGGAAGGTCATGGCCGTCAGGACGGATACCGGCTGGCCCACAAGCCCCTGGTAGGCCGAGGCCCGGCAGTCGTCGGGGGGCGTGTCGGGCAGGGGCTCGACCGGCACCGGCTCGCAGGCGGCAAGGATGGCGGTGGCGGTCAGGGCAAGGATAAGGCTTCTGGCAGTCATGGCGTCACCCGCAATCGACATTGGTGATGGTTCCGGCCGCATCCAGGCGGAAGACGATCCGGTTGGGGTCATAGTCCTGCGGCTCGATCCCGCGATATTCGACCACGCGATAGTCCTTGGTGATGCCAAGGGTCGGGATCACGCTGCCCGGCTGGCCGACCGACGAGCCATAGTTCTTGGTCGCGCCGCACAGGTCGGGCTTGCGTTCGGTCAGGCCCGACACGCCAAGCGCGGGCGTGGGCGCGGGGGGCACATAGGCCACCGGCGCGGGTTCGGGGATCGGCGCCGGAACCGGGGCCGGGGCCATGCAGGCCGATACCAGGCTGGCAGCGGCAAGCGGCAGCAGAATCGTGATAATCTTCATGATCGTCGATATTCCCTCGGGAGCGCCCGTCTGTCGCGGGCTTGGCTTGCGGATGATACAGGCCGCGCCCTGCCTTGAGAAGGCGTCGCGGCCGTCACGTTTGCATCATTGCCCGCCGGCGCGGCGGCGGCGTTCGGGCGGGCTGGCCGGCATGAAGGCCCGGAGGAACAGCTGCGCGGCCGAGCGCGCCACCACATCGGTATCGGCCTTGGCCATCCTTGACCGGGGATCGAACAGAAGGCCGTCCACAATGCCCGAAAGGGACAGCGCGACAAGCTGGCGCGTGGCAAGGCCCGTGTCCTCGATCGCAAGCTGCCCGCTTTGTGCCCAGCGATCCAGGTGGGGCTGGACCGCGTCCTGGATGATCCGCACCAGCCGGTCCCGCCCGCCCCCCGGCGGGGTGCCGCAGCGGCCCGCCTCGGCCAGGTGAAGACGAAGGAAGTTGATGCGCGCGGGATCCGCCATCCATGCGGCAATTGCGGCGATGATCAGGGGCAGGGCTTGGTCGGGGGACAGATCCGTGTCGATGTCCAGGGCAAAGCCATCCTCGAGGCGGGCCGCTTCTGCGCGCATGGCTTCCTGGAACATGGCCGTCTTGTCCGGGAAATAGCTGTAGAGCGTCGCCTTGGACACCTGCGCCTCGGCCGCGATGTCATCGACGCTTGCCCCGGCGAACCCGTCGCGCAGAAAGATCGCGGTGGCGCCGCGAATGACCTGATCAAACTTGCGGCCTGGACTAACCGCCTGACATTTGGCCATCTTTTATCCCCAAATGGAACATGCCTATCACCGAGGGCTGCGGCTTCAACCCCGAATGAGCGTCCAAGGTTGCAGTCGATTCCTTTCGGATACGGACCCTGATGGGGCAATGCCGGGCAAGAAGCAGAGAAGATGCCTTGTTTTTGTTCAGTTTGGTCTTGGACCCTCTGGCGCACTGGCATAGCCTCTGGGCAACCACCGAACCGAGCCAGCGAATATCAGGAGCTGTTGATGGCAATCCCCCATGTATCCTTCCGCGATTCAGTCGAGCGGATGTTCACCCATGCCGCAAGCCTGATGGACCTTCAGCCGGGCCTGGAAGAAAAGATCAGGGTCTGCAACTCGACCTATACGGTGCGCTTCGGGGTCCGGCTGCGCGGCCAGATCCACACCTTCACCGGCTATCGGTCCGTCCATTCGGAGCATATGGAGCCCGTGAAGGGTGGCATCCGCTATTCGCTGGACGTGAACCAGGACGAGGTCGAGGCCCTGGCCGCGCTGATGACCTATAAATGCGCCCTGGTCGAGGTGCCCTTCGGCGGATCGAAGGGGGGTCTTTGCATCGACCCGCGCGCCTGGAACGAGGATGAGCTGGAGCGGATCACCCGCCGCTTCACCTATGAACTGTCGCGGCGCAATCTGATCTCGCCCAGCCAGAACGTCCCGGCGCCGGACATGGGCACGGGCGAACGCGAGATGGCCTGGATGGCCGATGCCTACAAGCGGCTGCATCCCGACGACATCAACGCCAAGGCCTGCGTCACCGGCAAGCCGCGCCATGCCGGTGGGATCGAGGGCCGGGTCGAAGCCACGGGCCGTGGCGTGCAATACGCGCTGCGCGAGTTCTTCCGCCACGCCGACGTGATGAAGAAGGCCGGGCTGGAAGGCGGCCTGGGTGGCAAGCGGGTGATCGTGCAGGGCCTGGGCAATGTGGGCTATCACGCGGCGCAGTTCCTGTCGGCCGAGGACAAGGCCCTGATCACCTGCGTGATCGAGCGCGACGGCGCGATCCGCAACCCGCAGGGGATCAACATCGACGCCCTGCGCGGCCATATCCGCGCGACCGGGGGCATCAAGGGCTTTTCGGGCGGCGACTACAACGAGAACGGCCTGGCCGCCCTTGAGGATGAGTGCGACATCCTGATCCCTGCGGCGATCGAAAGCGTGATCCATGCCGAAAATGCCGATCGCATCAGGTGCAAGCTGATCATCGAGGCGGCCAATGGTCCCGTGACCGCCGATGCCGATGCCATCCTGAAGCGCAAGGGCGTGGTCATCATCCCCGACATGTATGCCAACGCGGGTGGCGTCACGGTCAGCTATTTCGAATGGGTCAAGAACCTGTCCCAGATCAGCCTGGGCCGGCTTGAGCGCCGCCACGAGGAGGCGCGCGCGCGCCTGCTGATCGAGGAGCTGGAACGGATTTCGGCCGACACGGGAACCAACTTCGAGCTGGCGCGGGGCTTCAAGGAGGCCTTCCTGCATGGCGCGGACGAGCTGGATCTGGTGCGGTCGGGCCTGGACGACACCATGCGCGAGGCCTTCAAGAAGATGAAGGAGGTCTGGATGTCCAATCCCAAGGTCGATGACATGCGCACGGCCGGGTATGTCGTGGCGATCCGGCGGATCTCGAACGTCTACGGTTCGCTGGGCCTGTGACCGGGGCAGGGGGCGCTGCCCCCCCCGTCCTGCGGACTCCCCCCGGGATAGTTCGGCACAGAAGATAAGTCGTCAGTCGCGCGGGGCGGAGGCCCGGCGCAGGCGGTCGTTGATCGCGGCGCCCAGCCCGTGGTCCGGGATGGGGGCCACAGCAATGGGACGGCCTTCCCGGTCGGCACGGCGCAGCGTGTCGAACAGGCGCGCCGCGGCTTGGGCCAGGTCGCCGGTTTCGGACAGGGAAAAGGGACCGGGCTGGCCGAAGGCGACATGCGTCTCGTCCCCGCGAGGATCGACGGCGTCAAGGCGCAGCGTCGCGTTCGGCGCGTAATGGCTGGTCAGTTGGCCCGGGGCGTTGGGCGCGGTGGGATCGGCCTCGTGGAGGGCCAGAGGGCGGCCCAGCCTTTCCACGATGGCTTCGGCAGGGATGCCGCCAGGGCGCAGCAATGTGGCGCGGCCCCCCGGCCAGCCCAGGATGGTGGATTCAAGGCCTACCGCGCAGGGTCCGGCATCGAGGACGGCTGCGATGCGGCCGTCAAGCCCTCCGTCGGGGTCCAGCACATGCGCGGCGCTTGTCGGGCTGATCCGGCCCGAGGCATTGGCCGAGGGCGCGGCCAGCGGACCCGTCAGCCGCAGCAGCGCCTGCGCGACGGGATGGGCGGGCACGCGGATCGCGATGGTATCGAGGCCCGCCGTGACCAGCGAGGCGATGCCTGAATCCGGGCGCAGCGGCAGGACCAGCGTCAGCGCGCCGGGCCAGAAGGCTTCGGCCAGGGCTTCGGCCTCGGGCGTGATCTGGGCAATGGGGCGCGCCGCATCCAGATCCGGCACATGCACGATCAGCGGGTTGAAGGACGGGCGGCCCTTGGCGGCATAGATCCGCGCGACTGCCTGTCCGTTGCGTGCGTCCCCTGCAAGGCCGTAAACCGTCTCGGTCGGGATGGCCACGACATCGCCGCCAGCCAGCAGGATCGCCGCGCGGGCCAGGCCCATCTGATCTGGCAACAGCTGTTCGGTCTGCATCCGTGACGCCGGGTTTCGGTTGAGCCTTGTTCCAAGCCCCATAAGATGGCTTGTGACAGTCTGATAGTCGCGCCGGGACCGAATGCCAAGGCGCCGAGGGAGAGGGATCCAGATGAGCTACAAGGCACCGGTCGCGCAGATCGACTTCATCCTGAACCATGTCGTGCCGTTCCCCGAACTTGCCCGGACCGACCGCTTTGCCGAGGCGACGGCCGAGACCGCCGCCGCCATCCTGGCCGAGGCGGGCAAGCTTGCGACCAACGTGCTGGCCCCCTTGAACCGCGCGGGCGACGAACATCCCGCAGTGTTGGAGAATGGCCGCGTCCGGTCGTCGCCCGGCTATGCCGAGGGCTTCCGTGCCATTGCCGAGGGCGGCTGGATCGGGCTTTCGGCCGATCCACACCATGGCGGCATGGGCCTGCCGCAGGCGCTGAACATGGCCGTGGCCGAGATGATGTCGGGCGCCTGCCTTGCGCTGCAACTGAACCCGCTGCTGACCCAAGGCCAGATCGAGGCGCTTGAACATCACGCCAGCGACGACCTGAAGGCGCTGTATCTGCCAAAGCTGATTTCCGGCGAATGGTCCGGCACGATGAACCTGACCGAACCCGGTGCAGGCAGTGACGTCGGCGCGCTGGTGACCAAGGCGGAACCGAATGGCGACGGCACCTATCGGGTGACGGGGCAGAAGATCTATATCACCTGGGGCGACAGCGACGTGACGGAAAACGTCTGCCACCTGGTGCTGGCCCGCCTGCCCGGCGCGCCGAAGGGGACCAAGGGCATCAGCCTGTTCATGGTGCCGAAGCTGATCCCCGACGACCAGGGCCGTCCTGGGGTTGCCAACAGCCTCAAGGTCGTCAGCCTCGAGGAAAAGCTGGGCATCCACGGCAGCCCCACCTGTGTGATGAGCTTCGAGGGCGCGACCGGCTGGCTGGTCGGCGGCGAACACAAGGGCATGGCCGCCATGTTCACGATGATGAACGTGGCCCGCCTTGGCGTGGGGATGCAGGGCGTGGGCGTGGCCGAGGCCGCGCTGCAGCAGGCCGTGGCCTATGCGCAGGACCGCAACCAGATGGGACTGATCATTCAGCATCCCGACGTGCGCCGGATGCTGGCCACCGCCCGGGCCGAGGTGTTCGCCGCCCGCGCCATCGGCCTTGCCTGCGCCACCGCCATCGACCTGGAACGCGCTACGGGCGATGCGGTCCACGCCGCCCGCGCGGCCTTCCTGACGCCCATCGCCAAGGCTTACGGCACCGATGTCGGCTGCCGGGTGGCCGATATCGGCGTGCAGGTGCATGGCGGCATGGGCTATGTCGAGGAAACCGGCGCGGCCCAGTATTTGCGCGACGTGCGCATCACGCCGATCTACGAAGGCACAAACGGCATCCAGGCGATGGATCTTGTGGGCCGCAAGCTGTCCGACGGCGGCGACGCTGCCCTGCGCCTGCTGGACGAGATCGCGGACGGCGCCAAGGCCGCGCAGGCCGATCATCCGCAGATGGCCAATCAGCTATGGCAGGCGGCGGAAACGCTGCGCGAGGCGACCCATGCGCTGCTCGAGCGCGAGATGCCGGTGCGCTTTGCCGGGGCGGTGCCCTATCTGACGGCCTTCGCGCGCGTGCTGGGCGGGCTCTACCACCTGCGCGCGGTGCAGGCGGGGGGCGAGGCGCAACTGGCCCTGGCGCGGGTCTTCATGGCGCGCGTCCTGCCGCGCCATGCGTCCGACCTGGCCGAGGCCCTGGCTGGGGTGGATGACCTGGCCGGGATCAGCGACGCGGCGCTTGCGGGCGACGTGGCGGCGTGATCGCCTTTCCGTTCGACGCCCCGCCTGCCCCCGGCGAAGCCGTGACGGTGGCGCCGGGCGTCTTGTGGATGCGCCTGCCGCTGCCGATGACCCTGGATCACGTCAACGTCTATGCCCTGGCCGAGGGTGAGGGCTGGACGCTGGTCGATACCGGATTCGACACCCCGGCGGGCCGGGACGCCTGGGCCGCCCTGCTGGCGGGTCCGTTGGGGGGGCGTCCGATCCTGCGGGTCATCGGCACCCATCATCATCCCGACCATGTCGGTCTGGCAGGCTGGTTCATGGCGCGGGACGGGTCTGAACTGATGATCAGCCGCACGGCCTGGCTGACGGCGCGGATGCTGGTCCTGGACCGGCAGGACCGGGCCACGCCTGAATCGCTGGCCTTCTGGCGCCGTGCCGGGATGCCAGGGGCCATGCTGGACAAGCGCGCGGCAGAACGGCCCTTCAACTTCGCCGATTGCGTCCACCCCCTGCCTTTGGGCTTCACCCGGCTGGTGGACGGCCAGCAGGTTGCCTTCGGGGGCCGCCGCTGGCGGGTGGCGATGGGTCACGGGCACGCGCCCTGCCACGCGACCTTCTGGTCGCTGGACGACGACCTGGTGATCGGGGGCGACCAGCTTCTGCCCTCGATATCGCCCAACCTGGGGGTCTACCCGACCGAGCCCGAGGCCGATCCGGTGGGCGAATGGATCGAAAGCTGCGGCCGGATGCTGGACCTGGCACAGGCGCGGCACCTGGTCCTGCCCGGCCACAAGCTGCCCTTCACCGGCCTGCCCACGCGGCTGCGGCAACTGATCGACAACCATCACAGCGCGCTTGCGCGGCTTGTCGCGGCCCTGCGGGAAGAACCGCGCAGCGCGGTCGGCTGCTTCGACATCCTGTTCAAGCGCCGGATCGGTGCGGGCGAATTCGGCCTGGCCCTGGTTGAGGCTGTGGCCCATGTGAACCACCTGCGCCGGCAGGGGATCGTGTCACAGATGGGCGAGCGCGACGGCGCCCTGCTGTGGGGGGCGTGACAGGACAGGCGGTTTCGGCTATCGCAGGATCAAAGCGGAACAGGAGGGCAGCCTATGGCCACGCATCATCACGAGACCACCGAGCACAAGGTCGGGACCATGGACATCAGCGAACAGCAGCGGACCTTCGCGGGCTTCATCAAGCTTGCGACCTGGACCACGATCCTGTCGATCCTGGTGCTGATCTTCCTGGCCCTGGCCAATAGCTGATCCGACGGGCTTTCATTCATGAAAAGACGGGTTTTCCTTGCGGCCGCGCTGCCTGCCGCCCTTGCCGCCTGCGGCGCCCAACGCGTCTGGGACACGGACGAGGAACTGCGGGCCGCGCGTTTCGTCTCGGACGAGCCGCCGTCGATCACGCTGCTGACCGTGATCGGCATCCCGCGGGGCGAAGGCGGTCATTCCGGGCTGATGATCAACGGCAGCCAGCGGGTGATCTATGACCCGGCGGGAAGCTGGGAACATCCGCGCATCCCCGAACGCAACGACGTGCTGTACGGGATCACCGACAACTTCAAGAACTTCTACATCGATTATCACGCCCGCAGCACCTATTGGGTGGCCGAGGATACCGTCTTCGTCAGCCGCGA
The DNA here is from genome assembly GCF_011801365.1 of Paracoccus sp. AK26. NCBI lineage: Bacteria > Pseudomonadati > Pseudomonadota > Alphaproteobacteria > Rhodobacterales > Paracoccaceae > Paracoccus > Paracoccus sp. AK26. Next base: position 479,686 of record NZ_CP041041.1, read on the forward strand.
GGTCGCCGATGCCGCGATCCGTTCGGTCGAGATGCAGGGCGCTTCGCCCAAAAGCTATTGCGCGGTCAACAGCGGCAAGGCCCTGCGCCGCGTGCCGGGGTTTGAAAACGCGCCGACGGGCTTCAGCCCGATCAAGCTGCGCAACTGGTTCCTGACCCTGCCCAATGTCCAGTCGAAGCGCCACATGGATGGCGACCCGGCCAACAACCATGACGTGCTGCTGCGCCAGAAGGACGGCCGGATCGTCGGCTACAACATGTAAAGCAGGCCAAACAGGGTGATCGCGCCCGCAAGGATCGCGACGATCATGTTCTTCGTCCACAGGCCGATCGCCACCGTCACCGTGGCGGCGGCCATCCGCGCCGGGTCGGGCTGACCGCCGGTCGCGGCGGGCCAGACCACCAGCGGCGCCACAAGCGCGGGCAGCACCGCCACGGGCGTATAGCGCAGCATCCGCAGCACCCAGGGCGGCATGTCCCGGTTGCCAAGCGCGCCCAGGAAGGACCAGCGGATCAGGAAGGTGCCGATGCCCAGCACCACGATAACCAGCCAGATGGTCAGGTCGGAAGGTCCGTCCGTCATGCCGAAGCCTTCCCCGTCGCCCGCGTCTCGATGATGGCCCCGGTAGCCATGCCCAGGGGCGCCGCGATCAGCAGCCCCAGCCCCGAGGGCAGCCCCGCCAGCAGCAGCGCCGCCGCGATCGCCACGAAGCAGGCGGCCAGATGCGCGGGCGTGCGCAGCATCGGCGCGATCATCGCCAGGAAGGTGATGGGCATGGCGAAATCAAGCGCGATGCCATCGGGGATGGCCTGGCCCACGGTTGCGCCGATCCAGGAACAGATCATCCAGGGCAGGCAGACAACCGTCGCCACGCCTGCGAAGAAGGCCAGCCGCTGCGGCAGGCTCATGGCGGGATCGGCCTCGTATTCCTGGATGGACAGGGCATAGCTCTGGTCCACCAGGGCATAGGCGACCCAAGCCTTTTGCCCGCCGCTGGCGTGGCGCAGCCAGGGCACCAGCGAGGCCGAATACATCGCCATCCGCAGGTTCACCGCCAGGCAGGACAGGATCACGATCACGACCGAGGCGTTGTCGGACAGAAGCTGGACCGCCGTGAATTGGGACGCCCCCGCCAGCACCAGCACGGAAAAGCCCATGACCTGCGCGATATCCATGCCCGCCTCGGTCGCGACGACGCCGAACAGGACGGCGAAGGGGATCATCACGATCAGGAAGGGCAAGGACTTGACCGCGCCCTGCAGGAACATCGCGCGAGGAGGCCGGGCCTCGGCCGCATCGGCGGGGGCTTGCCGCGACGACGCGCCGGGATGGGGGATCGGGGACATGGGGGCTTTCGCATCAGACGGGAACGCGGCACCTTGGTTGCACGATGCGCAAACGGAAGGCAAGGCCGGGTGAAGATCGCAAGCCCCATTCCCGCCGCCTACCTGATCCCCGCCGCGCAGCTTTGGTGGGCAGCCTTTGCCCCGCCCTTGTCGCCCGGCCCGCCCCTTGTCCGCGCCTGCCACGGCATCGCGGCCATTGATGCGGCAGGCCGGCTTGGTGGCGTGGCAGGGCTTCGCGACTCGGGCGGCGGCTTTCTTGCCGGCCTGCCCATGGCAGCGCGGCTGCTTTACCGCGCCGCACCGGCCACGGCCGACCTTGTGATCGACGGGATCGTTGCGACAAGGCGGGGGCAGGGTGTCGGGCGGGCGCTGCTGGAAAACGCGTCCGGTGCCGCGCGCCGATCGGGCCATCCCGGCTTGCGGGCCGAAGTCGAGGTCAGGAACCACGCCGCCATGGCCTTTTATGCCGCCCTGGGCTTTGCCGAGATCGGGCGCGGTCGCTTTGGCTGGCCGTGGTCGGGACCGGTCGCCCTGCTGCGCCGGCCCCTCTAGGCCGGCCCGGGATCAGCCGAAGTTGCCGGAAAGCCGGCCCAGCAGCATGAAGGCCCGGGCGGACCGGGTTTCGGCCAGCACGGCGATCTGCGCGTCGTCCATCTGCGGCAGTTGCCGGGCAAGCATCCCGTCGAAATGGCGCAGGAAATGGTGGGCCGTGTCGCGGAAGATCTCGTCGCGCTGCAGAAGGCCCGCCGCGATGTCCAGGGCAACCGGATCCTGGATGCCGCCCAAGGGCGCGACCGCGCTGCCTCTTTCGCCCTGGGCATAACGCCGCCAGGCGGGCAGGGGCGCGGGATCCGGCAACAGGTCGTCCATATACAGATCCTGGCCTGCCAGCAGCGTCACCACATCCTGCGCCGCGCGCAGGACGCGGGCATGATCGGGGTCCTGCAAGGCCGTGCGCAGCGCGGCGATGGCGGGCGCATCATCCGCGCCATCGGGAAAGTTCAGCGCGCGGATCAGCGTGTCGGGATCGACCGGCGCGGCAGGGGCAGGCTCGGCCCTGGGGGGCAGGGCGCGCTGTTCCGCAGGGCGCGGCGCCGGACGCGAGGGCGCGGGTGCAGGCATGGGCGCGGGCGTGCGGGGCAGGGAATCGGCGTCCTCGGCGACGGCCCCTTCCGCGGCCGGGCGCTGCAGAGGGGCGCCTCGGGTCGCTGCGGCATCGCGAAGCTGGGCCAGGCGATTGCGCAGGTCGTCCGCCTCGGCGCGCAGGACGGCCAGGGCGCGGGCCATGCCGACGGCCAGCCAGATCAGGACCAGCGGCAGGATCGCGCCCATGATCGTGACCAGCCTGGCGATCCCGCCCTGGCTGCCCTCGCCGCCCGGGGACATCAGCCAGAACAGCGCCACAAGGAACAGCCAGGCCGCGGACAGCGCGATGCCGGTGACGCTCAGCGCGTCGCGCTGCGCCAGAGAGGTGATGCGGGCGACCAGGGACATGGGCTATTCGTACCGGATTGCCAGGATTTCATAGCTGCGCTGCCCACCCGGTGTCGCCACCTCGACGCTGTCGCCCACGTCCTTGCCGATCAGCGCGCGGGCCAGGGGAGAGCGGATGTTCAAAAGTCCGCTTTCGATATTCGCTTCGGCCTCGCCCACGATCTGGTAGGTGCGTTCCTCGTCGGTGTCCTCGTCCACAAGGTTGACGATTGCGCCGAACTTGACGGAACCGGACAGCTTGGACGGGTCGATCTGCTCGGCCCGCGACAGGATCGATTCCAGTTCCTTGATCCGGCCCTCGATGAAGCCCTGCTTTTCGCGCGCGGCGTGGTATTCGGCGTTTTCCGACAGGTCGCCATGCTCGCGCGCCTCGGCGATCTGGCGGATGATCGCGGGGCGTTCCTTGGACTTCAGCTCGCCCAGTTCGCGTTCAAGCGCGGCATAGCCGCTGCGGGTCATCGGAATCTTGTCCATCGCTGCCCAATCCTCTGCGGGATGCAAACCTTTGCGGGATGCGGTTTCGTCCAAATGCTAAGGCAACGCCCCTGCCATCCGAATGGCAGGGGCGCGACCTTGGTTGGAGGCAAAGTGCCCCGAACTGCCGTGCCATTGCAAGACCAGAGGCCGGATCCCCGGCAGTTTTTGGCCGTCGCGTCAGCATTGCCGCAGCGCGGCAGAATCGCTACATGACAAAAGCCAAGCAAGGGGGAGCCGAGCCATGACCGTCACCACGCAGCCCGAGCGCGAGTCGATGGAGTATGACGTCGTGATCGTGGGGGCGGGACCTTCGGGTCTGTCCGCGGCGATCCGGCTGAAGCAGATCGACCCGGATCTGTCCGTGGTGGTCCTGGAAAAGGGGTCCGAGGTCGGCGCGCATATCTTGTCGGGCGCGGTGCTGGATCCCATCGGGCTGAACCGCCTGATCCCCGACTGGAAGGAACGCGGCGCCCCGGTCAAGACCGAGGTCGTCGATGACAACTTCTATGTCCTGGGCGAGGCGGGGCGGGTCCGGGTGCCGAACTGGCCGATGCCGCGCCTGATGAACAACCATGGCAACTATATCGTCAGCATGGGCAGCGTCTGCCGCTGGCTGGCCGAACAGGCCGAGAAACTGGGCGTCGAGATCTTCCCCGGCATGGCGGCGTCGCAGGTCGTCTGGGATGGCGAGCGCGTGAAGGGCGTGGTCGCGGGCGAGATGGGGTTGCAGTCGGACGGCACCCCCGGCCCCCATTATGAACCCGGCATGGAGCTGCACGGGAAATATGTCTTCATCGGCGAAGGCGTGCGCGGCAGCCTGGCCAAGGAGATCATCAACAGGCTGAACCTGTCGGACGGTCACGAGCCGCAGAAATTTGGCCTGGGCATGAAGGAGATCTGGGAGGTCGATCCTTCGAAGTTCCAGAAGGGCCGCGTGGTCCACACGATGGGCTGGCCCCTGGGCAAGAACGCCGGCGGCGGCTCCTTCATCTATCACTACGAGGACAACCTGGTGATGGTGGGCTTCGTGGTCCATCTGAACTACGAGAACCCCTATCTTTATCCCTACATGGAGTTCCAGCGCTTCAAGCACCACCCGATGGTGGCGGAACTGCTGGAAGGCGGCAAGCGCATCTCCTATGGCGCCCGCGCGATCTCCGAAGGCGGCTACCAGTCGCTGCCGGAGCTGTCCTTTGCGGGCGGCGTGCTGCTGGGCTGTTCGGCGGGCATGGTCAACGTGCCGCGCATCAAGGGCAACCACAACGCCATGATCTCGGGGATCGAGGCGGCCGAGGCGGCGGCGGCGGCGATTGCCGCGGGGCGCGAGGGCGACCGGCTGACGGATTACGACACCGCCGTGCGGACGGGCGCCATCGGCCAGGATCTCAGGAAGGTGCGCAACGTCAAGCCGGCCTGGTCGCGCTACGGGCTCTGGCCATCGCTGGTGCTGGGCGGCATGGACATGTGGGGGGCCGGGCTGACGGGCCGCAACATCCTGCGGACCTGGAAGCACGGCAAGACGGATGCCGAGGCCACGGGCAAGGCCGCCAAGTTCAAGCCCATCGACTATCCCAAGCCCGACGGCAGGCTGTCCTTCGACCGGCTGACCAATGTGGCCTTTTCCTTTACCAACCACGAGGAAAGCCAGCCCTGCCACCTGAAGCTGAAGGATCCCTCGATCCCGATTGCGGTCAACCTGCCTGAATATGCGGAACCCGCGCAGCGCTATTGCCCGGCGGGCGTCTATGAGGTGGTCGAGGACGCCAACGGCCCGCGCTTCGTGATCAACTTCCAGAACTGCGTCCACTGCAAGACCTGCGACATCAAGGATCCCAGCCAGAACATCGTCTGGACGACCCCGCAGGGCGGCGACGGGCCGAATTACCCGAATATGTGATGAGAAGGGCGGACCCCGGCGTTGCCCCGCGCCGGGGCGCAGGCTAGGGTCGGTCAAACGCTTTCGTGACTTTCCGGGATGGATGCCGTGACCCTGACCCGCCCGAACCTGGCCCTGATCGCAGCCCTTCTGGCGGCGATGTCGCTGCCTGCCCAGGCCCAGGATCGCCCCGATCCGCGCCCCGCGGATGACGCCCCTGCCGCCGAGGCGCCCGTATCCGGTCCGGCGCCCGTGACCTTTGGCCTGGCCGGGCCGTTCCTGGCGGCGCGCATGGCGACGGTGGAAAACGACTTCCAGGCCGCCGCGCGCTTTTTCGTGCAGGCCGTGGCCCATGATCCCGACGACCGTTTCCTGCAGGACAGCGCCCTTGTGGCCCTGGTTTCGGCAGGGGAAATCGACCGCGCCGTGGCCCTTGCCACCCGCATCGGGTCCGAGGGCGAGCCGACCGAACTGTCGCGCCTGATCGACCGGGCAAAGCTGGTCCATTCCGGCGACTGGACCGGGCTTCTGGCCGATGTCGGCACCCCCACCGATCCGGATTCCGAGGCCGACCTGCTGGCCGGGATGCTGCGCGGTTGGGGGCTGCTGGGCGCCGGCAAGGCGTCCGAGGCGCTTGCCGAGTTCGAGCGTCTGGCCCGCGTCGAGGGCGTGGCGCCGATGGTGAATTATCACCTGGCCCTGGCCCGCGCGCTTGTCGGCGACTACGAAGGGGCCGAATCGCTGCTGGCGGACGACCTGACCGGCGCCCATATCCTGGGCTTCACCGCCCGGGCGCAGATCCTGGCGCAACTGGAACGCCGCGACGAGGCCGTTGCCATGATCGAGGCCGTGCCCGGCGTCGAGGCCGAGCCGCAGCTTCTGGCCCTGCGCGACCGGATCAAGGCGGGCCAGCCGGTCACCTTCGACGTGGTCAAGACGCCAGCCGACGGCATATCGCAGGTCTTCCTGACCTTCGCCTCGGCCCTGGTCAGCAGCCCGGATCCCGAACCGCTGTCGCTGATCCATGCCCGGCTGGCCGCCTGGCTGTCGCCCGAAACCGCCGAGGCGCGGCTGATGGTGGCCCAGATCCTGCAGGAACGTCAGCAGTTCGACCTGGCTGAACCCGAATACGACGCCTTGCGCCGCATGGGCCAGATGCGGCCCGCGGCGGAACTGGCGCGCATCGACACCCTGTCGCGCGCAGGCCGCACGGACGAGGCCGGCAAGGCCGCCTTGTCGCTGACCGCAGCTTATCCCGACCTGGCCCAGGCCTGGATCGCGCTTGGCGATCTTCTGCGCCAGCAGGAGAAGTTCGCCCAGGCCGTGCCGGCCTATGACAAGGCGCTGGCCCTGCTGGAAGGTGCCCCCGACGACGCGCGGTGGTTCCCGCTTTACGCGCGCGGCATCGCCCTGGAACGGTCCCGGCAGTTCGACCGGGCCGAGGCCGATTTCCTGGCCGCGATCGAGATCCGACCGAACCAGGCCAGCCTGCTGAACTACCTGGGCTATAGCTGGATCGACCGGAACGAGAACCTGGACCAGGCGCTCGACCTCATCAAGAAGGCGGTCGAGCTGTCGCCGGACGATGGCTACATCCTCGATTCTCTGGCCTGGGCCTATTACCGGCTGGGCCGCTATCAGGAAGCGGTCGCGCCGATGGAAAAGGCGATCCTGACCATGTCGCAGGACCCGCTGGTCAATGACCACCTGGGCGACATCTACTGGAAGGTCGGCCGCTATCGCGAGGCCGAGATCCAGTGGCAGCGCGCCCTGTCGCTGGACCCGACCGAGACCGACGATGTCGATCCCGACCGGCTTCGCGCCAAGCTGGATCGCGGCCTGGACGCCGTCCTGGCCGAGGAAGCCGCAGGCGCAGTCCAGACCCCGGCCCCCGCCCCGCAGGCCGCGAACAACTGATCCATGCCCATCCTTGAGGCTGCGCCGGCCAAGCTGAACCTTGCGCTGCATGTGACCGGCCGCCGCGCCGACGGCTATCACCTGCTGGATTCGCTGGTGGCCTTTGCAGGCATGGGCGACAGGGTGATGCTGGAGCCGGGGCCATTGTCGCTGCGGATCGACGGGCCGTTCGCGGCAGGCCTTTCGACCGAGAACAACCTTTGCCTGCGCGCCGCGCGGCTGGCGGGGGGCGAGGCCGCGATCCGGCTGACCAAGAACCTGCCCGTCGCCTCGGGCATCGGCGGCGGCTCGGCCGATGCGGCGGCCGTCCTGCGCGGGCTGGCGCGGATGGGCCAACCGATGCCCCACCATCCCGAACGGCTTGGCGCCGATGTGCCGGTCTGCATCGGCTCGCGTCCCGCCCGGATGCAGGGGGTGGGCGAAATCGTGACACCCCTTCCGCCGCTGCCCGCCATCCCGCTGGTGCTGGTCAATCCCGGCGTGGCGGTGTCCACGCCGCAGGTTTTCGCCGCCATGAAGCGGCGAGAGAACGACCCCTTGCCGCCGATCCCGCCGTTTACCGGCCTTGCGGACCTGGCGGACTGGCTGGCCGCCACCCGGAATGACCTGGAAGCGCCTGCCCAGGCCATCGCCCCACTGATCGGCCAGGTGCTTAAGGCTTTGCGGGCGACAGGCGCGGCATTTGCGCGGATGTCGGGTTCCGGGGCCACCTGCTTCGGGCTTTTCGACACTGCCGAACGCGCCAGCATTTCCGCCACCGCGTTGAAACAGCATGGCTGGTGGGCCGTCGCCACGGAACTGGCACCGCCGCCCGCGCCCCGTTAAGCTGGCGAAAACCGCACGAGGGATTTCATGCTGCGTCTTGGCGTCAACATCGATCACGTCGCAACCATTCGCAACGCCCGCGGCACGCCCTGGCCCGACCCGCTGCGCGCCGCCCGCATGGCCGAGGCGGCAGGCGCCGACGGCATCACCGCCCACCTGCGCGAGGATCGCCGCCATATCAGCGACGCCGATATCGATGCGCTGATGGCGAACCTGACGCTGCCCCTGAACCTGGAAATGGCCGCGACCCCGGAAATGCAGGCCATTGCCCTGCGCCACCGCCCCCATGCGGTCTGCATCGTCCCGGAAAAGCGAGAGGAACGCACCACCGAAGGCGGTCTGGACGTGGCGGGAAACGAGGCGATGCTGGCCGACTACATCGCCCCCCTGCGGGATGCCGGCTGCCGCGTGTCGCTGTTCATCGGCCATGACCCGGCGCAGATCGAGGCCTCGGCGCGGATCGGCGCGGCGGTCGTGGAACTGCATACCGGCGCCTATTGCGATTACGACACCGAGGGCCGCCACACCGACCGCGACCGCGAACTGGCGGGCCTGGTCGAGGGCGCGCGGCTGGCCGACAGCCTGGGGCTGGAGGTTCACGCAGGCCACGGCCTGACCTTCGACACCGTCGGCCCCATCGCCGCCATCCCGCAGGTCAAGGAACTCAACATCGGCCATTTCCTGATCGCGGAATCAGTCTTCATCGGCCTTGACGGCGCGATCCGGGAAATGCGGCGCTGCATGGACGAGGCCCGGGCATGATCCGGCTGGGGATGATCCATCTGGCAACCGCCTTGACGCTGCTTGGGGGCGCAGCGCAATCCCAGCAGGTCGAGGTGACGCCCTGCGGCGACGGCCCGCGTGTCGATACCATCGCCGAGCCGTGGGAGCAGAACACGGCAACCTATGCCAATGGCGAGGTCCGCCTTGCGTTGCTGGACATGGTGGAACCCGCCGGTGGCGCCTGGAAGCTGGTCGTCATCAGCCCACCGCGCGACGAGTTGGGGCTGCGGCAATGCCGCGTCATCGGGGCGAACGGGATCGGCTTCTATGGCCTGGATTTCGCTTCGCGCCGGGCGACCTACGATTCCCAGCAGGGGCTGGTGGTGACGTTTCGCGCAACCCGCTATGCCGACGCCGCGCCCGAGGGCGAGCCCTACACGCTGGTCGTCACGATCAACCAGCAGACCGGAAAGATCGGGACCGAGGTGCGGGAATGACGGCCCCCTTCAGCATCGGACGGGCCGCATGATCCTGGGCATCGGCACCGACCTTGCCAATATCGAGCGCATCGCGGGCACGCTCGACCGCTTCGGCGACCGCTTTCGCCATCGCGTCTTCACGCCCACGGAACTGGCCAAGGCCGCCCGCCGCCGGGACGAGGCCGGGACGCTGGCCAAGCGATGGGCCGCCAAGGAGGCGTGCAGCAAGGCGCTTGGCACCGGGCTTGCCATGGGGATCAGTTGGCGCGACATGGCGGTCAGCAACCTGCGGTCGGGCCAGCCGGTGATGGAACTGACCGGCTGGGCCGCCGACCGCCTGGCCGCGATGACGCCGCCGGGCCACCACGCGATCGTTCACGTCACCTTGACCGACGATCACCCTTGGGCGCAGGCTTTCGTGGTGATCGAGGCGCGTCCCGGTCCCAGCCAATCTTGACTTTGCCCCCCGCCGGGGACCATGAACGCGCCAATGCGGCCAATCGCCCGCGCTTAGTTGACGAAGGACGACATCATGGCCGACAGCACGGCGGGCAAGAAAAAGGAAGGCCTGTGGGAAACGGTCAAGACCGTCTTCTGGGCGCTTGTCATCGCGGGCATCTTCCGCACGCTGTTCTTCCAGCCCTTCTGGATTCCGTCCGGGTCGATGAAGGACACGCTGCTGATCGGCGACTTCCTGTTCGTCAACAAGATGGCTTACGGCTATTCGCAGTATTCGTGCCCCTTCTCGATCTGCCCGATCAGCGGCCGCATCCTGGCATCGGAACCCGAACGGGGCGACGTGGTCGTCTTCCGCCACCCCACGCGGGGGGTCGATTTCATCAAGCGGCTGATCGGCCTGCCGGGCGACACGATCCAGATGCGCAACGGCCGGCTGTGGATCAACGGAGAGGAAGTGCCCGTCACCCCTGCAGGCGAGTTCGTGGAAATCAAGGAACAGCAGGGGCCGCAAGGGCTGATCCCGCGCTGCGTCAACGATCCGGTCGCCGAGGGTGGCCAGTGCATCAAGCAGCGTTTCACCGAGACCCTGCCCGGCGGACGCAGCCACGACATCCTGAACATCCAGGACGGCGCATTCGCCGACGACACGCCCACCTTCACGGTCCCCGAAGGCCAGTATTTCTTCATGGGCGACAACCGCGACAATTCCGAGGATTCGCGTTTTCCGCAGGAAATCGGCGGCCTTGGCTTCGTGCCGTCACAATACCTGATCGGCCGCGCCGACCGGATCATGTTCTCGTCCGCGGGGCGGTCGCTTCTGTATTTCTGGACCTGGCGGGCGGACCGCTTCTTCAAGGCGGTCGATTGAAACCCGGCGCCGACATCCGCGCCTTCATGGCCCGGCTGGGGCACGACTTCGCGCGTCCCGAACTGCTGGTGCGCGCGCTGACCCACGGATCCATCGCCAGCGCGACCCGGCCCGACAACCAGCGGCTGGAGTTCCTGGGCGACCGCGTTCTGGGCCTGGTCATGGCCGAGGCGCTGTTCGACGCCGACAAGTCCGCCAGCGAAGGCCAGCTTGCCCCCCGCTACAATGCGCTTGTCCGCGGTGAAACCTGCGCCTCCATTGCGCGCGAGATCGGGCTGGGCGACGTGCTGAAGCTGGGACGGTCCGAGATGATGTCGGGCGGCCGCCGCAAGGAAGCCCTGCTGGCAGACGCGATGGAGGCCGTGCTGGCCGCTGTCTATCTGGACGCGGGCTTTGAAGCGGCGCGCCGGATCGTGCTGCGCCTGTGGGGCGGCCGCCTCGACACGCTCGAGGACGATCCCCGCGACGCCAAGACGGCGCTTCAGGAATGGGCGCAGGCGAACGGAATGCCTCCGCCCGCCTATGAACAGACCGAACGCAGCGGTCCGGATCACGCGCCCGTCTTCCTGATCACCGCGCGCCTGGCCGACGGTCGCGAGGCGCAGGCCCAGGGCGCGGGCACGAAACGCAGCATCGAACAGGCGGCGGCGCAGGCGCTGCTGGACCGGCTGGAGGGCCGCGCATGACCGACAACACATCCACCCGCGCCGGCTTCGTCGCCCTGATCGGCGAGCCCAATGCCGGAAAATCCACGCTGCTGAACCAGATGGTCGGCGCCAAGGTCAGCATCGTCACCCACAAGGTGCAGACCACCCGCGCCCGCATCCGCGGCATCGCCATCCATGACGCGGCGCAGATCGTCTTCGTGGACACGCCGGGCATCTTCCGCCCGCGCCGCCGGCTGGACCGGTCCATGGTCAAGGCCGCCTGGGGCGGGGCGGCCGACGCCGACATCATCCTGCTGCTGGTCGAGGCGCATCGCGGACTGACCGAAGGCGCCAAGGCGATCATCGAATCGCTGAAGGGACTGGACAGCCAGACCCCCGTGGGGCTTGTCATCAACAAGATCGACCGCGTGAAGGCCGAAACCCTGCTGGCCCTGTCGGCCGAACTGAACGCGGCCTTCCCCTTTGTGCAGACCTTCATGATCAGCGCCGAAAAGGGCTATGGCTGCGACCAGTTGCGCGACTGGCTGGCCGGAACGCTGCCGGAAAGCCCCTGGCTTTACCCCGAGGACCAGATCGCCGACCTGCCCATGCGCATGATCGCGGCGGAAATCACCCGCGAAAAGCTGACCCTGCGCCTGCACGAGGAAATCCCCTATCAACTGACGGTGGAAACCGAAGCCTGGGAGGAACGCAAGGACGGGTCTGCCAGGGTCGACCAGGTCGTCTATGTCGCCCGCGCGGGCCACAAGGGCATCGTCCTGGGCAAGGGCGGCGAGACGATCAAGGCCGTGGGCCAGGCCGCGCGCGCCGAACTGGAAGAATTCATGGGCCGCCGCGTCCACCTGTTCCTGCAGGTGAAGGTGCGCGAGAACTGGCTGGACGAGGCCGAGCGCTACAACGAGATGGGACTCGATTTCCGCGACGGCGATGCCTGAAGCCAGACTCGCGACAGGCATCTGGGTCTCGGCCTATCTGGCGCGGCTGGGGCTTGCCCATATCCCGGCCTATGTGACCGCGCGGGGCGACGAAACGGCCGGTGCAGTTCTGGTGAAATGCGCCATGCTAAACGGAACCGCCGCGCTTTATGGCCGCGAATGGGATTTCGACAGCGACAGCCGCCCTTGGCAGGTCATCGCCCAGGGCCCGGAACGCGAGGTCGATGAGGCCATCGCGCGGCAGCGCGGCTTCGACCCCGACCTGTGGGTGATCGAGATCGAAAGCCGCGATGGCCGGACGCTGCTGGACGAAGCCGGGCTTGCCTGATCCATCTGGCGCGGGCCTCTTTTGCAGCCTATGCAATCGGCATGAGCAGCCTTTCCCAACCCGCTGATTCGCCCCGTGGCCTGATCCTGGCCATCGCGACCTATGTCATGTGGGGCTTTCTGCCGCTGTTCATGAAGGAACTGGCCCACGTCCCCCCGTCCGAGGTGATCGCCCATCGCGTCCTGTGGTCGCTGCCCATCGCGCTTGCGGTCCTGCTGCTGCAGCGCCGCTGGCGAGAGGTCGCGGGCGCCTTGCGCCAGCCGCGCCTGCTGGGCATGGCGCTGATCACCGCCGCGCTGATCTCGGTGAACTGGATGATCTATGTCTGGGCCGTGGGCAACAACCACGCGCTTGACGCAGCGCTTGGATACTACATCAACCCGCTGTTCAGCGTCCTGATGGGGGCCACGCTGCTGCGCGAGCGCCTGAACCGGGCGCAGATGGTGGCGATCGCGCTTGCCTCGCTGGCGGTGGTGGTGCTGACGGTGCAGCTTGGGCGGCTGCCGCTGGTGGCGATCGGGCTGATGCTGACCTGGGGTTTCTATGCCTTCTGCAAGAAAAGCCTGCCGCTGGGGCCGACCCAGGGCTTCACGCTGGAAGTGCTGCTGCTGACGCCATTCGCCCTGGCCTATGTCCTTTGGCTGGGGGCAAGCGGGCAGTCGCATTTCGCGTCGGGAAGCCTGGCCGACACGCTGCTGCTGATCGCCTGCGGGCCGGTGACGGCAGTGCCCCTGATCTGCTATGCGACGGCTGCCAAGCAGTTGCGGCTGTCGACCATCGGCATCCTGCAATACATCGCGCCGACGATGATCTTCCTGACCGCGGTGCTGATCTTTGGCGAACCCTTTGGCGCGGCGCAGATGATCGCCTTTCCGATGATCTGGGCGGCGCTTGTGATCTATACCCTGTCGATGCTGCGTGGCGCAGGGGCGCGGCGCCGGGCGATGTCCTGACTTGGCAGTCACCCGGCCTCGTGCCAAGCTGCAATCGGAGGTTCCATGTCCCTGACCCGTCAGCGCATCACGCTTGTCACCTTGGGGGTCGCCGACATGGACCGCGCCCGGCGGTTCTATGAAGGCTGGGGATGGGTGCCGCACGCCGGTTCCCAGCCGGGCGTCACCTTCTACCAGATGAACGGCGCGGTTCTGGCCCTGTTCGGGCTGGCCGATCTGGCCGCCGACCAGGGGCGGCCCGGTGTGGCCCTTGGCACGGGGGCTGTCACGCTGGCACAGAATTGCCCGGATGATGCGGAAACCGAAGCGGTCTTCCGGGCGGCGGTGGACGCGGGCGCGACGGTCCTGAAACGGCCCGAAAAGGTCTTCTGGGGCGGTTATTCCGGCTATTTTGCCGATCCCGACGGACATGTCTGGGAAATCGCGACCAATCCCTTCTGGCCCCTGTCCGCCGACGGGTCGCTGACCCTGCCCGGCGCCTGATGGAGTGGCAGGCCGAAGGTACCGTCCTGGCCCGCCGGACCCACGGCGAGACGGCGGTGATCCTGGACGTCTTGACCGACCTGCACGGCCGCCATTCCGGGCTGGTGCCCGGCGGCGTGTCGCAAAAGCGCGCGGCGATGCTGCAACCCGGCACGCGGCTGGATCTGCGATGGCGGGCGCGGCGCGACGACCAGCTTGGCACCTTTGCCGTCGAACCCGTGCGCCTGCGGTCGGGGCTGATGGCCGATCCTCTGGCGCTTGCCGGGCTGAACGCGGTCTGTTCGCTGCTGGTCTTCGCACTGCCCGAACGCGACCCGCACCCGGCCCTGGTCAGCGACACGGAACGCCTGCTGGACCGGATGGAAACGGGTGCCGACTGGGGCGCCGACTACCTGCACTGGGAAATCCGCCTGCTGGAGGAGATGGGCTTCGGTCTTGACCTGTCGGCCTGCGCGGTGACAGGCGCGCGCGACGGGCTGGCCTATGTCAGCCCTCGGTCCGGGCGCGCGGTCAGCCGGGAAGGGGCGGGGGAATGGGCAGACCGCCTGCTGCCCCTGCCGGGGATGCTGGGCGGGGCGGGCGACAATCGCGGCGAGGGTCTGGCAGAAGGGCTGGCGATCACCGGCCATTTCCTGACCACGCGCATTGCCGGTGAACTGGTGGGCCGGCCCGTTCCGGCGGCCCGCCAGCGTCTTGTGGACCGGCTGGCGCGGGGCCAGCAGAAACCCGGTTACTGACCCGCGCGGGCCTGGTCCAGGGCGGTCACCTGCGCTTGCGCCTCGGTCACGCCGCGTTCGAAGATCAGCCAGGTCTGGGGCGACTTCACCTTCAGGACGCCGCCGTAATATTCCATCTCGGTCGCGGATTGCAGGACCTGGAAGAAACGGTTCTCGATGGTGGTGTTCTTGCCGCAGGGAACGCCGGTGGTCTGCAGGGGCGACAGGGCCACCAGCGGCAGTTCGGCGTTGTTGACCGCGCCATAGCCGTTGCAGGGGCCGCGGCCGGACACGCTTTTCTCGGCGATGGTCAGCGTCATGTTGCGCAGCGGCACGGTCGCGCCATCCATGCCGACCAGGGCATAGCTGCCGCCCGGAATGAAGCCGCGGTCGTTGGCAGGATCCACGGGCGGCGTGGTGGGTTCGCAGGCGGCAAGGGCGAAGGCTGCGGCGGTCAGGGCGCCGAATGTGCCAAATCGGGCAGGGCGGGACATGATCAAGGCTCCTGTGGGCGATCGTCGAAGGGGAATGCGGCAAAACCGCTTTGGTTGCAGCACCCTAGACGAAACGCGATCAGCCTAACAGCCGCCGGGCGATCACTTGGGCCTGAATTTCCGCCGCGCCTTCAAAAATATTGAGGATGCGTGCATCGCACAACACCCGGCTGATCTGGTATTCCAGGGCAAAGCCGTTGCCGCCGTGGATCTGCAGCGCGTTGTCGGCACTGGCCCAGGCCACGCGGGCGCCCAGCAGCTTGGCCATCCCGGCTTCCAGGTCGCAGCGATGGCCGTGGTCCTTTTCCCAGGCGCTGAAATAGGTCAGCTGCCGCGCGATCATGATCTCCACCGCCATCATCGCCAGCTTGTCGGCCACGCGCGGAAAGGCGATCAGCGGCTTGCCGAACTGCTTGCGGTCAAGCGCGTATTGCAGGCCCAGTTCCAGGGCGTTCTGCGCCACGCCGATGGCGCGGGCGGCGGTCTGGATGCGGGCGGACTCAAACGTCTGCATCAGCTGCTTGAAGCCCTGGCCGGTGACGCCGCCCAGCAGGTTTTCCGCGCTGACGGTGAAGCCGTCGAAGCCCAGCTCGTATTCCTTCATGCCGCGATAGCCCAGGACCTCGATTTCCCCGCCGGTCATGCCGGGGGTGGGGAAGGGGTCGGCGTCCGTGCCCGGCGTCTTTTCGGCCAGGAACATCGACAGTCCGCGATAGTCGGTCGTGTCGGGATCGGTCCGGGCCAGCAGCGTCATCACATGGGTGCGCGCGGCATGGGTGATCCAGGTCTTGTTGCCGGTGATCGTCCAGGTGTCGCCGTCCTTGACCGCCCGCGTGCGTAGGCTGCCCAAGTCGCTGCCGGTGTTGGGTTCGGTAAAGACCGCCGTGGGCAGGATTTCCCCCGATGCCAGACGCGGCAGCCAGTGGGCCTTCTGCGCGTCGGTCCCGCCGCCGATGATCAGTTCGGCCGCAATCTCGCTGCGCGTGCCCAGGGACCCCACGCCGATATAGCCGCGCGACAACTCCTCGCTGACCACGACCATCGCGGCCTTCGACATGCCGAGGCCGCCGAACTCCTCGGGGATGGTCAGGCCGAAGACGCCAAGCTCGGCCAGTTCCGCGATGATCTCCATCGGGATCAGCTCGTCCTTCAGGTGCCAGTCATGGGCGTGGGGGACGACCTTGTCATCGGCCCAGCGTCGGAACTGGTCGCGGATCATCTCCAGATCCTCGTCCAGGCCCGAGGCACCGAAGGTCGCGCTGCCCTTGTTCTCGGCGATCAGGGCGGCCAGCCGGGCGCGGGCCTCGGGCGTGTTGCCGGCCATCAGGGCGCGGGCCGCATCCGAGGGCTGCCAGTCGATGCCCAGATCCGACAGGCGCGCAAACTCTGTCTGGCTCATCGGGATGCCGCCCGCGATCTGGGTCAGGTACTCGCCAAAGCCGATGCGGGTGATCAGGCCCTCGATCTCGCCGCCGACCCGCGCGGACCATGCCGCAAGCTGGCGCAGCGATTCCACATAGGTCGCCAGCCAGGACAACGCGTGGGCCATGTGCTGGTGCTGTTCAAGCGCCTCGGCATCGATCTTGCCCGCGGGCGAGACTGCGGCGCGCACGCTTTCCGTGGCGCGCGATTGCAGGTCGGCAAGCTCGGACAGGACGGTGTCGAACTGGTGCGGCATGTCTTTCATGGATTCGGACCCCGTTGCGGCATTGCAGCATGGGTAGCGCCTTCGCATCCGCAGCGCAACAATAATGCGCAGCGTGGTTTCAGGTTGAACGAATGTGACCCGCACGATGCGGGTGAATGCGGCATTTTCATTCCCTGCAAGGGCGGCTAGCTTGCCCGGCATGTTTGGACTGGATCCCTGGCAATTCTGGACGATCTTCGCCGTCACGGGCTTCGCGGGCTTCGTGAAGGGCGCGATCGGTTTTGCCATGCCGCTGATCATGGCCTCGGCCTTCACATCCCTGTTGCCGCCGCAGGTGGCGCTTGCCGCGCTGATCCTGCCGGTGCTGACCACCAACGTCCATCAGGCCCTGCGCCAGGGACCGGCCGCCGCATTGCAATCCACTCGCAACTTCCGCTGGCATATCGGCATGGTGCTGGTCTTCCTGATGCTGTCGGCCGGGATGGCGCGGCAGATCCCGCAGGGGCTGATGTATGCGCTGCTGGGCCTGCCGATCCTGGGCTTCGCGCTGTGGCAACTGGCGGGCAGGCCCATGACCCTGCCCATCCACCACCGCCGCCGGGCCGAGATCGCGACCGGCATCGTCGGCGGGCTTTACGGCGGCGTGTCCGGCATCTGGGGGCCGCCGCTGGTCGTGCTGCTGCTGTCGCTGGGCGTGGACAAGCGCGAACAGGTCCGCGTGCAGGGCGTGGTCTTCCTGCTGGGCGCGGTCGGGCTGACCGTGGCCCACCTGGTCTCGGGCATCCTGAACGCGCAGACGATCCCGCTGTCCGCGGTCCTGTGCATTCCGGCCTTCGGCGGGATGCTGGCGGGCTTTGCCTTGCAGGACCGCATGGATGTCGCACAATTCCGCCGCTGGACGCTGATCCTGCTGGTCATCACCGGCCTGAACCTTGTCCGCCGCGCCTTCTCAGACTGGATTTGACATGATCGATGCCGCCGACCTGACCGCCCGCCTGATCCGCTGCCCCTCTGTCACGCCGGAAGAAGGCGGCGCCCTGGTGCTGCTGGGCGACCTTCTGGCCGATGCCGGGTTCGAGGTCCACCGCGTCGACCGCAACGGCACGCCGAACCTCTTCGCCCGCTGGGGCCGCAAGGGGGCGCGCGCCCTGGGCTTCAACGGCCATACCGACGTGGTCCCGCCCGGCGACCTGGGGTCCTGGACCCACCCCCCCTTCAGCGGCCATGTCGAGGACGGGATCATCTGGGGGCGCGGCGCCACCGACATGAAGTCGGGCGTCGCGGCCTTTGTCGCCGCCGCCATCGACTTCGTGCGCGAGACGCCCCCCGACGGCGCGGTGATCCTGACCATCACCGGCGACGAGGAGGGTACCTCGCGCGACGGCACCATCGCCCTTCTGGACTGGATGGAGGAGAATGGCGAGCGGATGGAGGCCTGCATCGTGGGCGAACCGTCCAACCCCGAGTTCATGGGCGAGATGATGAAGATCGGGCGTCGCGGATCGGCGACCTACACCATCACCGCCAAGGGGGTGCAGGGTCACGCCGCCTATCCGCACCGCGCGAAGAACCCGCTGCACGCGCTGACGGCCTATCTGAACGACCTGATCGCCGCGCCGCTGGACGGGGGAACGGATCATTTCGACCCCACCGGCCTGCAGATCACCAGCATCGACTGCGGCAACCCGGCCTCCAACGTGATCCCGGAAACGGCGCGGGCGGTGGTCAACATCCGCTTCAACGACCTGCATACCGGCGCCAGCCTGGAAGCCGAACTGAAGTCCCGCGCCGCCCGCGTGACCGAAGCCACGGGCGTCAGCCTGACCATCGACAGCTATGTCAGCGGAGAGGCCTTCCTGACCCAGCCCGGTCCCTTTGTCGATCTGGTGCAAAGCGTCGTCACGCAGGAAACGAACCGCCAGCCGGTCCTGTCCACCAGCGGCGGCACCTCGGACGCGCGCTTTGTCAAGAACCACTGCCCGGTGGTCGAATTCGGCCTTGTCGGCGCCTATATGCATCAGGTGGACGAACGCGTGCCCGTGGCGCAGGTCCAGCAGTTGAAGACCATCTATCAGCGGATCCTGGAAAAATATTTCGAATGAAGATCGAACAGACCACAGACCTTGCCGCCTGCCTTGCCCTGCGCCGCACCGTGTTCATCGAGGAGCAGCGCGTCCCCGAGGATCGCGAGATCGACGGGCTGGACGACAGCGCCCTCCACCTGCTGGCGACCAAGGACGGCCAGCCCATCGGCAGCGCCCGCATCCTGCTGGACGGCGACACGGGCAAGATCGGCCGCGTCTGCGTGCTGCCGCAGGCGCGCGGCACGGGCCTGGGCGCGGCGCTGATCCGGGCCGCGCTTGACGTGCTGCGGGTCCAGCCGGGCATCACGCGCGCCAAGCTGGGGGCGCAGACCCATGCGCTTGGCTTTTATGAAAAGCTGGGCTTCACCGCTTATGGTCCGGTTTACGACGATGCCGGAATCCCGCATCGTGACATGACCCGCGACCTTTGAAGGACCGAAACATGGCCCAGCTTCCCAGCAAGGAACAGATCATGGAATGGGTCGCGGAACATCCCGACGCCAATTCCAAGCGCGACATCGCCAAGGCCTTCGGCATCAAGGGCGCCGAACGGATCGAACTGAAGCGCCTGCTGAAGGAACTGGAAGGCGAGGGCCATCTGGAACGCCGCCGCCGTCATTACCTTGACGCGGAACGCCTGCCGCCGGTGACGGTGCTGGAACTTCTGCCGCCGGACGGGTCGGGCGACCTGTTCGCGCGGCCGATGGAATGGCACGGCGACGGCCCGATGCCGCGCATCCTTTACGCCCCGCGCGACAGCGACCCCGCGCTTGGCCGCGGCGACCGCTTCTTGGGCCGCCTGGTCGAAGTGCAGGGCGAGGATTACCAGTATCAGGCCCGTCTGATCCGCCGCATCACGGCCGCGCCCCACCGCATCACCGGCATCTTCCGCAAGGAGGCCGAGGGCGGCCGGATCATCCCCATCGACAAGGGCCAGGACAAGGAATGGCGCGTCCGCCATGACGCCACGCAGGGCGCGCAGAACGGCGAACTGGTTCAGGCCGAGCAGGTCGGACCCAAGGGCCGGCTGGGCCTGCCCAGTGCGCGGATCATCGAACGGCTGGGCGATCCTTCCGCCCCCCGCGCGGTCAGCCTGATCGCCATCCACCAGCACGGCATCCCCGACGATTTCCCCGACGCCGTGATCGCCGAGGCCGAGGGCGCCAAGCCCGCCACCATGAAGGGGCGCGAGGATCTGCGCGACCTGCCCCTGGTGACCATCGACCCCTCGGACGCGCGCGACCATGACGACGCGGTCGCCGCCCATATCGAGGATGACGGCGGCGCCACCATCTGGGTCGCCATCGCCGATGTCGCCCATTACGTCACCCCCGGCAGCGCCATTGACCGCGAGGCATGGCTGCGCGGCAATTCCACCTATTTCCCCGACCGCGTCGTGCCGATGCTGCCCGAGGCGCTGTCGGCCGACCTGTGTTCGCTGCACGAAGGCGTGGACCGGCCGGTCATCGCGGTGCGGATGCGGCTGGACGCGCAGGGCAACAAGATCAGCCACAATTTCCATCGCGGCATGATGAACAGCCGCGCCAGCCTTGCCTATGAACAGGCGCAGGCGGCAGCCGACGGCAACCCGGATGCGCAGACCGAGCCGCTGATGGACAACGTGATCCGCCCGCTGTGGCACGCCTACGGGCTGCTCAAGGATGCCCGCGCCCGTCGCCAGCCGCTGGATCTGGACCTTCCGGAACGCCGGATCGAACTGACCCCGGACGGCCGCGTCAAGTCGGTCAACTTCCGCGAACGCTTCGATGCCCACCGCCTGATCGAGGAGTTCATGGTCTTGGCCAATGTCGCCGCGGCCGAGGAACTGACCCGCCGCCAGCGCCCGCTTCTGTTCCGCGTCCACGAGGAACCGAGCCTCGCCAAGATCGACGCGCTGCGCGAGGTCGCCCAGGCTTCGGGCTTTACGCTGGCCAAGGGGCAGGTGCTCCATACCAGCCACCTGAACCGCCTGCTGGCCCAGTCAGAAGGCACCGATTTCGACGAGCTGATCAACATCAGCACGCTGCGGTCCATGACGCAGGCCTATTACCACCCGGAAAACTTCGGCCATTTCGGGCTTGCGCTGAAAAGCTATGCCCATTTCACCTCGCCCATCCGGCGCTATTCCGACCTGGTGGTGCACCGGGCGCTGATTTCCGCCCACGGCTGGGGCAAGGACGGCCTCAGCCCCCAGGACATGGACCGCCTGTCTGAAACCGCCACCCATATCAGCGAAACCGAACGCCGCAGCATGGCCGCCGAACGCGACACGACCGACCGCTATCTGGCCGCCTTCCTGTCCGAACGCGTGGGATCCGAGATGACCGGCCGGATCAGCGGCGTCCAGAAATTCGGCGCCTTCGTCAAGCTGGACGAGACCGGGGCCGACGGGCTTCTGCCGATCCGCGCCATCGGGAACGAATATTTCCACTTCGATCCTGACGCGCAGATGCTGATCGGCAGCGATACGGGGCTGGAAATCGGGCTGGGTCAGCGGGTCACCGTGCGCCTGGCCGAGGCAGTCCCGATGACCGGAGGCTTGACGCTGGACCTGCTGGAGTTGGAGGGCCAGCCCCTGCCGCGAAGCCCGCAGAAGGGCAAGGGCAGGCGCGGACCGCGTCCCATGTCCACCAAGTCCCGGCTTTCGGAAATCAAGCGCGCGACCAAGCGCCGCCGCAAGCGCTAGGCCGCCTCTTCATCTTGGCGACAATATCCCGGGGGGCGTGGGGGGCTGGCCCCCCACGCCGTCAGCTTTCCCGGAAGGCCCTGTTGAAGTAGTCCGCCAGGGGCTTCATCAGGTAATCCATCGGGCTGCGCTCTCCGGTCTGGATGAAGACCTCGACCGGCATCCCCGGGACCAGGGCCAGATCGCCCAGCTTTTCAAGCTGATCGGCCGGGATCGTGACCTCGGCACGGTAATAAGGCATCTGCGTCGCCTCGTCGGTCAGGGCATCGGCCGAGACGCGGCCCAGAACCCCGTCGATTTCCGGCGTCGTGCGCGACGAAAAGGCCGAGAACCGCAGCACCACCGGCTGGCCCACCTGAACCTCGTCCACGTTGATCGTGGCCAGGCGCGCGCTGACGACCAGCGGGCGGTCCTGCGGGATCACGTAAAGCACGGGGTCGGCAGGGCGGATCACCGAACGGGGCGTGGTCACCTGGAGGTTGTAGATGACGCCTGCGGCGGGCGCGCGAATGTCCAGGCGGTCGATCTGTTCGGTCAGGCCGCGCCGGCGTTCGGCCAGTTCCAGTTCCCGGTAACCCAGGTCGCGCAGTTCCGTTTCCGCTTCCTCGCGGCGTTCGGCCCCCAGGCGCAGCCGCTGGATGTCCAATTCGGTCTGGCGCGTCTCGGCGGCCGCGCGGCTGGCCTTCAACTCGCCCAGCCGGCCGTCGAGGCTTGCCGCCTCGCGCTCAAGCGCCAGCACGCGCGAGGCTTGGGCCAGGCCGCGATCCAGCAGCGATTGCTGGTCCTCCAGTTCCTCGCCGATCAGTTCGCGCTGCCGGTCGAGCGCGACGATCTGCGCGTCGATGCCGTCGACCTGCTGGCGAACCTGCTCGGACTGCTTTTCAAGCTGCTCGATCGACTGGCGCAACGTGTCGCGGCGGGTCTCGAACAGGCTGCGCTGTCCTTCGACCAGATCCTGCAGTTCGGCGTTGCCCGAGGCCGCGTCCAGCAACTGCTGTGGGACTTCCATGGTCTCGGCATCGGCGCGTTCGGCTTCCAGCCGGCCGCGGCGGGCGAGGATCTCGAAATACTGGCCTTCGACGATGGCATGTTCGGTGCGCAAAAGGCTGCCGTCCAGGCGCATCAGGGTTTGTCCCGCCTCGACCGACTGGCCGTCCTTGACCAGGATTTCCTCGACCACGCCGCCGTCGGGATGCTGCACGACCTGGCGCTGCTGTTCGACCTCGACCTGGCCCGAGGCGACGACCGCGCCGGCAATGCGGCTCTGGATTGCCCAAACCGCGAAGCCGCCCAGCAGCAGGGCAATGGCGGCCAGCCCCGCGATCATCGCGCCGCGCACGGACCAGCGGGACGGGTCCGGCGGCGCGATCGGCCGGGGCGGGGCGGGGGGCTGCGGCGGCTCGACCGGCGGGGCCGGCTGCGCGGGGGCCGCGGCGGGGCGCGGTTGAGGTCCGGGAAGCGGTGCGTCAACCGGCGGCGCGATGCGGCTGGACAGGATGCCGGTCTGTATCGCGCCGGGACGCGGGGCGGGGGTCTGGCCGCTTTCGGGCTTCTTCTGGTCGTCGCTCATGATACGCCCCCCGTGCGACCGGCTTCCTGGGACTTGAGAATCTGTGCCGAGTTCTGCACCATTTCCTGCAACACCTTGTCGCGCGGCCCGAAGGCACGGCGCATCCCTTGTTCCATGACCAGCAGCAGGTCGCATTCGTTGATCGCCGCCGGCCGGTGGGCCATGATGATGACGCAGCCGTTCTGCGCCTTGATCCGGCGGATCGCCGCGTTCAGCGCCATCGACCCCTCGTTGTCGAGGTTCGAGTTGGGCTCGTCCAGCACCAGCATGACCGGGTCCGGATACAGCGCCCGCGCCAGGCCGACCCGCTGGATCTGGCCGCCCGACAGCCGGCCCGTCGCCTGGCTGATCCGCGTGTCATAGCCCTGCGGCAGATCCAGGATCATCTGGTGCGCCGCAGCCGCCTGGGCGGCGCGAACCACGCGGGCCGGGTCCATATCGGGCGACAGGCGCGCGATGTTTTCGGCAATGGTGCCGTCGAACAGCGTGACCTGCTGCGGCAGATAGCCGATCATGTTGCCCAGCACGTCGGGGTCATATTGGTCCAGCGTCGCGCCGCCCAGCCGGATCGAGCCCGCGCCGACCGGCCATGCGCCGATCAGCGCCTTGGCCAGGGTCGATTTGCCGGCACCCGACGGGCCGATCACGCCAAGCGCCTGCCCCGGCGCCACGGCGAAGGTCACGCCGCGCACGGTCGCCACGTTCTGCCCCGGAGGCGCGACCGACAACTGGCGCACCTCGATCACGGCCTCGGGGCGGGGCAGGGGCGTCTGCGGCACCTGGGCGGGCTGGCGCGACAGCAGGCGGGCCAGCCGTTCCCAGGCATCCTGCGCGGCCTGCACCATCGGCCAGCCGCCGACCAGTTGCTCCACCGGCGCAAGCGCGCGGCCCATCATGATCGAGCTTGCGATCATCGCGCCGGGCGTCACCGCCTGCTGCAGCACAAGCCATGCGCCTGCGGCCAGCATCGCGCTTTGCAGGAACAGCCGGAAGCTTTTCGAAAAGACCGTGAAGCCGGACTGAAGGTCTGCACCGCGGACCGATTGCTCTTGCGCCTCGGCCCTGGCCTTGCGCCAGCGGGCATAGGTCGCGCCGCGCATCCCCAGGGCGCCGATGACCTCGCCCTCGTCCCGGTACAGATCCGCCATGCGCTGGGCCTGGGCCGAAGCGACATTGGATTGCTGCAGCGGCGTCTTCGTCAGGGTCCGGTTGGCAAGCGTGGACACGACAAGGATCGCGCCGCCGATGGTCGCCACCACGCCCAGCAGCGGGTGGAAGATATAGACGGCCGCCAGGAACAGGGGCGCCCAGGGCAGGTCGAAGACCGCCAGAAGCACCGGCGATCCGATCAGCCGCTGGACCGTGTCCAGGTCGCGCATTCCGCTGGCCGCCGCCGCAGATTCGTCGCCCGAGATCGCACCCTCGCGCAGGGCGGCGGTGAACACCCGCCCTTCCAGCTTGTCCTGGAAACGCGCGGCCAGCCGCTGCATCACGCGCGCCCGGATGAAGTCCACGAACCCCATCAGCAGGAACAGGAACACCACCAGCACGAACAGCGCCGTCAGCGTCTCGACCGACCGGGATGCCAGGACGCGGTCATAGACCTGCAGCATGAACAGCGGACCGGTCAGCATCAGCAGGTTCACGACCGCCGAAAACAGCGCCACCGCGCCCAGCAGCGGCAGGCCCGCGGCGCGGGCCTTGCGCAGTTCCTTGGCGCCTTCCTGGAAAGCGGGCGACTTGCTCATTCAACCATCCTTCATTCATCAACCGGCGGTGCCGGCCTTGCCGCAGGGCCTGCACGCCAGTATGCGAAGATACTGCCTACGGTCATGCCCCTTGTCATATTCCGAAAAGGTTAGGAGATCCTTTGCCTCGCTTGTCCCTTTTCGCTTCGCTGGCCCTTGGCCTGATTCTGGCCGGCTGCGCGTCGGAACCTGTGATGCAGGACGGCATCCGCGTCAACGACCCCTATGAAGCGCAGAACCGCCGCGTCCATGCCTTCAACAAGGGTCTGGACCGCACGGTGATCGCGCCGGTCTCGAACCTGGTGTCGTCGGGCGAGAAGGCCCCGGGCCAGACGGGCGCGATGGATCTGGTCATCAACGCAGGCTCCAACCTGTCGCTGCCTGGCAAGGTCGTCAACAGCGTCCTGCAGGGCCGACCCGAACCCGCGATCAAGAACTTTTTCCGCTTTGCGGTCAACACGACGCTGGGAATGGGCGGCCTGTTGGATCCGGCCGGCAAGGACTTCGGCCTGCCCGAGCAGGACACCGATTTCGGAGAAACGCTGGCCGTCTGGGGCGTGCCCGAGGGCGCCTATCTGGAACTGCCCGTCCTTGGTCCCTCGACCCAGCGGGACGCCGTGGGCAAGGTCGTCGATCTGGCGATCGACCCGCTTTATCATCTGCTGCACCGCGACGGCGCATGGGCGGCTTTTGGCCTACGGGTCGCGTCAAAAGCTGGTGAGCGGGCGCGTTTCGGGGACACCGTGGATAGTGTTCTGCAAGGCAGTGCGGATAGCTATGCCCAGGTGCGGCTGATCTATCTGATGCACCGCCGCCACGAATTGAACCAGGGAGGGGCCGAGATTGACCCATATGCCGATACCGCCGCGCAGGATGCCATCGACCCTTATGCCGAATGACCGGCGCGGCGTCCTGGCGCTGATCGGCGGCGCGGCCGCCTTTTCGCTGGCACCGATACGCGGCTGGTCGTTGGACGCGAACCAGGCCCGTGCGCTGATCGACACGGCCCTGGGCGAGGTTTACAGGGTCATCAACTCGGGCCAGCAGCCGGCGCAGATGTATCGGGATTTCGAAGCGATCTTCGCCCGCTATGCCGATGTGGACGTGATCGCCCGTTCGGCCCTTGGTCCCGCCGCCCGGCAGGCCGATCCGCGCGCCCTTGCCGCCTATACCCAAGCCTTCCAGGGTTATATCGGCCGCAAGTACGGCAAGCGCTTCCGCGAGTTCGTCGGCTCGAAGATCGAGGTGATGGGCGCGCGCCCGCTGAAAAGCTTCTATGCCGTGACCTCGGTCGCCTATCTGAACGGACGCGCCCCCATGGAGGTCGAGTGGCACGTGTCGAACAAGTCCGGCCGCGACAAGTTCTTCAACATCATCATCGAGGGCGTGAACATGCTGGCCAGCGAACGCGCCGAGATCGCCGCCATGCTGACGGCGCGCCGCGGCGATCTGGCGGCGCTGACCGCGGATTTGCAGGCGTCGGGTTAACGTCGCCTCGCAGATTGCGCCACAAGAAAGCCCGGCGAAAGCCGGGCTTTTGCTTGTGGTGATGGGGGGATCAGTTCCCCCCCAGTATCCCGTTCAGCGCCCGGCTCAGCGCATCATCCGAACTGGCGGTGCTGCTGTCGCCGGGCGTCTGGGGCGCGGTGACCTGCGTCGGCACCCCCGGGGCGGGGTTGGCCGAGTTGACGGCCCCCGCAAGCGCGGCCGCCAGCGGATCGTCCGCCGAACCCGAGGTCACGACCTTGGGCGCGCCGTCGTTCGACAACAGGATCCCGCTTCCGTCGGGCGAGACGGTGGACAGCGGCAGTTCCGGCAGGCCTTCGTGGATGTCGGTCATCACGGCCTGCCAGATCTCGGCGGGCAAGCCGCCGCCGGTCACGCCCTTCAGGGGCGTGTTGTCGTCATAGCCCATCCAGACGCCGACCACGTATTGTTCGGAAAAGCCCACGAACCAGGCGTCGCGATAGCTGCTGGTTGTGCCGGTCTTGCCCGCGACGGGGCGCGAGCCCATCTTCGCGCGTCCGCCGGTCCCGCTTTCGATCACCTGTTGCATCATGTAGATCAACTGGCCCGCGGCCCGCTGGCTGATGACGCGGGCGCCCATGCCGCCAGACTGGCCCATCAGGGGCTGGTCGTCGCCCGCGATGCGCAGTTCGACCAGGCCATAGGGGGCCACCGCCGTGCCGCCGTTGCGGATGCCCGCATAGGCGCCGGTCAGTTCCATCAGCGTCGCCTCTGACGCGCCCAGGCCCAGCGACGGGCTGGTGGTGAGGTTGCTGACGATGCCGAAGTCGTGGGCGATGCGGCGCACCGCGTCGCGGCCAACGGCTTCCTGAAGGCGGATCGTGGCGGTGTTCAGCGACTGCTTCAGCGCCGTCGTCAGCGTCACGTTGCCATAGAAGCGGCGGGTATAGTTCTGGGGCGACCAGGGGCGGCCGCCGGGAATGCGGATGGTCAGGGGTCCGTCCTCGACCCGGTCGCCGGGACCATAGCCCGCTTCCAGCGCGGCGGCATAGACGAAGGGCTTGAAGCTGGACCCGGTCTGGCGCTTGGCCTGGACCGCGCGGTTGAAAGCGCCGTTCACCACGCTGTCGCGCCCGCCGATGATGGCCCGGACCGCGCCGTCGGCCGACATCACCACCACGGCGGCCTCGGCCTTGGAATTGTCGCTGACCTTCTCGTCGAAGATGCGCTTCAGCGCCCGTTCCGCCGCCGTCTGGATGCGCGGGTCGAAGGTCGTGCGGATCGTCACGTCCTCGGTCGTCTCGCTGGTCAGGAAGCCGGGGCCGGATTCCATCACCCAGTCGGCGAAGTATCCGCCGGCGCGCGCCTCGGCCGCCTGGGACAGTTGCGCGGGATTGGCGCGGGCCTGCTCGGCCTCGGCGGGGGTCAGGTAGCCTTCCTCGGTCATCAGGCCCAGGACCACGCTGGCCCGGTTCTGGGCACGCTGCAGGTTCGCGGTCGGCGCGAAATAGCTGGGCGCCTGCAGAAGGCCCGCCAGCATCGCGGCCTCGGACGCATTCACGTCTGAGGCGGGCTTGTTGAAGTAACGCTGGCTCGCGGCCTCGAAGCCGCGCGCGCCGCCGCCCATGTAGGACCGGTTCATGTAGATGTTGAGGATGTCGTCCTTGGAATACTTGGCTTCCAGGGCAAAGGCGTAAGGCACTTCCTTGATCTTGCGCCACAGCGAGGTGACGCGGCAGTCCTGTTCGAACTCGGCCTCGTTCTTCCAGCGGATCGGGTCGAAGCTGTCGCCCAGGCACAGCAGTTTCGCGACCTGCTGGGTGATGGTGGATCCGCCGTGGCCTTCCAGCGCGCCGCGGCCTTCGGACAGGTTGATCTTGATGGCGCTGGCGATGCCGATCGGATCGACGCCCAGGTGCCAGTTGAAGCGGCGGTCCTCGGTCGCCATCACGGCTTCCTTCAGGACCGGTGCGATGCGGTCGCTGGTCACCGCGCCATAGGTTTCGCCCCGCCAGGCGAAGACCTTGCCGTCCTGGTCCAGCATGGTGACCGAGCCACGCGCGCGGGCATCAAACAGGGCCTCGGGTTCGGGCAGCGTCGCGTAGAAATAGGCGGTCGCGCCGCCCACGATCAGGATCATGACCATCGCCAGCCGCCACATCGATCCCCAGAGGATGCGCCAGATCAGGCCGACAGTCCCCGCGATGGTGCGGACCACGACATTGCCGCGCCGGGCAGGAGCCTTGTGGCGGCGGACCGGCGCCTTCTGTTCCGTGGCGGAGGCGCGCTTGTCGGCAACAGGGCTGCGGCCCGTGCGCTTCGGGGTGCCGGTCGGTCGTTTCATGCGTAGATGCCTGCGTTTCTGCCCAGGGCCGTTCGCCGGCCAAATTGGTCCGCACCCTACACGAAGAATCAGCACAGGGGAATTGCCCGCACCAATCCGTGATTTGCGCATGAAAAAGGCCCGGCGGGACGCGCCGGGCCTTTCCTGCAGGGTATGTGATGTCAGTTGTAGGCGTTTTCGCCATGGGTGGTGATGTCGAGCCCCTGACGTTCGTCGGTATCGGTCACACGCAGCCCGATCAGCGCCTTGACGATGTGGATCGCCACAAAGGACACAACGCCCGACCAGACGATCGCGATCACCACGCCCAGCGTCTGGTTCCAGACCTGCGCGCCCATCGAGAAATCGGCCACCGCGTTGGCGCCGTAATCGAAGACGCCCGTCCCGCCCAGCGATGGCGCGGCGAAGACGCCGGTCAGGATCGCGCCGATGATGCCGCCGATGCCGTGGATGCCGAACACGTCCAGGCTGTCGTCGATGCCCATGCGCGGCTTCATGCTGATGACGAACCACATGCACAGCAGGCCCGCGATCAGGCCGATGGCGATGGCACCCATGGGGCCAACGAAGCCCGCGGCCGGGGTGATGCCCACAAGGCCCGCGATGGCGCCGGAAATCCCGCCCAAAAGGCTGGGATGGCCGCGGAAGGCCCATTCGCCGAAGGACCATGCCAGCACGCCCGCGGCGGTGGCGACGGCGGTGTTGATCATCGCCAGCGCGGTCAGGCCGTTGGCTTCCAGGTTGGAGCCTGCGTTGAAGCCGAACCAGCCGATCCACAGAAGGCAGCCGCCGATCAGGGTGAAGGACAGGTTGTGGGGGGCCAGCAACTCCTTGCGGTAACCCAGGCGGGGACCAGCGACCATCGCGGCGACCAGGCCCGCAACGCCCGCGTTGATGTGGATGACGGTGCCGCCGGCGAAGTCCAGGGCGCCATGGCCGAACAGCAGCCCCGAAGGCGCGTCATAGGCACTGGGACCGCCCCACCACCAGACCATGTGGGCCATCGGCAGATACGAGAAGACGAACCAGATCACGATGAACATCAGGATCGCGCTGAACTTCAACCGTTCCGCCGTCGCGCCGACGATCAGGGCGGATGCGATGCAGGCGAAGGCCATCTGGAAGATCACGAAGGACAGTTCGGGGATGACCACGCCTGCCGTGAAGCCCTCGACCACGGAATCGGTGCCGACGCCGGACAGGAACATCTTGGACAGCCCGCCGATATAGGGGGTGAAGAAGGTCACGTCCTCGGCCGTGCCCGCGCCGGTGAAGGCCAGCGAGTATCCGAAGGCCACCCACAGGATCGCCATCAGGCTGAAGACCGTCAGCACCTGCATCAGCACCGACAGCATGTTCTTGGCCCGCACGAGCCCGCCATAGAACAGCGCCAGCCCCGGCAGCGTCATCATCATCACCAGGATCGCCGAAACCAGCATCCAGGTCGTGTCACCCTTGTCCGGCACCGGAACGGCAGCCTCGACCGCGACCGCGGCATCCTGTGCGAATGAAGGCGCCGCAATCAGCATCGCGGCACCGGCAATAAAGGGAGCAGCCCTTGTCATCATCAAATCCCCTTCCATGCGGCACCGGACGCGCCGCCGACGCCCTTTCATGCGGCGCAGGTCAGGGGCTTGCACAGGCTTCGGGCAATGCCGGAACGGGGCCAGACAGGGAATGCCCGCCCAATGGGCGGAACGGACGAGGGTCGCCCGTTTTGCAGGCAGTGCCGGTTTTCGGGATGCCCGCTGGGCTTGCATGACAGGGACCAACCCGCCTGCAGGGCGAGCGGTGTCACGGGAAAGGTGACTGGCTGACGGTCAGGCGACGCGGCTGACGACGAAATCCGCAAGATCGGACAGCATGTCGCGGATCGGGTGGGGGGGCAGCTTTGTCAGCGCGGCCTTGGCGGTGGCCGACCACCGCAGCGCATCGGCGCGGGCGGCCTCCATCGCGCCGTGTCGGGCCAGCAGGGCAAGCGCATGTTCCAGGTCGCCGTCCCCTTGGTCGCCCTTCTCGATGGTGCGCGACCAGAAGGCGCGTTCTTCCGCATCTGCCTTGGCGACCGCCTTGATGACCGGCAGGGTCAGCTTGCGTTCGCGGAAATCGTCGCCGACATTCTTGCCGATGGTTTCGGTCGCCCCGCCGTAATCCAGCAGGTCATCGACAATCTGGAAGGCGATGCCCAGGGCGTCGCCATAATCGAACAGCGCCTGCACCTGTTCCGCCGGGGCGCCCGAGATCACGCCGCCCACCTCGGTCGCGGCGGAAAACAGCGCGGCGGTCTTGCCTCGCACCACCTTCAGATAGATGCTTTCGTCCGTGCGCAGATCCTGGGCGGCGGTCAGTTGCAGCACCTCGCCCTCGGCAATGGTGGCGGCGGCATTCGACAGGATCTCCAGCGTGCGCAGGTTGCCGGGTTCGACCATCAGTTGGAAGCTGCGCGCGAACAGGTAATCGCCGACCAGCACGCTGGACTTGTTGTCCCACAAAAGGTTCGCTGTCGGACGACCGCGC
The DNA here is from genome assembly GCF_011801365.1 of Paracoccus sp. AK26. Taxonomy (NCBI): domain Bacteria; kingdom Pseudomonadati; phylum Pseudomonadota; class Alphaproteobacteria; order Rhodobacterales; family Paracoccaceae; genus Paracoccus; species Paracoccus sp. AK26. Next base: position 510,791 of record NZ_CP041041.1, read on the forward strand.
CGCTGGCGGCTTTCGTCCACGACATCGTCATGCAGAAGGGTTGCGGTATGGATGAACTCGACCGTTGCGGCCAGGTGGATATGGAACGGCCCGCCATAGCCCATGATGCGTGCGGCGGCCAGGGTCAGCATGGGCCGCAGCCGCTTGCCGCCAGCCTCGATCAGGTGGGCGGTCACTTCGGGGATGCGGGGGGCGTTCTCGCTGGACATGCGGCCGCGGATCAGGACGTTGACCGCCTCCATCTCGGCGCCAAGCGCCTCGGACAGCCGATCCAGCGGTTTCTGGACGTTTTCCTGCACACCCATGGCCTTACCCCTTTGCCGCGCCCGTCCCTTGCCATGCCCTCGACATTTGCGCAACCGCCGCCTAGCGTTTCCGCCATGAAAGAACTGTTCCGCAGCAACGATCCCGTCCGCATGTCCCGCGCCCTCGGCCTGCTGGAGGACGAGGGAATCCGGGCTTTTCAGATGGATCAGCACATGAGCGTGCTGGAAGGTTCGTTGGGCATCCTGCCGCAGCGGCTGATGGTCGCGGACCGCGACGAATTCATGGCCCGCGCGATCCTGCGCGATGCCGGCCTGGATGAGTGATCTAACAAGCGACGGCTTCCTGGGCGGCCGGCTGCGCATCGCCCAGCCCCGGGGCGGCTTTCGGTCGGGCGCCGATGCGGTGATGCTTGCGGCGGCCTGTCCGGCGCAGGCGGGGCAGGCGGTGCTGGAACTGGGCTGCGGGGCGGGGGTCGCCGGCCTGTGCCTGGGCTGGCGGGTGCCGGGTCTGCATCTGGTGGGGCTGGAGCAGCAGGCCGCCTATGCCGATCTGGCGACGCGCAACGCGGCGGCGAATGGGATCGCCATGCAGGTGGTCACAGGCGACCTAGCCCGCCCGCCTGCCCAGCTTCGTTCGCAGATCTTCGACCATGTGATCGCCAACCCGCCCTATTTCCTGGGCGGAACGCCCGCGCCCGATGGCGGCCGTGCCATTGCCCGGCGCGAGGAAACGCCGCTGTCCGTCTGGATCGACAGCGCGCTGCGCCGGTTGCGGCCCCGCGGCATGGTGACGCTGATCCAGCGGGCCGACCGGCTGGACGCGATGCTGGCCTCGCTGTCTGGTCGCGCCGGGTCGGTGGCGATCCTGCCCGTCGCGGGCCGCGCCGGACGCGAGGCGGGGCGGGTGATCGTCCAGGCGACAAAAGGCGCGCGAGGCCCGCTGCGCCTTCTGGCGCCCTTTGTCATGCACCGCGCACCGGCCCATCCGGGCGACCGCGAGGATCTGACAGAGGCAGCGTCCGCCGTGCTGCGCGAGGGTTCGCCACTGACAGATTTGTTTGCAAAAGTCTCGTGACAGAATCGGAGGCCTATGCTGCAATCCCCCTGTTCGACTCAACCTATACAGGAGGACGCGATGTCGGTTGCTTCCCACGTCGAGGAACTGCGCAAGAAACACCAGGTGCTTTCCGAGGCCGTTGAACGAGAACAAAGAAGCCCTGGATCCAGCGACATGCAGATCAAGGCCATGAAGCGCGAGAAACTTCGTCTCAAGGAAGAGATTTCCCGACTGACCCACTGACCTGTTGAACGGTGACAGATTTGAAGCGGCCCGCGCGATCAGCGCGGGCCGTATTCGTTTTCGGGAAGGCGATCAGGCGAAGTACTGGCCGCCATTGGCGCTGATGGTCGATCCGGTGATGAAGCCCGCATCGTCGGATGCTAGGAAGACCACCGTCCGCGCGATCTCTTCGGGCTCGCCAAGGCGGCCCACCGGGATCTGGGGGATGATGCGTTCGCTCAAGACCTTTTCGTCGATGGCCTTGACCATCTCGGTCGCGATATAGCCGGGGCAGATCGCGTTCACGGTGATGCCGGCACGCGCGCCTTCCTGGGCAAGCGCCTTTGTGAAGCCAAGGTCGCCCGCCTTGGCGGCGGAATAGTTGGCCTGGCCCGCCTGGCCCTTCTGCCCGTTGATCGAGCTGATGTTGATGATCCGCCCGAACTTGCGGTCGCGCATCCCCGACCAGACGGGGTGCGTCATGTTGAACAGCCCGGTCAGGTTGGTGTCGATGACCTCTTTCCACTGCTGGGGCGTCATCTTGTGGAACATCGCGTCCCGGGTGATGCCCGCGTTGTTGACCAGGACGGCAATCGGGCCGACCTCGTCCTCGATCCGCTTGATGCCTTCGGCGCAGGCGTCATAGTCGGCGACCGACCATTTATAGGTCTTGATCCCGGTTTCTTCCGTGAAAGACTTTGCGGCTTCGTCGTTGCCGGCATAGGTGGCGACGACGGTATAGCCAGCCTCCTGAAGCGCCTTGGAAATCGCCGCGCCGATGCCCCGCGAACCCCCGGTGACAAGTGCAACCTTGGACATGGATCCTCCCCCCTTTTAAATCGTTTCTGAAATATTGCTACAAGGCAAGTAGATGGCGCGCAACATCATTGCGCGCCATTCCGCCTACCGTTCGATGCACATGGCGACGCCCATGCCGCCACCGATGCACAGGGTGGCCAGGCCCTTTTTCGCGTCGCGGCGCTTCATCTCGAACAGAAGCGTGTTCAGGACCCGGCAGCCCGAGGCGCCGATCGGGTGGCCGATGGCAATGGCGCCGCCGTTGACGTTCACGATGTCGGGATCCCAGCCCATGTCCTTGTTGACCGCGCAGGCCTGGGCGGCAAAGGCCTCGTTCGCCTCGACCAGATCCAGGTCGCCCACGGACCAGCCGGCCTTTTCCAGGGCCTTGCGGCTGGCCGGGATGGGGCCCGTGCCCATGATCGCCGGGTCCAGGCCCGCCGTGGCCCAAGAGACGATGCGGGCCAGGGGCGTCAGGCCACGGCGATTGGCCTCTTCCTCGGTCATCACCATCACCGCAGCCGCGCCGTCGTTCAGGCCCGACGCATTGCCTGCCGTGACCGAGCCGTCCTTCGAGAACGCCGGGCGCAGCTTCTGCATGGCGTCGATGGTGGCGCCGTGACGGATGTATTCGTCCTTGTCCACGACCGTATCGCCCTTCCGGGTCTTGACGGTATAGGCCACGATCTCATCATCGAAGCGACCGGCCTTCTGCGCGGCCTCGGCCTTGTTCTGGGACGCCAGCGCGAATTCGTCCTGCTGGTCGCGGCTGATCTGCCACTTCTGGGCGACGTTCTCCGCCGTGGTGCCCATGTGGTAATTGTTGAAGGCATCCCACAGCCCGTCGCGGATCATCGTGTCGACCATCTGCATGTCGCCCATCTTCTGCCCCGCGCGCAGAAAGGTCGCGTGCATCGACATCGACATGCTTTCCTGCCCGCCCGCAAGCACCACCTGTGCATCGCCCAGGATCACGTGCTGGGCGGCAAGCGCCACGGCCCGCAGACCGGATCCGCAGACCTGGTTGATGCCCCAGGCCGCGGATTCCTGCGGCAGGCCCGCCTTGATATGGGCTTGGCGCGCGGGGTTCTGGCCCTGGCCGGCCGTCAGCACCTGGCCCAGGATGGTTTCGTTGACTTCGGCCGGGTCGATCCCGGCGCGGGCCACGACTTCCTGCAGGACGGCAGCCCCCAGGTCATGCGCCGGGATGTTGGCGAACGACCCCATAAAACTGCCGACCGGAGTGCGGGCGGCGGAAACGATTACGGCTTTGGTCATGACGGGCTCCTTCCCTTGATGCCACACAAGTGGCGAATCGTGGACAGGATGCGGGTTCATGCCGTGGCGTCAAGCATATCGGCCGAAAGTCTGATACCCCACTAGCGCAGGGCGACCGAAGGCGGGGACTTCCAGGGCGGCGCGATGGTCGGCGCGCCGAAGTAATAGCCCTGAAGGCAATCGATGCCATTGTCGATCAGGAAGGCCGCGTCATCGGCGGTTTCGACCATCTCGGCCACGGTGAACATGTCAAAGTGATGCGCGATGGACATCAGCGCCTGGGTCAGCACCTGGTTGTCGGGATGGGTCGCGATCTCGCGGATGAACTGGCCGTCGATCTTGATCATGTCGAAACAGAAATCGCGCAGATAGCGAAACGAGGTATAGCCTGCCCCGAAATCATCGAGCGCCAGTCCGATGCCGTATCGCTGCACCTCGCGCATGAAGGCCTTCACCTCGTCCGGCAGGCCCATGGCCGAGCTTTCGGTGATTTCCAGGATCAGCCGCTCGGCCGCCTGCGGGTCGGCGGAAACGCCCCGGCGCAGAGTGTCCATCCAGGCCGGATAGCCGATCGAACGGGCCGACATGTTGATCGACAGGCGCAGCGATGTTTCCTCGGACAGGGCTTTCAGGCCCAGGGACAGCGACAGGCAGTCGATCTGGCGACCGAGTTCGGTGGTTTCCGCCACCGGCATGAAGTCGCGCAGGGGCACCATGCGGCCCGATTCGTCGATGATGCGGATCAGCCCTTCGTAGAAGGCTGGCCGGCTGGTCCGTTGCGCCTGCACGACGGGCTGGAAGGCCAGCACGCCATTGCCCCTTTCGACCGCCAGCCTGACCCCCGGCAGGGTCAGCCTGCTTTGCTGGTCCACGGCGAAATCCAGCGGGGATCCCTTGCCGGGTTTTTTCGCGTCGGTCACGTCTGGCCCCTTGTCACGCAATCATTCCGTGTTCCCTTCTCGCATTGATCGCCTAATTTGCGGTAAACACGCAGGGATTTGTAGATTAAGGGTTAATGCTTCATGACCAGCCGCTGTGCCTGGTGCGGGACCGACCCGCTGTATGTCGCCTATCACGATACCGAATGGGGCGTGCCCGAATACGATGGGCGGGCGCTGTGGGAAAAGCTGGTGCTTGACGGTTTCCAGGCGGGCTTGTCCTGGATCACCATCCTGCGCAAGCGCGATGCCTTTCGGGCCGAGTTCGAGGATTTCGATCCCGGGCGCGTGGCCTGCTGGGACGATGCGCGGATCGACCGGGCGCTGCAGAACCCGGGGATCATCCGCCATCGCGGCAAGATCGAATCAACGGTGCGCGGCGCGCAGCGTTTCCTGGAAATCGAGGCGCAAGAGGGGTTCGCCTCCTTCCTGTGGTCTTTCGTGGGCGGCCAGCCGATCCAGAACAACTTCGCCAGCGGCGCCCAGGTGCCGGCCGCGACCCCGGAATCCACCGCGATGTCGAAGGCGCTGAAAAAGCGCGGCTTCAACTTTTGCGGACCGGTGATCACCTATGCCTTCATGCAGGCGACGGGGATGGTGAACGACCATGTCACCACCTGTCACCGCCATGCCCAGCTTACTCCGCCACAAGCTGGCGGATGACGGTTTTGGCGGGCTCGCTGCTCCAGTCGGCCTCGCCCAGCAGGCGGGCGACCTCTCGCCCCTCGCGGTCGATCAGGACGGTCACGGGCAGGCCCACCACGCCCATGTCGCGGGCAAGCTGCTGGCGCGGGTCCAGCAGGACGGGCAGGTTCTGCAAGCCGGTTTCGGCATAGAACTTGTCGATGCGGTCGGGCGCGTTGCGGCCCGTCGCCACCGCCACGACCTCGAAATCCTCGCCGCCCATTTCGGATTGCAGGGCGTCCAGATAGGGCATCTCCTCGCGGCAGGGGGCGCACCAGGTGGCCCAGAAGTTCAGCAGCACGACCTTGCCCTTGTAGTCGGCAAGGGTATGCGTGCCGCCCTCGGGGTCGTTGAATTCGACATCGGACACGGGCGCCGGTTCCTCGGCCGGGACCAGCTTCACAAGGCCCGCATCCTTGGCGGCCTGCCAGTCCACCGCGCCCGCGAAGGCGGCATTTGCACCGAAAAGCAGTGCCGTATAAAGCAGGGCGGAACGCAGCATGAAGACCTCCGAAGGACGCGCCTATGACCGACCGGCCGCAACAGGATTCCGCCAACAGCATGTGGGGCGGGCGCTTCGCCGCAGGGCCGGACGCGATCATGGAGGCGATCAACGCCTCGATCGGGTTCGACCGGCGGCTCTACGCCCAGGACATCCGGGGCAGCCGGGCCCATGCCGCCATGCTGGCCGCACAAGGCATCATCAGCGATACCGATGCCGAGGCGATCAGGGAAGGCCTGCTCACCGTCTTGTCAGAGATCGAAGGGGGCAATTTCCCTTTCCGCACCGAGCTTGAGGACATTCACATGAATGTCGAGGCAAGGCTGAAGGAGGTGATCGGCGAACCTGCGGGCCGCCTTCACACGGGCCGGTCGCGCAATGACCAGGTGGCCACCGATTTCCGCTTGTGGGTGCGCGACCAGTGCGACGCGGCCATCGACGCGTTGCAGGCGCTGATCCGCGCCGCCCTGGCGCAGGCCGAGGCGGGGGCAGACTGGGTGATGCCGGGCTTCACACACCTGCAGACCGCGCAGCCCGTGACCTGGGGCCATCACATGATGGCCTATGTGGAAATGTTCGGCCGCGACCTGTCGCGGTTCGGGGACGCGCGCAGGCGGATGAACGAATCGCCGCTGGGCGCCGCCGCGCTGGCCGGGACCGGCTATCCCATCGACCGCCACGCGACCGCGCAGGCGCTTGGCTTCGACGCCCCCATGGCCAACAGCCTGGATGCCGTGTCCGACCGCGACTTCGCGCTGGAGTTCCTGTCGGCCGCGTCGATCTGCGCCGTTCACCTGTCGCGTCTGGCCGAAGAGCTGGTGATTTGGTCCTCGGCGCAGTTTCGCTTCGTGTCGATGTCGGACAAGTGGTCCACCGGGTCCAGCATCATGCCGCAGAAGCGCAACCCTGATGCGGCCGAACTGATCCGGGCCAAGATCGGCCGGATTCTGGGGGCGACGGTCGCTCTGTTTACGGTGATGAAGGGCCTGCCGCTGGCCTATTCCAAGGACATGCAGGAAGACAAGGAACAGGTCTTCGATGCCGCCGACAGCCTGATGCTGGCCTTGGCCGCGATGGCGGGGATGCTGTCCGACCTGACCGCCAATCGCGACAGGATGGAGGCTGCGGCTTCGGCCGGCTTTTCGACCGCGACGGATCTGGCCGACTGGCTGGTGCGCGAACTTGGCCTGCCGTTCCGCGACGCCCATCACGTCACCGGATCGCTGGTGGCCCTGGCGGAGCGCAGGGGATGCGACCTGCCCGACCTGACGCTGGACGACATGCAGGGGGTCCATGCGGGGATCACCGATAAAGTCTTCGGCGTCTTGGGCGTTCACAATTCGGTCGCCTCGCGGCAAAGCTATGGCGGCACCGCGCCCGATCAGGTGCGTGCGCAAATCACCCGCTGGAAGGAGAAGCTGGCATGAAGTGGATTGCAATTCTGGCGGTGGCAGCCGTGGCAGCCTGCGGCGTCGACGGCCCGCCCGAACGTCCGATGGCGCCCAGGACCGCGCCTCAATCCAATGTCTCGATTTCCGGTCACGCCACCATGGGCGTGATCACGGAGCTTTAGGTGGATCACTTCAACTATCAGGGCGGCCAGCTTTGCGCCGAGGACGTTCCCCTGTCGCGCATCGCGGCCGAGGTGGGGACGCCCGTCTATGTCTATTCGGCGGCGACCCTGACGCGGCATTTCGGGCTGTTCCGCCAGGCTCTGGACTGGACCGATCACCTGGTCTGCTTTGCCGTCAAGGCCAACAGCAACCTGGCGGTGCTGAAGCTGCTGGGCGATCTGGGCGCGGGAATGGATGTCGTCTCGGGCGGCGAATATGCCCGTGCCAAGGCCGCGGGCGTGCCGGGCGACCGCATCGTCTTTTCCGGCGTGGGCAAGACCCCGGCCGAGATGCGCATGGCCATCGAAGGCGGCATCCGCCAGTTCAACCTGGAATCCGAGCCCGAGATGCGGGCGCTGTCGGCCCTTGCGGCCAGCATGGGCGCGACGGTTCCGGTGGCGGTGCGCGTGAACCCGGACGTGGATGCGAAAACGCACGAGAAGATCGCGACCGGCAAGTCCGAGAACAAGTTCGGCATCCCCATCGCCCGCGCGCGCGAGGTTTATGCCGAGGCTGCCGCTCTGCCGGGCCTGCAGGTCGTGGGTGTGGACGTCCATATCGGCAGCCAGTTGACCGATCTGGACCCCTATCGCGCGGCTTATGCCAAGGTCGCGGACCTGACCCGCGCGCTGCGCGCCGACGGGCACGCCATCACCCGGCTGGATTTGGGCGGCGGCCTGGGCATTCCCTATCGTCGCGACAATAACGCGCCGCCCCTGCCCATCGAATATGGCCAGGTGATCCGGGACGCAGTGGGCGATCTGGGCTGCGAGATCGAGATCGAGCCGGGGCGCAACATCGTCGGCAATGCCGGGGTGCTGCTGAGCCAAGTGGTCTATGTGAAAGAGGGCGAGGGGCGCGACTTCCTGATCGTGGACGCAGCGATGAACGACCTGCTGCGCCCGGCCATGTATGGCGCGCATCACGACATCGTCCCGGTAATCGAACCCGCGGTGGGGGCGACCGTCCAGCCCTTCGACGTCGTGGGTCCGGTCTGCGAATCGGGCGATACCTTCCAGAAGGGCGCAGAACTGCCCGCGATGGCGGCAGGCGACCTGATCGCCTTCCGGTCGGCGGGGGCTTACGGCGCGGTGATGGCGTCCGAGTACAACTCCAGGCCCTTGGTGCCCGAGGTTCTGGTCAGCGGCGATCACTTCGCCGTCATCAGGGCAAGGCCGACGTTTGAGGAAATGCTGGCCCGGGATAGCATCCCGGAATGGCTTTGACGCGGCACCCCGATGTGACGTTGCAGCCGGGGACACTCGGTCCCCGGACCCCCGAGGATATTTTCGTGAAGAAGACAGGCCCGGTCGCCCGTGCCCTGCACCTGACCCGCTGGGGCATGGTCTGGGAACAGGCGGCCCGCGCCTTCTGGCCGCTGGCCACCGTGCTGGCGCTTGTGTTCGCCGCTTTTTCGCTGGGCGTGGTCGCGATTGTGCCGCTGCCGGTGCTGCCCTGGCTGTCAGGCACGGTGGTTCTGCTGCTGATCTGGGTGGCGATCCGGGGCGGGATGCGTTTTCGGCGGGTGCGCATGGCCGATGCGATGGGCCGGCTGGACCGGACCCTGCCGGGCCGTCCGCTGGCCGCGCTGACCGACAGCGCGGCGATCGGGGGCGAGGGCGCCTTGTGGCAGGCGCATCTGGCGCAGATGCGGGCGCGGGCGTCCCGCGCGCGGGCGGTGCGTCCCGATGCGGGCCTGACGCGGCGCGATCCCTTTGCGCTGCGGCTGGCGGGGCTGGTGGCCCTTGTCATGGCGCTGATCTTTGGCGGGGCAAGCCAGATGGGGCAGGGTATCGCTGCGATCGCCGCGACCGTATCGCGCCCGGTGACGACCGATGTGGTGCCCACCGGCCCCAGTTGGGAAGGCTGGGCCGAACCGCCTGCCTATACCCGCCGTCCGACGATCTATCTGAACGCCCTGGCCGAGGGGCAGGTGCTGGAACTGCCCAAGGGCAGCGAGGTGACCTTTCGTCTGTACGGGCAGGGCGCCTCTGTCACGCAGGACATCGGCCCCGCCCTTGGCGAGGATCCGCAGGCGCCGGGATTTCGGGCGGAACAGTCGGGGGCAATCGAGGTGGCGGGGCGCCGTTTCGACGTCACCGTGCTTGCAGACAATGCCCCCGTGATCCAGGCCGGGGCCGCGCCGGTGCGCCGGGCCGACGGCCGGATGGTACAGGATTTCAGCGCGCAGGACGATCATGGCGTCGTCACGGGCCAGGCTGTGATTGCGCTTGATCTGCCTGCCGTGGACCGCCGCTTCGGCCTTGCCATCGACCCCGAGCCCCGCCCAGCGGTGGAGTTGGCGTTGCCCTTGCCACGCGGCGACCGCCGCGAGGTGCAGGGCCAACTGACCGAGGATCTGTCGCGCCATCCTTGGGCGAACCTGCCGGTCAGCGTCCGCCTGCGGGCGGTGGACGGGATCGAGCAGGTGGGCGAGGCCCAGCCGATGCGGACCGTGCTGCCGGGGCGGCGCTTCTTCAACCCCCTGGCCGCCGCCCTGATCGAGATGCGGCGCGACCTGCTGTGGTCGCGCGACAATGCCGGACGTAGCGCCGAGATCCTGCGCGCGGTCACATGGCAGCCCCAGGGTTTCGTCGAACAGCCGCTGTACCTGGAACTGCGCGGCGCGGTGACGCTGCTGGAGGGTGACCGGCTGACCGACAAGGCCCGCGACGATCTGGCCGAGGCCTTGTGGCAGGCGGCCGTCCAGTTGGAGGATGGCGGGCTTTCCGACGCTCTGGAACGGATGCGTCAGGCGCAGGAAAAGTTGTCCGAGGCGATCCGCAATGGCGCCAGCCCCGACGAGATCCAGCGGCTGATGGACGAGCTGAAGGCCGCGACGGACGCCTATACCGAGATGCTGGCCCAGCAGGGGCAGCAACAGGATCCGTCGGAACGGTTCACCGGTGAACAGCAGGGCCAGCAGATCACCGGCGACCAGATCCAGCAGATGATGGACGAGATCCAGCGCCTGATGAACGAGGGCCGCATGGCCGAGGCACAGGAGTTGCTGGAGCAGTTCAACCGCATGATGGAGAACCTGCAGGTCCGCCAGTCGCAGGGCCAGGGTCAGGGCGAAGGCCAGGAAGGCAGCAGCGGCAACCAGCCGATGAACCGGCTGGCCGACACGCTGCGCGAGCAGCAGCAGTTGTCGGACGAGGCGTTCCGGGACATGCAGGAACAATTCGGCCAAGGGCAGATGGGTCAGCCGTCCGACAATGCGCAGGGCTTGGCAGACCGCCAACAGCAACTGCGCGAGGAGCTGGGCCAGCAGCAGGGCCTGCTGCCGGGCCAGGGATCGCCCGGCGGGGACGAGGCGCGGCGCCAGCTGGACGAGGCGGGCCGCGCTATGGAGGAAGCCGAGCAGGCGCTGCGCGAGGGCGACATGGGCGGTGCGCTGCAGCGCCAGGCCGATGCCATCCAGTCCATGCGCGAGGGGATGCGCGCCCTGGGCGACATGATGGCCCAGCAGGGGCAACAAGGCCAGCAGGGGCAGCAGCAGGGCCAGGAAGGCCAGCAGCCCGGCGGCGGCGACAGGGCGGGGGAAGGCCAGACCATGGGCCAGCGTCCGGCGCTTGATCCGCTGGGCCGTCAGCGCGACGGCAACGGCCATGTCATCGCGGGCGGCGATCCCTTGGCAGAAGGCGTGGACCCTGCGCAGCGTGCCCGCGACCTGCTGGACGAGATCCGCCGCCGCAGCGGCGAGGTAGACCGTCCGCAGGACGAACGCGATTATCTGGGGCGGTTGCTGGACCGCTTCTGATCAGCGCAACATCCCCGACAGGCTGTCCTGCAGCCAAAGCCGTGCCCCGTCGATGCTGGCACGCAGGCGACTAAGCGCCTCGCCGACGCTGCCCTGGTCCTCGATCCCGGGCGCAAGAAGATAGGCCGCAAGAAGCCCTGCCAGAACCATGACGGCAAGCGCGAAGCCCATGACATAGCCGCCCTTCGCCGTCCTGACCGGCCGCGCCGGCTGCGGTCGCGCCACCGGTTGCGGGCGTCGTTCCGGCGGGGTCTGCCGGGGGGCTACCGCGACTTCGGCCTTCAGCGGGACGGGATGCCGGGCAGGGCGCGGCGCGGATTCAGGATCGGCGTTCTGGGCGGCCGCCGGCCTTGCGTCGAAATGGCGGGTGATGGTGGTTGCCGGCCATTCGGGATCGGGCGCCGGGCGCGATGCCGGATCGGTGGCGACGTCCGGACCAGGGGCGTCCGGTGCCGGATCCGCCTTGGCTGCGGGATCTGCGTCCGGCTGGTCCTCCTCGGCGGCGCGGGCGCGACGCTCGTGCTCGACCTCGTCGCGCAGGATGTCCAGGACGTTCTCGGGCAGCTTGCGGACGGGCCGGGGCAGGTCCGCGGCAGGCTCGGCGGCGGGCAGTGCCTGAAACGCTGCCAGATCCAGCCGATCGGCTTCGGGCGTGGGTGTTGCATGCCAGACATGGCCGCAGGCGCTGCATTCCACCTCGCGCCCGCCAGCGGGGACTGCGCTGCCGGGGACGCGATATTCCGCCGCGCAACCGGGACAGATCAACCGTATTTCCGCCATGCCGGCCCTCGCATTCGCCTTTTGGCTGTTCTATCAAGCGCGGGGCCGGGTTCCAAGACAGGCACCGACGGAACGGCACAGAAGAAACGGGGGGTTGCGCTTGATCGAGATGCGGGATGTCGGCTTCGGCTATCACGGCGGGCCTGAGTTGCTGTCGGACATGACGCTGAGCTTGCAGCCGGGCATGTTCCATTTCCTGACCGGGCCATCCGGGTCGGGCAAGACGACGCTTCTGCGGCTGTGCTATGCGGACCTGCTGCCGTCCTCCGGGCAGATGACGGCCTTTGGCGGCGATGTGCGGCAACTGACGCGCGACGGGATCGCGGATCTTCGCCGCCGCGTAGGGGTAGTGCACCAGGACACGCAGTTCCTGGACCACCTGCCCGTGGCCGAGAACGTGGCCCTGCCGCTGTCCGTGGCGGGCCAGCCTGTGGACATGGACGCGCTGCGCGACCTGCTGGGCTGGGTGGGCCTGACGCAGCACGCCCGTGCAATGCCGCCATCCCTGTCGGGTGGCGAACGGCAGCGCGCAGCCCTGGCGCGCGCGGTGATCCTGTCGCCCGACCTGGTGCTGGCGGACGAGCCGACGGGCAACCTCGACTGGGACATGTCCGTCCGGCTGATGCAGTTGCTGATCGAGCTGAACAAGTCCGGCAAGACCGTGCTGGTCGCGACCCATGACATGAACCTGATCCGCGCGGCCAAGGCACAGGTCGCGGCCCGCGTGTTGCGGATCGCCAACGGAACATTGCATCTGGCGGGGGCTGATCTGTGAAACGGGCTGAATTTCGGGCGCTGAACTTGAAGGCGCTGTGGCAGGGCCTGATGCGCGACGGCGGGTCGGGCGACCGGATCGTGCCCCCCACGGGCTTTACCGCGCAACTGACGCTATTTTCGGCCGGCGCGATGGCCTTTCTGGCGGTGTTCGCCTTGGCCTTGGCGCTGGCGACGGGACGGCTGGCCGACCGCTGGTCCAGCGAGCTTGCCGGTTCCGTCACCGTGCGCGTCAGCGCGCCCGAGGGCGACCAGGATGCGGCCACCCAGGCCGCGATGCAGGTTCTGTCTACCACGCCCGGGGCGGGCCAGCCCCGCCTGCTTCCGGCGGACGAGGTGGCGGGCCTGCTGGCCCCCTGGTTCGGCCCCGACATGCCGGTGGACGCGCTGCCCGTGCCCTCGCTGATCGACCTGCCTATCACGGGCGAGGACTTTGACGCCGGGGGATTGCGCCTGCGTCTTGAGGCCGAGGTGCCGGCTGCGGTCCTGGATGACCATACCGAATGGCGCCGCCCGCTGGTGACGGCGGCGAACCGGCTGCGGGCGCTTGGCATCGTGTCGCTGCTGCTGATCGCGGCGGCCTCGGCTTCCATGATCACGCTGGCGGCCAAGGCGGCCCTGGCCGCGAACGGGCAGGTGATCCGCGTGCTGCGCCTGATCGGGGCGCGCGACATCACCATCGCCACCGCCTTCGTGCGCCGCTTCACCAAGCGCGCTGCGATCGGCGCGACCGTCGGCACGCTGTGCGGCATGGCGGGCATCGCCCTGCTGCCGGGCGTGGAGGCGGCAGGCGGTTTCCTGACGGGGCTGGGCTTCCAGGGCTGGGGCTGGCTTCTGCCCTTGCTGATCCCGGTCGTGGCGGGCGTCGTGGGCTTTCTGGCGACCCGCTGGGCCGCCCTGAAGATGCTGGGGGCAGTGAGATGAGCGACCGGGCGGCATCGCCCGTTCCCGGCCCGCTGACGCCCTGGCAATATCTGCAGAACGGGCTTTACTACGTCCATGTCGCCTTCGCGACGCTGGCGATCGGGCTGCTGGGCATTCCCGCGCTGCTGCGCGACGGCCGCGCCGGGGCCAACCGGGTCGCGACGCGCTGGATCGGATACATGCTCTGGGCCGCCCGGTTGCATCTGGGTGTCACCTGCGAGGTGCGCGGCACGCCTCCGACCGATGACTGCATCATCGCCGCCAAGCACCAGTGCTTCCTGGACATCCTTGTCATCGCCCATGCCGTTCCGCGCCGCGCCTTCATCATGAAGCGCGAGGTGATGCGCGTGCCGATCATGGGCTGGTATGCCTGGAAGGTCGGCTGCATCCCCATCGACCGCAATCGCGGGCGCGACGCCATGCGCGCCATCTCGACCGAGATCAACCGCCGGATCGCGGGCGAGGGGCTGGGGCAGTTGATCATCTATCCCGAAGGCACCCGGACCAGGCCCGGCGAGCGCCGCCCCTACAAGCATGGCGTCAGCACGATCCGTGCGGGCAGCGGCCTGCCGGTGGTGCCGGTGGCGGTCAACACCGGGCTGTTCTGGCCGCGCAAGGGCTGGGGCATCCGCCCGGGCCGCGCCGTGGTCGAGTTCCTGCCGGTCGTTCCCGCCGAGGTTCCGGTCGAGGGCTTCATCCCCCGGCTCGAGGCCGAGGTCGAAACCCATTCCGACCGCCTGATGGCCGAGGCGGGGTTCAGGGCGACTGCCGTCCCGGCGCCCTGAAAGCTTACGCCACCAGGCTTTTCGACCCCATGTCCAGGAACTTCTGCCGGCGGTCCTTGATCAGGTCCGCGGGTTTCTTGCCCTTCAGGTCGGCCAGCATCGTCGTAATCTCCTCGCCCACCGCCTTGATCGCGGCCGAAGGGTCGCGCTGCGCGCCGCCCATGGGTTCGGCGATGATGCGGTCGATCACGCCAAGCTTCTTCAGATCCTGCGCGGTCAGGCGCAACGCCTCGGCCGCCTCGCGCATCCGTTCAGCGTCCTTCCACAGGATCGAGGCACAGCCTTCGGGCGAGATCACCGAATAGATCGAATGCTCCAGCATGGCGATGCGGTTCGCCGTGGCAAAGGCCACTGCGCCGCCCGATCCGCCCTCGCCGATGATGACGCTGACCAGGGGCACGCCGATTTCAAGGCATTTCTGGGTGCAGCGGGCGATGGCCTCGGACTGGCCGCGTTCCTCGGCACCCTTGCCGGGATAAGCGCCCGGCGTGTCCACCAGCGTGATGACCGGCATCTTGAAGCGGTGGGCCAGATCCATCAGCCGGATCGCCTTGCGATAGCCTTCGGGCCGCGCCATGCCGAAATTGTGGTGGATGCGAGTCTTGGTGTCGTTGCCCTTTTCATGGCCGATCACCACGCAGGGGGCGTCGTTGAAGCGGGCAAGGCCGCCCATGACCGCATGGTCGTCGCCGAATGCGCGGTCGCCCGCAAGGGGCGTGTATTCGCTGAACAGCGCATCAATATAGTCGCGGCAATGGGGGCGGTCGGGATGGCGGGCGACCTGGGTCTTCCGCCAGGGGTCTAGGCTTTTGTAAAGGTCGCGCAGCAGCTCGCCCGACTTCTTGTCCAGGGCCGCGGCCTCTTTCTCGACGTCCACGGTATTTTCGGATTTGCGGGCCAGGGCGCGAAGCTCCTCGGCCTTGCCCTCGATGTCGGCAAGCGGCTTTTCGAAATCCAGATAAACCATGCGGGATGTGCCTTCGGGTGTGTTCGGGTGTGCGCCCCTATATGATCGCGCGGCAACGGGATTGCAACGCGGCACCGGGGGTTTCACACCCCCGGACCCCCGTGGGATATTTGAACCATAGTGAAAGCGCTGCGTCAGGGCAGGATCTCGACGGTCGTGCCAATGCGGGCGGCGGCGTAGAGTTCGCGCATCTCGGCGTCGGTGACGGCGATGCAGCCCGCCGTCCAGTCGCCGGGCAGGGTTTCGCCGTCGGGCCGCTGGTTGGGCTGCCCGTGGATGAAGATGTCGCCGCCGGGATCGACGCCTTCTGCGGCGGCACGCGCGCGATCCTGCGGACGCGGGTAATCGAGGCCCAATGACAGGTGATAGGCGCTGCCCGGGTTTACCCGGTCGATGGTGAAGCGGCCTTCGGGCGTGCGGCCGTCGCCTTGCCGGCGCTTGTCGCCATCCGGTGCGAAGCCGAGCGCGATGCGATAGGTCTTGAGCGGGCGGCCGTCGCGATACGCCGTCATCCGGCGGTCGGACTTGCGGATCTGGATGTGATCGACAGGGCCGTCCAGGCCGGCAGTCAGGGGCGGCACGCGGGGGGCGGGTTCTGGCCGCTGCGGGGCGAGCATGATCCAGGCCGCCCCCAGAAGGCACAGCGCCGTCAGGACCGAGAAGAGGCGGGCAAGCCCCTTCATTGCAGGTCTGCGAAGGCCTGTTGCAGGCGCTCCACGGCCTCGGTCACGCGGGCGCGGGGGGTGGCGAGGTTGAAGCGCAGGAAATCCTCGCCCCCGGTGCCGAAGGTGGCGCCGTGGTTGGCGGCGATGCGGGCGGCCTTTTCGACGCGGGCGGTGAACTCGGCAGGCTCCATGCCGGTGCCTGAGAAATCGACCCAGGACAGGTAGGTGGCTTGCAGCGGCATCGACCGAAGTCCCGGGATCGCGTGGATTCCGTCGTCGAATATCCGCCGGTTGCCGTCGAGACAGTCGACAAGCGCATCGACCCAAGCCGCGCCTTCGGGAGAATAGGCGGCGGCCACCATGTCCATTCCGAACAACCCGGGCGAGATGCCGCGCGCCATCAGCGCGTCCTTGAAGCGCCCGCGCAAGGCGTCGTCCGCAATGATCGCGTTGCCGATATGGGCGCCTGCGATGTTGAAGGTCTTCGTGGCCGCGTTCAGAGTCACAAGCCGGTCGGCGATGTCCGGGCAGGCCAGAGCGGTGACCGTGTGGCGGTGGCCCGGCATCACGAGGTCGCAGTGGATCTCGTCCGATACCAGGATCAGGTCGTGGCGGATGCAAAAGTCGGCCACCTCGCGCAGTTCGCCGGTGGTCCAGACCCTGCCGCCCGGGTTGTGGGGCGAGCAGAGGATCAGCAGCCGCTCGCGTCCCGTCAGGCGGCTTTCCCAGTCGTTCCAGTCCATCCGGTAAAGGCCGTCTTCCTGCGCCAGCGGCAGTTCGACCAGTTCGCGCCCCGCGGCCCGGATGACGCGGCCGAAGGCGTGGTAGACGGGCGACATCACGATCACGCCGTCGCCGGGGCTGGTATAGGCGTCAAGGGCCATGGCCACGCCGTTAACCAGGCCTGCGCAGGTCAGGATCCAGCCGGGTTCGACCGTCCAGCCGTGGCGGTTTTCCATCCACCAGCGGATCGCGTCTAGATAGGGGCGGTTCGCGCCGGGATAGCCGTAGACGCCGTGGGCGGCGACATCCTCGACCGCGCGCTGAACGGCTGCCGGGGGGCGGAAGTCCATGTCGGCCACCCACATCGCCAGGCCGCCTTCGTCAGGCGCCACGCCATAGGTTCCCTGCATGTCGTCCCATTTGGAACAGCGGGTGCCCACGCGGTCGATGATCTCGTCGAAGTCGGGCCGGGGATGGCTGTGCTGGTTCATGGTCCTGCCTGTCGCTGTTTCCCCATGCATATGCCGGTTGTTGCTTATGGTGAAGCCTTGCCCTAAATCGCGGGACATGAGCAGCCTGCGCCCCATCCTGATCCATCCCGACCCGCGCCTGAAGAAGGTCTGCGAGCCCGTGGCCCGCATTACGCCCGAGATCGAGACGCTGGCCGCCGACATGCTGGCCACCATGTACGACGCGCCGGGCGTGGGCCTGGCCGCGCCGCAGGTGGGCGTGCTGTCCCGCGTCTTCGTGATGGACGCCAACCGCGACCCCGAGGCCGAGCGTCGCCCCTTGGTGCTGGTGAACCCCGAGGTGACCTGGGAATCCGAGGAGCTGAACACCTATGAGGAAGGCTGCCTGTCCATCCCCGAGCAATATGCCGACGTGACGCGTCCGAAGCAGGTACGGCTGCAATGGATGGGCCTGGACGGCAAGACGCATGAGGAAGAGTTCGACGGGCTGTGGGCGACCTGCGCGCAGCACGAGCTGGACCACCTGAACGGTGTGCTGTTCATCGACCACCTGTCCGCCATCAAGCGCCAGATGATCACCCGCCGCATGGTCAAGCTGAAGCGGGAAAAGGGCCGCGCGTGACGGTCCGCGCCTTCCTGCCCTATTCGGACCGGCGGCTGCATATCCCCGCCGATCCGGTCGAAGCCGTGACCGAGACGGTGCGGATGATCTGGGACGACATGGTCGACACGATGGAGGCGATGCCGGGCGTGGGCCTGGCCGCGCCGCAGATCGGGATCATGCTGCGGCTGGCTGTCGTGGATGCGTCCGAGAAGCGGGGGCAGGCGGTGCGCATGGCCAACCCCGAGGTCCTGCACGCCAGCGTCCAGTTCCGCAGCCATGACGAGGCCAGCCCCAATCTGCCGGGCGTCTTTGCCCCCGTCAGCCGACCGCGCGCGGTGACGGTGCGCTTCCTGAACGAGGCGGGCGAGATCGAGGAGCGCGATTTCGTGGGCCTGTGGGCCACCAGCGTCCAGCACCAGATCGACCATCTGGACGGGCGGATGTATGTCGATCACCTGTCGCCCCTGCGGCGCAAGATGTTGGTCGCGAAATCGGCGAAGCTGGCGCGGCGGTGACCGCCGGGGGCGCTTCGCCCCCCCGGACCCCCCGAGGATATTTGGACACAGAAGATGAGGGCAGGATGCGCGTGATCTTCATGGGGACGCCCGAGTTCTCGGTGCCGGCGCTGCGGGCGATTGCCGCGCGGCATGAGGTCGTGGCGGTTTATTCGCAGCCGCCGCGTGCTGCGGGACGGGGGCAGAAGCCGCGTCCGTCGGCGGTTCATCGTGCCGCCGAGGAACTTGGGATCGAGGTCCGCACGCCGCTGCGTTTGCGCGATGTGGCGGATCAAGAGGCGTTTGCGGCGCTGCGGGCGGATATTGCAGTGGTCGTGGCTTATGGCCTGATCCTGCCGCAGCCGGTGCTGGACGCACCGCGGTTGGGTTGCCTGAACATCCATGCCTCGCTTCTGCCCCGGTGGCGGGGGGCCGCGCCAATCCACCGGGCGGTGATGGCGGGGGATGCCGAAACCGGCGTGGCGATCATGCAGATGGAAGCGGGACTGGATACCGGGCCGGTGCTGGCCGAGGCGCGGACCGTGATCGGGGCCGAGGATACCACCGCCGACATGCATGACAGGCTGGCGACGATGGGGGCTGATCTGGTCGTGGATGTGCTGGACCGGCTGCCCTTGCCCGCCGTGCCGCAGGCGGCCGAGGGCGTGACCTATGCCGCCAAGATCGACAAGGCCGAGGCGCGGGTGGACTGGACCCGACCGGCTTTCGAAGTGGACCGGCTGATCCGGGGCCTGTCGCCGTTTCCCGGCGCCTGGTGCGAGATCGCGGGCGAGCGGGTGAAGCTGCTGCGCAGCCGGGTCGTTGAAGGGCAGGGGGTTCCGGGGCAGGTGCTGGCGGGCTTCACCGTCACCTGCGGGGATGGCGCAGTCGAGGTGCTGGAAGCGCAGCGGTCGGGGAAGAAGCCGATGACGACGGACGAATTGCTGCGGGGCTGGGTACTTCCGGCACGGCTGAACTAGCAGCCGCATTCCTGCGGGTCAGGGAGATTAGGTGGGGCCTGCAACCCCACCCTGCAAGAGCACGGCGCGTCAGATCGCGCCGTGGCAGTGCTTGAACTTCTTGCCCGATCCGCAGGGGCAGGGATCGTTGCGCGACGGGTTGCCCCAGGTGTTCATATCGGCTTCGTCGAAGCCCGCAACCAGCGGCGCAGGCTTGTCCGCATCGTCATCGGAATGGCGCTCGGCCCCATGCTCCATCGTCAGGTGTTCCTGCGCGGCCTTCTGCTGCTCGGCCATCTGGCGCAGCATTTCCTCGCGCTCGGCCTCGGTCAGCGGGCGGATCTGTGCAAGGCGCTGCGTCACGTCGAAGCGCAGGCCGTCCAGCATGGTCTCGAAAAGCTGGAAGGCCTCGGTCTTGTATTCCGACAGGGGATCGCGCTGGGCATAGCCGCGGAAGCCCACGACGGACCGCAGGTGTTCCAGCGTCAGCAGGTGGTCGCGCCATTTCTGGTCGATCATCTGCAGCAGGACCTGCTTTTCGATGTTGCGCATGTTTTCCGGGCCGAAGGCCTGCGCCTTGTCGGCCATGTAGGTATCGGTCGCCTTTTCGATCCGTTCGCGCATTGCCTCCTGATCCACGCCTTCCTCGGCCGCCCAGTCGGCGACGGGCAGGTTCATGTTCAGCCGTTCGCGGATCGCAGTCTTCAGGCCGTCCAGATCCCATTGTTCGGGATAGGATTTCGGCGGCATGAATTCATCGACCAGATCGTCGATCACCTGGTGGCGCATGTCGGCGGCGATCTCTCCGACCTCGGTGCTGTCCATGATCTCGCGGCGCTGGCTGAAGATCGCCTTGCGCTGATCGTTCATCACGTCGTCGAATTTCAGCAATTGCTTGCGGATGTCGAAGTTGCGGCCCTCGACCTTGGCCTGGGCGCGTTCCAGGGACTTGTTGACCCAGGGGTGGACGATCGCCTCGCCTTCCTTCATGCCCAGGGTGGACAGGACCTTGTCCAGCCGTTCGGACCCGAAGATCCGCATCAGGTCGTCGTCGAGCGACAGGAAGAACAGCGACCGGCCTGGATCGCCCTGGCGGCCGGAACGGCCGCGCAACTGGTTGTCGATCCGGCGGCTTTCGTGGCGTTCGGTGCCCAGCACGAACAGCCCGCC
Organism: Paracoccus sp. AK26; assembly: GCF_011801365.1. NCBI lineage: Bacteria > Pseudomonadati > Pseudomonadota > Alphaproteobacteria > Rhodobacterales > Paracoccaceae > Paracoccus > Paracoccus sp. AK26. The sequence goes on from NZ_CP041041.1 coordinate 531,227, forward strand.
CGAGGCCAGCACCTTTTCCTTGTCCGCCGCGTGTTCGGCTTCGATCCGGGCGCGGATTTCGTCGGGGTTCGCCTCGGGGTCGGCGGCAAGCGCCGCCAGCACCTTCATTTCCACGTTGCCGCCCAACTGGATGTCGGTGCCGCGGCCGGCCATGTTGGTGGCGATGGTGACGGCGCCGGGCTTGCCCGCGTCGGCCACGATCTGCGCCTCGGCCTCGTGCTGGCGGGCGTTCAGGACGTTGTGGGGGATGCCCTGCTTTTTCAGGATCTCGGACAGCATCTCGGACTTCTCGATGCTGGTGGTGCCGACCAAGGTCGGCTGGCCCTTGGCATGGGCTTCCTTGATCGCCTCGACGACGGCTGCGTATTTTTCCTGCGCGGTGCGATAGACGCGGTCATGTTCGTCCTGGCGCGCGATGCCGCGGTTGGTCGGAACCTCGACCACGCCCAGCTTGTAGATCTCGGCGAACTCCTCGGCCTCGGTCGCGGCCGTGCCGGTCATGCCCGCCAGCTTGTTGTAAAGGCGGAAGTAGTTCTGGAAGGTCACGCTGGCCAAGGTGACGTTTTCCGGCTGGATGGTCACGCCTTCCTTGGCCTCGATGGCCTGGTGCAAGCCGTCGGACAGGCGGCGGCCCTTCATCATCCGGCCGGTGAATTCATCGATCAGCATCACCTCGCCGTCGCGGACCATGTAGTGCTGGTCCTTGTTGAACAGCTTATAGGCGCGCAGTGCCTGGTTGGCGTGGTGGACGATGGTGGTGGATTCCGGGTCATAGAGCGTCTGGCCCTCGGGCAGGATGCCGTCGGCCTGCAGGCGGGTTTCCAGGAACTCGTTGCCTTCCTCGGTGAAGGTGGCGTTGCGGGCCTTCTCGTCCAGCTTGTAGTGTTCTTCCGTCAGCAGCGGGATGTACTGGTTCAGCGTCACATACAGTTCGCTGCGGTCCTGCGACGGACCCGAGATGATCAGCGGCGTCCGCGCCTCGTCGATCAGGATCGAGTCCACCTCGTCCACGATGGCGTAGTTGTGGCCGCGCTGGACCATTTCCTCGACGCTGCCCTTCATGTTGTCGCGCAGATAGTCGAAGCCCAGTTCGTTGTTCGTGGCATAGGTCACGTCGGCGGCATAGGCCTGACGTTTTTCGGGTTCCGCCTGGAAGGGATAGACGACGCCCGTGGTCATGCCCAGCTGGCGGAACACCTTGCCCATCCAGTCGGCGTCGCGTTTCGCCAGATAGTCGTTGACCGTGACGACATGGACGCCCTTGCCGGTCAGGGCGTTCAGATAGGCAGGGAAGGTCGCGACCAGGGTCTTGCCCTCGCCCGTCTTCATCTCGGCAATGTTACCCTGGTGCAGGAAGATCCCGCCCATCAGCTGCACGTCGAAGGCGCGCAGGCCCAGGGCGCGGCGCGCGCCCTCGCGGCAGTTGGCGAAGGCTTCGGGCAGGATGTCGTCCAGGCTTTCCCCTTGGGCCACGCGGTTCTGGAACTCGCGGGTCTTCTCGACCAACTGCTGGTCGGTCAGCGGGCGGAACTGATCCTCCAGCGCATTGATGCGGGCCACCAGCCCGCGCGTTCCCTTGACCTTGCGGTCATTGGGGCTTCCAAAGACCTTCTTCGCCAGATTTCCGATGCCGAGCATGTTACCTTCGCAATCACGTTGTTGGGAAAGGCGGTGTCTGCCGGGCTATTGCCGCGACCTGCCGCATTGCCGTATCAGGGGCCTGAACGAAAGCGGCGGCAGCGCCTTCCACGGAGTTGGTCCGGGATCTATGCCTCGCCTGCCGGACTGTCAACGCTGGCCCGGACGCGCGGGCTGAACACGCGAAGGAATCTCCATGCTGAAACCGTCGATTCTGGCCGTCCTTCTGGCCGCGTCCCTGCCGCTGTCCGTCCAGGCCCAGGACAAGGGCGCCGACACGGTCGTGGCGACCGTCAACGGCACGCCCATCACCCTGGGCGAGATGATCGTGATGAAGCAGGCCGCATCCCAGGATCCCCAGATGGCCGAGATGGGCGACGGTGCCCTGTACGAGATCATGCTGGACCAGTTGATCCAGCAGACCGCCGTGGCCGATGCCGGCCAGGAAAACGCCGGCGTGCGCGCTCAGCTGGAAATCCAGCGGCGCAACACCCTGGCCGCCGCCGCGATCACCGAGGTTACCAAGAATCAGCCGACCGACGAGGAAATCCAGGCGGCCTATGACAAGCTGTTCGCGGCCGAGGAACCCGCGACCGAATATTCCGCCGCCCATATCCTTGTCGATACCGAGGAAAAAGCCCGCGAGATCAAGGCCCAGCTTGATGGCGGCGCCGATTTCGGGACGCTGGCCGAACAAAGCTCGACCGGGCCCAGCGGGCCGAACAAGGGCGATCTGGGCTGGTTTTCTGCCGACCAGATGGTCAAGCCCTTCGCCGACGCCGTCAGCGCGATGGAAAAGGGCCAGATCTCGGAACCCGTGCAGACCGAGTTCGGCTGGCACGTCATCAAGCTGAACGACACCCGCCTGCGCGAGGCCCCGGCGCTTGACGAGGTGCGCGACCAGATCAGCCAGATGGTCCTTCGCGACAAGGTCCAAGCCGAGATCGAGCGCCTGACCTCGGAAGCGACGGTCGAGAAGGTCGAGGGCATCGACCCCGCCCTGATGAACAAGACCGAACTGCTGGAGGCGCAATAATGGGCAAGGCCGGGCTTTCCGTTTCACCCCTGGCCCCAGCCCGCTTTCCCGACCTGCCGGTGATCGAGGGCGTGGAATTCGCCAGCGGTGCCGCAGGTGTGAAGTATCAGGGCCGCACCGACGTGACCCTGATCCGCATCGCGCCCGGATCGACGCTGGCGGGGGCCTTTACCCGGTCCTCGACCCGCGCGGCCTGCATCCTGGACAACCAGGCGAAGCTGGCCGGGGGTGGGGATGCGCCGCAAGGCGCGGCGATCATCGTCAATTCCGGGAATGCCAATGCCTTTACCGGAACGCGTGGCCAGGAATCCGTGGATGCGGTGACGGGCGCGGTGGCTGCGGCGACGGGCGTCCCGGCGGATCGGGTCTTTTCGTCCTCGACCGGGGTGATCGGGGAACCGCTGCCCCATGACCGGATCATCGCCATCGTCGATGACCTGGCTGCAACGCTGGAAACGGGCGGCATTGCCGACGCGGCCCGTGCGATCATGACCACCGACACCTTCCCCAAGGGCGCCTCGGCCACGGTGGCGGGCGAGGGCGGCGAGATCCGCATCGCCGGCATCGCCAAGGGATCGGGCATGATCGCGCCCGACATGGCGACCATGCTGGTCTATGTCTTCACCGACGCCACCATCGCGGCCCCGCTGCTGCAGCAGGCGCTGTCGTCGGGCCTGGACAAGACGTTCAACGCCATCACCGTGGACAGCGACACCTCGACCTCGGACGCGCTGATCCTGGCCGCGACCGGGCGCAGCAAGGCCGCGCCCATCACCTCGCTGGACAGCGGGGCGGGTGCGGGTTTCGTGGCGGCGCTGCACGGCGTCATGCGCGAACTGGCGCAGCTTGTGGTGCGCGACGGCGAGGGAGCGACGAAGTTCGTCGAGGTGCAGGTGACGGGCGCGGCATCCGATGCCGATGCCCACAAGGTCGCCATGTCCATCGCGAATTCGCCGCTGGTCAAGACCGCCATTGCGGGCGAGGACGCGAACTGGGGCCGCATCGTCGCCGCCGTCGGCAAGTCGGGTGCGGAGGCCGACCGCGACCGGCTGACGATCCGCTTTGGCGACATGATCCTGGCCGAGAATGGCTGGCGTTCGTCCAGCTATGACGAGGCCAAGGCAAGCGCCTACATGAAGCGGCAGGATCTGGTGATCGCCGTCGACCTGGGACTGGGGCAGGGGGCGCGGACCGTCTGGACCTGCGACCTGACCCACGGCTATATCGACATCAACGCCGACTATCGGTCGTGAAGACGGTCCTTGTTGCCGCCGTCGCGCTGATCGACGCGGACGGGCGCGTGCTTCTAGCACAGCGCCCGGAAGGCAAGTCCATGGCAGGCCTGTGGGAGTTTCCGGGCGGCAAGGTCGAGCCGGGCGAAACCCCCGAGGCAGCCCTGATCCGCGAACTGCACGAGGAACTGGGCATCGACACCTGGACATCGTGCCTGGCACCCTTGACCTTTGCCAGCCACGGCTATCCCGACTTCCACCTGCTGATGCCGGTCTTTGCCTGCCGCCGGTGGAACGGTATTGCCCATCCGCGGGAAGGACAGCAATTGGCATGGGTCCGTGCAGGGGATCTGCGGAACTATGCCATGCCGCCCGCCGACCTACCCCTGATTCCGATGCTGCAGATGTGGCTTTGACGCCTCACTCCAGTGGCAAAAGTCACCAATGGGCCTCATCTCTTCGCATATCGCGCAATCGTTAAACCATTGGTAACCATTTCATGGCAGTTTGGTTCCAGAGGGAACAGGAGGGCTTGACATGATTCGCACGATTTCGATCGGCAGCCACATTCTCGTCCAGGGGCTTTTCGAATGTCTCGCCCCCAACGGGAACATGGTTGTCCGCATTGGGACCCGCACATTCGAGGGGAAGCCGGTCACGCGCTGACCCAGGTTTGGTGCACCACGACAAATGCAGAAGGGGCGGCCGAAATGGCCGCCCCTTTTTTCTGCCGCGTCGATGCGCCGCACTTACAGGCTGCGCTCGACTTCCTCGCGCTCGAAGATCTCGATGACATCGCCTTGGCGGATGTCGTCGTAGTTTTCGAAGGCCATGCCGCATTCCTGACCCGAGATGACTTCCTTCACCTCGTCCTTGAAGCGCTTCAAGGTCTTCAGCGTGCCTTCGTGGATCACCACGTTGTCGCGCAGCAGGCGCACGCCTGCCGAGCGGCGCGCCACGCCTTCGGTGACCAGGCAGCCTGCAACCTTGCCGACCCCAGTGACCTTGAAGACCTCGCGAATCTCGGCATAGCCGATGAAGTTCTCGCGAACCTCGTTCGACAGAAGGCCCGAAGCGGCCGCCTTGATGTCATCCACCAGGTCATAGATGATCGAGTAATAGCGGATCTCGACACCCTTCTGGTTGGCCGAATTGCGGGCCGGGGCATTGGCGCGGACGTTGAAGCCGATCACCGGGGCCTTGCTGGCTTCCGCCAGGCCGATATCGGATTCGGTGATCGCACCCACGCCGTAATGCAGCACGCGGACGCGCACCTCGTCGTTGCCGATCTTTTCCAGGGCCTGCACGATCGCTTCGGCCGAACCTTGCACGTCGGCCTTCACGACCACCGGCAGTTCCGACACGCTTTGATCCGCCTTGGCCTTGGCCATCAGCTGTTCCAGCGTCGTCGCGGCACCGGCGGCGGCGCGCTTGTCCTTGGTCTGCTGGATGCGGTAATCCGCGATCTCGCGAGCCTGGGCTTCGGTCTCGACCACGTTCAGCACGTCGCCTGCGGCGGGGGTGCCGTCCAGGCCCAGAACCTCGACCGGGACCGAAGGGCCGGCCTCGTCGACGCGTTCGCCCTTGTCGTTGATCAGCGCGCGCACCTTGCCCCACTGTTCGCCCACGACAAAGATATCGCCGCGCTTCAGCGTGCCGTTCTGGACCAGAACGGTGGCGACGGGACCGCGGCCCACGTCAAGCTGCGCCTCGATCACCGCGCCCTGAGCGGCACGATCGGGATTGGCCCGCAGTTCCAGGATCTCGGCCTGCAGCGCGATGGCTTCCAGCAGCTCGTCCAGGCCCTGGCCGGTCTTGGCCGATACCTCGACATCCTGCACGTCGCCGGACATCTTCTCGACCACGACTTCCTGGTGCAGCAGCGAGGTGCGGACCCGGTCGGGATCGGCCGAAGGCTTGTCGATCTTGTTGATCGCCACGATCATCGGCACCTTTGCGGCCTTGGCGTGATTGATCGCCTCGATTGTCTGCGGCATCACCGCGTCGTCGGCGGCAACCACCAGCACCACGATATCCGTGACCTGCGCCCCACGGGCGCGCATCGAGGTGAAGGCCGCGTGGCCCGGCGTGTCCAGGAAGGTCAGCACGGCGCCGGAGTCGGTCTTCACCTGGTAGGCGCCGATATGCTGCGTGATCCCGCCTGCCTCGCCCGAGACGACATTCGCCTTGCGGATCGCGTCCAGAAGCGAGGTCTTGCCGTGGTCCACATGGCCCATGATCGTGACGATCGGCGGGCGCGGGCGCAGATCCTCGGCCTTGTCCTGCACGGTATCGATGACCTGTTCCACGTCGGCATCCGACACGCGGACCGCCTTGTGGCCGAATTCCTCGATCACCAGCTCGGCGGTGTCAGCATCGATCGCCTGGTTCATGGACACCATCATGCCCATCTTCATCAGCGACTTGACGACATCGGCGGCGCGTTCCGCCATACGGTTGGCCAGTTCCGACACCACGATAGTTTCGGGCAGCTGCACGTCGCGGACCTGCTTTTCCGTGCGGACATTGCCCATCGCCTTCTGGCGGGCACGGTCCTGCTTGCGCTTCATCGCAGCCAGCGAACGCTGACGCCCGCCTTCGCCGTCAAGCGCCTGGTTCAGCGACAGGCGGCCGGTGCGGCGGCTGTCCTCGGCCTTGGCCTTGGCTTTCGCATCGCTGTCGCCGCCGCTGTCGCGACGATCACGGTCGGTGCGGCGCGGGCCGGTAGCGATGCCGGGCTTCTCGGCGCGCGAGGCTGCAGCCTCGATCGCGGCGCGATCGGGGGCGGCGGGACGTGCGCCTGCCGGGCGCGCAGCCGCGGGGGCGGCGGCACGGGCCGGGCGTTCGGCGGGTTTGGGTTCATCCTTGCGCTTGGCGGCTTCCGCAGCCTCGCGGGCGCGCCGCTCGTCTTCCTCGGCCTTGAGGCGCAGGGCTTCCTCGCGTTCGCGGTCCTCGCGCTCCTTCGCCTCGATCTCGGCGCGGCGGCGTTCGCGTTCTTCCTCGCGCGCCTTTTCGTCGGCGGCACGCTGGGCGGCTTCCTCGACCTCGCGCGACTTGGCGGCGGCAAGAGCCTTCAGCCGGCGCTCCATCTCGGCATCGGAAATGCCTGCGGGACGCTTGGACGGGTCGCCTGCCATGCGCGCCGTCAGCGGGTTCTTTTCTTTCTGGGCATCCGTCATCTGCGTGGCGCCCGGCTTGGGCACCACGACGCGCTTGCGCTTGGTTTCCACGACGACGCTCTTGGTGCGGCCGTGGCTGAAGCTTTGCTTCACCTGGCCCGAGCGGCCGCTGCCGCCGAGTCCCAAGGTGGATTTTCCGTCTTTGTCGCTCATCTGCGTCTTCATTCCTTCTCGGCCGCCGTATTGCCGCCGTCATGCCCGCGCAGACCCGTCAGTCTGCCGGCTTCCAAGATCACCTTGTCCGTCAGGCCACCCGCCGCAAGCGCGCCGTGTATGACATGATCGCGCCCGAAGGACAAACCCAATTCTGATGCGGTCAGGCAGCCGAACCAGCGTCCGCCCGTTGGGGTCCACAGCTTTCCCTTGCCGCGATCGGACCCGTCGCTGGCCTGCAGCAGCACCTTTGCGCGCCCCTCGGCCAGCCAGCCCTTCACCTTTTCAAAGCCTGCGACCGCGCGGCCGGACTTGCGCGCAAGCGAGACCAGTTCGACCAATCGCCTGGCAATGCCTGCCTCGACCATCTCGGCCAGGTCCTCGGGCGCCTTGACCGGCGCCTTGGCGGCGCGCGAGAAAAGCCCCTTTGCCGCCGCCTTCTGGATGGCCGCGCGATCCGCGCTGACCCAGATTCCCCGTCCCGGCAGCTTTTCCGCCAGATCCGGCACGACCTGGCCGTCCGGCCCGGCCACGAAACGGATCAGTCCAGCCTTGGGCTGGACTTCCCCGGTGACGATGCAGCGCCTTTCGGGCTGATCATGTTCCTTGATGCGACCACCGCGACTCAAGCGGGCAAATCCGGGGCATCACGCCCCGGCCTCCTCGTCGGTGTCGTCGCCGGCTTCGGCGTCGTCACTGCTGTTCAGTTCCTCCGGGTCGACCCAGCCCAGCATGACCCGGGCGGTCATGACCATGGACTGTGCGTCTTCAAGCGAGACCTCGAAGGGCTCCAGCAGCCCTTCGTCCTTGACGCGCTGACCGTTCACCGTGGTCCAGCCGCCGGCCAGTTCCCAGTCGGCGCAGGTCGCGAAATCTTCCAGCGTCTTCACGCCGTCCTTGGCCAGTGCCTCTACCATCTGGGGGGTCAGCCCCTCGAATTCAATGAGGCTGTCCTCGGCGCCAAGCGCGCGCGCGTTTTCAAGCGCGGCCTTGTTCTTGGCTTCCAGCACGTCGCGGGCGCGGGCCTGCAGTTCCGATGCGGTGCCCTCGTCCACGCCTTCGATCGACAGAAGCTCGTCCAGTTCGACGTAGGCCACTTCCTCAAGATCGGTAAAGCCTTCCGCCACCAGAAGCTGGGCAAAGAACTCGTCCAGGTCCAGGGCGTCCATGAACAGCTGGGTCCGGGCGTTGAACTCGGCCTGGCGACGCTTGGATTCCTCTTCCTCGGTCAGGATGTCGATATCCATGCCGGTCAGCTGGCTGGCCAGGCGCACGTTCTGGCCGCGACGGCCGATGGCCAGCGACAGTTGTTCGTCGGGAACCACGACCTCAATCTTGTTGGCCTCCTCGTCGAAGACGACCTTGCTGACCTCGGCCGGCTGGAGCGCGTTGACCAGGAAGGTGGCCTGATCCTCGTTCCAGGGGATGATGTCGATCTTTTCGCCCTGCAATTCGCCGACAACGGCCTGCACGCGGCTGCCGCGCATGCCCACGCAGGCGCCGACCGGGTCGATGCTGTTGTCATAGGAGATCACGGCGATCTTCGCGCGCGAACCGGGGTCGCGGGCCACGGCCTTGATCTCGATGATGCCGTCATAGATTTCCGGCACCTCCATCTTGAACAGTTCGGCCATGAACTGCGGGTCGGTGCGCGACAGGAAGATCTGCGGCCCGCGCGATTCGCGGCGCACGTCCTTGACATAGGCGCGGATGCGGTCGTTCGGGCGATAGCTTTCGCGGCCGATCTTCTCGTTGCGGCGCAGGATCGCCTCGCCCCGGCCGACGTCCACGATGATGTTGCCGTATTCCTCGCGCTTGACAACGCCGTTGATGATGGTGCCGGCGCGGTCCTTGAATTCCTCGTACTGGCGGTCGCGCTCTGCCTCGCGGACGCGCTGCAGGATGACCTGCTTGGCCGACTGCGCGGCGATGCGGCCCAGTTCCACCGGGGGAACCTGGTCCACGATCACGTCGCCGACCTGCGGGTTGTCCAGATAGGGACGGGCCTGTTCGACCGTGACCTGCGCCTGGTAGTTCTCGACCGCGTCATCCTCGACCACGGTGCGGACGCGGGTGAAGGTCGCGTTGCCGGTCTTGCGGTCGATCTTGACGCGGATGTCCATCTCGGCGCCATAGCGCGACTTGGCGGCCCGGGCGAGGCTGTCCTCCATCGCCTCGATGACCAGCTCGGGCTCGATCATCTTCTCGCGTGCGACGGCTTCGGCCGTCTGCAGCAGTTCAAGCTGGTTGGCAGAGGTGATTGCCATCACTCACTCCTTGGCAGCGGCGTTCTCGCCGTCGTTGTCGTCTTCGGTTTCGATCTCGTCAAAGGCGCTTTCGTCCAGGTTGTCGATCTGGACGCCGGCCTCTTTCTTCTGGCGAAGCATTTCCTTGATCAGCTCGTCCGTCAGGACCAGCTTGGCGTCGGACAGCCAGTCGAACTGCAGCCCGATGGTCTGGACCTCGCCGCCTTCCTCGATGTTCAGCAGGACCTCGTCGCCGCCCTCACCCTTCTCGACGCCGGCCAGAACGCCCTTGAAGCGCTTGCGCCCGTCGATGGCCTGGTTCGTTTCCAGCCGCGCCTCGTAGCCTTCGAAGGTTTCGAAATCCTTCATCCGGGTCAGCGGGCGGTCGATGCCGGGGCTGCTGACTTCCAGGTGATAGGCGTCCTCCAGCGGATCCTCGACATCCAGGGTGGCGCTGACGGCCACGGAAATGTCGCCGCAATCGTCCACGTTGATGCCGCCTTCGGGACGGTCGGCCATGATCTGCAGCGTGGCGGTCTTGCCGCCCTGCAGGCGCACGCGCACCAGTTCAAACCCCAGATCCTCGATCACCGGGGCGATGATCTCGGCCAGACGCCGGTCGATGGCGGTCTTGGCGATCAGATCGTTCGACATGAGATCCCTTCGGATGTGAAAAAGGGCCCTCAGCGGGCCCATGCGAATGTGTCCGGTGGGCAGGGTTTGGACGCCTGCACCGCTGTTGAGGGGGATATAGGCCAATCTGCCCAGCGACGCAAGAGATCTCAGACAGCCTCGCGATTCTCCGACAATGCCAGCAGCCTATCCACCATTGACAGCACCTCGTCCGGATCGATCCTGAAACCGCCTTTGGCGGCATGACCAATGACAACTCCGCTGTGCATATCAAGATTTCGCGCCCATTCATGCGTTGCGATATAGAACCGCTCGGGGGGTGCAAGGGTGACAACCCCGCCTCTATCCCGCAAGGCGTAAAGCGCGTGACGATCCTGACTACCCTCGACGGTAATGATGATCGAGGCATCCAGGATCGACTTGATCAAATCCTTGCCGCCCTCCGCAGTCACGATTGACACGCCAGCCGCCCAAAGCCGCTGTTCAAGTTGCGGTGCATTCACGATGTCGCGGGCGGCACCCGATGGACCACGCCGCAGGAAGATGATCTTGCCGCGACCAGCCGCAGCATTCGTGCGCTTGCGCAAGCGGTTCCGCAGAGTGCGATAGCGCTCTGACTTGCGGATGCCGAAGCCCAAGTCGCGTACAAGGGTCAAGGACCGCGTGCGATAGACCATGTTCTGCTTCCACTGCTGATCGAAAAGGTCGACATAAGGTGCTACATCCTCCCAATCGGGCAGCGGCACCGACAGAATATTGCCATCCTCCCGAAAAGCCTCAAAGGCGGATACATCATCGCTCAGCCAATGCCCGAAATAGCGCAGCCCCTGCTGGGAATTGGCCAGCACGACCCGATCCCGCAAGGGCGCCCGCGCCAAGACATCACCCAGTCCCGCCTGAATGAGATGGGAAAGCTGGATGCGCCCCTTCGGCCCGAAGATCATTCCCACAACCACTGTCGCTTCGCCGATCGCATAGGTTTCGAGCGGCCCTTCAACATAGGTCCGTTCCGCCAGTACGTCTGCAAGTTGCGCGACTGTCTTGCCAAATGCGCAGCGGGTTACGCGAGACAGGTGGTCCATGTCGAAAAGGGCTGGCCGACAAGCCACTGTCGCAGGCTTGTTCTCGAAGGTCGGGGCAGGCAGTTCCTGAAAACTAACCGAATGCCCCAGCCTCATCCTTGCCTGATGAATCTTACCGAGAAACCAAAAATGGAAAGGATTAAACATAACTATTAAAACACAATATCCGGTAACGCTTCAGACGACGGTATATGGAAGCCAAAGCGCTGTCTATGCCTGACTGCTGCCCCGGATCCCGTCCATCACCTGCACCAGTTCCGCGGTGATGCGGGGCTCGGAAAGGGCGTGCCCCGAGGCGGGCACCAGGCGAAGTTCGCAACGGTCCCAGCCCTCGGCCAGCCGCCAGGCCGACAGGGGCGGGCAGACCATGTCATAGCGTCCCTGGACGATCACGGCGGGCAGATGCTCGATCCGGTGGCGGTCGCGCAGAAGCTGGCCTTCGTCCAGAAAGCAGCGGTTGGTGAAATAATGATTCTCGAGCCGGGCGAAGGCGCGGGCGTAATCGGGCGGCGCATGGCTGACGGCGGCAGATTGCAGGCCGGCCAGGGCGTTTTCCCACATCAGCCAAGGCTGGGCATAGCGGCCCTGCCGCCCGGTGTCGTCCGAAAACAGCCGCCTGTGGTAGGCGGCGATCAGGTCGTCCTGTTCGGATTCGGGGATCGGGTCGCGGAACTGCGCCCAGAGATCGGGAAAGAACCGGCCCGCGCCGCCGCCATAGAACCAGTCAAGCTCGGCCTTGGTGCCCAGGAAGACGCCGCGCAGGACCAGCCCCGTTACGCGGTCGGGATGGGCCTGTGCATAGGCCAAGGCCAACGTCGCCCCCCAGCTGCCGCCGAACAGCAGCACCGGTTCGAGACCAAGGGTCTGTCGGATCGCCTCGATATCTCCGATCAGGTGCTGCGTGGTGTTCGCGTGGACCGAAGCTTGGGGACGAGATCGCCCGCAGCCTCGCTGGTCGAACAGGATCGCACGGTAATGGTCGGGGTCGAAGAAGCGCCGCATGAAGGGGCTGCATCCGCCGCCCGGGCCGCCATGCAGGACCACGACGGGGCGGCCTTCGGGATTGCCGCTTTCCTCGACATAGATCTGGTGGCCGTCGCCGACCTCCAGCATGTGCCGGGCAAAGGGTTCGACGGCCGGGTGAAGGCGGCCATGCGACGCGGCGATTTGTCCTGCCAATCGATCCATGGCCTTACTATAAGCACAGACGAACCCGCCCGCCAGAAGGACCAGCCCATGACCAGCCCCATCAGCAGCATCGACCCTGCCGAGATCGCCAAGTTCGAGGCGATGGCCGCCGAATGGTGGGATCCCCGGGGCAAGTTCCGTCCGCTGCACCTGATGAACCCGGTGCGGCTGGACTATATCGCCACCCAGATCGCCGCCGAGTTCGGGCGCGACCGGCGCAGCCTGCGCCCGTTCGAGGGGCTGCGCGTCCTGGACATCGGCTGCGGCGGCGGCCTGGTGTCCGAACCCATGGCCCGGCTGGGGGCGAAGGTCACGGGCGCCGATGCGGCCGAAGGCAACATCGCCGTGGCCCAGGTCCATGCGCAGCAGCAGGGGCTGGCCATCGAATACGTTTCCACGACAGCCGAAGCCCTGGTGGCCGAGGGGCGGCTGTTCGACGTGGTCCTCGCGCTCGAGATCGTGGAACATGTGGCGGACCCGGCGGCCTTTGTCGCGACCTGCAAGCAGTTGCTGCGGCCGGGCGGGCTGGTGATCCTGTCGACGCTGAACCGGACGGCGAAAAGCTTCGGCGCGGCGATCATCGGGGCGGAATGGGTCCTGCGCTGGCTGCCGCGCGGGACGCATGACTGGGCGCGGTTCCTTACGCCCGACGAACTGGCGGGCATGGCAGAGGGCGCGGGTCTGACGGTCGCGGACCGGCGGGGGATGGTCTTCAACCCCCTCACCTTCGGCTGGTCGCTGTCGGATCGCGACCTGTCGGTCAACTACATCATGACCGCCCGGCGCGCCGCCTAGTCGTCGTCGCCTTCCAGCCGGATTCGCAATTCCCGCAGCACCGGCAGGGCGGTGCGGACGCGGTCTGCGCCGATGTCGCGCACGACCTCGGCGATCAGCGGCATGAAGGCGGCAAGAGCCGCGTTCCGTGCCGCCCGCCCCGCCGGGCTGATCGACACGAACTTGCGCCGCGCATCGTCCCAGTCGGGACGGATGTGGACATGACCCGCCCATTCCAGCCGCGACAGGGTATTGGTCATTGCCCCGCGCGTCACATGAAAGGCCTGCGCCAGTTGGGCAGGGGTGCGTTCCTCGTTCACATGGGCCAGCAGGTTCAGCACCGAGAAATGCGAAATCTGCATCCCGCGCGGCAGGGCCTTGCTGATCAGGTTGCGCGACAGCTGCTCGGCGATCAAGACCTCGGCAAAAAGGCTTGCGGCAAGCCGGTCGGTGGCCTGGGAACGGTCTGAGGTCGCGGGTATGGGCATTTTTCCTGTCGGGACAATATATTAGGCCAGGGCGGGGCGAAGCCGAAACCGTGCCCCGCAAGATGGTCGCAGGTCAAGCCTGACCTTTGCCTGACCCTGCGTCAGGATGTCCTCAGGCGGCGGTGCCCGTCAACAGCGCATCCAGCTTGCCTTGGCGTTCGAGGTCGAACAGGTCATCGCAGCCACCGACATGACGGTCGCCGATGAAGATTTGCGGCACGGTGCGGCGGCCATGGGCACGCTGGGTCATCTGTGCGCGGACCGAGGGGTCGCCGCCCACGTCGATCTCGTCATACTGGGCGTTCTTTTCCCGCAAAAGGCCCTTGGCGCGGATGCAGAAGGGGCAGGTGCGGGTGGTATAGATGGTGATCGTGGGCTGGGTCACGGGCTGTTCCTTTCCTTTGGCCCCCTTACCTAGTCATCCTTGACCGCCCTTGCCAGAACCGCGACCGAAACTGGTCCCGAACCTGCCGCAAGCAGCGCCTCGGCCGCGGCGGCCATGGTGGCGCCCGATGCCATCACGTCGTCGATCAGCAGCACGGGCCGCCCCGCCACACCCGCCGCATGGCGCGGGTTGATCGCAAGCGCGCCGGCGATATTGGCGAAACGGTCGCTGACGCCGCGATGATCCTGGGCGGCCGTGTGCCTGCGCCGCAGCAGAAGGTCCGGCAGATGCGCCACCCCATGCGCCCGCGCCACCCGGCCCGAGATCAGCGCCGCCTGATTATAGCGCCGCTTCAGCAGCCGCCGCAGATGCAGGGGAATCGGCGCCACGACCGTATCCGGTTCGACCAAGGGCGCCGCCGCACGGGCCAGCCAGGACGCAAGCGCGGGCGCCAGGTCGGGACGATCGCCATGCTTCAGCGCCAGCACCAGGCGCCGCCCGGTGCCCGCATAGACCATCGCTGCCCGCCCCCGCTGCCAGGGCCGCGCGATCGACAGGCAGTCGTCGCAGCACAGCGTCGGGTCGTGTGACCCTGTTCCATCATCGGGCAGGGGCACGCCGCAGCGCGCGCAAGCCGCGCCGGTGATGAAGCGCGTGTCTGGAAAGCAGGCGGGGCAAAGCTGCCCCGGATCGTCGCCCCCGTCCGCGACCGTCGCGCCGCAAGCCACGCATTGCGGCGGATAAAGCAGGCGCAACGCGCCTTTCATCGCCCCGTGAAGCACCCTATGTTCCACCCCCATGACCACATCCGCACCAGACCGCCCCGCCCTGACCGACCGCCCCGCGCTGCTGCGCCAGAGGGACCGGGCGATTCGCCAGGGATTCGTCGATGTGCTGCACCGTCTGGCCGCCGACGAGATCCAGGATAGGCTTTCCGAGGTTAAAAGAAGGTTTACGGCCCCCGCCCTGGTCACGGGCTTTCCCAGTTTCTGGGCCGATGCCTTCCCGGATGCGCGCATCGTTCCCGACGATCCCGTCCTGGATCTGCAGGCCGGGGCCCATGACCTGGTGATCCATGCGATGGCGCTGCACTGGGCGGATGATCCGGTGGGCCAGATCGTGCAATGCGCCCGCGCCTTGCGCGAGGACGGGCTGTTCATCGCCGTCTGCTTCGGCGGCCAGACCCTTCAGGAACTGCGCGCCGCCCTGGCCCAGGCCGAGGTCGAACTGACGGGCGGGTTGTCGCCGCGCGTCCTGCCGATGGGCGACATCCGCGACATGGGCGCGCTGATCGGCCGGGCCGGGCTGGCCCTGCCGGTGGCCGACCTCTTGCCGCAGAGGGCGAGCTATCGCGACCTGTTCCACCTGGCCCATGACCTGCGCGCCATGGGCGAGGGGAACGCGATGGCGGCCCGCCTCCGCCGCCCGACGGGCCGGGCTGTGCTGGCGCGCGCCGCAGCGATCATGGCCGAACACCATGGGGACCGCGACGATCCGTCCCGTATCGCCACGACCTTCGATCTGGTCTTTCTGACCGGATGGTCGCCTTCCGAAACGCAGCCGAAACCGTTGCGGCCCGGTTCGGCCACCACACGACTTGAAGACGCGCTGAAAGAAATCAGGACCAAGAAGACATGAAGCCAGCCCATGCGCCCGCGGACCACCCCTCGATCCCCAAGAAGAAGACCGGCATCCTGATCGCCAACCTGGGCACGCCGGACGGGTATGACTACTGGTCGATGCGCCGCTATCTGAACGAGTTCCTGTCGGACAAGCGGGTGATCGATTTCCCGGCATGGAAGTGGCAGCCGCTGTTGCAGGGCATCATCCTGACCAAGCGGCCCTTCACCTCGGGCAAGAACTACAAGCTGATCTGGAACCAGGAAAAGAACGAAAGCCCCCTGATGACCATCACCCGGTCCCAGACCCAGGCGCTGCGCGAGCGCGCGCAGGCCGAATGGGGCGAAGGGGTCATGGTCGAGTTCTGCATGCGCTACGGCAACCCCTCGACCCCCGACGTGCTGGACCGGATGGTCAAGGCGGGATGCCAGCGGATCGTCTTCCTGCCGCTTTACCCGCAATACGCGGGCGCGACCTCGGCCACGGCGAACGACCAGTTGTTCCGCGCGCTGATGAAGCAGAAATGGCAGCCCGCGGTGCGCACGGTCGAACCCTATTTCAACCGGCCCGATTACATCCAGGCGCTTGCGGCCTCGGTGCGCCGCGCGCTTGGCGACAAGGTCCCCGCCAAGCTGGTCGCCAGCTATCACGGGATGCCGAAACGATACCTGCTGGAGGGCGATCCCTATCACTGCCAGTGCCAGAAGACCTCGCGCCTGCTGAAAGAGGCCTTGGGCTGGCCCGACGGCGTAATCGACACCACCTTCCAGTCCGTCTTCGGGCGCGAGGAATGGCTGCGTCCCTATACCGTGGAACACGTGGCCGAACTGGCGCGGAAGGGCATCACCGACATCGCGGTGATTTCGCCCGCGTTCTCCTCGGACTGCATCGAGACGCTGGAGGAGATCAACGGCGAGATCCGCGAAAGCTTCGAACACGCGGGCGGCAAGGACTTCACCTACATCCCCTGCCTGAACGACGACCCCGAGCATATCGAGGTGATGCTGAACGTGCTGCGCGAGAATCTGTCGGGCTGGGTCTAGATCGGGTCCGAAGGAAACGTGATCGCCCCTGTCCTGCGGGGGCGGAACCGCTGCCGGGGCTTCCTGTTGGGTTTCCGACGCAAAGGAGGACCCCATGACCAAGCATGATGCCCCCGCAAGCGCGGAAGAACAGCGCGCCCTGAGCCGCGACGAGCAGGACCTGGCCGACCAGGCCCGGCAGCCCGCGCTTGGCCAACTGAAGGACCGGGACCTGTCGGATCTGGTGTCGCGATTGCGCGACCGGCGCAACCGCGCCCGCGACCTGGGAAACAGGCAGGGCCGAGAGGCGCGCGGCAAGGCCGACCCCTCGGGCGCGACGGCGGCTGGCGGAAACGAGGGGATGCGCAGCAAGCTGGACTACCTCAACGATGCGCTGGACCGCGCCACGGCCGAACGCGACCGCCGCAAGGCCGACGGCCCGGCCGCTGGCGATCGTCCGGATCAGGTGGAGCTTGCGCAAAAGGCCCTCGCGGCGAAACAGTCTGCGGCGGGCGGGCCTTCGGAGATGCGAGAGAAGGGTGCCCCGCTGCATCCCAACGATCCCGATGCCGACCAGGGCAAAAGGGCCCTGGCTGAAACCGAACGCAGAACCGCGCCTTCAGGGGCCTTCGATCACGCGGGCGATTTGCCCGCGCGGGAACGGTCCCGCACGCGCCATTGATCACCCGAGGCCGATCATGACAAAGGCCACCAGGATGCTGGCGGCCTTTTGAATTACAAATGACGGCCAGCCGCGGTCAGATCACCAGAACCTGCGTGCCGATCTTGGTCAGGCTGTATAGTTCCTGGATATGTTCGTTATACAGCCCGATGCAGCCATTCGAGGACTTGCGCCCGATCTTGCGCGTGTCATGCGTGCCGTGGATCCGGTAATACTGCCACGACAGCCACAGCGCATGGGTCCCCAGCGGATTGTCCGGCCCCGGCGGCACGAAATCCGGCCATTCCGGGTTGCGGGCCTTCATCTCGGGCGTGGGGGACCAGCTTGGACCTTCCACCTTCTTGATGATCTCGGTCCGGCCGGTGCGGGTCAGATCCTCGCTGACCGGGATGGACGAGGGATAGACCTTGTAGGTGTTGCCGTCCTCGGACCAGAAATGCACGGCGCGCGAGGTCAGGTCGCACAGGATCGCGCCATTGGTCAGGTTCTGGAAATGCGGCCGCCAGTCCTGGCCCTGGAAGCTCGAAATATTGTGCCGCTGGTCGGCGTTCGGATCGTATTGCACGGCGCCCGCATCCGGCGTGGCGCCGGGAATTGCGCCCTGGATGGGCTGGCCCGTATAAGGGTCGAATTGCTGCGCAAGCGACGGCAACGCCAGACCGGCGGCACCAAGCGCGGCGGCCGAACCCAGGAAGGTCCGGCGGTTGATCGCAGATGACTTGCTCATCGTCACATGTCCTTCGAAGGATGGCCGTTCTTGCTGGACGGCCTTGCCACTCCGCCTCATGCGGCAGGAGATTTGTATAGGCCCCGGCAGCGATTCCAGCAATTCAAACTCATGTGGAGGCGCTGATGTCACAGCCCCGGCTTTCACGAATTCGTGGGTTTGATCGGGCCGACGCTATTCGATAGATCTTCACGCAAGAAGATACGAGGGATGGCGGAAAAATGCCGAATATCAAGGTGATCGCGACCCTGTCGCTGATGGCACTGGCGGCCTGTCAGCCACGCAGCCTGCCTCCGGTCGCGCCGGGCGGGGGGGCGATGCCCGCCGGCAACCAGATCGGCGCCGCCGAGGAACAGCAGATTCCGATCCGCGTGTTGCAGCAAATCAACACGCTGCGGGCAAATATTGCCGTGCCGCCTCTGGTGCTGAACCCGCAGCTGTCGGCAGCCGCCCTGGCCCATTCGCGCGACATGTCGGCGCAGAACCGGGCTTGGCACTGGGGATCGGACGGATCCTCGCCCCTGGATCGGGCGCGGCGGGCCGGGTATTTCGGCACCATCATTGGCGAGAACATCTCGGAATCCTACGAAAACGACATCCAGACCCTGACCGCCTGGATGGGCACCCGCGACACCCGCGACGTGATCATGGATCCGGCGGCCACGAACCTGGGCTTCGCCTTCTACCAGGAGCCGTCGGGCAAGCTGTGGTGGACGCTGCTGACCGGCAGCTGAACGCAAAAGGCCCCGGACATCCGGGGCCTTTGTCATTCGGGCCGTCGCGCCCCTTCAAGGGTTGATGACGATCGGAATGCCGGGCCGCAGCATGGCATAGACTTCCTCGATCTCTTCGTCCTTCACGGCGATGCAGCCCGCTGTCCAGTCGCGGTTGGTCTGGGCGAAGCGGTTACCTTCGGGGCCGCGGCCGTGGATGAAGATGTCGCCGCCCGGCTGGCGTCCCAGGGCCTGCGCCAGGGCCGCGTCGCGTTCATTGGGATAGGACACGCCCACCGAAAGGTGATAGCGGCTGCGCGGGTTGAAGCGGTCGATGAAATATACGCCTTCGGGCGTCTTGCCATCGCCCTCGAACTGCTTGTGGCCCACGGGCACGTTGCCCAGGCCCACGTCATAGGATTTCAGCACGGACTGGCCGTGCAGAAGATACATCTTGCGCGCACCCTTGTTCACCACGACCTGCGTGACGGCCGGGCCGTTATAGGCGCGGAACTTGCTGGGCGGCTTGCCACATGCCGCCAGAAAGGCGAGCATCGAAAATGCGACGGCGCGGCGCGTTGGCTTGAACATCACTGCCTCTGACGTTTCTGGATTTTTTATGGATGCTAGATAGCACAAACCATCGTGATCTGCCTAGGTTCTGACGAACTCGGCCACCGTTTCGACATGGGGAGACCAGCGAAACTGATCGACCACGCGAAGCCGTTTCAGCACAAAGCCACCGTCGGCAAGAAGCTGCGCATCCCTTGAGAAATTGACCGGATCGCAGGATACGAACGCGATCCTGCGCACCGTCGAGCAGGCGATTTCCCGCGCCTGAGCCTCGGCGCCGGAGCGGGGCGGGTCGATCACAATCGCGTCAAAGCGGTTCAGTTCATCCGCCAGAAGCGGGCGGCGGGCCAAGTCACGATTCTCGATGGTGATGCGGTTCAGCCCCGGTGCGGCGCGCCAACCGGCATCAAGCGCGGAAAGGGGCGCGGCCAGCCCCTCGACCGCGTGAACCGTGGCCGTCTCGGCCAGGGGCAGCGAAAAGGTGCCGCAGCCCGAAAACAGGTCCACGATCCGCGCGGCCCCTGCGGTGACGTCGCGCACCGCCGCCAGCAAGGCAGCCTCTCCCTCCGCCGTGGCTTGCAGAAAAGCGCCCGGCGGCGGGACGACCTGCGCGCGGCCCATCGGCAGGGCCGGCGGGCGGCGCGTGATCGACTGGACCTCACCTGCCTGATCCTGCCAGGTCAGGCGGGCAAGGTCGCCTTCCTCGGCCAATGCGGCAAGGACCTGGAACAGCGCTGGCTCCATCGGCTTGCCGCCTGCAACCGTCAGATCCAGCCCTGCCGGGCCGTGGATGACGGTCATCGACAACTCGCCGCTGCGCGAGGCGCCAGCGACGGTGATGCGGCGCAGCAGGGGCAGGACGGCGGTGATCTGGGGCCGCATGACGTGGCATTCGGCCAGATCGACGATCACGTCGGACGCGCGGGCGTGGAAGCCGACAAGCGCGCCCTTCTTCGTCCGACGGCCAGACAGAACCGCCCGCCGCCGGGACATGGGCGGCGAGACGTGAACCCCCTCGACCGGCGCCGGCAGCCCGCGCGCCGCAAGGGCGGTTTCGACCACCTGCCGCTTCCATGCGGTGGCGAAGCCGTCGCTTGCGTGCATCAGCGAGCATCCCCCGCAGGCGCGGTAATGGGCGCAGATGGGGCGCACCCGGTCAGGAGAGGGCGTCAGGATGCGCGGGGCAGGGATGCGGTCGCCCTGCGCCTCGCCCTCGATGGCCTCGCCGGGCAAGGTCAGGGCCGCAAGCGCGCGGCCCGCGTCGCCATGGGCCACGCCATCGCCGCGGCGGCCCAACCGTTCGACATGCCACAGGCTCATTCCGCCGCTTCCTCGGTTCCCAGAAAGCCGCCCGATTGCCTGTTCCAATAGCGCGCGTAAAGCCCCCCACGCGCCAGAAGCTGGTTGTGGCTGCCCTGTTCGACGATCTGGCCGTTGTCCATGACGACGATCCGGTCAAGTTCGGCGATGGTGGACAGGCGGTGAGCAATGGCCAGCACGGTCTTGCCCTTCATGGCGCGGACCAGGGCGTCCTGGACCTGGGCCTCGACCTCGCTGTCCAGGGCACTTGTCGCTTCGTCCAGGACCAGGATCGGGGCGTCCTTCAGGAAGGCGCGGGCCAGCGCGATCCGCTGGCGCTGCCCGCCCGACAGCTTGACGCCCCGTTCACCCAGATGGGCGTCATAGCCCCGCCGCCCGGCATGGTCCTGCAGCGTCAGGATGAAGTCATGCGCCTCGGCCGCGCGGGCGGCGGCCTCGATTTCGGCCTGCGTGGCGCCGGGACGGCCATACAGGATGTTGTCGCGGGCGGATCGGTTGAACATCGCCGTTTCCTGCGTGACCATGCCGATCTGGCGGCGCAGGCTTTCCTGGGTGACCTGCCGCAGGTCGTGCCCGTCGATGCGGATCGCGCCCTTTTCCACGTCATAAAGCCGCAGCAGCAGCGCCACCATCGTGGACTTGCCCGCCCCCGAGGCGCCGACGATGCCCACCTTTTCGCCTGCGCGGATATGCAGGTCGATATCGGCAAGCCCCCCTTCGTCGCGGCCATAGGCAAAACCCACATGGTCGAAATCGACCTGCCCCGCGACCCGTTCCAGCGGCACCGCATCCGGCGCGTCGGTCAGGGCATGGGGCGGGGACAGGGTCTTCATGCCGTCCTCGACCTCGCCCACGCTGCCCCAGATGCCCATCAGCGCCATGCTGACCCAGCCGGTCATCTGCGACAGGCGCATGGCGATGGCACCCGCCGCCGCCACGTCGCCGGGCGTCGCCTGGCCCTGCCGCCACAGCATGATCGACCCGCCGACCAGGATCACCGGCAGGATGCCCGCGATGACCATCAGCGACATGCGGAAGGTGCTGCTGACCACGCCGAAATCCAGCGCCCGTTCGCGAAAGCCCGCCATGGCGCCAAGGGCCGCGCGATCCTCGTGCTCGGCATGGGCGAACAGCTTGACGGTCTTGATGTTGGTGATGGTATCGACGACCTGGCCCGTAATCATCGCGCGGGCCGATGCGCGGGCGCCGGATTTCGCCCGGATGCGCGGCAGGAAAAAGCGGATCAGGCCCAGATAGGCCAGCATCCACAGGATCAGCGCGACCGCCCCCCAGGTATCGACCGACACCAGGAAGGCCGCCGATCCCAGGACCGAGGCCAGCGCGAAGGCCACCACGTTCACCATCTCGGACGCGACATCGGTGACGGCGCGGGCGGTCTGCATCTGCTTTTGCGCCAGGCGCCCGGCGAAGTCGTTGTCGAAGAAGGCGACAGAATGGCCCATGGTCCAGCGGTGGATCCGCGACAGGACCAGGGGCAGGACGTTCGGTCCGATGATGACGCTGCTGGTGGCGGTGGAAAAGCCAAAGATCAGCGGCCGCAGCAGCAGGAAGAAGCCCGCGAACGCCGCGACCAGCAGGCCGTTCTGACCCCAGAAGGCGCCAGGATCGCCCGTCGCGATGGCGTCCACGACCCAGCCCAGCAGCACGGCCGCCACCACGTCGGCGACCCCGCCCAGGGCCGAGGCGATGCCGGCCAGCGTCAGCCCACCCCATGCGCCAGACAGGCACCAGCGGAAGAACGCCAGAAGGGTGGCGGGGGGCGGGCCCTCCGCCGGGCGGAAGGCATCGATCAGGCGGCCAAGCCGGTGGTGAAGGGTCATTGGCTTTCTCCGGCAAGCAGGGCGATGTCGATCAGGGCGGGGACGGGCATGGCAAAGCCCGCCTCGATCCAGGCATCCTCGGCCGCTTTCAGCGCGCGTCCAAGGGCCGGGCCCTGCAGGCGCGGCTGCAGGTCGCCGGCCGTGATCGGCAGCGGGCGCGCGGCGGCCTTGGCCTCGGGCCAGCCGGGGCGCGTGCCGCGAGGGCCCGTCTGGACCAGCACAGCCGCGGCGTCGGCCAGCTCGCCCGCCAGGCGATAGGCAATGCGGTCGAAGGACCAGTCCTCGGCCAAGGCCGTCACCAGGATCCGGTGGTCGCGTGCATCGGCGCGCGACAGGCGCAGCGCGTCGGCCAGATCGGCCTGCGACAGCGCCGCCAGCCGCGCAAGCCAGTGCGTCGAGGGCGCGAGCGCCGCCAGACGGTCGGGCGTGGCATGGGGCAGCACCTCGGCCAGCACGCCGGATTCCGCCATCAGCCGGATCGCGGGCAGGGGATCGGGGGCCATCAGCAGCTTGCGCAGTTCCTGCCCGATACGTTCGCGAGAGATCTGCGCCAGCCCATCGCGCCCGTCGCGGCAGGCGGCAAGGGCTGCCGGATCCGCGTCGCGGCCATACCAGGCCAGGAAGCGGAAGAAGCGCAGGATGCGCAGGTAATCCTCGGCAATGCGCTGCGCGGGATCGCCCACGAAGCGGAGGCGGCGGGCATGCAGATCCTCAAGCCCGCCGACAAGGTCGATGACGGTGCCGTCGCGACCCGCGTAAAGCGCGTTCATGGTGAAGTCCCGGCGGTGCGCGTCCTGGGCCAGGTCGTCCGAAAAGGCCACGACGGCGCGGCGACCGTCGGTTTCGACATCGCGGCGCAGGGTGGTCACCTCGAACCCCCGTCCGCCTGCCACGACCGTCACCGTGCCGTGGTCTATGCCCGTGGGCACCGGCTTCAGCCCTGCGGCTTTCGCCAGGTCGCTGACCCGGTGGGGCGGTGCGTCGGTGGCCAGGTCCAGATCGCCCACGGGTTCGCCCAGAAGCGCGTTGCGGACCGCGCCGCCCACCAGCCAGGCGCGATGGCCCCCCGCCTCGACGGCGGCGAAGATCGCCTGCAGGTCCGCATCCTGCAAAAGGCCGACGGGAAGCCGCGTCACGCCTGGATCCCTTTCGCAAGGCCCAGCAGGATCCGCGCCGTCGCGCCCCACAGGTAATAGGGGCCGAAGGGCGCGGCGTGATAGCTGCGCCAGCCCTCGCGCCAGCGTCGGCGTTCCACCCGATAGCGGGCCGGGTCGGCGACATGGGCGAAGGGCAGGGTGAAGGCCTCCTCGACCTCGCGGGGTTCGGGGCGGGGCTGGAAGGGGCCGCGGATGATGCCGATGACGGGGGTCACGGCAAAGCCCGTCACCGTGCGATGCGGGGGCAAGGAGCCCAGCAGGTCGACCTGCGCGGGGTCAAGGCCCACTTCCTCCTGCGCTTCTCGCAGCGCGGCGGCGGTCGGATCGGCATCTGCCGCGTCGACCTTGCCGCCGGGCAGCGCGATCTGGCCGGGATGATGGCGCAGTCCCGACGCGCGCTTGGTCAGGACCAGCCGCCCGTCGTCGGCGTGGAACGCAGCCAGCACGCCGGCAGGACGCAGATTGGCCGTAGGGGGGGCGACATCCGGGTTCAGGTCGTAATCGGAGGTTGGCCCGGCTGC
This sequence comes from Paracoccus sp. AK26, assembly GCF_011801365.1. NCBI lineage: Bacteria > Pseudomonadati > Pseudomonadota > Alphaproteobacteria > Rhodobacterales > Paracoccaceae > Paracoccus > Paracoccus sp. AK26. Next base: position 555,437 of record NZ_CP041041.1, read on the forward strand.
GACGGACAGGGCCAGGCGCAGCCGATCCTCGGACCAGTCGGGGATCACTCGGCCGCCCTGTCGGGCAGGGGCTGGCCGTCGGCGTCCACGGTAGCCTCGAAGCCAAGGCTTTGGGGATCGAACTCGTAATGCGCGCCGCAGAACTGGCAATCGGCGGTCACGATGCCCTCGGGCGTGGTCATGTGGGCGATGTCCTTGGCCGAATAGATCGACAGCGTGTCGCGCACCCGGTCCGAGGTGCAGGAACAGCCGAATTCCACCCGCTGGGTGTCGAAGACGCGGGGTTCTTCCTCGTGGAACAGGCGCAGAAGCAGGTCGGTGGGGCCGACCGAGGGGCCGATCAGCTCCAGCACCTCGACGGTGTCCAGCAGAAGGTTCGCCCGGTTCCAGTTCTCGGATGCCGCGCCCTGCAGGATGTCGGCCGCCTCGATCAGACCGCCCTCGCCGCTGCCGCCCTCGCCCGACTGCATCGGCTGGGCGGGCAGGGTTTGCAGCATCACGCCGCCGGCGCGCCAATGGCCGGTCTCGCCCGTCAGCCGGGAAAAGCCGCTGGCCAGCTGGAACCGCGTCGGCAACTGTTCGGATTGCGCGAAATAGGTCTGCGCGCAGGCCGACAGCGACCCGCCCGACAAGGGCGTGATCCCCTGGTAGGGCAGCGACCCCTGGCCCTGGTCGATGAGGATCGCGAAATACCCCTCGCCCACCTGTTCGAAGGGGGGCGGCTGTCCAGACGGTCGGCGTCGAAGCTGGCCCAGGCGCGGATCCGGGCGGGCGCGCCGTCGTGTTCGGGGGCGTAATAGTCGGCGGCGAGCGTGCGGATCGCGCCATTGCCGCGGACCTGAAGGCTAAGCTTCCACCGCAGCTTCACGGTCGGGCCCACCAGGGCCGCCAGCAGCGCCAGTTCGGCAACCAGGGCGCCGACCGAGGCCGGATAATCGTGGCGTGACAGGATATGGTCCAGCACGCCGTCCAGCCGCGCCACGCGGCCGCGAATGTCCGAACGGTCCAGTTGGAACGGCAAAACCGTGTCGTCCCACGCGATCTGGTTGATCTTGCTCATGCGGTGATTCCTGAAATCGGTTCGGGCCCGCAAGGGGCGGGCCGGGTCGCGACCAATATAGGGGGTTTGCCGGCAATCCCAAGGGGGCCGCTTTCCCGCCGTCCCGCCCTGCGCTAGAGACAGGGCAGACAAGCCGAGGTTTCCATGATCCGCCGATACGGCAATCCCCCGCGGCCGGGGCAGCGTCACCACCTGCGGCCCGGCGCCTATGGCCTGCTGGTCCGCGACGGGCGGCTGCTGCTGACCCACCAGGCCACGCCCGAGCCCGAGTTCCAGTTGCCCGGCGGCGGCATCGACCCCGGCGAAACCGGCCTGCGCGCCCTGCACCGCGAGGTTTTCGAGGAAACCGGCTGGTCCATCGGCGCCGCCCGCCACCTGGGAAGCTATCGCCGCTTTGCCTTCATGCCGGATTACGACCGCTTCGCCGAAAAGCTGTGCCATGTCTGGATCGCCCGGCCGGTCCTGCGCCTGTACGCGCCGATCGAGCCGCATCACAGCATCCGCTGGGCCGGCCCCGACAGGGCGATGGACCTGCTGGCCGATCCCGGCGCCCGGGCCTTCCTGCGGCGTTTCCGCCACCTGGTCTAGCGGCGGGGCAGGGGCACCGTTTCGGCCGGGGCGAGATATTCGATCAGCACGGCCGACATGTCGTCCTGCCTTTCGCCGCGGCAATATTCCGACACCGACCAGGCCATCGATTCAAGGAACACGTGCCCGCCCAGGAAGGCATTGGTGCGCAGGATGGCCTCGACCCCGTCGTCGCCCAGCAGCCGGCCGGCGGGGCTGGTGGCCTCGGTGATGCCGTCGGAGCAGATCAGCAGGCGGTCGCCCGGTTGCAGGGTCACGTCGATCTCGTCGAAGATCGGCTTCTCGAAGACGCCTATGGGCATTCCGCCGTTGCCCAGGGGCCGCACGGATCCGTCGGCGCGTTGCAGGAAGGGATGGGGATGACCCGCCTGCACCATCCGCAACCGGCCCGTCACGTGGTTCAGGTCGCCATAGATCATGGTGTAATAGGTATCGGTCGCCATCTCCTCGAGCATCATGTTGTTGAAGAAATGCGCCAGGGCCGCCGGGCTGACCGCATCGGTCCCCGTCTGGGCCGCGCGCAGGGCCACGTTCTGGTCGGCCGATCCCGACAGGTGGACCGACAGTTGCGCGGTCAGCAGGGCCGCCGTCACCCCGTGTCCCGACACGTCCAGGGCATAGATGCCGACCCGATCCTCTCCGATGGGGAAGAAACCGACCAGGTCGCCGCCGATATGGCCCGCGGGTCGCAGCAGCAGCGACAGCTGGACCGGCCCGAACCGGCCCGATCGCTGCTTGACCAGCCCCTGCTGCAGCTTGCGCGCCTCGGCCAGGTCGCGGTCGATCGCGGCCTGGGTGTCGCGCAGCCGGTCAAGGGCGGTGCGAAGCTGGGCATTGCTGGCGCGCAGATCCTCCTCGACCCGCAGGATGCGTTCGCCGGCGGCCAGGCGGACCAGCAGGTCCTGCGTCGTCACGGGCTTGGCCAGGAAATCGTTCGCCCCCGCCTCGAGCCCCTGGGCCACGTCCACCTCGTCCTGGGCCGAGGTCAGCAACACGAAATAGCCATAGTTTCGCCGTTCGCCCGCACGGAAGGCCCTGCACAGGTCCAGTCCCGATTCCATGCCCGCACGACCCGGGATCGACCAGTCGGACAGCACGATGTCGGGTTCGTTCCGCTGGCACAGTTGCAGCGCGTCCGCGACCGAGCCTGCCTCCATCACCTCGTAATGGGCACGGCGCAGCTGGATCGAGAAGATGCGTCGCTGCGCGGCATTGGGGCTTACCAACAGGACACGCCGAACCAGCCGGGTGGCGGGCGGCTGGCTGGGGGCAAGCATCTGGCGATTCGGGCGCTTCATGCCCAGGTGATAACCCCCGGACCGTAAAGACCGGGTAAATGCCCGGATTCAGACCAGAAGTTCTGCCAGAATCTCGTCGTTGGTGATGTCGCGATAGACAAAGCCCGCGTGATCCAGCCGCGCCTTCAGCGTGGTAAGGTTCTGCGGAGCTGAGGTCTCGATGCCGATCAGGATCGAGCCGAAGTTGCGCGCCGACTTCTTCAGGTACTCGAATCGGGCCACGTCGTCTTCGGGACCCAGCAGTTCCAGGAAATCGCGCAGCGCGCCGGGGCGCTGCGGCAGGCGCAGCACGAAATACTTCTTCACCCCCGCGAAACGCTGGGCGCGTTCCTTGACCTCGGGCAGTCGCTCGAAGTCGAAGTTGCCACCGGAACAGACGCAGACCACCCGCTTGCCGGCCAGGTCGCCGAGATCGCCCAGCACGTCGATGGCAAGCGCGCCCGCGGGTTCCAACACCACGCCCTCGGTGTTCAGCATCTCCAGCATGGTGATGCAGATGCGGTCCTCGGGCGCCAAATGCACGTCCTGCGGGCTGAAGCGGCGCAGGGCATCGAAGGGCAGGGCGCCGATGCGCGCCACGGCGGCGCCGTCGACGAAATTGTCCACCGCCGGCAGCGCGACCGGCGCGCCCTGCTGCAAGGCTGCCTGCAGGCTGGCGCCGCCCAGGGGTTCCGCAAAGGCAAATTGCGTGGCCGGCGCCATCTCGGCGAAATAGCGCGTGATGCCCGCCGCCAGCCCGCCACCGCCCACCGGCAGGACCACCAGATCCGGCGCCCCGTCAAGCTGGCGCAGGATTTCCAGCCCGACCGTCGCCTGGCCCTCGATCACGTCGGCCGAATCGAAGGGCGGCAGGAACTGCGCGTCCTGTTCGGCGGCAAAGGCCTGGGACGCGGCCAGCGTCTGGTCGAAGTAATCGCCGGTCAGCACGATCTCGATCGCATCGCCCCCGAAGATCTTGGTCTTGTCGATCTTCTGCTTGGGCGTCGTGACCGGCATGAAGATCGTGCCGCGCGCGCCGAAATGGCGGCAGGCATAAGCTACGCCCTGCGCGTGGTTGCCCGCGCTTGCGCAAACGAAATGCGCGTTTCCGGCAGCACCGGGCGTGACCCGCTTGCGCATCGCATTAAAGGCGCCGCGCAGCTTGTAGCTGCGCACGGGCGTCAGATCCTCGCGCTTGAGCCAGATCTCGGCCCCCAGCTTCGCCGACAGGTGGTCGTTGCGCTGCAAGGGCGTGGGCTCGAACAGCTCGCGGATGGCGGTTTCGGCCTGCGCGACGCAGTCGGAAAAGCTTGCAGCGGGAAAGCTGAGGGCGGGGTCGCGGGGGGCAGGGTTTTCCATGCGCTTGCGCATGACGCGAAAAGCCGAACTTGGCAAGGGGATCGGCAGCCCGGCCCTTGTTAGACCGCGCGATTGGCCTTATTGCCCCGGAAACTTCGCCAAAGGGTTAAATGCATGACCGACGCGCCGAAAAAAGTCGTCCTTGCCTATTCGGGCGGGCTGGACACCTCGATCATCCTCAAGTGGTTGCAGACCGAATACGGCTGCGAGGTCATCACCTTCACCGCCGATCTGGGCCAGGGCGAGGAACTGGAACCGGCGCGCCAGAAGGCCGAACTGCTGGGCATCGCGCCCGAAAACATCCATATCGAGGATCTGCGCGAGGAATTTGTGCGCGACTTCGTGTTCCCCATGTTCCGCGCCAATGCGCTGTATGAAGGGCTGTACCTATTGGGCACGTCCATCGCGCGCCCGCTGATCTCAAAGCGGCTGGTTGAACTGGCGCACCAGCACGGCGCCGATGCGGTGGCCCATGGCGCGACCGGCAAGGGCAACGACCAAGTGCGGTTCGAATTGTCGGCCTATGCGCTGGACCCGTCGATCAAGGTCATCGCGCCCTGGCGGCTGTGGGATCTGACCAGCCGCACCAAGCTGATCGAGTTTGCGGAACAGAACCAGATCCCCATCGCCAAGGACAAGCGCGGCGAGGCGCCCTTCAGCGTGGACGCGAACCTGCTGCATACCTCGTCCGAAGGGAAGGCGCTGGAAAACCCGGCCGAGGCCGCGCCCGATTACGTTTATCAGCGCACCGTAAACCCCGAGGATGCGCCGGATACCCCTGAGTTCATCGAGATCACCTTCGAGCGCGGCGACGCCGTCGCGATCGACGGTCAGGCGCTGTCGCCCGCCACGATCCTGACCCGCCTGAACGAGCTGGGCGGCAAGCACGGCATCGGCCGGCTGGATTTCGTGGAAAACCGCTTCGTCGGCATGAAGTCGCGCGGCATCTACGAAACGCCGGGCGGCACGATCCTTCTGGAGGCGCATCGCGGGATCGAACAGATCACGCTGGACAGCGGGTCGGGCCACCTCAAGGACAGCCTGATGCCGCGCTATGCGGAACTGATCTACAACGGCTTCTGGTTCAGCCCCGAACGCGAGATGCTGCAGGCGCTGATCGACAAGTCGCAGGAACATGTGTCGGGCACCGTGCGGCTGAAGCTCTACAAGGGCCTGGCCACCTGCGTGGGCCGCTGGTCGGACCAGTCGCTTTATTCCGAAGCGCATGTCACCTTCGAGGATGACGCGGGCGCCTATGACCAGAAGGACGCGGCGGGCTTCATCCGCCTCAACGCGCTGCGCCTGAAGCTGGTCGCGAACCGCAACGCGCGGAACAGGTAACATCCCCCGATCCTGCACCAAGGGCCGCGGCATTTCCCGCGGCCTTTTCTTTTGCCCGGGCCTGTCCCACAGTGGCCCGGTCCAGCAGAAGGCCGCCCCATGACCGCCCCCGTCACCGATCGTCCCGCCCGCATCGCCATTGTCACCGTCAGCGACCGCGCCGCGCGGGGGGAATACGAGGACAAGGGCGGCCCCGGCGCCGAGGCCTGGTTGCGCGACGTCATCACCTCGCCCATGCAGATCGACCGCGTGATCGTCCCCGACGGTCGCGAAGGCGTGGCCGCGACCTTGCGCGAACTGGTCGAAACCGGCGCGGACCTGATCCTGGTGACCGGCGGCACCGGCCCCGCCCCGCGCGACCAGACGCCCGAGGCCGTGATGGACGTGGCCGAAAAGGAACTGGAGGGCTTTGGCGAGGAAATGCGCCGCGCCTCCCTAGCCGAGGTGCCGACCGCGATCCTGTCGCGCCAGACGGCCGTGATCCGGGACGCTACGCTGATTATCACACTGCCGGGGAAGCCGGCGGCGATAGCGACCTGTTTGCAGGCTGTGTTTGCGGCGGTGCCCTATTGTCTGGACCTGATCGGCGCGGCGCGGGTGGAAACGGATCCGGCGAAGGTGAAGGCGTTTCGGCCGGGGGTTTAAGTAACTCCGTGTCCCGTCGGGCCCTGCCTTCTTACGCGGCCACAGATCCGCGCGATCGGCTGAACGTCCTGGTAAACTGACGGTTTGCCAAGCCAACGCATTGGCTTTGGCTATGCAACCAGATCGACGGTCCGCAGGATATCGTCGAGACCAATGTCGAAACCGTCCTGGTCCCCGTTTGCGACGACAAAGCCATACCGCATCCCCAGGAGATCCGTAAAATCCTTCCAGACATTGTTGAAGCGATACGGAGGCTGGATGGTCAGCAGCGCCCCCTGGTCCGCCAGGGTCAGAAGCGCATGTCCCAGCGAGCTTCCTTCCACGCCGATAGCGATACGCGCGCCCGACAGCTTGCGGACAATGTCGTCCGCCGTTTCTTTCGCCGGATCGACGATATCAAAGCCACGCGCAGCCAGGCCCTCTGCGATCACGGCCTCGTTGCGGAGCAATCGTGGTTGCGAACCCGTCTCGCCGCGTATCAGGAAGACGCCATGCCCGCTGCGCGCCGATGGCCGCGCCTGCAGACGTTCCCGGAGGGTGCAAAGCCGCTTGCGTCGGTTTTGCGTCATTCCTACGTCGCGAAAAACCCAGGCATCCTTGATGCGGGCATTGCCCGTGGTCTTCCAATCTATCCCCATCATCTGGCGATAGGCGACAGGATGGCTCCAATCCGCATGGCGATAGCTGAAGGGGCGGTAAACAGGCGCAAAATTGTGTGCAAGAAGGGCAGTACCAATGTCGCCGACAAGATAATGACCAAAATAAACGTCGCTGACAGGCGTGCCCACAAAGGCTGCTTCATTGATGTCGCAGTCGACCATAGCGGCAAGCGGCGGTCGATCGCGCAGCATCTGATACCGGCAGCCGTTTGAGTAAAGAGTTCCGCCAATCAACAGGCAATTCCTGAGCCTGTAAGCCATTGTCGCCGAGTGATGGACTGGCGTTGCCGTAAGTCGATCCATTTCCTGCTGATGGGTGGTTTGGAATTGAACCCCCTTCACACGGTCCAGTTGGCCCGGCAGAAAGGTTGCCATTGTCCGGACAGTAGTTTCAGGTTTGGCAATGGCCACTGTTTCGCAAGCGGCCTTGGCAATATCTCGGTCCATGAAAGAGCTTTTGCGAATACGATGCAGCAGAGGCGCAAGCGACATGGGAACCAACACTGATAATCAATGATTCAAGCATCGTCTTGAAAATGAATGCACCAAGTATATTCCGTTGCGGCAATATGTCCTTTCGGCTAGGTAGATTTGCCTTTAACCGAACCACCCCACCACAATCGGCGCGATGACCGCCGTCAACACCGCATTCAGCCCCATCCCGATCCCCGAGAACGCCCCCGCCGTCTCGTTTACCTGGAAAGCCCTCGCCGTCCCGATCCCATGCGCGGCGACGCCCACGGCAAAGCCGCGCGCCCTCCAGTCCCTGACCCGCAGCGCGTTCAGCAGGGGCGTCACCACGATCGCCCCGAAGATGCCGGTCAGCAGCACCAGGGCAGCAGTCAATGTCGGCTGGCCTCCGATGCGCTCGGCGATGCCGATCGCGACGGGGGCGGTGGTGGACTTGGGCGCCAGCGAGGCCAGGACCGGACCGCTGATTCCAAAGGCTCGGGCGATCAGCAGGGCCGAGACGATGGCCATCCCCGACCCGACCACCAGCCCCGCCAGCATCGGCCATGCGGCGCGGCGGACGCGGGGCAGGTTGTCATACAGCGGCAGCGCCAGGCAGACGGTCGCAGGGCCCAGCATGAAATGGACGAACTGCGCACCCCCGAAATAGGTGGCGTATTCGGTTCCGGTTGCGCCCAGCAGCGCCGCCAGCAGGACCACCGCGATCAGCACCGGATTGGCCCAGCTTTGGCGCCCTGCCGCGCGGAACAGCGCGTCGCCGATGACATAGGCGACCAGCGTCGCCGTCAGCCAAAGCAGCGGCCCCTGCGCCAGATAGGACCAGATCAGCGCCGGGTCAGTCATCGCCCCGCCCCTTCAAAGCCGACGGATCGACCGCCCCCGTCCACCGTGCCACCCATTGGAACGTCAGCGCCCCCGCTGCGATTGCCAGCAGCGTGGAGCCCATGATCGCCAGGGCGAGTCCGATCCCGTGGTCGCGCAGCACCGGCCAATGCGCGACGACGCCCACGCCCGCAGGCACGAAGAACAGCGACAGATGCGACAGCAGGCCCTGGGCGGTCGGCCTCAGCCGCGCGGCCAATGCCGGGCGCAGGATGCAGGCCCCGACCAGCAGGCACAGCCCCACGACCGGGCCGGGCAGGGGCAGGTCTAAGGCACGGGACAGGATTTCTCCGACCAGCTGAAAGGCCAGAATCAGGGACAGGGCGGTGATCATGGCCCGATGGTAGCAAGAAACCCCCGCCAGACTATGCGCATCTTGTGGAAAGTCAGTTGCCGCGTGCCAGATACAGCACGGACAGGTTGACTCGGACCCCCGTCATGCGACAATCCGCAGGGGAACAAAAGGGAACCACCGCTTGCGCTTCGACCGGCTGCGACTGAACGGCTTCAAAAGCTTCGTGGATCCGACCGACCTGGTCATCCGCGAGGGGCTGACGGGCGTGGTCGGTCCGAACGGCTGCGGCAAGTCCAACCTGCTGGAAGCCCTGCGTTGGGTCATGGGCGAGAACCGCCCCACCGCCATGCGCGGCGAGGGGATGGAGGACGTGATCTTCGCGGGCACCGCCCGACGGTCCGCCCGCGCCCATGCCGAGGTCGTGCTGACCGTGGACAACCGCGACCGGCTGGCGCCCGCGGGCTTCAACGACAACGACCAGTTCGACATCGTCCGCCGCATCACGCGGGACGCCGGGTCGGCCTACAAGATCGGCGGCAAGGACGTGCGGGCGCGCGACGTGCAGATGCTGTTCGCGGATGCCTCGACCGGGGCGCATAGCCCGGCCTTGGTGCGGCAGGGACAGATCAGCGAGTTGATCAGCGCCAAGCCGCGAAGCCGCCGCCGGATCCTTGAGGAAGCGGCGGGGATCAGCGGCCTGTATCAACGCCGCCACGAGGCCGAGCTGAAGCTGAACGGGGCCGAGGCGAACCTGGTACGGGTCGAGGATACGCTGGACCAGTTGTCCACCCAGGCGGCCAGCCTGGCGCGGCAGGCCCGCACCGCCGCCCGCTATCGCGAGATCGGCGCGGCATTGCGCCTGGCCGAGGGTGCGCTGCTGTATCGCCGCTGGTCCGAGGCCGAGGCCGCGCGGCTGGCCGCCGCCGCCGCGCTGTCCGCCGCGATCCGCGATGCCGCTGCCGCCGAGGCTGCGTCCCGCGATGCCGGTGCCGGGCGAGAGGAGGCCGAGGCCGCCCTGCCCGACCTGCGCGAGGAGGAGCAGGTCGCGGCGGCGATCCTGTCCCGCATCGTGGTCGAGCGCGAGGCCCTGGACGAGGCAGACGCACGCGCCGCAGGGGCCATTGCCAGCCTTCAGGCCCGCATCGCCCAACTGGCCCGCGACCTTGACCGCGAGGAGGCGCTGAACCGCGACGCCGGAGAGGTGGTCGAGCGGCTGGCCTGGGAACGGGCCGAACTGGAAAAGGCCGGGCAGGGGCACGATGCCCGTCTGGATGCCGCGGCCCAGGCCGCCGATGACGCGGCCGAGGCCCTGCGCGAAGTCGAGGCGCGGCTGGCGGAACTGACCGACGAGGCTGCGCGCCTGGCCGCCCGCCACCAGTCGGCGGAGCGGCTGATGGCCGATCTGCGCGCGATGCTCGCCCGGTCCGAGCGTGCCGCCGCCGAGGCCGAAGCCAATGCCGCCCGCGCCGCCGAGGCGGGTGCCCTGGCCGAGGAAACCCTTGCCACGGCCGAGCAGGCGCAGGAACTTGCCGCCGAACGGGCCGAGGCCGCCGAGGAGGCGCTTGCCGCCACTGAGGCCGCGCGGGCCGAGGCGGAAGCCTTGGAATCCGGCGCCCGCATCGCCCGGGCCGAGGCCGAGGGCGAGACAAGCGCCCTTGCCGCCGAGATGGCTGCCCTTCGGAGGCTGGTCGAACGGGGCGGGTCCGGCGGCAAGGCGATCCTGGATCAGGTGACGGTCGCCAAGGGATACGAAATGGCTTTCGGCGCGGCCTTCGGCGACGACCTGCGCGCGGGGCTGGCTGTGGATGGTGAAAGCGGCTGGCACCTGCTGCCGGGCTGGGACCACCCGCAGCCCTTGCCCAAAGGCGCCGAGCCGCTTGCGCCGCATGTCGCCGGTCCCGAGGTGCTGTCGCGCCGCCTGTCGCAGGTGGGACTGGTCGGGGACGCGGCCACCGCCGCCGCAACGCAGCCCGGCCTGAAGCCCGGCCAGCGGCTGGTCACGCCTGCGGGCGACCTGTTCCGCTGGGACGGGATGCGGGTCATGGCGGGCGAGGCTTCCTCGGCCGCCGCCCTGCATCTGCAAAAGATGAACCAGCTTGCCGAACTGGCCGATCAGTCTGCCGAGGCCGAGGCGCGCGCCGCTGTCGCGGTGGAACGCCACGAGGATGCCCGCGCTGGCCTTGCGGATGCCACGGCGACCGAGAAATCCGCCCGCGACGCTCGCCGCGATGCGGAACGGCAGTTGTCCGACGCGGCCCGCGCCCTGACCCGCGCCGAATCCGATCTGTCGCTTGCCCGCAGCCGGGCCGAGGCCGCGGGGGCCGAGTTGTCGCGCCACCGGGCCGACGGCGCGGATGCGCGGGGGCGGCTGGCCCAGGCTGAAGCCGCGCTTGCCGAACTGCCTGACCGTGCCGACGCGGCGGCCGCGCTTGAACACGCGCGCACCGGCGTCGAGGCCGCGCGCATCGCCACCATGTCCCGCCGCGCAGCCCTGGACGAGCTGAAGCGCGAGGCCAATGCGCGCACAAAGCGGCTGCAAGAGATCGCCAAGGAAGAATCCGGGTGGAAGCTGCGGCTTCAGCAGGCAGGCACCCGCGCGTCGGAACTGGCTGCCCGTCGCGATGCCGCCGAGGCCGAACTTGCCGATGCCGAGGCCCAGCCTGGGGTGCTGGCCGAACGCCGCGCCAGCCTGCAGGCGCGCGAGGCCGATGCAGGCGATCGCCTGTCCGCCGCCCGCGACGCGCTGTCGGTGGCCGAGGATGCCGCCCGCGCCGCCGCCCATGCGGAACGCGAGGCGGAACGTGCCGCATCCGAGGCACGCGAAACCCGCGCCACCCGAGAGGCCCGCGCCGAGGCCGCCCGCGACGCCGAGGCCGCCGCCCGCGCCCGCATCCTCGAGGAAGCCGAGGCGACGCCTCAGGCGCTGCTGGCTTCGCTGGGCGAGACGCCGCCTGACACGCCCGCCGCCGAACTCGAGGACCAGATCAACCGCCTGCGCACGCAGCGCGACGCGCTTGGCGCCGTCAACCTGCGCGCCGACGAGGACAAGCGCGAGCTGGAGGCCGAACGCGACCGGCTTGCCACCGAAAAGGCCGACCTCGAGGAGGCGATCCGCAAGCTGCGCGCGGGCATCGCCAGCCTGAACCGCGAGGGGCGCGAGCGCCTGCTGGCGGCCTTTGACGCGGTCAACGCCAATTTCACCACGCTGTTCACCACCCTGTTCGGCGGCGGAGAGGCGCGGCTGGTGCTGGTGGAATCCGACGATCCGCTGGATGCGGGGCTGGAGATCATGTGCCAGCCGCCGGGCAAGAAGCTGTCCACCCTGTCGCTGCTGTCCGGTGGGGAACAGACGCTGACCGCGATGGCGCTGATCTTCGCGGTGTTTCTGGCCAATCCCGCGCCCATCTGTGTCCTGGACGAGGTGGATGCTCCGCTGGACGACGCCAATGTCAGCCGCTTCTGCGACCTGCTGGACGAGATGACGCGCCGCACCGACACGCGGTTCCTGATCATTACCCACCACGCCGTCACCATGTCGCGGATGGACCGGCTGTTCGGCGTCACCATGGTCGAACAGGGCGTCAGCCAGTTGGTCAGCGTGGATCTGCAGCGCGCCGAGGCTCTGGTCGCCTAGGGCGGGCCTTGCTACGGTGCCGCCCGAATCCAGAACCATGAGGACAGCCATGAGCATCGAAGCCACCCTGGCCCAGAAGGGCATCACCCTTCCCGCGGCGCCCGCGCCCGCCGCGAACTATGTGCCCTTCGTGCAGACCGGCAACCTGATCTTCGTGTCGGGCCAGATCAGCCAGGACGAGGGCGGCCTGATCAAGGGCCGCCTGGGCGACGGCATGTCCGTCGACGAAGGCGCCGCCGCCGCCCGCCGCTGCGGGCTGTCTCTGATCGCGCAACTGAAGGCCGCCGTGGGCGATTTGGATCGCGTGCGCCGCGTGGTCAAGCTGACGGGCTTCGTAAACTCGACCCCCGATTTCACGGACCAGCCCAAGGTCATCAACGGCTGTTCCGACCTGATGGTCGAGATCTTTGGCGATGCCGGCCGCCATGCCCGCGCCGCCGTATCCGCCCCCGCGCTGCCCTTGGGCGTCGCGGTCGAGATCGAAGCCATCTTCGAGGTCGCGTGATGACCCTGCCTCAGGCCTTCCTGACCATGCCCATCGCCCATCGCGGCTTGCACGGCGCTGGCGTGCCGGAAAACAGCCTGGCCGCAGCCCGGGCCGCGATAGACGCGGGCTACGCGATCGAGCTGGACATCCAGCCCGCCCGCGACGGCACGCCGATGGTCTTTCACGATTACGACCTTGCGCGGCTGACGGGCGGGCAGGGCATGATCGCCGATCTTGACGCCACGGCCTTGGGCCGGTTGCCATTGCTGGGCAGCGACGAGGCCGTGCCGACGCTGCGCCAGTTCCTGGACCTTGTGGCGGGGCGCGTGCCCCTGCTGATCGAGATCAAGGACCAGGATCTGTCGCTGGGCCCCAATATCGGGCTGCTGCACAAGGCGGTGGCGGATGCGCTGCAAGGCTATGGCGGCCCGGTCGCAGTGATGTCCTTCAATCCCCATGTCGTCGGGGCCTTCCACGCCCTGGCGCCGCAAGTTCCGGTGGGGCTGACGACCTGCGGCTATCTCGAGGCCGACTGGCCCGGCATCCCCGAGGAGCGCCGCCACCATCTGGCCGGGATCAACGATTTCGACCAGACCCGGTCCTGCTTCGTGTCCCACGACAAGGGCGACCTGGGCAATCCGCGCCTGGACGCGCTGAAGGCGATGGGCGTGCCCATCCTCTGCTGGACGATCCGCAGCACCGAGGAGGAGGCTGTCGCACGCCGCGTGGCCGACAACATCACCTTCGAAGGCTATCGGGCGACGGTCTGATGCGGGGCAGGGGGACTTCGCGTCCCCCAATCCGCCCAAAGGCGGATTTCCCCCTGCGGGATATTTGGGCCAAGATGAAAGCCCTGCGCGATTGTGACGCGGGGGGCGCTGACAAAGCCCCCGCGACTGCCTAGCTTGCCAGGCATGAGCACGCTGACCTTGTCCACCCATTCCGGCATCGCTGCGATCCCTGCCCATGTCTGGGATGGGCTTGGCGACGGCAATCCCTTCACCAGCCACCGCTTCCTGCTTGCGCTTGAGGAATCGGGCTCTGTCGGTCGCGGCACCGGCTGGCAGCCCCTGCATGTGACGCTGGAGGAAGGCGGCGCCGTGGTTGCAGCCGCGCCGCTTTACGCGAAATCCCACAGCCAGGGCGAATACATCTTCGACCATGCCTGGGCCGAGGCCTATCAGCGGGCCGGCGGGCGCTATTATCCCAAGCTGCAGGCGGCGGTGCCGTTCACGCCGGTGACCGGCGCACGGTTGCTGGCCCGTGACCCGGCCATGCGCCAGTCGCTGCTGGCGGGGATGACGCGGGTGGCCGAAAAGGGCGGGGCATCGGGGGTGCATGTCACCTTCTGCACCGAGGACGAGGCCGGGCAAGGGGCCGAGATGGGCTTTCTGCCCCGCGTCACCCAGCAGTTCCACTGGTTGAACCGGGGCTATGGCAGCTTCGAGGATTTCCTGGGGGCGCTGTCGTCGCGCAAGCGCAAGGATCTGCGCAAGGAACGGGCGCGGGCGCAGGATTTCGGCGGAACGATCCGCCACCTGACCGGCGACGACCTGAAGCCGCATCACTGGGACGCCTTCTGGGCCTTCTACCAGGACACCGGCAGCCGCAAATGGGGCCGCCCCTATCTGACACGGGCCTTCTTCGACTGCCTGCACCAGACCATGCGCGACGACATCCTGCTGGTCCTGGCGGAACGCGACGGGCGGCCGGTTGCGGGGGCGCTGAACTTCCTGGGGCCGGACGCGATCTATGGCCGCTACTGGGGCTGCGTCGAAGACCACCCCTTCCTGCATTTCGAATTGTGCTATCACCAGGCCATCGACCACGCCATCGCGCATGGCCTGTCCCGTGTCGAGGCCGGGGCGCAAGGCGAACACAAGCTGGCGCGCGGGTATGAACCGGTCGCCACGCATTCCCTGCACTGGGTCGGGGACGAGGGGTTTCAGCGTGCCTTGGCCGACTATCTTGACCGGGAACGCGAGGCGATGGGCGAGGAGATCGAGGCGCTTGCGGACTTCACGCCCTTCCGCAGGGGCTAGGACCGGCCATCGCCGGTCCTGGCAGGATCAGACCTTTTCCAGCAGCGCCTCGCCTGCGCTGACGCCGCACTGGCCGGGGCTGTCCTCGACGTCGACCGCCTCGAAGGTGCCATTGTTCAGCAGCGCCGCATACCGCTTCGAACGGCCATAGAAGCCCGCGGGCGGCGCGTCGAAGTTCAGGCCGAGCGCGCGGGTCAGGCTGCCGTCGGCATCGGCCATGACCTCGATGCCCGCGTCCTGCGCGCCGGTGGCTTTCGACCAGGCATCGGCCACGAAGGGATCGTTCACGGTCACGCAGACGATGCGGCTGACGCCCTTGTCGCGGAAGGCGTCGGCATTGCGCACGAAGCTGGGCATGTGGGCGTTGGTGCAGGTGCCGGTAAAGGCGCCGGGCACGCCGAACAGGGCAACGCGGCCCCGGGCCAGGTCGGCGGTATCGACGGCTTCCGGGCCATTGGCGCCCACGCGCAGCAGGGTGGCCTGCGGCAGCTTGTCTCCGACGGTGATGGTCATCCTGTCCTCCTGAATTGCAACGGATTCGCGGCGACTATAGGGTGCGCCCGGATGACAGGCCAGCGGGCCGCAGCGGGCAGGAAAGCCGATGAAGATCGTGATCGTAGGGGCAGGGCAGGCGGCGGCGTCGCTGGCGGCACGGCTGCGCGCCAAGGGGCATGACGGCAAGATAACCCTGATCGGGTCCGAACCCGTGGCCCCCTATCAACGCCCGCCGCTGTCCAAGGCCTATCTGCTGGGAGAGATGGGGCTGGATCGCCTGGCGCTGCGGTCGCCGGAATGGTGGGTGGATCAGGACATCACTCTTCGGCTGGGCGAATCCGCAACCGCCATTGACCCGGTCCGGCGGGTCGTCACAACGGACAAAGGAGAGGTGGGTTACGATGCGCTTGCCTTGACGCTGGGCGCGTCGGCGCGTCGCCTGCCTGCCGCCATGGGGGGCGAACTGCCCGGCGTCCATGTTATCCGCAACCTGGCCGACGTAGACGCCATGGTCCCGCAGATGCAGGGGGGGCGCCGCTTGATGGTGATCGGCGGCGGCTATATCGGGCTGGAAGCCGCAGCCGTCGCCCGCAAGCTGGACCTGACCGTCACGCTGATCGAGGCCGCGCCGCGCATCCTGGGCCGGGTCGCGGCGGCGGAAACCGCCGACATGATCCGCGCGCTGCATCTGGCGCATGGGGTCGAGATCATGGAAGGCACCGGCATCTCGCACATCACCGGCACGGACCGGGCGACCGGCGTCGCGCTGAACGACGGGCGAGAGCTTCCAGCCGACCTGATCGTTTCCGGCATCGGCGTGCTGCCGGAAACGGGTCTTGCGCAGACAGCCGGGCTGGTCCTGGACAACGGCATCGCCACCGACGATCTGGGTCGGACCTCGGACCCGGCGATCTGGGCTGCGGGCGACTGCGCCAGCTTTCCCTGGCAAGGCGGGCGCCTGCGGCTGGAAAGCGTCGGCAACGCCATCGACATGGCCGAGGCCGTGGCCGACAACGTCCTGGGCGCGGACCGGCCCTATCAGCCGAAGCCGTGGTTCTGGTCGGACCAGTTCGACGCCAAGCTGCAGATCGCGGGGCTTGGGGCGGGCCATGACCGGATCGTCACGCGCGCCGGCGACGGACAGCACGGCGGCTCGGTCTGGTATTACCGCCAGGGCCGCCTGATCGCCGTCGATGCGCTGAACGATGCCCGCGCCTACATGATCGGCAAGCGCCTGATCGAGGCAGGCCGCAGCCCCGACGCCGACGCCATCGCCGCCACGACGGATCTGAAGGCCCTGCTGGCATGACCTATCTTCTGTGCGCAAATATCCTCTGGCGGTCTGGGGGGCGAAGCGCCCCCGGCCCCCGCGGGACGCAGGCATGAGGATCGTCGGCGGCACATTGCGCGGGTTGAAGCTGGCCGAGGTCGGCGCGGGCGATGCGGCTGCGCATCTGCGCCCAACGACCGAGCGGGTGCGCGAAGCGATCTTCAACCTGCTGGTCAACGGCACGCATGGCAACCCGATCCCCCGCGCGCGGGTGCTGGACCTGTTCGCCGGCACCGGCGCCCTGGGCCTGGAAGCCTTGTCGCGCGGCGCCTCTGCGGTGACCTTCGTCGAGGATGGCGCCAAGGCGCAGGCGCTGATCCGCAGCAACATCGCCAAGGCGCGGGCCGAGGGCGCGGCGCAATTGCTGCGCCAGGACGCCACGCGGCTGCCCCCCTGCCGCGATGGGGGCTATGGCTTGGTGTTCCTCGATCCCCCTTATGCGCAGGCCTTGGGGGAACGGGCCGTCGGCGCCGCCTTGGACGGCGGCTGGATCGCCCCCGGCGCGATGGTGGTGTGGGAAGAAAGCCGCCCGCCGCTGGTGCCCGCGCCTCTCGTCCCCATCGACCAGCGGCGCTATGGCGACACGCTGGTGACGCTGGCCCGATTGCCCGCCTGAACCGACTGGTGCCGGTGATGTGACGAAAGGCGCGCTTTCCCCCGCCGCGCCTTTGCGCCAGCCTGCAGGCGCATATCGCGAAGGAGGTTTCCATGAGCAAATCCGTCCGCAGGGGCCTTGGCCTGTCCCCGATCCTGTTCGCCCTGGCCTTCGGGGCCTATGCACAGGATGCCGCGCATGATGGTCACGGCGGCCATGGCGCGTCCGACAACGCAGCCGCGCGGGCCTATCAGTCGGTGATGGAAAAGATGCATGGCGACATGGCGATGGCGCCTTCGGGCGACGCCGATGTCGATTTCGTGCGCGGCATGATCCCGCACCACCAGGGCGCCATCGACATGGCCAAGGTGGTCCTGGAACATGGCGACGACCCCGAAATCCGGCAGTTGGCCGAGGAGGTCATCGCTGCCCAGGAGGCCGAGATCCAGACGATGCGTGACTGGCTGGCCCGGAACGGCCACACCGAATAGGG
Source organism: Paracoccus sp. AK26 (assembly GCF_011801365.1). NCBI lineage: Bacteria > Pseudomonadati > Pseudomonadota > Alphaproteobacteria > Rhodobacterales > Paracoccaceae > Paracoccus > Paracoccus sp. AK26. The sequence goes on from NZ_CP041041.1 coordinate 573,090, forward strand.
GTCAGGCGGGCTCGGCCAGGGCCCTTGCCGCCGCGTCCAGGCCGCCCGCCCCGTGCGGGATGCCAAGCGCGGCCATCCCCGCCTGCATCGCGCCAAGCGCGGCCAGGATCATCCCGGCATTGGCATGGCCCATATGGGCGACGCGCAGCGCGTTCTCCGGCTGCTCGGCGCCCAGGCCCACGCCCAGCGTCACCCCGCAATGCGACGCCGTCCAGGCCCGCAGCGCATCCGCCCCGGGCAGCAACATCGCCGTGACCGAGGATGCGCGCGCCGCCGGATCGGCGACCGACAGGCGGATGCCCGAATTCCCCTGTCCCCATTCATCGGCCGCGGCCCAGGTGGCGCGGGCAAGCGCCGCGTGGCGCGCCCAGACCGCAAACAAGCCTTCCTCGTCCAGGATCATCCGCATCGCCTCGTCCAGGGCAAAGATCTGCTGGACGGGCGGCGTGCCGCCCCAGAACCGCCACAGCGCCTCGGCATTGGCGCGGGCGTGCCAGTCCCAATAGGGTGTCGTCAGCTGCGTGCGCCCGCGCGCGGCAGCCTTTTCGGAAAACCACACGAAGCAGGTGCCGGGCGGGCACATCATGCCCTTCTGGCTGGCCGAGATCAGCACGTCCACGCCCCAGTCGTCCATCATCATCGGCGCGCAGCCCAGGGACGCGATCGCGTCCACCACCAGCAGCGCCGGGTGATCGCCCATCGCATCCTGCAGGGCCGGGATATCGGCCATCACGCCGGTCGCCGTGTCGATCTGGCAGACCATCACCGCCTTGATCGCGCCGGCCTTGTCCTCGGCCAGCCTGCGGGCCAGCATGTCGGGATCGGCGGGCAGGCTGCCGAAATCCAGCCGTTCCACCGCGACGCCCATCGCCTCCATCTGCTGGGCCCAGGACCGCCCGAAATGGCCCGAGGTCAGTGCAAGCGCCCGGTCGCCCGAGGTGAAGATATTGGCGCCCGCGGCCTCCCACGCCGCATGGCCGTTGCCGATGTAGGGGGCAAGGTTCGCCTGGGTGCCGGCCAGCCGCTTCAACTGCGCCATGACAGCCAGGTTCAGTTCGGCCAGTTCGTCGCCATAGATGTCGGGCGAGGCGCGGTGAGTGGCGCGCAGGACCCTGTCGGGAACGGGCGAGGGGCCGGGAATGGCGATCACGGGGCGACCAGCGGCAAGGCTCATGGCTTCATCTGTCCTTCACATCCTGCAAAATCGCTAGTGCCCGCGCGCAGGAAGGTCAACGACTTCCGATATCCCGGCCCGCCTTGCCGCGACAGGGCGGGTCGGGCTAAGGCTTTGACAGCCCGGACAGGAACGAAAGGCGCCCCCGCCCGTGACATCATCGCCCGCCCCGCATCCAAGCGCCACCCGCCTGCTGCGCCGCTTCTGGACCGACTACCTGCGCGTCCATCGCGGCAGCATGGCGGGCGCATTCGCCCTGATGACGGTCGAAGGCTCTACGCTGGCGCTGATATCCTGGATGCTGAAGCCCCTTTTCGACCGCGTCTTCGTGGGCAAGGAGGAAGGCGCGATCTGGTGGGTCGGCGGCGCGATCATGGCGATCTTCGTGCTGCGGGCGGTGACGCTGATCGCCAGCCGGTCGCTTTTGTCCCGCATCTCGCTGGGCATTTCCACGACGATGCAGCGCGACCTGCTGGCCCATATCATGACGCTGGACGGGCGGTTCTTCCAGTTGAACCCCCCCGGCGCGATGATCGAGCGGATCCAGGGCGACACCATCGCCGTCCAGGGGGTCTGGGCCACCCTGATCACCAGTGCGACCCGCGACGCGATCTCGCTGGTGATGCTGTTCGCGGTGGCGGTCAACATCGATCCCACATGGACGCTGGCCGCGCTGATCGGCGCGCCGATCCTGATCCTGCCCGCCGCGATGGTGCAGCGATACATCCGCCGCAAGGTGCGACAGAACCGGGCCAATGCCAGCGCCCGCGCGACACGTCTGGACGAGGTGATGCACGGCATCGTCTCGATCAAGCTGAACCGGGCCGAGGCGGACCAGACCCGCCGCTTCGCCCAGATCGTCGGCCGCATCCGCCAGACCGAGGTGAAGGTCGCCGCCATGGGCAGCCTGGTCCCCGCCCTGACCGATATCGTCACCGGCATCGGCTTTGTCGCCGTCCTGGCCCTGGGCGGCCGCGAGGTGATGGAGGGCACGCGCAGCATCGGCGACTTCATGTCCTTCTTCACCGCCCTTGCCCTTGCCTTCCAGCCGATGCGCCGGCTCAGCGGGCTTGCGGGAACCTGGCAGACCGCCGCGGCCAGCCTGGAACGCATCTACCAGGTCCTGGACACGCAGCCGCGCATCACCTCGGGGGGGCGCAGTCAAGCGCCAGCCAGCACCGCGATCCGCTTCGACGATGTCTGGCTGTCCTATGGCGACAAGCCGGTCCTGCAGGGGCTGGACTTCGTGGCCGAGGCCGGGCAGACGACGGCGCTTGTGGGACCGTCGGGGGCGGGAAAATCGACCGTCTTCAACCTGCTGACCCGGATGATCGATCCCGACCGGGGGCGCATCACGCTGGGTGGGGTGCCGATCGGCGAGCTGGACCTTGGCACCCTGCGCGACCAGTTCTCGACCGTGGCGCAGGAATCCGCGCTGTTCGATGAAACCCTGCGCGACAACATCCTGATGGGCCGCCCCGCATCGGACGAGGCGGCGTTGCGGCGCGCGATGGAAGCCGCCCATGTCAGCGATTTCGTCGATGCCCTGCCTGCCGGGCTGGACAGTCCTGCAGGCCCGCGCGGCTCGGCCCTGTCGGGCGGGCAGCGCCAGCGGATCGGCATCGCCCGCGCCATCCTGCGCGATGCCCCCGTGCTGCTGCTGGACGAGGCTACAAGCGCCCTGGACACCGCGAGCGAGAGGCTGGTGCAGGAAGCCCTTGAAAACCTCTCCGAAGGCCGCACCACGATCGTGATCGCGCACCGCCTGTCCACCATCCGCAACGCCGACAAGATCGTGGTGATGGAACAGGGCAGGGTTGTCGAGGAAGGCAGCCATGCCCAGTTGATGGCCCGGGGTGGCGCCTATGCCCGCCTTGTCGCCCTGCAATTCGGAGAAGACCAATGACCCGCCAGATCATCCGCGTCACCGGCGACGACCGCCTTTCCTTTCTGCAAGGGCTGGTCACCAATGACGTGACCCGCGCGCCCTGCTGGGCCGCGCTGCTGACGCCGCAGGGCAAGTATCTGGCCGATTTCCTGATCGTGCCGGACAATGACGCGCTGCTTCTGGACGTGGACGCGCGCCTGGCCGACGATCTGACGCGGCGGCTGACGATGTACAAGCTGCGCTCCAAGGTCGGGATCGAGGTCACGGACATGACCGTGGCCCGCGGCACCGGCCCTGCGCCGGACGGGGCAATCGCCGATCCCCGGCACCCTGCGCTTGGCTGGCGGCTGTATGGCGGGGCGGACGAGGACGGCACCGACTTCGACGCCATTCGGGTCGACCACATCATCCCCGAAACGCTGGTCGAACTGATCCCGAACGAGACCTTCATCCTGGAAGCCGGGTTCGAGCGGCTGCACGGCGTGGATTTCCGCAAGGGCTGCTATGTCGGGCAAGAGGTGACGGCGCGGATGAAGCACAAGACCGATTTGCGCAAGGGCCTGGCCCGCCTGCGGATCGAGGGCGAGGCCCCTGTCGGCACCCCCATCACGGCCGAGGGGAAAGAGGTCGGCACCCTGTTCACCCAGTCCGGCGGCCGCGCCCTTGCGCATGTGCGCTTTGACCGGATCGGCCCCGACATGCAGGCGGGCCAGGCGCGGCTGTCGGCGGACTAGGCCAGCTTGCGGATGGGGTCACCCAGGGCGATCTCTCCGTCCCGCTCGATCGAACACAGGATCCCGCGCAGGCGCAGTTCGGGGTGTCCGGGTGCGGTGATCCAGTCCTTGGCGGCCTGGCCATAGCGCGCCTTCCACTTGACGCAGCCGTCGTTGAACACGTCGGACACTTGCAGGACCGCCGTCCCGGCCTGCAGCAGCGTGCCCACCGGCAGGTTGGCATGGCTGGTGTCCAGGTCGCAGATGATCGTGTCGCCGGGATGGGGCGTTGCGGTCCGGTCCAGCCAGACGGCGTCCATCACCCGGCGTGAAAGGATCGAGACCTGGATGCGCGGATCGGGCGATCCGTCCGCCAGCCGCATCCAGGGCGCCTTGCGCCAGCGTTCGCCGGGAATGCCATCGGCCCGTGTCATCACCAGGCGGTCGGGAAAGAACCGCTGGTTGAAGCCGGGGCGGAAGCACAGGATCTGGGCCGTGGCTTCGTCCTTGGGCGCGGACAGGATATGGGGCAGGGCGCGGGCCAGATCCTCGGCAGTGGCGTGATGCGGCGTCATGTCGGGAACCCGGGACAAGGAAAAACGCCCCGGTCTGGCCGGGGCGCCTGGTCTGGAACGGCCTTCAGGCGCGTTCGCTGTATTCGAAGACCTCGGTGTTCACGACGATCTTCTCGCCCTCGCCCACGAAGGGCGGGATCATGATGCGCACGCCGTTGTCGAGGATCGCGGGCTTGTAGCTGTTGGCGGCGGTCTGGCCCTTCACCACCGGCTCGGTTTCCGCGACGGTGCAGGTGACCTTCTGCGGGATCGAGACCGACAGCGCTTCCTCGCCGTAATATTCGATGGTGGCGGTCATGCCGTCCTGCAGGAAGGGGCGGCGGTCGCCCAGCAGGTCGGAATCCAGTTCGGTCTGCTCGAAGGTCTCGCTGTCCATGAAGACCAGCTTGCCGTCGGATTCATACAGGAACTGCTGGTCCTTCTGCTCCAGCCGGACCTGCTCGACCTTGTCTTCGCTGCGGAAACGCTCGTTCAGCTTGCGGCCGTCGCGGAGGTTCTTCAACTCGACCTGCGCGAAGGCGCCGCCTTTTCCGGGCTTCACGTGGCTGACCTTCACGGCGGCCCACAGGCCTCCGTCATGCTCCAGCACGTTGCCGGGGCGGATTTCATTGCCGTTGATCTTGGGCATGGAATGCTCTTTGCGGTTCGGGAAAATCGGGCCGTCCATGTTGAACAGCGCTGTGGCGCCCCTATATCGACACCTTCCGGGCGAGGCAACCAAAACGCCTTTGCGGTGTTGTCAAGGCGCGGACCCGTGCCGGAAGGCGCCGATCGCAGGGTGCAATTGCAGATTTCACCTGTTTTTTACGCGACATGCATTATGTGCATGGGAGATATGCGGCCGGAGGAATATCGAATCGGCGTCGTTCCGCGTTAAGCAGCGGCACCGTCAGAGAAACGGAAACAATAACGATGGGCTGGCATGATGCCTCCCACATGGCTGCCTTGCCCTTGCAGCCCAGAAGATGGACGAATGGTATGCGCGATTTTGTCGACGGATCGGCTTTCAATTTCGAACAGGGCCAGCGGGCCCGCAAGCTTTTTGCCGCGGTCGTTCTGGCCGCGCTTGATGATGCGATTGCAGATGACAAGAAATATGGCAACGGCCCCGAGCAGATTGCCCGCTGGGCGCGGTCGCGCGATGGTCGCGAAGTGCTGTCCTGCGCGGGCATCGACCCGAACGAACGCGTGGTGAAGGGCCTGATGGAATTCGTGTCCAAGGGCGTGCGCACCTCGGTCGCATTGTCGCGCGAGGAAAGCGAACGCCGCATGGCCGCCGAGGCCGAGGAAGCCGAAGCCGCCTGATCCCCGGCACCCGCACTGGAAGCAAGCCGTCCGTCCGGGCGGCTTTTTTCTTTGCGCTAAAGCCGCGTGACGATGCGTTCGCCGTAGAAGCGGTCCACATCGGCCGCGTGGCACAGTTCGGTGGCGGGCGTCATCACCGCGGCCGAGGCTGCGGCCGCGCCCAGGGCCAGGGCTTCCTCGACCGGCCAGTCGCGCGCCATCGCCAGCACGAAGCCCGCGACGAAGCTGTCGCCCGCGCCGACCGCGCTGACCACCTTGACCCGCGCCGCCGCCGCGTGCCAGGCGCCGTCCGGCCCGGCGATGACCGATCCGTCCGCCCCGCGCGCGACGATCACCGACCGCGCCGCGCCGTCCTTGACCAGACCCGCCGCAAAGGCCGCGCTGTCGCTGCGCGAAGGCAGGGGGCGGCCCGCCAGATCCTCGGCCTCGTGGCTGTCCATGCGCAGCACGTCCACGGGCGTCGAGGAACCCGCCAGCACCCGCAGCGCCTCGCCCGAGGTATCAACCAGCAGCCTTGCACCGCTGTTCTTCAGCCGCACGGTCAGCATCTGCTCGAATCCCGCCGGAACGCCGGGCGGGTTCGACCCCGACACGACGACCCAGCCGCCCGCCGGCGCGCCTTCGGCGATGGCCTGCGTCATGTCGGCCACATGCGCCTTGTGCCATTCGGGGCCGGGCAGGACAAAGCGGTACTGCCCGCCAGTCGCGCGGTCGGTGACGGCCAGCGACTGGCGCGTCTCGCCAGGCGCGGTCAGGCGCACGACCGACAGTCCGTCGGCCTTCAGCATGTCGCCGATGCGGGTGCCGGTGGCGCCGCCAAGGGCGACCATCGCGGTGGATTGCCCGCCCATGTGCTTGATCGCGCGGCTGACATTGATGCCGCCGCCGCCAGGATCGGCCACCGGCTTGTCGCAGCGCAGCTTCAGTTCCGGGCGCACTTCGTCGGCTGCGGTGGACAGGTCAAGCGCGGGGTTCAGCGTGACCGTCAGGATCGGCGCCTGCGACTTCATTCCCACCACCTGTCGATGCTGGCGATGTCGTCGTCGGACCAGCCGAAGTGATGGGCCATCTCGTGCGTGACGACATGGGCCACCAGTTCGCCCAAGGTCACGTTCCCGCGCGACGCCCATTCGTCCAGCAGCGGGCGGCGGTACAGCCAGATGATGTCGGGCTGCCCCGGCTGGTCGGACACCGACTTTTCCGTCAGCGGAATGCCGTCATAGATGCCCGTCAGCTCGAACGGGTCGTCGATCTGCAATTCATCCAGCACGTCCTCGGGGGCGAACTCGGCCACGTGGATGGTGATGCCCTGGGCATGGGTGGCGAATTCGGGGGGCAGGGCGGCCAATGCGTCGCGCGCCATCGCCTCGATCCGGGCCGCGTCCGGCGCGGTCAGGTCCTTCCAGTCGGTCATCCGCTTCTCCTGCATACCGGCCCTGATATGGACAAGAATCGCCGCGTGTGAAAGAGCAAGGCCAACAGGAGAGTTGTGCCATGACCACCACCCGCTTCGCCCCTTCGCCCACGGGCCACATCCATGTCGGCAACCTGCGCACGGCGCTGTTCAACTATCTGATCGCGAAAAAGGCCGGGGGCACCTTCATCCTGCGGCTGGACGATACCGACCAGGAACGCTCCAAGGAAGAATATGCCGACGGCATCAAGCGCGACCTGGAATGGCTGGGCCTGCACTGGGACCGCGTCGAACGCCAGTCGCTGCGCCTTGATCGCTATGCCGAGGCGGCGGACCAGTTGCGCGCCGGGGACCGCCTTTACGAGGTCTTCGAGACGCCCACGGAACTGGACCTGAAGCGCAAGAAGCAGCTGAACATGGGCAAGCCGCCGGTCTACGACCGCGCCGGGCTGGCCTTGTCGGATGCCGACCGCGACCGCCTGCGGGCCGAGGGGCGCGAGGGCTACTGGCGCTTCAAGCTGGACCAGGAACGCATCGAGTGGACCGACGGCATCCTGGGCGACATCTCGATCGACGCGGCCAGCGTGTCGGATCCGGTGCTGATCCGGGCGGACGGGCAGGTGCTTTACACCTTTGCATCCTCGGTCGATGACACCGACATGGCGGTCACGCATATCGTGCGTGGCGCGGATCATGTGACCAACACCGCGACCCAGATCCAGATCATCCGCGCCCTGGGTGGCACGCCGCCGTCCTTTGCCCATCACAGCCTGCTGACCGGCGCGCAGGGCGAGGAACTGTCCAAGCGCATCGGCGCCCTGTCGATCCGCGACCTGCGCGAAGCGGGGGTCGCCCCCGAGGCGCTGCTGTCGATGATGGCGCGGCTGGGATCCAGCCAGCCGGTCGAATTGAAGATGACGCTGGACGACCTGGCCGAAGGGTTCGATCTGTCGCAGTTCGGCGCCTCGCCCACCAAGTTCGATGCCGAGGATCTGTGGCCGCTGACGCGCGAACGCAACCAGGCGCTGCCTTTTGCCCAGGTGGCCGACCGGATCGCGGCCCTTGGCGTGCCCGAGGGTCTGGCCGAACGCTTCTGGCATGTCGCCTCGCAGAACATCACGAAGCTGGACGATCTGGCCGACTGGTGGACGATCTTCAGCCAAGGGGCCGAGCCGCAGATCGATCCCGAGGATGCGGACTTCATCGCCCAGGCCATGCCGCTGCTGCCGCCCCCGCCCTATACGGACGCGACCTGGGGCGAATGGACTGCCGCCGTGAAGGACGCGACGGGTCGCAAGGGCAAGGGCCTGTTCATGCCGCTGCGCAAGGCCGTGACGGGCCAGGCGCACGGCCCGGACATGGCCCAGGTCATGCCGCTGCTGCAGGTGGTCAAGGCCCGCGGCTGACAGTTCCGCAGCCAGCGATGCGACGCCGCCCCCGCCGGGCGGCGTTTTCATTTTGTTGTCGAAAACCGCTTGACGCCCCCCGCGCCACCCCGTAAATCGCCCCCACCCGTGGCGGAGTAGCTCAGTTGGTTAGAGCAGCGGAATCATAATCCGCGTGTCGGGGGTTCAAGTCCCTCCTCCGCTACCATTTCCTTCCAAAGATGCAGATATATGGCAGCGCCCTCGGGCGCTTTTTGTTTTTCGTATCAATCACTTTCGCGATAGGGTCGCATTTTTGCAACAGAAGTTGCAGTCACTGCAATCTTGGGCTGGAAACCCTTCGCACTGGCCATATCTAGGGGCCTCGAGACCAAGAAGCTCGAGACGAATAAGGAGACTACCATGAAACTCGTTGCCCTTTCGGTTGCCGCATCGCTGGCCGCTTCGGCTGCTTTCGCCGGTGGCTATGTTGCCCCGGTCGTTGACACCGCGCCCGTCGTGGCGCCCGTCGTGCCGGTCGAGGCTGGAACCGACTGGTCCGGCTTCTATGCCGGTCTGCAGTATGGCCAGGGCAATGCCGAACTGTCCGACAGCGATGTCGACAGCGACTACGATGCCTACGGCCTGCACGCCGGTTACCTGTTCGACTTCGGCAAGGTGATTGCCGGTGCCGAACTGGACTACAACAAGGTCGACGTGGATCTGGATGACGGCGACGCCGACCTGTGGCGCCTGCGCGGCCGCGTCGGTTACGACATGGGCCGGTTCCAGCCCTACGCCACCCTGGGCGCTGCGCGCGTGTCCACCAACGCCGCCGCCGGCGACTTCTCGGAAACCGGGATCACCTACGGCCTGGGCGCTGAATATCTGGTCACCGAGAAGTTCTCGGTCGGCGCCGAATACAGCCGCAGCGATTTCTCGGACGTCATCGCCGATGGCATCGACCTGGACACTGACCTGGTGCAGGTCCGCGCGTCCTACCGCTTCTAAGACGCCTGATCCTGCCTTCCGAAACGCGGTCCCGAAAGGGGCCGCGTTTTTCGTTTCTCAGTCGTCGACGACGCTGAGGATGCGCGGCAGGGCGGGGCAGGGCAGCAACTGGTTCTTCGCCACATCGGCCAGCGAATGGTTGTGCAGGAAGACATAGACATGCGCCGACAGGCTTTCCCACAGCCGGTTCGACAGGGTCTGCGCCCGCGATCCCGACACCCCGCCCGACGCGCCCGCGCCGATATGCATGGCGCTGACGGTCTCGTCCACGGCTTCCAGGATCTCGGCGATGCGGATCGTCTCGGGCGCGCGGGCCAGGCGGTAGCCGCCGCCCGGTCCGCGGACGGACGCCACCAGCCCCGCGCGGCGCAGCCGGACGAAAAGCTGCTCCAGATAGGGCAGCGAGATGTCCTGGCGGCCCGAAATCTCGGCCAGCGAGGTCAGGTCGTCGCCCTTGGCCGTGGCCAGGTCGACAAGCGCGATGATCGCATAGCGCCCCTTCGTGGACAGTTTCATCTGCTGGCTCCCCTCTTGCAGCCGGGTCGGATTGACGACGCGCGCACTGGCGCGCTATGCCGCCATTGCGCGTTTCTTGCGCATTCCCGACCGGCATCCCAGATAGCGGTCTAAGAGCGCCACGCAGATGCGTCAAGAAACCACCGTCATGTCGAAGGAAGACGATGCCAGAGCTGATTTTCCCCGGTCCCGAAGGGCGGCTTGAGGGCCGCTATCATCCCCAGCCGGGCAAGCCCGACGCCCCCCTTGCCATCGTCCTGCATCCGCACCCGCAATATGGCGGGACGATGAACAACCGCGTCGTCTATAACCTGCATTACGCCTTCCACAAGCTGGGCTTCACCGTGATGCGGTTCAACTTCCGCGGCGTGGGGCGCAGCCAGGGCGAATTCGACCAGGGCATCGGCGAGCTGTCGGACGCCGCCTCGGCGCTGGATTACCTGCAGGCGATGAACCCCAACAGCAAGCATTGCTGGGTCGCGGGCTTCAGCTTCGGCGCCTGGATCGGGATGCAGCTTCTGATGCGCCGCCCGGAAATCACCGGCTTCATCAGCGTGGCCCCGCCCGCCAACATGTATGACTTCAGCTTCCTGGCGCCTTGCCCGTCCTCGGGGCTGATCGTGAACGGCACCGCCGACCGCGTCGCGCCGCCCAAGGACACGCACACCCTTGTCAGCAAGCTGCGCGAACAGAAGGGCATCACGATCACGCATGAGGAAATCGAAGGCGCGGATCACTTCTTCCGCGACGACGAGCAGCACATGAAGCCGATGATCGACCTTGTGCAGACCTATGTCCGCCGCCGCTTGACCGAAACCAGCCGCTAGGCCATGCGGGACAGGATCGCCCGCCATTTCGATTTCCTGGTCGGAGCCGACCGGCTGAAGTCGGTGGATCGGGCGAATGTGCTGATGGACCTGTCGCGGCCCGAGAACAGCGCCGAACACAGTTGGCATGTCGCCTTGCAGGCCATGGTGTTCGGCGCATCAGACCGCGCGATCGCGATGCTGCTGCTGCATGATCTGGTGGAAATCGACACGGGCGACCAGCCCATCCACCTGGCCCATGACGCCGCCGCCCTGGCCCTGGCCGAGGCGGGGGCGGCCGAACGCATCTTCGGCCTGTCGCCCGACAGGGACGCGCTGATCGCCCTTTGGCGCGAATTCGAGGCGGGCCGGACGCCCGATGCCGTCATGGCCAAGCGGATGGACCACAGCCAGCCGCTGTTCCAGGTGCTTCTGGCGCCGGAGCCCTTGGCCGATCACGTGGCCATCGTCCGCGACAATCTGCACGGCGGACGTGCCGCGCGCCTTGCCGCCGAATGGCCCGAGGCCCTGGCCTGGGCCGAGGCTGCCATGGCAGGTTTGCCGCCCGCTGGGAATGACCTGACCCGGCGCCTGGCCTTTCTGGCCGAGGCCGACCGCCTGAAGACCGTCCTTCGCGCGAACCTTCTGGTCGATGGCTCGCGACGCGAAAACAGCGCCGAGCATAGCTGGCACCTGGCCCTCTACGCCCTGGTCTTCGCCGGTCTCGCCGGGCCGGGTGTCGATGCGGGGCGGGTGATCCGGATGCTTCTGCTGCATGACCTGGTCGAGGTCGACGTGGGCGACGTGCCGTTGCATTCGGCAGCGGGCCAGGCGCATGGATCGGCCGAAATCCAGGCGGCCGAGGCCCGGGCCGCACGCCGCATCTTCGGCCTGCTGCCGGAAGACCAGGCGCGGGACTTTCTGTCGCTGTGGCAGGAATTCGAAGCCGCCGCGACCCCCGACGCCATCTTCGCCAAGTCGCTGGACCGGTGCCAGCCGGTCATGCAGAACCTGCGTTCGGGGGGCATCGGCTGGGTCGATTACGGCGTGACCTTTGCCGACATCGAATCGCGCGTGGGCGGCAAGATCGCCCAGGGCGCGCCCGCCCTGTGGCAATGGCTGCGCCCCCGGGTGCAAGAGTTTCTGTCCTGATCAGCCAGCCAGCGGCTTTCGGTTGGCCGCATGGCGAGAAGCCAGTTGCCGCGCCTTCTTCCCTGCCACGAAAGGCCGTGCGCCCGGAAAATCCGCGACGCCGTCCCGCAATTCCGGGAACAGCGTGAAGATCTCGTTCGCGGCCTCGCCCAAGGCCAGCAGGGCCTGCGGACCCGGATACAGTGATTCGGATTGGGCGCCGTTCGAGGTCAGGATCTCGTGCGCGCCGAACATCAGGTGGACATAGGTGACGCCGGCGGTATCGGGCAGGATGTCGATGCCCTCGACCTCGGTCAGGTGCTTGGCGGCAACCAGCAATTCCTGCGCGCCAAACATCCGCGTGGCAATGGCCGAGCGCACAAGGATCCGGTGCTGCTGGGACACCAGAAGATCCTGCCGGGGCAGGTCCGGCCCAAGCGCGCCACGGGCGATGCGGACTGGGGCAAGCGCGGGATTTGCCCCGATCTCGGCAGCCGGGACATGGCGGCATCCTGTCCAGCGGACGGGTTGAAGCCCGTTGTCCCGCGTCTGGACCAGATCGCCGACACGAATATCCTCGACCCGGCGCTCGCCCTCGGCGGTATCGATCAGCGTGCCGATGGTGAAGCAGTTGATCGGAAGATCGAAGATCGTCGGCCGGAACGAGATCGTCGCGACATAGGTGTTGCGGTCCATCGGAGCCGCCGACATGATCTTGACCCCGCGCAGAGCATCGATCCCGTCCCATTGGGGCAGGGCATCCTTTGACGGGCGAAAGAACATGTCGCCGTTCTTCATCTGGATCAGCACGCCGTCCTGCTTCGACGTTCCGCCGTCCGGAAAGGTCAACTGGTAGCGGACCGACAGGAAGCCGGTGATCGTGGTGGTGACGGCCTTGCCCGACGACGGGGCTTCGTAGGTCATGCGGGAATCGGTGACATCCCGGCCCATGCTGTCGTCGTTATAGGTTGTCGCGAAAGCCTCGACCCGCTTTCCGTCGACGGTGATCGTGCGGGTATCGCCCTTCAGCGTGACCGCCTTGATCTGCGCGGTCCCAACGGCGCCGTATCCGGCGAGACGGTCAGCCTCGATCTCGGTCGACGGCGTGCCGTTGGTTGCATTGACCTGCGCATGATTGCCCAGCCACATCCAAGTGACTAACGCCATGAAAACACCCGATACTCGTAACTACTACCGGTTCCGGATATCATCCCCAGGTTGAAAAATCATCCGGGTTTTCTATCGGATCTTTCTAAAAATTGCGGCAGATCATCCCCCTGTAATGATTCTGCAACAGTGAGCTTATGCCCCCGGCACGATTGCATACCGCTGCATACATTCTTTCCTTTCCGGCGTTTCCCGGCTATAGCGGCAGCCGAATCCAACGCCAAAGGGAATGCCCATGTCGAAGATCAAGGTAGCCAACCCCGTCGTCGAGCTTGACGGCGACGAGATGACCCGGATCATCTGGGACTTCATCAAGCAGAAGCTGATCCTGCCCTATCTGGACGTGGATCTGAAATACTACGACCTGGGCATCGAGGAACGCGACCGCACCGAAGACCAGGTCACCATTGACGCCGCCAACGCCATCAAGCAGTACGGCGTGGGCGTGAAATGCGCGACCATCACCCCCGACGAACAGCGCGTCGAGGAGTTCGGCCTCAAGAAGATGTGGAAATCGCCCAACGGTACGATCCGCAACATCCTGGGCGGCGTGATCTTCCGTGAACCGATCATCTGCCAGAACGTCCCGCGCCTGGTGCCGCACTGGACCAAGCCCGTAATCGTCGGCCGCCACGCCTTCGGCGACCAGTACAAGGCCACCGATTTCCGCTTCCCGGGCAAGGGCAAGCTGACCATCAAGTTCGTGGGCGAGGACGGCGAGACGATCGAGCACGAGGTCTTCCAGGCCCCGTCCTCCGGCGTGGCGATGGCCATGTACAACTTGGACGATTCGATCCGCGATTTCGCCCGTGCCTCGATGAACTATGGATTGCAGCGCGGCTTCCCGGTTTACCTGTCCACCAAGAACACCATCCTGAAAGCCTATGACGGCCGCTTCAAGGACATCTTCCAGGAAGTGTTCGACGCCGAGTTCGCAGACCAGTTCAAGAAGGCTGGCATCACCTATGAGCATCGCCTGATCGACGACATGGTGGCATCGAACCTGAAATGGTCGGGCGGCTATGTCTGGGCCTGCAAGAACTATGACGGCGACGTGCAGTCCGACACCGTGGCGCAGGGCTTTGGCTCGCTGGGGCTGATGACCAGCGTGCTGATGACGCCCGATGGAAAGACTGTCGAGGCAGAGGCGGCCCATGGCACCGTGACGCGCCATTACCGCGAACACCAGAAGGGCAACCAGACCTCGACCAACTCGATTGCGTCGATCTTTGCCTGGACGGGTGGTCTGAAGCACCGCGCGAAACTCGACGACAACGCGGCGCTGCTGAACTTTGCCCAGACGCTGGAAAAGGTCACCGTGCAGGCGGTCGAGGATGGCCACATGACCAAGGACCTGGCGCTGCTGGTCGGGCCGGACCAGAAATGGCTGACCACCATGGGCTACCTGGAAAAGGTGGACGAATACCTGAACAAGGCGCTGAACTAAGGCGTCGCCACAGGAACGGGGCCGGGCATTCGCCCGGCCCTTCTTGCCTCCGCCGAGGATATTCTGACACGGAAGAGGGCGGCTGCCCGTCTTCTGTACGCAAAAATCCCGGGGGGATCGCGCGGCACGCGCGATGGGGGCGGCGCCCCCTTTCTTCGAGACCCAAGCTGGGCTATGGGACGCGTGATCCCAGCAGGAGCAGCCCCATGAAAGCCGCCGTCATCACCTTTCCCGGATCGAATTGCGACCGCGACCTGGCCGTGGCCCTTCAGAATGCGGGGGCGCAGGTGACGCGGGTCTGGCACAAGGACCAGGATCTGCCGGAAGGCACCGACCTGGTCGGCGTTCCCGGCGGCTTTTCCTTTGGCGACTACCTGCGCTGCGGCGCGATTGCCGCGCATTCGCCCATCGCGGCGGCACTGCGGCGTCATGCGGAACGGGGCGGCTATCTTCTGGGGATCTGCAACGGCTTCCAGGTGCTGACCGAACTGGGCCTGCTGCCCGGCGCGCTGATGCGCAACAGCGCGCTGACCTTCATTTGCAAGCCCGCCACGCTGAATGTCCTGACCACCGACAGCGCCTTCACCGCAGGCTACCGCAAGGGCCAGCAGATCGGCATCCCGGTCGCCCATCATGACGGCAACTACCAGATCACCCCCGACGGGCTGGCGCGGCTGCAGGATGGGGACCGCATCGCCTTTACCTATGGCCCTGCGATCAACGGCTCGGTCGGGGACATCGCCGGCATCCTGTCGGAAAACCGTCGCGTTTTGGGCATGATGCCCCATCCAGAACGGGCGGCCGATCCGGCCTTGGGCGGCACCGACGGGGCGGCGCTGTTCTGCTCGGTCGTGGACGGGGTTGTCAACGCCTGACTTGAGCATGGCGGCTTCTGCGCCTAGAGTGCGGCAGTTGTGCAACAGGACCGGGCTTCACAGGTGATCGAGGACAAGGACAGCGTCAGCGCGTCAGAGCGTGTGCGGCCGCGGCTGTCCCAACCCGGCAACCCGTGGTGGCTGCGCATTGCCGTGGCGCTGATCTTCATGCTGGCGATCGTCTCGATCTGGACGACCAATGCCTGGCTGACGACGCGGTTTTCGGAAAACACCCGCGTCCGGTCCGAACTGCGGCTGGCGCTGTACACCGGGAACCTCCTGTCGGAGTTGCAGCGGACCGCGGTGGTGCCCCTGCTGCTGGCGCGCGACCCGGCCTTGATCGGGTCGCTGAACAGCAACGACTTCTCGACCACCTCGGCCCGGCTGATCGCCGCGCAAAAGGAAATCGGCGCGGCGTCGATCCGGCTTCTGGATGCGTCGGGGCGCACCGTGGGGTCCACCGACCGCTATCAGTTGGGCACGAACAACGTCCTGTCGCCCTTCTATGTCGAGGCGCTGCGGTCGCGCGATACCGTCTTCACCGTCGCCAACCAGGGCGGCGGGGCCTATGAGTTCACCTATTCCCGCGCGGTTGTGGCTGATGGCAAGACGCTGGGGGTGATCGTGGTGGGGGCCGACCTCAGCCGGCTGGAACGATCCTGGGCGGGGATATCGGACGCGGTGGCCGTCACCGACAGCGAAGGCAACATCATCCTTGCGACCGAGCCGCGATGGCGCGGCCTGACCATGCCCGAGGCCCTGGCGGTGCGCGACGCCCCCTCGGCCATCCAGCGGGCCTTCCAGGTCACCGCCGACTGGACCGCGCTGCCGATCGACGCCTATGTCCAGGGCCGCGCCGTCATGCAGGCCGAGGCGCGGATCCCCTTCCGCGGCTGGCGGATGATCAGCTTCACCACCTATGCCTCGGTCCGGGAACAGGTGAACGCGGTCCTCGCGCTTGAGATCATGGGCTTCGCGATCCTGCTGGCGGGGACGTTCTACGTGCTGTCGCGCCGGGCGCGCAGCCAGTCGGTCGCCTATATGCGCGAATCTGCGGATCTGCGGGCGCTGAACATGCGCCTGACGCGCGAGATCGCGGAGCGGGAGCGGATGCAGAAGGAACTGCGGGTCGCGGAACAGACCGTGCAGCAGTCATCCAAGCTGGCGGCCCTGGGCGAGATGTCGGCGGGCGTCAGCCACGAGCTGAACCAGCCCCTGGCCGCGATGAAGACCTATCTGGCGGGCGCGCGCCTGCTGCTGCAACGCGGCCGGTCCGAGGAAGCCTTGTCCAGCTTCCAGCGGATCGACGACCTGATCGAACGCATGGGCGCGATCACCCGGCAACTGAAATCCTATGCCCGCAAGGGCGGCGAGGCGGTCGAGCCCGTTGACCTGCGCGCCGCCGTCAGCAGCGCCCTGACCATGATGGAGCCGCAGTTGCGGGGCCGCACGATCCGCGTGACCCGCAACCTGCCGCGCCGCCCGGTGACGGTCATGGCCGACCGGATACGGCTGGAACAGGTCATCATCAACCTGCTGCGCAACGCCGTCGATGCGGTGCGCGACAAGCGCGACGCCCGGATCGAGATCACCGTGGAAACCGGCGCCCATGCCTATGTGCTGGTGCGCGACAACGGTCCCGGCATCCTGGATCTGGAAAAGCTGTTCGAGCCGTTCTGGACCACGAAGAAACCAGGCGAGGGGACGGGCTTGGGTCTTGCCATCTCGTCCAGCATCGTCGCCGATTTCGGCGGCCGCCTGACCGCCCATAACGAAGATGAAGGCGCCGTGTTCGCGGTGGAACTGCCCTTGCAGAAGCCAAGGCAGGATCCGCAAGCCCTGGCCGCCGAATGACTGTTCGAGAGAGGAAGTCCCTATGTCCCGCAAATTGAAGATTGCGATTGTCGACGACGAACCCGACATGCGGGAATCGATCAGCCAGTGGTTGGTCCTGTCCGGGTTTGAAACTGAAACCTATCCCAGTGCAGAAGACGCGCTGAAGGTCATCGGGGCCGACTGGCCCGGGATCGTGGTATCCGACATCCGGATGCCCGGCATGGATGGCATCGCCTTCCTGAAGCGCCTGATGGGCCTGGATTCGGGCCTGCCGGTGATCCTGATCACCGGTCATGGCGACGTGCCCATGGCCGTCGAGGCAATGCGGATCGGGGCGATGGACTTCATGGAGAAGCCCTTCAACCCCGACAAGATGACGACGCTGGCCAAGAAGGCCACGCAGATGCGGCGCATGACGCTGGACAACCGCGCCCTGCGCCGCGACCTGTCGGAAGGCCAGCAGGTGATGTCCAAGCTGATCGGCACCAGCCCGGTGATGGAGCGCCTGCGCGAGGATATCCTGGATCTGGGCCAGGCGGACGGCCACGTGCTGATCGACGGCGAGACCGGCACCGGCAAGACGCTGGTGGCCCATGCGCTGCACGCCGTGGGGCCCCGTGCCGCGCGCAAGTTCGTGCCGGTGTCCTGTGCCGCCTACAGTGACGAGGCGCTGTCGGCCCGCCTGTTCGGCCCGGTCGAGGACGGCATCCCCGCCGTCGAGGAAGCACGCGGCGGCACCCTGTGCCTCGAAGATATCGAGGCGCTGTCGGAACCGCTGCAAGCGCGGCTTCTGGCCTTCATCAGCGACGGGGGCACGCCCGCGGAAACCCGCATCATCGCCATCTCCAATGCCCGCGGCGAAGGCCGCAAGGCCGAGGATTCGCTGCGTCCCGACCTGTTCTATCGCTTGTCCGCGCTGAAGATCACCCTGCCGCCGCTGCGCGCGCGGGGCGAGGATATCCTGTCGCTGTTCACCCGCATGACCGAACAGTTCTCCGAAGAATACGGCTGCGAGCCGCCGCAGGTCAGCGCACAGGAAGCAGCCCAGTTGTTGCAGGCGCCCTGGCCCGGCAACATCCGCCAACTGATCAACGTGGCCGAACGCGCAGTGCTGCAGAACCGGCGGGGATCGGGATCCATCGCGTCGCTTCTGATGGCGGACGGGGAAGACAATCAGCAGGCCACCACGACCGAGGGCAAGCCGCTCAAGGAATATGTCGAAAGCTTCGAAAAGATGCTGATCGACAACACCATGCGCCGCCACAAGGGCAGCATCAGCGGGGTGATGGAAGAATTGTGCCTGCCGCGCCGCACCCTGAACGAGAAGATGGCCAAGTATGGCCTGCAGCGGGGCGATTATCTGTGAATGTCACAGGGGGCGGATTTCTCCGCCCCCCAATGTATCGTGCCGGGCTTTTACAAAGAACATTACCAAATACACAGCCCAATCGACCGATCGACAGGATGACCGGTCAGGTCAGCAAGCCTCTACCTCAAACACACGTGCAATCTTCCATGGGTTCCGTCACCGGTCCCCCAGCAGATGCGCCGCCACACACAAAATCGGACTTGCCGTCCCGCTCTGTCAAAGCCGCCCTTCGGATGGAAGGACGGGTGGAAAGGTCAGGTTCGACGGATCGGCGATGCAGGATATCGGGATATTCCTTCAGATATTCCAACATCACGACCACGACCCGGCCAAGAGGCCGATCCTTTCCTGCGCAGTCCAATATCCTGACTGCCTGCTCAACTTACTTTCGCGTCACTTGACCCTCAACCTGTCCATTTGGGCAATTCATGCAGACAATCATGCAATGTCATGAAATCGTTACGGGAAACGGCCCGGCCAAGGCTATTCCTGGTTAATTTCAGCCCTTTGGCATGGGGGCAGGCGGCTTTGTCCGGCCAGAGGCGGGGCTCGGCCCTTGCGTGGCCGGGCCGGGGGCGCTAACCCGCTGGCGTCAGCACAGGGGCCCTTCATGAGCGACAGTTCCGCCAAGCCACGTCACCCGCGCACGCAGGCCGTCCATCACGGCATCCGCCGCAGCCAGTATGGCGAGATGGCCGAGGCGATCTTCCTGACCCAGGGTTTCGTATATGACAGCGCCGAACAGGCCGAGGCACGCTTCAAGGGCACAGGCCCGGACGAATTCATCTATGCCCGCTATGGCAACCCCACCAGCCGGATGTTCGAGGATCGCATCGCCGCCTTGGAGGGGACCGAGGACGCATTCGCCACGGCCAGCGGCATGGCGGCGGTCAATGGGGCGCTGTTTTCCATGTGCAAGCCCGGCGATCATGTCGTGGCAGCCCGTGCCTTGTTCGGATCCTGCCTTTACGTGCTGGATCTGCTGGCCTGCTTCGGGGTCGAGGTGACCTATGTCGACGGCACCGATCTGGACCAGTGGCGCGCGGCCCTGCGCCCCGGCACCAGGGCCGCCTTCTTCGAGACCATGTCGAACCCGACACTGGAGGTGATCGATATCGAGGCCGTGGCTCGCCTGGCGCATGAGGTCGGCGCCTTGGTCGTGGCCGACAACGTCTTCGCCACCCCGGTCTTTTCCCGTGCGGCGGAACTGGGGGCCGACGTGGTCGTCTATTCCGCGACCAAGCATATCGACGGGGGCGGCCGCGCGCTTGCCGGCGTGATCTGCGGCACCCGCCAGTTCGTCCGCGAGGTGGCCGAGCCTTACCTAAAGCATACCGGCGGCGCGATCAGTCCCTTCCACAGTTGGATCATGCTGAACGGGCTGACCACGATGGACCTGCGCGTGCGCGCCCAGGCCGACACCGCCTTGACCGTGGGACAGGCGCTGCAGGGCCATCCGGCCCTGTCGCGCGTGATCTATCCGGGGCTGGCCGATCATCCCCAGCATGACCTGGCGATGCGTCAGATGGGATCGGGTGGCACCATGATCGCTTTCGAAGTAGCGGGCGGCAAGGAGGCGGCCTTTGCCTGCCTGAACCGGCTGGGAATCATCAGCATCTCGAACAACCTCGGCGATGCGAAGTCGATCGTGACGCATCCGGCGACGACCACCCACCAGCGCCTGTCCGAGGATGACCGCGCCTATCTAGGCATCACGCCGGGCCTGCTGCGCCTGTCCATCGGGCTGGAACATTCCGCCGACCTGATCGACGACCTGCACCAGGCCCTGAACGGCTGACCGGGGCTGGGCCGCCCCGGCGGCCCGACATGCCGGAATATCGCTTTGGATTCCGGCCCTGACCCCCCATATTGTGCCGCGATCCGGCCACAAGGATGCCAGCATGACCGAAGCCCGCCCAATGATTCCCGCCTATCCGGCCCTTGTGCGCAGCTATGACGCGGGGTTCCGGGTGGATGACTCGTACAAGGCAGGGCTGCCCGACCTGCAGAACGGCCCTGCCAGCCTGATCGTCGGCGCGCGCGCGCCGATCCAGCATGTCGGCATTTCCAATTTCCGGCTGCCGATCCGCTACCAGACGCGCGACGGCGGCGAACTGACGCTGGAGACCAGCGTGACGGGCACGGTCAGCCTGGAAGCCGACCGCAAGGGCATCAACATGTCCCGGATCATGCGGTCCTTTTACGCCCATTCCGAACATGCCTTCAGCCTCAAGGTGCTGGAGGCCGCGCTTGATGATTATCAGGCCGACTTGGATGCCTATGATGCCCGCATCCAGATGAAGTTCTCCTATCCGATCCGGGTGGACTCGCTGCGGTCGGGGCTGTCCGGCTGGCAGTATTACGATATCGCGATGGAGATCCTGGACTTCCACGGCCAGCGGCTGCGGATCATGCATTTCGACTATGTCTATTCCTCGACCTGCCCCTGTTCGCTGGAACTGTCGGAACACGCGCGCGAGACCCGGTCGCGGCTGGCGACGCCCCATTCGCAGCGGTCCATCGCCCGGATCTCGGCAGTAATGGTCGGGCCGGAGAAAATCTGGTTCGAGGACATGGTGGAACTCTGCCGCCGCGCCGTCCCCACGGAAACGCAGGTGATGGTCAAGCGCGAGGATGAACAGGCCTTCGCCGAACTCAACGCCTCGAACCCGATCTTTGTCGAGGATGCGGTGCGCGCCTTTGCCCAGCAATTGCAGGCCGATCCGCGCTTTGGCGATTTCCGGGTGGTTGCCAGCCACCAGGAATCGCTGCATTCGCATGACGCGGTCAGCCTGATGACCAGCGGGCCGACCTTTGCCCAGGCATCGTTGGACCCGATGACCTTCGCGGGCCTGCGGGCCTAATAGGCCGCAGACCCGGTGCCTTCGGGCAGGGCGCCATAGGGCAGCCAGATCGTCTTGGCCTGCGTGGCATGGCGCAGGAAGACCTCGCCTTGCGCCTGCGGGCCGGTCCACTCGCGATGCGCTGGCGCCCAGACGGGCTTGAGATTGCCGCCCGCAGCCTTTTCCACCGCCGCCAGATCGCCGCCCACCATCCACATCGCCGCGACCTCGTCATGCGCGGCCAGCACGCGGGCCAGATCGTCGCGCGGGCCGGTCACGATGTTGACCACGCCCCCCGGCAGGTCGGACGTGTCGAAGACCTGATACAGGTCCAGCACCGGCAGCGGATCGTCCTGCGCGGCGATGGCGACGACGCGGTTGCCCATGGCGATGGCGGGCATGACCAGCGACATGAACGCGGCCAGCGGCTGGGCATTGGGGCAGGCGATGCCCATCACGCCAAAGGGTTCGTTGACCACGTTCAGCAGGTGGCCCGGCTTGGCCTGCACATTCGCGCCGTCGAACTTGTCGGCCCAGGCGGCATAATGGAAGGCGCGGGCGATGGCGGCCTCGACCTCGGCCCGGCTGGTGCGGGCGGCGAATTCATCCGCGCGGGCCGACAGGTTCTCGGCGATGTAGTACAGGACCTGCGCGCGGGCATGGCTGCCCATGGCCGCCCATTTCCCGGCCTTGGCGGCAGCCTCGACCGCGTTGCGGATGTCCTTGCGGCCGCCCAGCGGCGCAAGGCCGCCCGGCACGGCATAGCTTGCCCCGCCATCGGGCCGCTTCTGCGCGCCGCCGATGTAGAGCTTGGCCGTTCGGTCCAGATCGGCCGGCTGGCCGCTGCCGCTGCCGGTGGTGGCGGCGACAGGCGCTGCGGCGGCTGGTTCGTCCACCGCGTCGACCGGCGCGTCCGCCAGATAGTCCAGCATCCCCATGCGCCCGCCTTCGCGGCCAAAGCCGCTTTCGCGATAGCCGCCAAAGGGCGCAGCCGCGTCGAACAGGTTGGCGCAGTTGATCCAGACGACGCCCGCCTTCACCCTGGCGGCAATATCCGTCGCCACCGCCGCGCTTTCCGACCAGATCGAGGCCGCAAGCCCGTAGCGCGTGTTATTCGCCAACTCGACCGCCTCATCCGCCGTGCGGAAGGTGGACAGCGTGGCGATGGGGCCGAAGATTTCCTGCTCGAACCCCGGATTGGCGGGGGTGATGTTGCGCAGATAGCCCGGCGCGATGAAGCAGCCCTCCTGCGCCGCGCCACCAACCAGTTCTGCGCCTGCATCGGTCGCCGCGCGGCAAATCGAAAGGATGCGGTCCTTTTGCACCGGATCCACGATGGCGCCCACATCGGTGGACTTGTCCAGCGGCGGCCCGACCCGCAGGCGGGACATACGGGCGGCCAGCAGGGTTTCGAACCGTTCCGCCACGGCCTCGGCCACCAGGATGCGCGACCCGGCGCAGCAGACTTGGCCGCCATTGAACCAGATGGAATCCACTACGCCATCGACCGCCCCGTCCAGGTCGGCGTCGGGCATCACCACAAAGGGCGACTTGCCGCCCAGTTCCAGCGTCAGGCGCGTGGCCCTTCCCGCCAACTGGTTTGCAATCGCGCGTCCCACCTCGGTGGATCCGGTGAAGGCGATCTTGTCCACATCCGCCGCGACAAGCGCCGCGCCTGTTTCTCCGTCCCCGGTGACGATGTTGACAACGCCAGCGGGCAGGCCGATTTCCTGGCAGATCTCGGCGAATGCCAGCGCGGTCAGCGGCGTGTATTCGGCCGGCTTCAGCACGACCGTATTGCCCGCCGCAAGCGCGGGTGCGATCTTCCAGGCCAGCATCAGCAGCGGAAAGTTCCAGGGGATGATCTGGCCGCAGACGCCAATCGGCTGATGCCCCGGAAAGGCGCTGTCGCGCAGTTCCGCCCAACCGGCATGGTGATAGAAGTGCCGTGCGACCAGCGGCACGTCGATGTCGCGCGATTCCCGGATCGGCTTGCCGTTGTCCAGCGTCTCGAGCACCGACAGGAAGCGCTCGCGTTTCTGGATATGCCGGGCCAGCGCATAAAGATATCGCGCCCGCTGCGTGCCCGTCAGCGCCGCCCAGCCGGGCTGCGCCTGCCGCGCCGCCGCCACCGCCGCCGCCACGTCATCAATTGTCCCCTGCGACACCTGCGCCAGAACCTCGCCAGTCGCCGGGTCGCGGCTGTCGAACAACTGGCCCGGTTTGGTGAAGCTGCCGCCGATGAAATGGCCGAATGCGCAGCGCCGCGCCAGCCAGTCGCGCACGGCGGCGCTGTCCTCGACCGAGGGGCCGTATTCCATCGTTTTCATCAATTCGCTCACGCTGGTCATGCGGTCCTCAGGCAATCGCTTGGCGGTAACCGGCGGCATAGCGGCCCGTCACATGGTGGCTGATCTGGCGTTCGATATCGCCCAGAAGGCTGGATGCGCCGATGCGGAAAAGGTCGGGGCGCAGCCAGTCGCGGTCCAGTTCCTCGGCCATCAGCACTTGCCAGTTCAGCGCATCCTTGGCGGTGCGCAGTCCGCCCGCCGGCTTGAAGCCCACGACATGGCCGGTCTGGTCGCGATAATCGCGGATCGCGCGGCACATCACCAGGCTGACGGGCAGGGTGGCGTTCACCCCTTCCTTGCCCGTCGAGGTCTTGATCCAGTCCGCCCCCGCCTGCATCGCCACATGGCTGGCGCGGGCGACATTCTCCAGCGACTTGAGATCTCCGGTGGCCAGGATCGCCTTCATCCTGGCTTCGCCGCAGGCCTCGCGCATGGCGCGCAGTTCGTCATACAGCGCCGACCACTCGCCGCGCAGGACATGGGCGCGGGTGATGACGATGTCGATCTCGTCCGCGCCATGTTCGACCGCATAAAGGATTTCCGCCAGCCGCAGGTTCAGCGGCATCAGGCCCGCCGGAAAGCCGGTGGCGACGCTGGCGACCGGGATGCCGGAATTGCCAAGGGCGCGCTTGGCGGGCGCAACCATGGTGGGATAAACGCAAACTGCGCCCGTGGTCAGGCCGGTGACGCCCATCGCGTCAAGCAGTTCGGACGCGATGGGCTGTCGCGCCTTGGCGCAAAGCCGCGCCACGCGGTCGGGCGTGTCGTCGCCCGCCAGCGTCGTCAGGTCGATGCAGCGCACGGCGTTCAGCAGCCAGGCCGCCTGGTGATCCTTCTTCAGGCTGCGCCGGGCGGGCAGGCTGGCCGCGCGGCGTTCGACGGCCGGGGTGTTGATGCGGATGTCGGCGAAGCCGTCGGTGCGCAGCGCGGTGCCGGGGTTGCGGGTCATGGCTTCCTCCGCCAGCCGGACAGGCCGCGTTCCTGGAACTGCGCCCACATCCGCCAGAACAGCGCCAGCAGTGCCAGCAGCACGATGCAGACGATGCTTGCCGCCCAGTTTCGCGGGCGTTCGTCCGGCCCGGCCAGCGTGTCGATGCTGACCGCGTTGGGATAGGTGGACAGGAACGCCATCCGCCAGCCATAGGCGGTCACGCTGACCCATTGCGGATTGTCGCGGCCCGATTGCAGGTTTGTCGCCTCGGCCTGCAGGTTGGCGCTGTCGTATTTGAAATAGGGCGGCCAGATCCAGCCGGTATCCTCGTTCCGATACACGAAGACCTTGCCGTTGGGGCGCACCGTTTCGATGAAGCGCACGTCACGCTGTCCCTGGGCATTCTCGACCGTGCCGGTATTGTCCGAGGCATAGAAGATCGCGTTCGACGGCGTAACCGAGGTCAGGCGGTTATAGGTATTGGTGATGCGCACCGTGTTCTTGGACGGCAGCGCATAGTCCAGGAACAGGAACACCGCGATGCCGAACAGCACGCCGACCGCGACCTTGAGGTAATGCATGGAAAGCGGTCCTTACTGCCAGTTGACCCAATAGATGATGCCCATGACCGCCAGATTGGGCAGAACGAAGACCAGAAGCAACAGCCGCGATTTCAGCGTCTTGTCGAACCCGATCATGGACCTTCGAACGAACTCTCGCCGGGCGGGGGTGTTCCCCGGCAGGGAGGGATGGCGCTGGTCCCATGTCTCTTCCAGCCGCTCGCGGCGCAGCGACCGCAGATAGACCCGCAGAAGCAGATAGAACAGCGCCTCGGCGATCAGCAGGAACAGGATCAGGCGGATAAAGGCGGCCAAGGAACGGTCCCGAATGGTTCGGCCCGCAGGCTAGCACCGCGCCGGGCAGGGGACCAGCCGTCAGAACGCCCGGGCCCTAGAACGGCACGTCATCATCCCCGCCCGCGGGTTGGACATAGGCCGCCTTGATGTTCTTGAAGCCCGCCGGGAACTGGACGGTCAGCGTATCCTCGGCGATGCCCATCACCGTGCCCTCGCCGAACTTGGCATGGATCACGCGGTCGCCCACGGTGAACTTCGACGCAGGCTCGGCGTCGATGATGATGGGGGCGCGGTGGACAGGTGCCTTGCGTTCGGAAGCGCGGGACTGCATCCGCTTCCAACCCGGAGAGTTGTAGACATCGGCCTTGGCCGCGCGTTCGTGCAGCGCGTTGACCGGACCGCCCGCAGCGAACGCCATCGCCGCGCCATAGCCGCCGCCGTAAAGGCCGGGCGGGGTCAGCACCTCGACATGTTCGGGCGGCAGCTCATCGACAAAGCGCGAGGGCATGCTGCTTTGCCATTGCCCGTAAAGGCGCCGGTTGCCCGCGAAGCTGATCGTCGCCAGCCGTTCTGCCCGCGTGATGCCGACATAGGCCAGGCGGCGTTCCTCCTCCAGACCCTTGGTGCCGTTCTCGTCCATGGCGCGCTGGCTGGGGAACAAGCCGTCCTCCCACCCCGGCAGGAAGACGATGGGGAATTCCAGCCCCTTGGCGGCGTGCAGGGTCATGATGCTGACCTGTTCGGCTGCCTCGCCCTCGTCCCGGTCCATGACAAGGGCCACGTGTTCCAGGAAGCCTTGCAGGTTCTCGAACTCCTCGAGCGCCTTTACCAGTTCCTTGAGGTTGTCGAGCCGCCCCGGCGCGTCGGGCGACTTGTCGTTCTGCCACATGGCGGTATAGCCGGATTCGTCCAGGATCCGCTCGGCCAGTTCGACATGGTTGACACGGTCGTCCAGGGCGTCGGCATGCCAGCGGCCCAGGGCCTCGGTGAACTGGCGCATCTGGGCGGCGGCCTTGCCCGACAGGTCGCCCGCCGTCAGCGCCGCGACCGTGCCGTCCAGCAGCGACAGCCCGCGCGCCCGCGCCATGTGCTGGATGGCCTGCAGGCCCTTTTCGCCAAGGCCGCGCTTCGGCGTGTTGGCGATGCGTTCGAAGGCCAGGTCGTCGGCGGGGCTGACCACCAGCCGGAAATAGGCCATGGCGTCGCGGATTTCCTGCCGTTCGTAAAAGCGCGGGCCGCCGATCACGCGATAGGGCAGGCCGATCGACATGAAGCGGTCCTCGAAGGCGCGCATCTGGTGGGACGCGCGGACAAGGATGGCAATGTCGTTCAGGCTGGTGCGGCCGACGCTGGCGCGATGGCCGCCATGGAAGGCCTCGATCTCCTCGCCGATCCAGCGGGCCTCGGCCTCGCTGTCCCAATGGCCGATCAGGCGCACGGGTTCGCCGCCCTCGGCCTCGGTCCACAGGGTCTTGCCCAGGCGGCCCTGGTTGGCGGCGATCAGGCCCGAAGCGGCGGCCAGGATCTGCGGGGTCGAGCGATAGTTCTGTTCCAGTCGGATCACCTGAGCGCCGGGGAAATCCTTCTCGAAGCGCAGGATGTTGCCGACCTCGGCCCCGCGCCAGCCATAGATCGACTGGTCGTCGTCGCCCACGCAGCAGATGTTGCGATGCGCCTGGGCCAGCAGCCGCAGCCACATGTACTGCGCGACGTTTGTGTCCTGGTATTCGTCCACCAGGATATAGCGGAAGCGGTCCTGCCAGGACCGCAGCACATCCGGATGCGCCTGGAACAGCGTCACGCAATGCATCAGCAAATCGCCGAAATCGACCGCGTTCAGCGCCAGCAGGCGGTTCTGATAGGCTTGGTACAGCTTGCCGCCCCAGCCGTCGAAACCCGTGCCCTCGCCCCTGGGCAGGTTGGCGGGGGTCAGGCAGCGGTTCTTCCAGCCGTCGATCAGATGGGCCAACTGGCGGGCGGGCCAGCGTTTCTCGTCCAGGTTCTCGGCCTGGATCAGCTGCTTGAGCAGCCGGATCTGGTCGTCGGTATCCAGGATGGTGAAGGAAGGTTTCAGGTGCAGTTCGCCATTGCCGACCAGTTCGGCATGGCGGCGCAGGATCTTGACGCTAATGGAATGGAAGGTGCCCAGCCAGGGCATCCCCTCGACTGTCTCGCCCAGCAGGCGGGCGATGCGGTTCTTCATTTCCCGCGCGGCCTTGTTGGTGAAGGTCACCGCCAGGATCTGGCCCGGCCGCGCCTTGCCCAGCATCAGCAGATGCGCGATCCGCGTGGTCAGCGCGCGGGTCTTGCCGGTGCCCGCGCCCGCCAGCATCAGCACCGGGCCGTCCAGGGTTTCCACGGCGGCGCGCTGCGCGGCGTTCAGCCCGTCCAGATAGGGGGCAGGGCGCGCGGCCATCGCGCGTTGCGACAGCGGCACGCCGCCCATGTCATCGGAATCGTCCAAAAGCTCCATCCCGCCAGCATAGGCGGGTCTGCGGAACATGGAAAGCCCATGTTCCGCCTTTGTTCGCATCTCAGGTGGAATTACCGTCCGCGGATGCGCGGGTCCATCGCGTCGCGCAGCCCGTCGCCGATATAGTTCACGCAGAGAACCGTCAGCGATATGAACAGCCCCGGCAGGATCACCCGCCACGGATACATCACCATCTGGTCCACAGCGTCGTAAAGCAGGCGCCCCCATGTCGGGAAATCGGGCGGGAAGCCCAGGCCCAGGAAGGACAGCGCGCTTTCCGTGATGATCGCCGTCGCGATGCCCAGGGTCGCGGCCACCATGATCGGCGACAGGACGTTCGGCAGCACGTGGCGCAGGATCATGCGGTGCGCGGGGGTGCCGATGGATTTCGCGGCCAGGATGAACTCGCGTTCCTTCAGGCCCAGCACGTCGCCCCGCACGATGCGCGCCGCCTGCATCCAGCTTGTCGCGCCGATGGCCGACACGATCAGGATGAAGGTGCCCATGGCCGGGCCGAAGGATTGCGACAGCGGCTCGCGGAACAGCGTGACCATCAGCAGCAGCAGGGGCAGCAGCGGCAGGGCCAGGAACAGCTCCGTCAGGCGCATCAAGGGCGCGTCCATGCGCCGGAAATAGCCCGACACAAGGCCTATCAGGCTGCCCAGCGTGATCGCGATGATCATGGCCGTCAGGCCCACGGCGATGGAGACACGCCCCCCCGCCATCAGCCGCGCCAGCATGTCCCGGCCCAACTGGTCGGTGCCCAGGGGATGGGCGACGCTGAAGCCCGAATTGCGGGCGCGGATATCCACATAGGTCGGGTCGATGGTCCAGAGATATGGCCCCACCAGCACGAACAGGATGGTCGAGACGAACAGCACAAGGGCCACCATCGCGCCGCGATGGCTGCGGAACTGGCGCCAGACGTCGCGCCACTGGCTGCGGGTCTCGCCCCCGGCGTGCAGGGGGTCGTCCGGGGGCAGGCCGGGGGTGATGCCCGCCGCGACGGAACTGGCCTCAACGGTTTCGGTCACGGACAGGTCGTGCTGGCGTCGGGTCTCAGTCATAGCGGATCCTCGGGTCGAGAATGCCGTAGAGGATGTCGGCAATCAGGGTGAACAGCACGATCAGGATCGCGAAGATGAAGGTCAGCGTCAGCACCATGGGGATGTCGTTGCCGTGGATCGCGGTGATCAGCAACTGGCCCAGCCCGTTCACCTTGAAGACCTGCTCGGTGATGATCGCGCCGCCGAAGACGGCGGGCAGGCCAAGCGCGATCACGGTGATGACCGGGATCAGGCTGTTGCGCAGCACGTGCTTCAGCACCACGGTCTTTTCAGACAATCCCTTGGCGCGGGCGGTGCGGACGTAATCCTGGCCCAGGTTGTCCAGCATGGATGCGCGCATGAAGCGGCTGATCTGCGCCGCGTTATACAAGGCCAGCACCGTCACCGGCATGATCATCTGCCGGACCTGCGCCCAGAAGCTGTTCCAGTCGCGCACCTCCAGCGTGGTGTCATAGACCGACGGGAACCATTGCAGCTTCACCCCGAAGATGATGATCAGCACCACGCCGGTGAAGAAGGTCGGCATGGAAAAGCCGATCATCGACACGAAGGTGCCAAGCTGGTCGAACCACGAATACTGCTTGTAGGCCGAGATGATGCCGATCGGGATCGCGATCAGGATGCCCACCAGGTAGGAAAAGCCCACCACCGTCAGGGTCTGCGGCACGCGCTGCGCGATGACGTCGAAGACCGGGCTGCGCGACTGGAAGCTGATGATCCGCTGCATCCCGGCGCTGAACTGCGTGCCGAAGACATGGTCGAACCAATACAGCGGCTCGACCCAGAAGAACTGCTTCAGCCACAGGACATAGCGCACGTACCAGGGCGATCCCAGGCCAAGCGCCTCGCGCATCCGTTCCTTCACCTCGGGGGGGACGGTCAGGGGCACGTCGCCCAGCGGATCGCCCGGCGATGCCTCGAGCAGCAGGAAGATCACCAGCGAGATGAACAGAAGCGTCGGGATCGCCAGCAGCAGGCGGCGGATGGTGAATGTCAGCATCGATAGCCTCCAGCAGGGCGCGTCATTCGGCGCGGCTCCAATCGGCGATGTTCCAAAGGCTGCCCTCCCACCCGTTGGGCAGGATGCCGGCCAGCGAATTGGCATGGGCGCCGATCATGCCGCGATGGATCAGGGGCAGGACCACATGGCCGTCGGCGGTCAGCATGTCCGTCATCTCCTTGGCGATCCGGTGCCGCTCGCGCGCGGCGCCGGTCTGGTTCAGCGCCGCCATGCTGGCGTCGAAGTCAGGGTCGCAGAAGCGCACGGAATTGTTGCCCTGCCATTGGTTTTCATCATTCGGAACGCGGCTGCAGACGAATTCTTCCAGGAATGACGAAGGATCGGGCAGATAGAAGGCATCGGTGAACATCTGCGCATCGGCCAGAAAACGCGCGCGCGAATCCGGGTTGCCGGCATCGCCGCCGAAGAAGACCGTGCCGTCGATCGTCTTGAGGTCGGTCGCCACGCCGATTTCGGACCACCACTGCTTGACCAGCGACTGCACGTCCTGACGCACCGCGTTCACCGTCGTCTGGAACACCAGCCGCAGCGGCACGCCGTCCTTCTGGCGCACCCCGTCGGGGCCGGGCAGCCAACCCGCTTCGTCCAGCAGCCTGTTCGCGCCCTGGATGTCCTGCTTCAGGCAATCGTCCCGGCCCGAGGTGAAGTCCAGGGGGACCGGGACGATGGTGCAGGTGGGCTTGCCCGCGGGTCCATATGCCAGTTCCGCCAGGATTGGCCGGTCAATGGCCATCGACAGCGCGCGGCGCACTGCCGGATCGGTCAGGAAGGGATGGGGATGGGCCAGCGTGGACCTTTCCTTGCCCAAGGCGGGCGAGGGGTCGGTCTGGTTCAACTCGATCCGCTCGACCATGCTGCCGAAGGATCCGACCAACTTGCCCTTGCCCGCGGCCTCCATCGGGGCCACCACGTCGGGAGCCAGTTGCAGGTTCCAGGCAAAGTCGAACTCGCCCGTTTCCAGCACCGCGCGGGCGGCAGCCATCGCGTCACCGCCGCCCTTGATGGTGACGGTGGCGAAGGCGGGCTTGGCCGGGTCGCGGTAATGGGGATTGGCCTCGAAGGTCGAGACATTGCCCGGCTCGAAGCTGGTGACGCGGAAGGGACCGGTGCCGATGGGACCGAAGTTCTGCTGGGTGCAGCTTGCCCCCGCCTCGCCCAGGCATGGCTCGAACTGGGCCTTTTGCAGGATGGGCGTGCGTCCACCCACGAAGGCCTGCAGCGGGGGATACTTGGGCGCGCTGTAATGGATGCGGACGGTGCGGTCGTCCACGGCCTCGACGGTCTTGATGCCTTCGAATTCCGCCAGGACGGCGCAGCCGAAATCGGGCGCCATGCAATAGTCTGCGGTGAAGGCCACGTCGGCGGCCGTCAGCGGCGTGCCGTCGGACCAGGTCACGCCGGGCTTCAAGCGCCAGGTGACGGTGGTGAAGTCCTCCGAGATGCCGCCGTTCTCGATCGAGGGGATTTCGGCCGCCAGGACCGGGATCAACGCGCCGTCATTGCCGACAAGCGCAAGCGGTTCCAGGATCATGGAGGCGGGATCCACGTCCTTGGCCCCGGTGGACAGGTAGGGATTGAGAACCGACGCGGCCTGCCAGTACAGCACCCGCAATTCGCCGTCGCTGCCGCGTTCCGCAACGGCAGGCGAGGCCATCATCAGCGCCAGGGCCGAGACCAGAGCTTTCTTCACATGCAACCTTTGTCTTGAAGATCCGGCCCCGCGACGGATCGCGGGGCCGGCCGGGATTTACTGGACGCGGGTCCAGTCGGCCACGTTCCACAGTTCCGAATCCCAGGCGTTCAGGTTGACGCCGCCCAGGGTGTTCGAATGGGCCGAAGCCGTGCCGCGATACACCAGCGGGATGATCGCGTTGCTTTCCTTGGTCAGCATGTCGTTCAGGCGCTTGCCGATCTCGGCACGTTCCGCCGGATCGACGGTCCGCGACAGTTCCGCCAGCAACTGGTCATAGGCTTCGTCGCAGAAGCGGCTGATGTTCTCGCCCTGCCACTGGTTCGCGGGGCTTGGTGCCTTGTCGCAGGTCCATTTCGCCAGATAGGGCGCCGGGTTGCCGCCTTCGAAGTTGTCGGCATACATCTCGACATCGGCATAGAACTTTTGCAGCGTGTCGGGCGAGCCGGGGTCGGACCCGAAGAAGACCGAGGCATCGACGGTCTTCAATTCGGTCTCGATGCCGATTTCCGACCACCATTGCTTGATCAGCGCCTGGAAGTCTTGGCGCACCGCGTTGACCGAGGTCTGGTAGACCATCCGCAACTGCACGCCGTCCTTTTCGCGCACGCCGCTGCCGCCCATGACCCAGCCCGCTTCCTCGAGCAGCGCATTCGCGCCCGCGATGTCCTGGGTCAGACATTCGGTATTGTCCGAAGCCCAGGCCTCGGGGGCGGGGACATAGTTGCAGGTCGGCTGGCCCGAGGCGCCATAGCCGATTTCCGTCAGCAACTGGCGGTCGATGGCCATCGACAGCGCCTTGCGCACCGCCGGGTCGGTCAGGAAGGGGTGGGGATGGGCTGCGGTTGAACGCTCGCCTTCCGGGTGGGCCGAGGACGGGTCGGTCAGGTTGACGTGGATGCGTTCGACAAGGCTGCCAAAGGCGGCGCTGACCTTGCCGCGGCCCATCTGCTCCATCCCGGCGATGACGTCGGGGGCAAGCTGGGTGTTCCAGGCATAGTCGTATTCGCCGGTTTCCAGCACCGAACGCGCCGCCGCCGCCGCATCGCCGCCGCCCTTGACAGTCGCGGTCGCAAAGGCGGGCTTGGCGGGGTCGCGGTATTCGGGATTGGCCTCGAAGGTGATCACGTCATTTGTCAGGAAGCGCGTGACGCGGAAGGGGCCGGTACCGATCGGGTTGAAGTTCTGGTCCGTGCAGGTCGGCGCGTTTGCGCCCAGGCAGTTTTGGAACTGCGCCTTTTGCA
Organism: Paracoccus sp. AK26; assembly: GCF_011801365.1. Taxonomy (NCBI): domain Bacteria; kingdom Pseudomonadati; phylum Pseudomonadota; class Alphaproteobacteria; order Rhodobacterales; family Paracoccaceae; genus Paracoccus; species Paracoccus sp. AK26. Next base: position 606,158 of record NZ_CP041041.1, read on the forward strand.
GGATCGGTGACTGCGATCCGACAAAGGCCGAATACGGGTCGGGCATGGCGTCGATGAAGTTGATCCTGACGGTCAGGTCGTCGACCGCCTCGATCGATTCGATCCCCTCGAACTTGGCCAGTTGGGAACAGCCGCCCTCGGGGTCCATGCAGTACTGGCCGGTGAAGACCACGTCCTCGGCCGTGACGGGGCTACCGTCGGACCATTTCAGCCCTTCCTGCAGCTTCCAGGTGACCGACTTCAGATCCTCGGCAATGCCGCCGTTCTCCAGTGTGGGGATCTCCGCCGCCAGGCGGGTGTAATGCTCGCCGTCCGGTGTCATGCCCGCCAGCGGCTCCAGCGTCATGCTGGAGGCGATGATTTCCTTGGTGCCCCCCGAAAGGTAGGGGTTCATCGTGGATGGCGCCTGCCACATGATGATGTTCAGCGCGCCGTCGCTGCCCCGCTCGGCCATGGCTGCAGGGGCCAGTGCCAGGGTGGCGGCTGCGCTCATCAGCAGTGTCTTAAGCTTCATCAATCTCTCCTGTCGGAAGTTGCTGCCCGCAGGTCGCGGCCAGAACGGTTGGTGCCCTTGTTCAGGCTTTTTTACCCATACCCCGGTTCATCCGGGTTCTTGTCCTGGTCCTGCGGACCTGCGGAATGGGATCAGTTTCAATCGAAGCCCATTTGGAAAGCAAGCCTTATCGCGCGACCATCCGTCCCTTGTTTCAGCTTTGACATTTCGCAGGCGGTCGCTAGCCTTGCGAAGGCACTGAACCGGGGACGATCTGATGCTGGATGAAAAACCGCTTGTTTCCATTGAGAAACTTCGCGTCGAGTTCGAAACCGGCGATGGCGTCGTGGTGGGTGTCAAGGACATCAGCTTTTCCATAAAGCCGGGCGAATGCGTCTGCGTCGTGGGGGAATCCGGATCGGGCAAATCGGTCAGTTCGCTGTCGCTGATGCGGCTGGTGGAGTTCGGCGGCGGCACCATCGCCAATGGCCGTCTGATGTTCGACGGCGGCGACGGCAAGGTCATCGACCTGGCCCAGCAATCCACGCCGGCGATGCGCGACATCCGCGGCAACCAGATCGGCATGATCTTCCAGGAACCGATGACGGCGCTGAACCCCGTCTTCACCGTGGGCGACCAACTGACCGAAGGGCTGATGGTCCACCGCGGCCTGACCAAGGCACAGGCCCGCGCCCGCGCGTTGGAGATCCTGCGCCAGGTCCGCATTCCCGAACCCGAACGCCGGCTGGACCAGTATCCGCACGAACTCTCGGGCGGAATGCGACAGCGTGTCGTGATCGCCATCGCCATGGCCTGCGAACCGCGCCTGTTGATCTGCGACGAACCCACGACCGCGCTGGACGTGACCATCCAGGCCGAGATCCTGGCCCTCATCGACCGGCTGAAGCGCGAAAAGAAGATCGCGGTCCTGTTCATCACCCATGACATGGCCGTGGTGGCGCAGATGGCGGATCGCGTGGTCGTCATGTATCGCGGCAACAAGGTCGAGGAAGGCCCCGTCGCCGAGGTCTTCGAGAACCCGCAGCAGGATTACACCAAGATGCTGCTGGCCGCCGTGCCGCGTCTGGGCGAGATGACCGGCAAGGCGGCGCCGGAACGGATGCGCCTGATGCGCGACGGCACCGTCAGCGCTCCGGAACCCATCGTCGTCAAGGATCCCAAGCCGCTGCTGACGGTCCGGAACCTGACCACCCGCTTTGCGGTCAAGGGCGGCCTTTTGCGCCGCACCGTCGCGCGTGTTCACGCGGTCGAGGATGTCAGCTTTACCATCAATGCGGGCGAAACCTTGTCGCTGGTGGGTGAATCCGGCTGCGGCAAGTCCACCTGCGGACGTTCGCTGCTGCGTCTTGTGGAACCCGAATCCGGCACGGTCGATCTGGGCGGCACCGACATCCTGGCGCTGTCGCCCGGCGAATTGCGCCGGGCGCGCCGGGACATGCAGATGATCTTCCAGGATCCCTTTGCCAGCCTCGATCCGCATATGAAGCTGTATGACCAGGTGGCCGAGCCGCTGGAAAACTACGGCATCGGCAGCCGGTCCGAGCGCAAGGACCGCATCGCCGCGCTGTTCGACCGCGTGGAACTGCCACGCAGCTTCATGCGCCGCTATCCGCACGAGATGTCGGGCGGCCAGCGTCAGCGCATCGCCATCGCCCGTGCCCTGGCGCTGAACCCCAAGCTGATCGTCGCCGATGAGGCCGTGTCGGCGCTTGACGTGTCGGTGCAGGCGCAGGTGCTGAACCTGCTGATGGAATTGCAGGGGGATCTGGGGATCTCGATGCTGTTCATCAGCCATGACATGGCGGTGGTTGAACGCGTCAGCCACCATGTGGGCGTGATGTATCTGGGCCGGATCGTGGAAATCGGCACCCGCCAGCAGGTGTTCGAGAACCCCCAGCACAGCTATACCCGGCAGTTGATGGCCGCCGTGCCGGTCGCCGATCCACGCCAGAAGAAGATCAGCGAGGATCTGAATTTCAAGCCGATCCCCTCGCCGATCCACCCGGTGGATTACCAGGCGCAGCCTTCGGTCTATCGAGAGGTCGCGCCGGGTCACAAGGTTCTGGTCGACCCTGTAACCCACGGGTAGGGGATATCTTGCAATCGAAGCGGTAATGCGGATCTGAACTGTTTGTGAACACCTTTTTGCTGACCGCAAAAGAGTAACTTATCAGAAATATTAACAAAGGTTAATATATATAAGCGGAACATCGCCTGTTCCGATCCCCTTTGCCTGTGTCTGCTGCACATTTTTTCGCCAGCAGCAGGCCGGATAGCAAGGAGGTCATTCGACATGAACAATCCAGCAAACCTGAAAGCCCTTTTGGCGGGGTCCGTCCTGACGGCGGCATTCGCAGTGCCATCTTCTGCGCAAACCCTGAACGTGGACATTGCCGAGCTTGAGGGAAAAAGCGAGGAATGCCGGTCCCTGGGCCAGTTCATCGCCGATCAGGGCGGCAGCATCGCCGGTGCCGAACCCACACGCGTTGCAGATGCCGTGAACAACGATGTCGCGCAGGAATGCGCCGACATACAGGCCCTGCTGACGACGGAAGCAGGCGCCGCGCAAGACAGCGCCACAGCGGAAGCCGAGGCCGAGGCGACCACCGAATCCGTCGTCACGTCCGAGGAAGCGACCATCGTCGGCGAGGCTGTTGTCCGGGTTCCCGAACCCAATGTCGATGTTCGCGTGCCCCGGCCCGAGGTGACGGTGCGCCAGGCTCCGCCGCAGGTCAGCGTGCAGGACGGCGCCGCCCAGATCGAGGTCGAGCAGGCGCAGCCCGAAATCGCGGTCGAGATCCCCACGATCAACGTCCGCGTCACAATGCCTGCACCCAGCATCTATGTGCTGCAGGGCGATCCGCAGGTATCGGTGACCGAGGCCGATCCGCAGGTCGAGGTTGTCCAGGGCGAACCCGAGATCATCGTCACGCAGCCCGATCCCCAGCTGGACATCGGTCTGGGCGTGGCCCAGGGCGAACAGGCGCCGACCGATCAGGCCCAGGACACGGCCGAGGGTGACGGGGCGCAGCAGGTTTCGGGCAATGTCGATCTGGAACAGCAGCAGCCGATCGTCAGCTTTGTCGCCCCCGCGGAAGAGCCTCAGGTGGACATCACCCGCGCCGAGCCCGAAGTGTCCTTCTCGGGCGCCACCCAGCCCAACGTGACGATCACCATGACCGAGGAGCCGACGGTCGACGTTCAGATGACCGGAGAGCCGCGGGTCACGATCGAGACGCCCGAGGAACGGGAACAGCGCCGCGCCGGCCAGCAGGCCGCTGCCACGGATACCCCTGTCGGCATGGCCGACCCGGCCGCCGGCGGTGCGGATGCCGGTGCCGCTGCCAATGCGGGCCAGATGACGGTCGGCGATGTCATGCTGATGACCGTCGTGACGGCGGACGGGCAGGATCTCGGCAATCCCGAAGGCGTCATCGACATGCAAGGGCAGCAATACCTGCTTCTCAGCTCGGGCGGGTTCATGGGTCTCGGCGACAAGGTCGTGCCGGTTCCCCTGACCGTGGTTTCGATGAACGGTGAACAACTGGTGCTGGGCACCGTGACCGAAGCCGACATCCAGCGCGCGCGGGATTTCCAATACGACGAAAACCAGGCCATGCAGGAAGATCAGCCGGTTGCCATGACCAACTGATCCCCTCGTGCCGCATCCACGGCCCTGCCGAAACCGGCAGGGCCTTTCTGCGTCCGCAGGAACCGGGCGCTGCCCTAAACCTGCATCTTGTGCAGAACACCCTCTTTAACTGGCTGTTCAGCGGTCCTAGTCTGGCATCGAAGGAGACCGAACATGCCAGTCAAGAACCGATTTGCCGAACTGCTTCCCGAAATCACCGCATGGCGCCGCGATTTCCACGAACATCCCGAACTGCTGTATGACGTGCACCGCACCGCGGGCCGGGTGGCCCAGTTGCTGCGCGACTTCGGCTGCGACGAAGTGGTGGAAGGCATCGGCAAGACGGGCGTGGTCGGCGTCATCAAGGGCAGGACCGACAGCCAGGGCCGGGTGATCGGCCTGCGCGCGGACATGGACGCCCTGCCGATCATTGAACAGACGGGCCTCGATTATGCATCCAGGACGCCAGGCAAGATGCACGCCTGCGGCCATGACGGCCATACGGCCATGCTGCTTGGCGCGGCGAAATACCTGGCCGAGACGCGCAATTTCGACGGCACCGCCGTTGTGATCTTCCAGCCGGCCGAGGAAGGCGGGGCAGGCGGAGAGGCGATGGTGCTGGACGGGCTTGTCAGCCGCTGGAACATCCAAGAATTCTATGGGATGCACAACATGCCGGGGATGCCGGTCGGCACCTTCGCCATCAAGCCCGGCGCGATGATGGCCGCGGCCGACCAGTTCGACATCACCGTGACGGGCAAGGGCGGGCACGCGGCCAAGCCCCACGAATGCATCGACACGACCCTGACCGCCGCGCAGATCATCGTCGCGATGCAGTCGGTCGTGGCGCGCAACATCGACCCGCTGAAGAACGCAGTGATCTCGGTCTGCGTGGTCAGCACGGATTCCACGGCGCATAACGTGATCCCGCAGGTGGTCAAGCTGAAGGGCACCGCCCGCAGCCTCGATGCCGGCGTGCGCGACCAGCTGGAAGAAGGCATCCGCCGTGTCGCCACCAACATCGCCGCCGCGATGGGCGCGGTGGCCGATGTCGATTACCACCGCGGCTATCCGGTCACCGTGAACGACGACCAGGCCACCGTCTGGGCGGCCGATGTCGCGCGCGAGATCTCGGGCGGGGTGAACATGGACATGCAGCCGATGATGGGCGGCGAGGATTTCAGCTATATGCTGAACGAACGCCCCGGCGCCTATATCTGGGTCGGCAACGGCGACACGGCCATGGTCCATCACCCGGCCTATAACTTCAACGACGATGCGATCCCCGCCGGGTCAAGCTGGTATGCCGGCATGGTCGAGGCGCGGATGCCCGCCGCCTGATCGCACTTGCCGCCGGGGGATGTCGCGCCAGCCCCCGGCGGTGTCGGAAATGCGATTGTCATTCCGCTGCAATCGTCCGAAATGCTGTCAGCCTGACAGCCAAGGAAGCGGAGCCCCATGAAAAGCTATACCCTGCGCGTGACCTGCGCCTCGACCCGCGGGATCGTGGCCGCGATCTCGGGCTATCTGGCGGGACATGACTGCAACATCACCGACAGCGCGCAGTTCGACGACACCGAAACCGGCCGCTTCTTCATGCGCGTCAGCTTCCGGTCCGAGGGGGGGGCGACGCTGGACCAGTTGCAGCAGGGCATCGCCCCCATCGCCGAACGCTTCGGCATGGAGGCCGAGTTCAGCGACGACGCGGTCAAGAAGAAGGTCGTGATCATGGTCAGCCGCTTCGGGCATTGCCTGAACGACCTGCTGTATCGCTGGCGGATCGGCGCGTTGCCCATCGACATCGTGGCAGTGATTTCCAACCACATGGATTACCAGAAGGTCGTCGTGAACCACGACCTGCCCTATTACTGCGTCAAGGTCACCAAGGAAAACAAGGCCCAGGCCGAGGCCGAGCAGATGCGCATCGTCCGCGAGACGGGGGCGGAACTGATCGTGCTGGCCCGTTACATGCAGGTGCTGTCGGACGAGATGTGCCAGTCCATGTCGGGGCGGATCATCAACATCCACCATTCCTTCCTGCCCAGCTTCAAGGGCGCCAACCCCTACAAGCAGGCCTATGAACGCGGGGTCAAGCTGATCGGCGCGACCAGCCATTACGTGACCGCCGACCTGGACGAGGGCCCGATCATCGAACAGGACACCGTCCGCGTCACCCACGCGCAATCGCCGGGCGACTACGTCTCGCTGGGCCGCGACGTCGAAGCGCAGGTCCTGGCCCGCGCCGTCCACGCCCATATCCATGGGCGCGTGTTCCTGAACGGCGACAAGACAGTGGTCTTCCCGCCCTCGCCGGGCAGCTATGTCAGCGAGCGGATGGGGTGACGGACGTGTCCTGCAGCGCCGGCAGCTGCTCTGACAGAACCTTGGTGGCATAGGCCCCCGCAAGCGGCGCAATGCGGTCGTAAACCGGCGTCCGGGCGCAGATGTCCCACCACTGGCGGTAATAGGCCAGGTCATGGCGCTTGATCTTCTGCGTGGGATTGAGAGGCAGTTCCCTGGCCCCTGTCCTGTCCAGAGCGGCTGTGATCTGCCTTTCCTGGTCAGGCGTCAGCCGCAGGTGGAAGGGTTTCGGGATCCGGCCTGCGAAATGCACGACGGCTGGCGGAAGCCGGGGCCCGCGGGCAGGTGCGTCGTGAAAGCGGAAATTGTAGCGGTCATGGGCACGCACATAGTTGCTGCCGTGGGTCAGCGAGAAAAGGCCTTGGTCGCCGAAGGAAAGGCCCATTTCGGCCTGCGCCCACCTGGCCGTTTCAATATAGGCGCCGATGCCCACCCCGTCCCGGCGAAGCTTGTCGAGGTTGATGACGATCGCCCCGCTGTTCAGGACCCCCTTGGATATGCGCCGGATCTTGTCGGGGGATGCGCCGCGCGCGGCTGCCTGACGGGCCGGACCGCAGATCAGGGGCGGGGCGAACGGCGCCTCTCGGCAGGCCGCCAGGTATCGGCCCAAAAGCGGCTGTTTCAGGAAGGGCAGCAGGTCGTTCGTGACGATCGTATCAAGCGGATCTAGGTAGATGATCCGCTTGATATCCGCCGGCAGATAGAGATGCGCCGTGTACCACAGAAAGCGCGCGCCATAGGGCTTCTGCCCCAGCTTGCTGAGAAGGTCGAAATCCTTCCGTTCCTGCACCTGGACAGGATGCAGCGTCAGGTTCGGCAGCCTTGCGACAAAGGCGGAAAGGTCCGTCAGGTCCTGGGGCGCAAGCCGCATGTAGAACAGCCAGAACTGGATGCGGTCCCGGGGATGGGTTTCGGCAAGCGACTGCAACAGGACCTGCAGCACATCAAGGTTGCTGCCGCCGATCGACGTCATCACGTCCAGCCGGGCCGGCGGGCGTTCGCCGCCGTGCCGCCAGCCCTGAAAGGCTTCCAGACCGACTGTCCAATAGCTGGGAAAGCGGCGATAGATCACTTGCGCCAGCGGCCGTGCATCAAGAAGGGTCATGGGGCCTGTCTGGAGCGGGGCAAGAGTGCCGATACTGTTTCCCGCATGGATAGCGCGGGCCTTGTGCCGCCTTCAAGCGGCGGTTTGCCCCTAAGGGCGGCAAAGGCTGCCCCGGCAGGAAGCCGGGGCGGGTGCATGGTTACTGCGGCAGCTCGGCCGTGATGCCTTCCACGAAGAAGTTCATGCCCGATAGTTCCTCGTCCGTGGCCGTCTGGCCATCGGCCAGCCAGGCGGAACCGTCGGCCTTGTTCAGCGGGCCGGTGAAGGGGTGGTACTCGCCCGCTGCGATCTTGTCGCGCAGGGACTCGGCCTCGGTCTTGACCTCGGCGGGGACGGCGTCCGTGATCTCGCCGATGGCGACGATGCCGTCGCCGATCCCGCCCCAGACGCCTTCGGGCTGCCACGTGCCGTCCAGGACGCGACCCACGCTTTTGACGTAATGCGCCCCCCAGTTGTTATAGACCGAGGACACGCGCGGCGACGGCGCGAACGATGCCATGTCGCTGGCCTGGCCGAAGCCGATCTTGCCCTGCTGCTGCAGTTGCGCCAGCGGCGCGGTCGAGTTGGTGTGCTGCAGGATCACGTCCACGCCCTCGGCCATCAGGGCGTTGGCGGCATCGGCCTCTTTCGCGGGGTCGAACCAGGTATAGGCCCAGACGACCCGCATCTCGACATCGGGGTTGACCTTCTTGGCGTGGATATAAGCCGAGTTGATGCCCTGGATCACCTCGGGGATGGGGAAGGTCGCGATATAGCCGATCTTGTTCGACTGGGTCATGCGGCCGGCGATGGTGCCGGTGACGGCGCGGCCTTCGTAGAAGCGGCCGTCATAGGTGCCCACGTTCTCGGTGCGCTTGTAGCCGGTGTTGTGTTCGAACTTGATGTCGGGGAACTTGGCCGCGACGTTGATGACCGCATCCATATAGCCGAAGCTGGTGGCATAGATCACGTCATTGCCAGCCAAGGCCAGCTGGGTCAGCGCGCGTTCGGCATCGACGCCCTCGGGGACGTTTTCCAGATAGGTGGTTTCCACCCGGTCGCCGAACTCGGCCTCGACCGCCAGGCGGCCCTGGTCGTGCTGATAGGTCCAGCCGCCGTCGCTGACGGGGCCGACATAGATGAAGCCGACCTTCAGCGGGTCTTCCTGGGCCCAGCCGGGCAGGGCCAGGCTGATCGTCGTCATGGCGGCGACGCTGGCGATAAGCTGTCTGCGGTTCATGTGTCCCTCTCTCTGATTGGCCCGGCGCGGTCAGCGCAGGGCGTGGAAATCCTGCCCCAGCGATCCGGGGGCCGCGCCGCCTGCGCGGCGGCTGAACTTTTGCCGGGCCGAGATGGCGACCAGCACGATGATCGTCGCCAGATAGGGCGCCATGGACAGAAGCTGCACCGGCACCCGCACGCCCGCCGCCTGAAGGCGCAGTTGCAGCACGGTGACGCCGCCGAACAGCCATGCGCCCGCCAGAACGCCCACTGCCGTCCAGTTGGAGAAGACCACGATGGCAAGGGCGATCCAGCCTGCGCCCGCCGTCATGCCCTCGGTCCATTGCAGCACGGTCGCGACCGAGATGAAGGCCCCGCCGATGCCGGCCATGGCCCCGCCGAAGGCGATGGCGGCAAGGCGCACCCGGCGCACGTCATAGCCAAGTGCATGGGCGGCGTCGTGGTTTTCCCCCACGCCGCGCAGGATCAGCCCCGCGCGCGACCTGTTCAGGAACCACCAGACCGCGGGCACCATCGCGAGGCCCAGCCATACGATCCAGTTCAGGCCCAGCGGCCCGGCGCTCATGATGGGTGCTCGCACGCCCTCGACCGGCTTGCCGAACAGCGCGGCGAGGCCCAAGCCAAACAGGGTCAGCGCCAGGCCCGAGGCGACTTGGTTCGACATCAGGAACTGCGTCAGGATCGCGAAGGGCAGGGCCACCAAGGCACCGGCCAGGGCCGCCACGGCAAAGCCCAGGAAGGCGTTGCCGCTGTAATAGGCGGTGGCAAAGCCCGACAGGGCGCCAACGATCATCATCCCCTCGACGCCCAGGTTCAGGACGCCCGCGCGTTCGACGACCAGTTCGCCCAAGGCCGCGAACAGGATCGGGGTCGAGGCCGACAGAAGCAGCAGGAACAGGGCAACGGGGTCGATCATGCCGTAACCCTTCTGGTGATGCGGTAACGGGTCAGCAGGTCGAAGCCCAGCAGGAAGAACAGCAGCATCCCCTGGAAGACCTGCACGGTGGCGGCGGGCAGGTTCATCGTCAGTTGCGCCAGTTCCCCGCCGATATAGGTCAGCGCCAGCAGCAGCCCGGCCAGAAGGATGCCGACGGGGTGCAACCGGCCCAGGAAGGCCACGATGATCGCGGTGAAGCCATAGCCCACGCCGACCTTGTCGGTGATCTGGCCCGCCGGCCCCGCGACCTCGAACAGGCCCGCCATGCCGGCAAGCGCGCCTGACAGGCCCAGGCAGAAGGCCACCAGGGTTTCCGGCTTCACCCCTGCGAAGCGGGCGGCGCGGGGGGCGGTGCCGGCGGCGCGGATATGGAAGCCCCGGATATGACGGCTCATCAGGAACCAGGTCGCCAGCACGGCGGCGGCTGCCGCGACCACGCCCCAATGCGCGCCCGTCCCGGCGATCAGTTCCGGGTTCGATGCTGCGGGATATTGCTGAAGGTTGCGCGAACCGGGCATCCCGAAGCCCTCGGGGTTCTTCATCGGCCCGAATGCCATCCAGGCGGCGATGCGCTGCGCGACATAGACCAGCATCAGCGACACCAAAATCTCGGACGCGCCGAACCAGTTGCGCAAAAGCGCCGGGATCATGCCCCAGGCCCAGCCGCCAAGGGCGCCCGCGACCACCATCGCCGGGAAGATCCACATCTCGGGGGCGGGATAGGCGGCAAGCGCCACGGCGGCGCCGGTGATGGCGCCGATGATGTATTGCCCTTCGGCCCCGATGTTCCAGATGCCTGCGCGAAAGCCCACGGCCAGGCCGGATGCGATCAGGATCAGCGGCGCGGCCTTGACCAGCAGTTGCGGGCGGGAATAGCCGGCGGCGGGACCGAACAGCGGATCCCAGAAGATGGTGCGGATCGCAGACACCGGGTCATAGCCCATGATCGCGAACAGCAGCCCGCCCGCCAGCATGGTGGCCGCCACCGCCATGACCGGAGTCGCGATCTGCCAGAAGGCCGAGGTTTCGGTGCGGGGGACAAGGCGGATCATAGGTGGGCCACCTCCATCCCATGCGCGCCGCCCAGCATCAGGCCGATCTGGTCCAGCGTCAGCCCCTCGGTCGGGACGGGGGCGGAAAGGCGGCCTTCGTTCAGCGCGCAGAAACGGTCGGAAAGTTCCAAAATCTCGTCCAAGTCTTGGGAAATCACGATGACGCCCGCGCCCTGGCCCGCCAGGTCCAGCAGCGACTGGCGCACGGCGGCGCTGGCCCCCGCATCCACGCCCCAGGTGGGCTGGTTCACCACCAGCACGCGGGGTGCCTGCATCACCTCGCGCCCGATGACGAATTTTTGCAGGTTGCCGCCCGACAGCGCCTTGGCGGCGGTGCCGGGGCCGGGGGTGCGCACGTCGAAGGCGCGGATCACCGCTTCGGCAAAGGCGCGGGCGGCGGGGCGGTCGATCAGGCCCTTGCGCACCAACTGCCTGCGCGCGCCTGCCGTCAGCAGCGTGTTTTCGGTCAGGCTGAAATCGGGAACGGCCGCATGGCCTAGCCGATCCTCGGGCGCGGCCAAAAGGCCTGCGGCGCGCCGTGCCTCGGGGCCAAGACGCGACAGGTCGGCGCCTTCCAACAGGATCGAGCCGGAGGCGCTGCGAGCCTCGCCCGACAGCGCCGACAGCAATTCGTCCTGGCCGTTCCCGGCGACGCCGCCGATGCCCAGAATCTCGCCCGCGCGCAGGGTCAGGGCGACGGATTTCAGGGCCGTGCCTTCCGCCGTTGGGGCAGGCAGGGACAGGTCCTTGACCTGCAGCAGCACCTCGCCCGCCTGCCGTCCGCTGCGGTCGATGGGGCGCATTTCCCCGCCCACCATCATCGCGGCCAGCGTCCGGGCCGAATGTTCGCGCGGGTCGCAACTGTCCACCACCCGGCCGTGGCGCAGGATCGTGGCGCGGTCGCAATGGGTGCGGATTTCTTCCAGCTTGTGGCTGATATAGAGGATCGCGGTCCCGTGGCCCGCTAGCTTGCGCAGGGTCGCGAACAGCAGTTCGGCCTCTTGCGGGGTCAGGACGCTGGTCGGTTCATCCATGATCAGCAGGCGGGGGTTCTGCAACAGGCAGCGGATGATCTCGACTCGCTGGCGTTCGCCCGCCGACAGGGTGACGACGCGGCGGGCGGGGTTCAGGGGCAGGCCGAAATCCTGGCTGACCTGCGCGATCCGGGCAGAGAGTTCACGTCGGGGCGGCGGGTTCTCCATCCCCAGGGCGATGTTTTCCGCAACCGTGAGGGCATCGAACAGCGAAAAATGCTGGAACACCATCGCCACGCCTGCCGCGCGCGCGGCCCGAGGGTCGGCGGGCTGGTGCGGCTGGCCGTTCAGGGTCATGTCCCCCTCGTCCGGGCGGACGAGGCCATAGATCATCTTCACAAGCGTGGATTTGCCCGCGCCGTTCTCGCCCAGCAGGGCATGGATTTCCCCCGGCGCGACCGTAAAGGACACATCGTCATTGGCGCGGACGCCGGGATAGGATTTGCCGATCCCCCTGGCCTGGAAAACTGCCGCGTCGGTCAAACTTTGTCCCCTTGGTCAAATCCTTGCCCTGCTTATCCCGGCTTCGCCCCCTTGGGCAATTGCGCTGTTTCGGCAGGTTGCGATAGAACCCGTCCATGCCTTCAGAAAATCCCCGATTCATCCATCTGCGCACACATTCCGAGCATTCGTTGCTTGAAGGTGCCATCCCGGTCGGCAAGCTGCCGGGGCTGGCCGCCGATGCCGGGATGCCCGCCGTCGCGCTGACAGATACCAATGCGATGTTCGCGGCGCTGGAATTCAGCGTGAAGGCGATGGACAAGGGCGTGCAGCCGATCATCGGTTGCCAGATCACCCTGCAGGACGGGGCGACGGGGCCGGTCGTGCTGCTGGCGCAGAACCAGGCGGGCTGGCTGAACCTGATGGCGCTGTCGACATGCCTTTACCTGCGCGACGGCGGCGCGCTGCCCCATATCACCGTGGATGAATTATGCGCGCGGTCGGAAGGCCTGATCTGCCTGACCGGTGGCGCGACCGGGCCGCTGGGCTGCCTGATCGCGCAAGGGCAGCGCGAAAAGGCCGATGCCCTGGCCGACCGGCTGGCCGCCGCCTTTCCGACCCGGCTTTACGTCGAATTGCAGCGCCATCCGGGCGAGAATGGGCAGCTGATGCCCGCCGAGACCGCGTCCGAGGCGGGGCTGATCGACCTGGCCTATGCCAAGAACCTGCCGCTGGTCGCGACGAACGATGTCTATTTCCCCAAGGCGTCGATGTTCGAGGCCCATGACGCACTGATCTGCATCGCGGAAAAGGCCTATGTGGACCAGTCGCAGCCCCGCCGCCGCCTGACGCCGCAGCATTACTTCAAGACGGCCGAGGAAATGGCCGTGCTGTTCGCCGACCTGCCCGAGGCCCTGGAAAACACCGTCGAGATCGCGCGCCGCTGCGCCTTCGCCGTCAAAAAGCACGCCCCGATCCTGCCGCGCTTCGCCGACGACGAGGTCAGCGAGTTGCGCCGCCAAGCCCGCGAGGGGCTGGAGCGTCGGCTGGCCGTCATCCCCCATGCCTTCAGCGTCGAGGAATACCACCAGCGGCTGGAGTTCGAGCTGGGCATCATCGAGCAGATGGGCTTTCCCGGCTATTTCCTGATCGTGGCGGATTTCATCGGCTGGGCCAAGGAACGCGACATTCCCGTGGGGCCGGGCCGGGGGTCGGGCGCGGGGTCGTTGGTCGCCTATGCGCTGACCATCACCGACCTGGATCCGCTGCGCTACAACCTGCTGTTCGAACGTTTCCTGAACCCGGAGCGCGTCTCGATGCCGGATTTCGACATCGACTTCTGCATGGACCGGCGCGAGGAAGTGATCCGCTATGTCCAGAACAAATACGGGGCCGAGAAGGTGGGCCAGATCATCACCTTCGGCGCGCTTCTGTCCAAGGCCGCCGTGCGCGACGTGGGCCGCGTGTTGCAGATGCCCTTCGGCCAGGTGGACCGCCTGTCCAAGATGATCCCGGTCGAGGGCGTGAAGCCCGTCAGCATCGCCAAGGCCCGCGCCGACGAGCCCCGCCTGCGCGAGGCCGCCAAGGAGGAGGTCGTCAAGCGCCTGCTGGACTATGCCGAGCAGCTTGAAGGGCTTTACCGCAACGCGTCCACCCATGCGGCGGGCGTGGTGATCGGCGACCGGCCGCTGGACCAGCTTGTGCCGCTGTATCGCGATCCGGCGTCCGACATGCCGGCCACGCAGTTCAACATGAAATGGGTGGAACAGGCCGGGCTGGTGAAGTTCGACTTCCTGGGCCTCAAGACGCTGACGGTGATCCAGAATGCCGTGGATCTGATCAACGGCGGCGGGCGCCCGCTGCATGTCGCGGCCGACGGCCGCAAGCTTTACGATCCGGCGCCGGGGACAGAAAACCAGATCAACCTGATCCCGCTGGACGACAAGGCGACCTATGACCTGTTCGCCAGCGCCAAGACGGTGGCGGTGTTCCAGGTCGAAAGTTCGGGCATGATGGACGCGCTGCGGCGCATGAAGCCCACCTGCATCGAGGATATCGTGGCGCTTGTCGCGCTCTATCGTCCCGGCCCGATGGAGAACATCCCGACCTATTGCGAGGTCAAGAACGGGCTGCGCGAACTGGAATCGCTGCACCCCTCCATCGACCCGATCCTGGCGGAAACCCAGGGCATCATCGTTTATCAGGAACAGGTGATGCAGATCGCGCAGGTCATGGCGGGCTACAGCCTGGGCGGCGCGGACCTGTTGCGCCGGGCGATGGGCAAGAAGATCGCCTCCGAGATGGCCAAGGAACGCCCGAAATTCGTCGATGGGGCGGTGGCGAACGGCGTGGACGCCAAGAAGGCGGGCGAGGTCTTCGACCTGCTGGAGAAATTCGCCAATTACGGCTTCAACAAGTCGCACGCGGCGGCCTATGCCGTGGTCAGCTATCAGACCGCCTGGCTGAAGGCGAACCACCCGGTCGAGTTCATGGCCGCGGTGATGAACTGCGACATCCACCTCACCGACAAGCTGGCGATCTACAAGCGCGAATGCGACCGCATGGGCATCACGATCGTGCCGCCCTGCGTGAACCGGTCGGCCCCCACCTTCAGCGTCCGCGAGGGCCGCATCCATTACGCCCTGGGCGCGCTGAAGGGCGTCGGCGTGGAGGCGATGAAGCTGATCCATGACGCGCGGGGCGACACGCCCTTCCGCGACATCCACGATTTCGCCCGCCGCGTGGACATGAAGCGCGTGGGCAAGCGCCCGCTGGAGATGCTGGCCCGCGCCGGGGCCTTCGACGTGCTGGACGACAACCGTGCCCGCGTGGTCAAGGGACTGGACGCGCTTTGCGCCTGGTCGGCTGCGGTGCAGGAACAGGCGGCCTCAAGCCAGACATCCCTTTTCGGCGGGGGAGAGGATCTGCCGCCGCCGCGTGCGCCCATCACCGGGGTCTGGCTGCCCACGGAAAAGCTGGCCGAGGAACACAAGGCCGTGGGCTTCTATCTGTCGGGCCATCCGCTGGACGATTATCTGCCCGCGCTCAAGCGCAAGAAGGTCCAGACCCTGGCCGAGATCAGCCAGGAGGCCTTGGGCGGCCCGCTGGTCGCCAGCATCGCGGGCACGGTCGCCGCGCGGATGGAACGCAAGTCCGCCAAGGGCACGCCATACGCCTTTGTCAGCCTGTCCGACCCGACCGGGCTATACGAGGTGACGGTGTTTTCCGACCTGCTGACTGCGTCCCGCGACCGTCTGGAACCGGGGCAGAACGTGGTGCTGCAGGTCAAGGTCGAACCCTCGGGCGACGGGGTCAAGATGCTGGCGAACTCGGTTGCGGCCATGGACGAGGTGGTGGCGGACGCCGGGGCGGGCTGCCTTGCCGTGGAAATGCAGGGCAGCGACACCATCGCCCGCCTGGCCGAGACATTGGCCCGCATCCGCACCGAAATCACCGTGCCCGCCCGGTCGCGTGGCCCCGTGTTGCTGCGCATCCGCGAAGGCGACGAGGTGATCGAAATCGAGGTGGCGAATGACGCCCCCCTGACCACCCCCGCCCGACAGGCCCTGCGCGCCGTCCCCGGTGTTCTGGACGTGGTCGAGGAATAGCTTTGGCCCTAGGCAAATGTTCGCGTTTCGTGCTAGGCCTGCGGAAAACCGAAAGGGCAGTTCATGCGCGTTCTGGGCATTGACCCGGGCTTGAGGAACATGGGTTGGGGCGTGATCGCGGTTGACGGATCGCGCATGCGCCATGTGGCCAATGGCGTGATCCAGACCGATGCGGGCGATCTGGGTGTGCGGCTGTTGCAGCTTTATCGCGGCTTGACGGCGGTCATTGCGGCCCATGCACCGGATGCCGCTGCGGTCGAACAGACCTTCGTGAACAAGGATGCCGTCGGCACGCTGAAGCTGGGCCAGGCGCGCGGAATTGCCCTTCTGGCCCCGGCCGAGGCCGGGCTGGCCATCGGCGAATACGCCCCCAACGCCGTCAAGAAGACCGTGGTGGGCGTGGGTCACGCGGGCAAGGAACAGGTGCAGCACATGGTCAAGGTCCAGCTTCCCGGCGTCACCTTCGACAGCGCCGATGCCGCCGATGCCCTTGCCATTGCCATCTGCCATGCCCGCCATCTTCAAGGCCGGACTCTGCGCATTGCGAGAACGGCATGATCGGCCGCATTGCCGGGATCATCCTGCACCGCGCCCGCGACCACGTCCTGATCGACGTGCGGGGCGTCGGCTATATCGTCCATGTCAGCGAACGCACCGCCGCCAGCCTGCCGCCGGTGGGGCAGGCGGTCGCGCTTTATACCGACCTGATGGTGCGCGAGGATCTGCTGCAACTGTTCGGCTTCACGTCCATGCTGGAAAAGGAATGGCACCGGCTGCTGACGGGCGTGCAGGGCGTTGGCGCCAAGGTGTCGCTGGCAATCCTGGGAACGCTGGGGGCCGAGGGGCTGGGCCGCGCCATCGCGTTGGGCGACTGGGCGTCCGTCCGCAAGGCGCAGGGGGTGGGGCCGAAGCTTGCCCAGCGGGTGGTGCTGGAGCTGAAGGACAAGGCGCCCTCGGTCATGGCGCTTGGCGCGACGCTGAGCGTGGACATGGGCGTGCCGCTGGTCGAAACGGATGCCGCTGTCCTTGAACCTGCCGGTGCCCCCGCCAGGCCTGCTGCGCCATCGGACGCGATGCTTGCCGCGCGCGCGACTTCGGACGCGCTGTCCGCACTGTCCAATCTGGGCTACGCTGCCAGCGAGGCCGCGCAGGCCGTGGCCGAGGCGCAGGCGCGGGAACCCGCCGCCCAAACTCCCGCGTTGATCCGCGCGGCGCTGCGCCTGCTTGCGCCGAAGGAATAAGGGGGTTCTGATGCACGGGAACGCTAAGGTCTTCATCCTGATGGCCGCCATGACCGCCCTGGTCATGGTGCTGGGCTGGATGCTGGGCGGACAGGGCGGCGCGGTGGTCGCGCTGCTGCTGGCGGGCGGCATGAACGTGTTTTCCTGGTGGAACAGCGACAAGATGGTCCTGCGCCAGCAGGGTGCGGTGGAACTGTCCCCCCAGCAGGGCGGCGATCTTTATGCCCTGACCGCCGAACTGGCGCGGCGGGCTGACCTGCCGATGCCCAAGCTTTATCTGCTGCCCACCGAACAGCCCAATGCCTTTGCCACCGGCCGCAACCCGGAAAACGCGGCGGTGGCGGTGACGCAGGGCTTGGTCCGTGCCCTGTCGCGCGACGAGATCGCGGGCGTGATCGCCCATGAACTGGCCCATATCAAGCACCGCGACACGCTGACCATGACCGTCACCGCCACAATGGCCGGTGCCATCGCGATGATGGGCAACATGATGCTGTTCACCGGCGGGCGCGACGACCGGGGCGGCGGGCTTGGCGCCATCCTGGCGATGATCTTTGCCCCCATGGCCGCCATGATGGTGCAAATGGCGATTTCCCGCGCGCGAGAGTTCGAGGCGGATGCGACCGGCGCGCAGATCTGCGGGCAGCCGCGTGCCTTGGCCTCGGCCCTTGCGAAGATCTCGCAGATGGCGGGGCGGGTGCTGAACATCCCGGCGGAAAAGAACCCCGCGGCGGCATCCATGTTCATCGTCAACCCGCTGGGCGGCCTGCGCATGGACCGCCTGTTCGCCACCCATCCCGCGACCGAGGACCGGATCGCCCGCCTGATGGCGCTTGAGGAGCGGCCTGCCATGGCGGAACGGGCGTCCCCTATTCCCCGCAGCGGCCGCGATGACGGCCCCTGGGGGCGCGGATGATCCAGCCCGACCCGACCCTGCGACCCGAACCGATGGACAGCGATTCCGAAGACCGCGCCCTGCGCCCGCAGATGCTGTCGGAATTCGTGGGCCAGGCCGATGCCCGCGCCAACCTGCGCGTCTTCATCGAAAGCGCCAAGATGCGCGGCAAGGCGATGGACCATACCCTGTTCTTCGGCCCGCCGGGCCTGGGCAAGACCACGCTTGCGCAGATCATGGCCCGCGAACTGGGCGTGAACTTTCGCATGACATCCGGTCCGGTGCTGGCGCGGGCCGGCGATCTGGCCGCAATCCTGACCAACCTTGAAGCGCGGGACGTGCTGTTCATCGACGAGATCCACCGCATGAACCCGGCGGTCGAGGAGATTCTTTATCCCGCAATGGAGGACTTCGAACTGGATCTGGTCATCGGCGAAGGCCCCGCCGCCCGCACCGTCCGGATCGAGTTGCAGCCCTTCACGCTGGTCGGCGCGACGACCCGGCTTGGCCTTCTGACGACGCCGCTGCGCGACCGTTTCGGCATTCCGACGCGGCTGGAATTCTATACGGTGGCCGAACTGGACCTGATCGTGCAGCGCGGCGCGCGGCTGATGGGCATAGATGCCGAACCCGACGGCACGCGAGAGATTGCCCGCCGTGCCCGTGGAACCCCCCGCATCGCGGGGCGGCTGCTGCGGCGCGTGGTGGACTTTGCCCTGGTCGAGGGGGACGGGCGGCTGACGCGAGGGATCGCGGATACCGCGCTGACCCGCCTAGGCGTGGATGACATGGGTCTGGACGGCGCCGACAGGCGCTACCTGCTGCAGATGGCCGAACATTACGGTGGTGGTCCCGTGGGCGTGGAAACCCTGTCCGCTGCCCTGTCCGAAAGTCGCGACGCGATCGAAGAAGTGATCGAGCCTTACCTGCTGCAACAGGGACTGATTGCCCGGACGCCGCGCGGCCGGCAATTGACGTCCGGGGCGTGGCGTCACCTGGGGCTTGCTGCGCCGGCGCCGGCGCAGCAGGGGACATTGTTCGACAGCTGAGGTCTGGGTGGCAGGTCGGGGAGGGGGCGCTACCCCCGCCGCGCGTGCCGCGCAGCCCCCCGGGATATTTGTGCACGGAAGATGATGGGGTTGCCCGTCAGGGCGTCAAACCCTCGGGATCGGGCAGGCCGTTGGCACGGGCGGTTGCGGTCAAGGTGTTGGCCAGCAGGCAGGCAATGGTCATCGGGCCGACGCCGCCTGGAACCGGGGTGATCGCGCCCGCGAATTGGCTGGCAGAAACGAAATCGACATCGCCGACCAGCCCGTCATCGGTGCGGTTGATGCCAACGTCGATCACAACCGCGCCCGGCTTGATCCAGTCGCCTTGCACGAAACGGGCGCGTCCGACCGCGGCGACAACGATATCGGCCTGTCGGCACAGGTCCCGCAGGTTCGCGGTGCGGGAATGGGCCACGGTGACCGTCGCGCTGTCGCGCAGCAGAAGTTGCGCCATGGGTTTGCCGACGATGTTGCTGCGGCCGATAACAAGGGCATTCTTGCCGGACAGGCTGCCCAACTGGTCGCGCAGCAGCATCAGGCAACCCAGCGGCGTGCAGGGCACCATCGCTTTCTGCCCCGTGGCCAGACGCCCCACGTTCAGGATGTGGAAGCCGTCCACGTCCTTGGCCGGGTCGATGGCATTGATGACGGCGGCCTCGTCCATGTGGCGGGGCAGGGGCAGTTGCACCAGGATGCCGTTGACCGCCGGATCCGCGTTCAGCCGGTCGATCAGCGCCAGAAGATCGGCCTGCGGCGTGTCGGCGGGCAACCGGTGTTCGAACGAGTTCATGCCGACTTCGCGCGTCATCCGTCCCTTGGACCGGACATAGACCTCGCTTGCCGGATCCTCGCCAACCAGCACGACCGCTAGGCCCGGGGTGATGCCCTGGGTCTTCATCGCTGCAACGGCGGTACCGATGCGGCTACGCAAGCCGGCAGCAAAGGCCTTGCCGTCAATCAGCGTGGCGGTCTGGGGCGATGTTGCTGTCACGGGCGGTCTCCGTTCAGGTAGCGGTCTTCCTGCGCGATGGCGGCTTCGACCAGTTGGCGCCAGATATTCTCGATCAGGGCGGGATCCAGCCCGCGGGATGCGGCGTGGCGACCCGCGTTTGCGACCACTTCCTCGACCCGGTCGTCGATCCGGGCGGGCAGGCCGATCTGTTCCTTGATCTTGGCGGCGCGGGCGATCAGGGCGTGGCGCTGTGCCAGAAGGCCCACAAGCTGTTCGTCCAGGGCGTCGATATGGGCGCGCAAGGTCGCCATGTCCCAGATGTCGTCGATCTGCATCGGACCCTCCGTTTGTTTGGCAGGGGGATGCACCGGGCGGCCCCAGGGTGCAAGACCAAAGAAAACCCCGGCGCGAGGGCCGGGGCTTGTCGGTTCATGCAGGGGCGGGATCGCCGCCCGTGGCAGGCTTGCCCGCCTTGGGAATCGCCGTGACCGAGGGGATCAGGCTGCTGGGCGTGTCATCGTCGCCGCCCAGGGTCTCCCCGCGAAGGACCTTGCCGATCTCCTCGCCGGTCAGCGTTTCGTATTCCAGCAGGCCCTGGGCCAGCCGCTCGAACTCGGCCTCTTTCTCGATCAGGATGCGGCGTGCGTCCTGATAGCCCTGCTCGATCAGGTCGCGGACTTCCTGCTCGATCAGTTCCTTGGTCGCGGCGGAAATCGAGAAGCCACCGGTCGAGCCGTTATAGCCCTCATGCGCTTCGGCATAGTCGATGTTGCCGACCTTGTCGGACATGCCCCACCGCATCACCATGGCGCGGGCCAGCTGGCTGGCCTGCTGGATGTCGCCGGCGGGGCCGTTGGACACGCCTTCCTCGCCATATTTGATGATCTCGGCGGCCTTGCCCGCCATGGTCATGGCCAGCTTCTGCTTGGCCTCGTCCTTGTGGAAGTTCAGGCGGTCCATTTCCGGCAAGGATACCACCATGCCCAGGGCACCGCCGCGCGGGATGATCGTGGCTTTGTAAACCGGATCGCATTTCGGCAGGCTCAGGCCGACGACCGCGTGACCGGCCTCGTGATAGGCGGTCTTTTCCTTCTGCTCGGGCGTCAGGACCATGCTGCGGCGTTCCACGCCCAGCATGACCTTGTCCTTGGCATTCTCGAAATCTTCCATGCTGACAAATCGGCGGCCGATGCGGGCCGCCATCAAGGCGGCCTCGTTCACCAGGTTCATCAGGTCGGCGCCCGAGAAGCCCGGCGTGCCGCGGGCGATGATTCGCAGGTCCACGTCGGGGCCGACCGGCACCTTGCGGGCATGGACGGACAGGATCTTCTCGCGCCCCTTGATGTCGGGATTGGGGACGTGGATCTGGCGGTCGAAGCGGCCGGGGCGCAGCAGGGCGGGGTCCAGCACGTCGCGGCGGTTGGTGGCGGCGACGATGATGATGCCCTCGTTGGCCTCGAACCCGTCCATTTCCACCAGAAGCTGGTTCAGCGTCTGTTCGCGTTCGTCGTTGCCGCCGCCGATGCCCACGCCGCGCGC
The DNA here is from genome assembly GCF_011801365.1 of Paracoccus sp. AK26. NCBI lineage: Bacteria > Pseudomonadati > Pseudomonadota > Alphaproteobacteria > Rhodobacterales > Paracoccaceae > Paracoccus > Paracoccus sp. AK26. Next base: position 627,738 of record NZ_CP041041.1, read on the forward strand.
GCGGCCCACGGCGTCGATCTCGTCGATGAAGACGATGCAGGGGGCGGATTTCTTGGCCTGCTCGAACATGTCGCGGACACGGGATGCGCCGACGCCCACGAACATTTCGACGAAATCGGACCCCGAGATGGTGAAGAAGGGCACGCCCGCCTCGCCCGCGATGGCGCGGGCCAGCAGCGTTTTACCCGTGCCCGGAGGGCCGACCAGCAGCGCGCCTTTCGGGATCTTGCCGCCCAGACGGCTGAATTTCTGCGGGTTGCGCAGGAACTCGACGATCTCCTCAAGCTCTTCCTTGGCCTCGTCGATGCCGGCCACATCGTCAAAGGTGACGCGGCCGTGCTTTTCTGTCAGCAGCTTGGCGCGCGACTTGCCAAAGCCCATCGCGCCGCCTTTGCCGCCGCCCTGCATCCGGTTCATGAAGAAGATCCAGACCCCGATCAGCAGGATGAAGGGCAGCCAGACGCCCAGCAGCGACATGAAGCCCGACTGCTGCTGGGGCACGACCTTCACATCCACGTTCTTGGAGATCAGGCGGTCCGCGATTTCCTCGCCCTGAGGGCGGATGGCGACATACTGGTTGCCATCCGTGCCGGTGACGGCCAGTTCCTCTCCATCGATGGTGACCGAGGCGATCTGGTCGTTGTCCACCCGCTGGATGAAATCGGAATAGCTGATCTGCCGGCTGTTCATGGTGGTGGCGCCGTCGCTGAACAGGTTGAACAGCGCCAGGATCATCAGGAAAAGGACGACCCAGAAGGCCAGATTACGTGCGTTGCCCAATATCGGACCTCCGGCGGAAAGCGGTTTGGCTTGAAAATAGGGATTCTGGGCGCAGGTTCAATGCGCCATCACCAGCCTGCGGAAATGTGACGCAACCCGGACCGGGAAGATCTCGAAGGGTGCCTGCGGGCGGACCAGAGGCGCGGCCACCAGACGGTCGCCTTCCCAGACGGCAGGGCTGGCGGCAGCCTCGTCCCGCGACAGGCCCGCAAGCCGCCATTTGACGCGCGCGACCTCGCCCAAGCCCAGGGCCGCGACATGCTGGCCAGGCCTCAAGCCCTTGACCTCCCACCGGTTGTCCCAAACCCCGTCCTGGACTTCCGGCGCCCGCAGCGCGGCGGCGGTTTCCCGGAACAGCCGGATGCGGTCCCCGGCCGGTTCGATCAGCGCGCCGTCCAGCGTGACACGATGCCCCGTGGCGACTGCGTTCAGTGCGTGCAGGACCGTGGCGCGGCGAGGCGGATAATCCGCGCCGGTGATCCAGCGGCAGGCCGCGACGATCAGGCGGCGGCGGATTTCGGGCGGGGCGTCCTGATAGGCCCGGCGCGGCAGGGTCAGCCTGCCGTCCCGCGCCTCGGCCTCGCGGGCGGCATGGGCGGCATAGTGGGACAGCGCGTCCCTGGCTTCCTGGATGTGGCAGGCGGCGCGGGCCAGGGCGGGAACGTCCAGGCCCATCGCCTGCATGGCCTGCCGGATGCGGACGCGGTCGAAGTCGGTGTTGTCGTTGCTGGGATCGTCGATCCAGGCGATCCCGCGCGCCCGCAGCCAGTCGCGCAGGTCCTGCCGTCCGGTGCCCAGCATCGGCCGCAGCCAGCGGGTGCCGAAGGCATCGCGCCATTCCGCCATCGAGGCCAGCCCATCGATCCCTGATCCGCGCGCCAGGCGCATCATCAGCGTTTCGGCCTGGTCGTCCGCCGTATGCCCCAGGACCACCGCCGACAGCCCGTTGCGCTGCGCCCATCCCGCCAGCAGGCGCAGCCGGGCGTCGCGGGCATTGGCCATCAGGTTCCCGGCATCCGTTCCCCGCTGCCACAAGAGTGTCGCATGGGACAGGCCAAGGGCGCGGGCGGCCCGGCCGACCTGGCGCGCTTCATCGGCACTTTCCGCACGCAGGCCGTGATCCACGGTGGCGACCATGATCCGGCGGCCCCGTCCCCATTCCGCCATCAGATGCATCAGCGCGACCGAATCCCCGCCACCGGACACCGCCACGCCGATCGCGGGCATGTCGCCTGCCAGCCGGTCCAGGGCTGCGTGAACGCGGAAGGCTGGATCGGCGGCGGGCAGGGTCATGGCGCGGCTATTGATGTTCGGCCAGATCAGCCTCGGCCTCTCCCTCGGCATCGAAGCCGGGGGGCAACGCACCCAGGTCGTTGCTGCCGCAGGCCAGCCGGCTCATCCGCGTCTCGGCCTCGGCGGCGAAGGGGGTGCCGGGGAAGCGGGCGGGGATTTCGGCCAGATACAGGCAGGAGGCGGTGGAATCGCCCTCGCCTTCGATCACGCGGGCGATGCCCAGCAGGCTTTCGGCGGCACGCGGACCGTCGGGATCGGCCGAGAAGCCTTCCAGCCAGGCGGCCGCCGCCCCGCGCAGGTCGCCCGCGCTGTCCAGGGCCGCGCCGCGCAAGAACAGGGCTTCGGCCGTCAGGGCGCCTCCGGCATGGGTCTGGGCGACGGTGCCGAACATATCGGCCGCCCGACGGAAATCGCCGCTGGCCATGACCTGGCGCGCCGCGTCGAAATCGGCCTGCTCGCCCGCCGAGGCCGGCTTGCTGCCAGGCTGCTGCGGCGTTGCAGGCAGGGCGGGCGCGGTCGGGCCACCAGGCAGGCTGCCGGGCAGGCGGCCGGGATCGGGCGTGGTCAGGGCGGCCAGATCGCAGGTTTCGTCCATTTCGCACAGCCGGAATTCGAGGTCGGCGATGCGGCGGTTGCTGTCGGCAATGATCCGGTCGATGCGGTTCTGCAACTGCTCGGTCCGATCGGTCAGCCGCGCCAGGTGCTGCTCCATCGCGTTCATGCGGTCGATGGCGGCGTCGCCGCCTGCGGCCTGGAAGCCCTCGGCCCCCGAGGCGACAAGGTCGGACCGCAAGGACTGCAGCTGGCCGCGCACCGCGTTCAGCTCGGCCCGCAGATCGGCAAGGCCGGGTTCCTGGGCCGCAAGCGGCAGGGCCACCGTCACGGCCAGCGCGGCTGCGGCGATGACGCGAAGGATCACGATCCGGCCCCCGTGGCGCTGACCACGGTCACGGCCCGGCGGTTGTTGGCATAGCAGGCCTCGTCCGAGCAGACCTCGCGCGGGCGTTCCTTGCCAAAGCTCAGCGTGCGGATGCGGTCAGAACCCACGCCTTGCGCGATCAGGTATTCCTGCACCGCACTGGCGCGGCGCGCGCCAAGGGCGAGGTTGTATTCGCGCGTGCCGGTTTCCTCGGCATGGCCCTGGACGACGGCGCTGAAGTTGGTGTGCGTCTTCAGCCATTCCGCCTGGCGCGCCAGGATGCCCCGCGCCTCGGTCGTCAGGGCGGTCTGGTTGGCGGGGAACAGCACGGTGTTGCCCACGCTGTTGTTGAAGTATTCCGCCGTGGCCTGGGCACCCAGCACGCCGCCCGCAAGGTCGCCCTGATACAGCGCGCCGCCCGCGGCATTGGCATAAGGATCGACCACCGGCGCCTGGACGACCGGCGGCGCGGGTTGCGCGCAGGCGGCAAGGGTCAGCAGCAGGGCGGCGGCAGTGGGCTTTTTCCAGACGATCATCGGGCTATCCTTCCGGCGCGGTGGCTCAGGGCATCAACGGACCCCAAGAAGGATCCGAGGCGGCAAAGTCAAGGCTCAGCGGTCGCATATTGCGCCCGGTGATGTCCACCGAATGCAGCTTCGGCTGGCCGTTCCCGCCGGGCGCGACCCGCGTGAACATCACCACGCGGCCATTGGGAGCCCAGGTCGGGGACTCGTCAAGGAAAGATTCGGTCAGGGTCTTTTCGGCCGATCCGTCCGTGCGCATGGTGGCGATGTGGAAGCGGTCGCCGACCTGCTTGGTAAAGGCGATCAGGTCCCCCTTGGGCGACCATGCGGGCGATCCGTAGCGCCCGTCGCCGAAGCTGATCCGCGTCGGCTCGCCGCCGTTCACGCCCACGACGTAAAGCTGCGGATTGCCGGACCTGTCGGATTCGAACACGATCCGCTGGCCGTCGGGGCTGAAGCTGGGCGCGGTATCGATCGAGGGCGACTGCACCAGCGGCCGCTGCGCGCCCGAGGCCGCGTCCATCAACCAGATATCGGTATTGCCGCCCTGTTCGCGGGAATAGACGATCCAGCGTCCGTCCGGGCTGAAGCGGGGCGAAAAGGCCATGCTGTTCGCGTCCTGCGTCAGCGGGCGCGACGACACGGTGGCGATGTCCAGCACCCGGATCTGCGGGAAGCCGCTGTCGAAGCTGGTATAGACCAGCCGCCGCCCGTCGCGCGAGAACTGCGGCGCCAGCACCAGCGAGGCGCTGTCCGTCATCCACAGGATGTTCTGGCCGTCATAGTCCATGACCCCGATGCGCTTGATCCGCGCGTCCTTGGGACCGATTTCCTGCACAAAGGCCACGCGGCTGTCGAAATAGGGCTGTTCACCCGTCAGACGGGCATAGATCTGGTCGGCGATCTTGTGGGCCGCGCGGCGCCAGTCTGTCGCGCGGGCGTCGAACTGCATTCCGTCGCCCTGCGGCTGGCCCGCGAAGACGTCATACAGCCGGAACTTCACGCTGATCGCGTCGCCCGACTGCGTCACCTCGGCCGAGACAAGCGCCTGGGCACTGGCCGCCCGCCAGTCCTCATAGGCGATCGCCTCGCCAAAGCTGCCGGGCGCGGCGGCCGCGCCTGCGGCGATCTCGCGGAACAGGCCGGTGCCGGTCAGGTCGGCTGCGACCACGTCACGGACCCGCTGCGCGACCTCGGCATCGCCGTGGAAGGCGGGAATGGCGATCGCCATCGGCTCGGTCACACCATCGGTGATCTCGATCTTCAGCGGCCCGTCCTGCGCCAGGGCGGGCAGGGCGGGCACCGCGACGGCGGCCAGCGCCATCGACAGGGTCACGGTCAGCGTCCGAAGCATCATATCCTCATCATCCTTGCGACAGGGCCGGGAAATCCCCGGCGTCAGTCAAACCCGATGCCGTCGGGGCGAAACTCGACCACCACGTCGCGCCAACGGCTGAACTTGTCGAAGGGCAGCGGGAAGCCCGCGCCGCCGCACATCATGATCGCCCGCCGGGCAACCTGGAAGGCGTGCTGGGCGCCGGCATCCGTGCCGCCCCGGTAATCCGCGATCCGCAGGCTGGCATCGATCGGCCTGCCGTCCGCAGTCATGCTGAACGCCACCGAGACCGACATCTGCTGCGCCTCGAGCGATAGCGCGCCTTCGTTCCAGCATTGGCGGATCGCGGCACGGAAGGCGTCCTTCTCGGCCAGCGACAGGGGCTGGGCCTCGGACAGGCTGGACATGTCGATGCCGCCATCCAGGGGCGTGGGACGGATGGCCGAAGGCGCAAGCTGCAGCGGCTCGGCAAAGCCGCCCTGCGCGGCATCCGTGCCCTCGGCCCCGCCGCCCGCCATGGCCCCGGCCAGGGCCGCGGCCAGCGGGTCCTGCGCAGCCGATGCGCCCGATCCACCCTCGATGGTCTGGCTGTTGCCGCCCGCCGCATCGCCGGTCGAGGCCGTGTCGGTCCCTTCGGCCCCTGCATTGCCTTCCTGCGCCTCGCGCAGCGCATCCTCAAGCGCCTGCTGGCGCGCGGCCTCGGCAGCGGCCCGTTCGGTCGCTTCGCGTTCCGCAGCCTCTCGCTCGGCAGCGGCCTGGCGTTCTTCCTCGGCCCGGCGTTCGGCTTCCGCCCGGCGCTCGGCGGCCTCTCGCTCGGCGGCCTCGGCGGCGCGGCGTTCCTCGGCTTCGCGGGCCTCGCGTTCGGCCGTGGCGCGACGCTCTTCGGCTTCACGTTCCGCTGCCGCGCGGCGTTCCTCCTCGGCGCGCCGTTCGGCTGCGGCCCGACGCTCTTCTTCGGCGCGGGCCTGGGCCTCGCGGCGCTCTGCCTCGGCCTGACGTTCCGCTTCCTCGGCTTCGCGTGCCTCGGCGGCGCGACGTTCCTCGGCGGCACGGGCTTCGGCCTCTCGCCGTTCCTCGGCCTCTCGCTCGGCTTGTTCCGCAGCCTCCCGCCGCTCCTGCGCCTCGCGACGCTCGGCGGCCTGACGATCGGCCTCGGCTTCGGCAGCGGCCCGCTGGCGTTCCGCCTCGGCCTGCCGCTCGGCTTCTTCCGCCGCGGCTTGTTCGGCGCGGCGCGCTTCCTCGGCGGCCTCGCGCTCGGCCGTCAGGCGGCGTTCCTCGGCCGCGGCGGCGGCGCGCTCTGCCTCTTCGGCGGCAAGGGCGGCTTCGGCGGCAGCGCGGCGCTCGGCCTCCTGCTGGGCCAGTCGGGCATTGCGCTGTTCCACCAGCCCTTCGGGACGCTGCCGGGGCAGGGCTGACCGGTCCAGGGCCAGTTCGGACTGCGGTGCGGAGGGTGCAGCCTGGTCGGCCGCCGGCGTGCCAGGGCGCGATGGCGTTGCATCGGCCACAGGCGCATCGGTGGCGGCGGGCGTTTCTGGTGCGGCGTCGTCCGCCGTCTGGTTCTCGCTTGGCGCGCCCAGATCGGTCGCCACGGCAACCGGGTCAGGGCGGTCGAAATCGGACAGGTCGGGCTGCGCCTCGGACGTATCGGGACTGGTCAGGGCCTGCGCGGCGGCTTCAGCATCCGGGGCACTGGCACCGGCAGGCATCTGGCCTGCATCCTCCTCGGCGGCAGGGGCGGGCAGGGTGGCGACGGCGGTTGCATCGCGCCCGACCGGACCCGCGCCACGGGATGCGGCGGCCAGGGCTTCGAACTCGGCCCCGCTCATGGTGGCGACCTCGGTCGTGCGCAGGGGGGCCGAGGGCTGCGGGCGCAGGAACACCCCGCCCAGGATCGCCCACAGGATCAGCGCGCCATGCGCCGATCCCGAAACCCACCAACCGATGCGGCCCTCGCGGTCTTCCATGGCGTCAGCCGTCCATCCTGGGCCCGCCGGTATCCGTCACCAGCACGATATCCGACAGCCCGGCCGCATTCAGCGCACCCATGACCTGCACCACGCGGGCATAGGGGATCGCCCCGTCCGCGCGCAGGAAAACCCGCTGGCTTTCACGGCTGGCGAGGATCTCGCGCAGCCGCGTGACGATCTGGTCCTGCGCCACCGGCGCGTCCATCAGCACCACGTCGCCATCGGCGGGGATCGAGATCACCAGCGGTTCTTCCGGTTCGGTCGGCACGGCGGTGGCTGCGGTCTGCGGCAGGTTCAGCGGCACACCCGCCGTCATCAAGGGTGCCGCCACCATGAAGATGACCAGCAGCACCAGCATCACGTCCACGAAGGGCGTGACGTTGATTTCGGACATCGGCGCGTTGCGGCGCCTGCCCCGGCCCTTGCGGCTGACCCGCTTGACGACGGCGCCCGACATCTTACGCCTCGTCCATCTGGCGCGACAGCAGGGTCGAGAACTCGTCGGCAAAGGCTTCCCAGTTGCCGGTCACGCGCTCGGCGTCGCCGGACAGCTTGTTGTAGAAAACGACGGCGGGAATGGCGGCCAAAAGGCCCAGGGCGGTGGCCAGCAGCGCCTCGGCGATGCCGGGGGCCACAACGGCCAGGCTGGTGTCCTGGGACATGGCGATGCCTTCGAAGGCGGTCTTGATGCCCCAGACGGTGCCGAACAGGCCGATGAAGGGCGCGGTGGACCCCACCGTCGCCAGGAAGGACAGCCCCCGGAACAGGCGCGACTCTTCTCGCTGGATGGCGACGTTCATGGCGCGGTCGATGCGGGCGGGTCCGCCGGGGATCAGGCCACCGTCGTCGCGGTGGCTGCGGCGCCATTCGGTCATGCCGGCGGCGAAGATGCGTTCCGACGCGCCCGAGGGCCGGTCGCCCAGCCGGTCATACAGGTCGTCCAGCGGCTCGCCCGACCAGAAGGCGCGGTCGAAGCGTGCGGCTTCCTTGCGCGCCTTGGCGAAGGCCAGGAACTTCTGGATGATGATGGCCCAGGCCCAGACCGAGGCCACGATCAGCAGCACCATCACCACCTGCACCGTCAGCGAGGCCCGCGCAAAAAGCGCCATCAACGAGAAATCAAGGGCCTGCGCGGCCTGGATCGGTTCCATCTTCACTGCCTTTTCGTCGTGATCCGTCACGAATCCGGCCTTGGTCCTGGCCGGTTTGCGGGCCTTCTAGCGCCTTCCTAGCAAAGGTTGCAGCCCCTGGCTGCAACACAATGCCGTCACTGTCCGACAGGTGCGGCCCGCGCGCCTCAGTCGATGGCCAGGGCATGGGCCAGGGCACGGGGCAGCCGCACCGGCCGTCCCGCGCCGTCCAGGCAGGCCAGGGTGACCCGTGCCGCGAACAGCGCCTCGTCCCCGCGCCGGACGGTCTGGTCCACCACGATCCGCGCCGCGGTCATCTGGACCAGCCTGGTTTCGACCGCCAGAAGGTCGTCGAAGCGGGCGGGGCGCAAGTAATCGGCCTCGATCCGGCGGACGGCGAAGACATGGCCGCCTTCCTTCATCGCCACCTGGTCGATCCCCAGGTCGCGCAGCCAGTCCGACCGGCCTCGTTCGATGAACTTCAGGTAGTTTGCGTAATAGACGATCCCGGCAAGATCGGTGTCCTCGTAGTAAACCCGGACGAACATGATGTGCGTCATGCGTTCCCCATCCTGGCCGCCAGACGCAGGGCATGGGCGGCATCCGTTGCCGCGACCGGCAGGACCGGATCATAGGCCGCCCGGATCAAGGCCGCCACCCCGGCCGAAGGGGCTATGTCGCGCGCGAAGGTCAGCGCGCAGCGCATGAACAGCGCCTCGGCCAGTTGCGCCGGGTGGCTTTCGGCCAGGGGGCCGGACATACGCAGGAAGCCCAGGCAGGCGCGGATGCCGCCGTCTGCGTCAAAGCGGAACATCCGGTATTGGTCCGCATCCGCGTCCGCCAGCCGGCCAGGAAGGCCCGGCGCATCGGTCAGCCGGTCCAGGTCCGGCACATCGGCCAGTTCCGCCCAATCCCGCACAAAGAACAGCATCAGGTTCGCCCCCATGTCAGGGTCCGTGTCCGCGAGGGGATGACGGGCATGGGCAAAGCCCGCGCGGATGGCGCCGCGAAAGATGTCCAGGCTTTCGTCGGCCAGCCCGAAGATCACCGGCGCAACCGGCCGCCCCCAGCGGGCGCAAAGGAATGTCCCGTCCGGCCGGGTGAACAGCGCGGCGATCTGCTCGGCGGTCATGACGTCCCTTCCTCTTTTGTGCCCAAGTATCCTGGGGGGGAGTCGCCGAAACAGCGACGGGGGGCAAGGCCCCCCGCCGAGATTTCCGCCTTGCGCGGCGTCTCAGGAAACGATCGTGGCCTCGGTTGCGGCGCGCAATTCCTCCTCGGTGACGCCCTCGGCACATTCGACGATCTTCAACCCGCCCGGCACCACGTCCAGCACGCCCAGGTTGGTGATGATGCGGTCCACCACGCCCTTGCCGGTCAGGGGCAGGGTGCATTCGCGCAGCACCTTTGATTCGCCCGCCTTGTTGGTGTGGTCCATGACCACGATCACGCGCCCCACGCCGGCGACCAGGTCCATGGCCCCGCCCATGCCCTTGACCAGCTTGCCGGGGATCATCCAGTTCGCCAGGTCGCCGTTCTCGGCCACCTCCATCGCGCCCAGGATGGCGGCGGCGATCTTGCCGCCCCGGATCATGCCAAAGCTGGTCGCGCTGTCGAAATAGGATGTGCGCGACAGTTCCGTGATGGTCTGCTTGCCCGCGTTGATCAGGTCGGGGTCTTCCTCGCCCTCGAACGGGAAGGGGCCCATGCCCAGCATCCCGTTTTCCGACTGCAGCGTGATGTCCTTGTCGCCCACATAGTTGGCGACCAGCGTCGGGATGCCGATCCCCAGGTTGACATACATCCCGTCTTCCAGTTCCTGCGCCGCCCGCGCGGCCATCTGGTTGCGATCCCAACCCTTGGATGCTTCGGCCATTACGCGGTCTCCTTCTTGCGGGTGGTGCGCTGCTCGATGCGCTTCTCGTGCGGACCCTGGACGATCCGGTGGACATAGATGCCGGGCAGGTGGATCATGTCCGGGTCTAGGCTTCCGCGCATAACGATCTCCTCGACCTCGGCCACGCAGACGCGACCGCACATGGCGGCGGGCGGGTTGAAGTTGCGGGCGGTCTTGCGGAAGACCAGGTTGCCGGTATCGTCGGCCTTCCAGGCCTTCACGATCGACAGGTCGGCCACGATGGCGCGTTCCAGGATGTAGTCCTGGCCGTCGAAGGTCTTGACCTCCTTCCCCTCGGCGATGACGGTGCCGACGCCGGTCTTGGTATAGAAGCCGGGGATGCCGCAGCCGCCGGCGCGCATCCGTTCGGCCAGCGTGCCCTGCGGGTTGAACTCCAGCTCAAGCTCGCCCGACAGATACTGGCGCATGAATTCGGCATTTTCGCCCACGTAGCTGCTGATCATCTTCCTGATCTGGCGCGTGTCCAGCAGCTTGCCCAGTCCGAAGCCGTCCACGCCGCAGTTGTTCGAGGCGATGGTCAGGTCCTTGACCCCGCTTCTGACCAATGCGTCGATCAGCAGTTCGGGAATGCCGCAAAGGCCAAAGCCCCCTGCCGCGATCAGCATCCCGTCATGCAGCAGCCCCTCAAGCGCCGCGTCCGCAGTGGTGTAAACCTTTTTCGATCCTGTCATTCTCCGCCCCAGTCGAATTGATGATCCCGACGGCACAGGCGCCGCCGCGTCGAGAGAAATCCTGTCGCATGGCCGTGGAATGCTCTATCCGTAAAAACACGTATGCCGATAAGTAGCGGTGCCATCATGCCAAGCCCCCGAACCCATGGTGCGGCCAGGGATTACGACGCTCTTGCCTTCCAGAACGCCCCCGACGCCACGCTGATCCTGGCGGACCGGGTAATCGTCAGGGCCAGCCTGATGGTGGAAACCGTCTTCGGCTGGACGCCGCAGGACCTGGAGGGCCAGTCGATGCAGGTCCTTTATCCCGGCCAGACCGACTTCCGGCTGGTTGGGGAACGGGCGCGAAAGGCCATGCAGGACCACCCCTTCTACCAGGACGAACGATTCATGCGGCGCAAGAACGAACAGATCGTCTGGATGGAGGGCAGGGGCCGGACGATGGACCAGGACGATCCGCATCGCCTGGCGGTCTGGACCTATCGGCCGCTGGACAGCCCGGTGGCGGGCGGCGGCCCGCTGACGCCCACGGAAAAGCGCATCGCCCGCTATCTGGTCAACGGCTTCACCAGCAAGGAGATCGCCAAATCGCTGGACTGTTCCCCCCGCACGGTCGAGGTGCATCGCGCCAACATGATCCGCAAGATGGGCGTGCGCAACAGTTCCGAACTGGTCGGAAGGCTGCTGGATGCCGGTGCAGGTTAAGATGCGGACGGCCCGGGCAGGTTCAGATGAACCGCCAACCGAGCGGGCGCTGTGGCTGACGCGCACCGCGCAGCTTTGGACAGACCAGAGCGCAGCAGGCTACGTCCCGCCGGGCTGAGGGTCACTTCAGCAAGGTCGGGCAGCAGGTTCTGGACGGACCCCGCTGCCCCGGCGATCACGCCTTGCTTGATGCAGCCTTCGCCGCGCCTGTCTTCTTTGCGGCCGGCTTGGCAGCGGCAGGCTTCTTGGCCGTCGCTTTCTTTGTCGCCGTCTTGCCCGCCGTCTTGCCCGCCGTCTTGCCCGCGGTCTTGCTTGCGGTCTTCCGGGCGGGCGACTTGCCGGCCTTGGCGGTGATCAGTTCAAGCGCCTGCTCGACCGTCAGATCCTCGGGCGTGACATCGCGGGGCAGGGTGGCGTTCACCTTTTCCCATTTGACATAAGGGCCATAGCGCCCGTTCATCACCTGGATCGCGCCGCCGCTGGGATGATCGCCCAACTCGCGCAGGGGTGCCGCGGCCGCTGCCCGTCCGCGGGTCTGCTTGGCCGCCAGAACCTCGACCGCGCGGTTCATGCCTATGGTGAAGACTTCCTCCACGTCGGGCAGGTTCGCGTATTTCGAGCCGTGCTTCACATAGGGACCAAACCGGCCGATCCCGGCCTCGATCAGTTCGCCATCCTCGGGGTGGTGGCCCACCGGACGCGGCAGCGACAGCAGTTGCACCGCCCGGTCCAGATCCAGCGTCGCCGGGTTCCAGCCCTTGGGAAGCGAGGCGCGCGGCGGCTTCGGGTTCTCCTCGGTCGCCTCGCCTCGCTGGACATAGGGGCCGAAGCGCCCGGTCTTGAGGCTGATCGGGTCGCCGTTATCCTCGCCCAGGATGCGGTCGCCCACGGCTTCCTCGCCGTCGGGGGCCGAGATCGGGCGCGTATAGCGGCATTCGGGATAGTTGGAACAACCGATGAAGGCCCCGCCCGACCGCGCCGTCTTCAGGTTCAACCGTCCCGCGCCGCAGACAGGGCAAACGCGCGGATCGCCGCCATCGGCCCGCGGCGGATAAAGATGCGGGGCAAGGGCGTCGTCGATCGCGTCCAGAACCTCGGTGATGCGCAGTTCCGACGTGCCTTCCAGCGCCTTCGAAAAATCTTTCCAGAAGCGCCCCAGAACCTCGCGCCAGACCAGGTCGCCTGCGCTGATCTCGTCCAGTTCGTTTTCCAGATCCGCCGTGAAGTCATAGCTGACGTAACGCGGGAAATACTTGGTCAGGAATATCGTGACCAGCCGGCCCTTGTCCTCGGGGATCAGGCGGTTCTTGTCCTTGCGGACATATTCGCGGTCCTGGATCGTGGTGACGATGCTGGCATAGGTCGAGGGCCGCCCGATGCCCAGTTCCTCCATCCGCTTGACCAGCGTCGCCTCGGTATAGCGGGGGGGCGGCTGGGTGAAATGCTGCCGCGCGGCAACGGCGGCCGTGTCGTTCAGCAGCAGGCCGGGGGCGGCGCGCTGTCCGGCAGGCGCGGCGGGAACCGGGTCGTCCTTTTCGCGCGCCTTGGCAAACTCGGCCTCGAAGGCCTTGCCGACCAGCTTCGCGGCCTCGCCCTGCTGGATCGCAGGAAGGCGTGCGCTGTCCTCGCCGTCGTCGTCGTCGCGGCCCTGGTCATAGACGCGCAGGAAGCCATCGAACAGGATCACCTGGCCCGTCGCGCGCAGGCCGACCTGGGCGTCAGGGCTGGCGATCTCGACCGTGGTGCGCTCCATGCGGGCGGCTTCCATCTGGCTGGCGATGGTGCGCTTCCAGATCAGGTCATACAGTTTCCGCTGGTCGTCCGCCGTGACCTTCAACCTGTCGGGCGACAGCATCATGTCGGTCGGGCGGATGCATTCATGCGCTTCCTGCGCGTTCTTGGCCTTGTTCTTGTACATCCGCGGGCTGGACGGCACGTATTTGTCGCCGAACTTGGCGCGGATCGCGTCGCGGGCGGCATGGACGGCCTCGGGCGCCATGTCGATGCCGTCGGTCCGCATATAGGTGATCAGCCCCGCCTCATACAGACGCTGGGCCGCCGACATGCAGGCCTTGGCGCCCATGCCCAGCTTGCGGCTGGCTTCCTGCTGCAGGGTCGAGGTCATGAAGGGCGGCCAGGGATTGCGGGTCGCGGGCTTGGCCCCGACGCTGGTCACGCGCAGGTCGCGGCTGGCCACCGCGCTGACGGCCATCGCGGCCTTTTCCGCCGTCGGCAGGTCGAAGCGGTCCAGCTTCGCGCCCGCCAGCGACACCAGCGTGGCGTCGTATTCCGCGCCGCCCGGTGTCGCCAGGCGGGCATGGACCGACCAGTATTCGCGGGCCTTGAAGGCCTCGATCTCCATTTCGCGGTCCACGATCAGGCGCAGGCAGACGGACTGCACCCGGCCCGCTGACTTCGCGCCCGGCAGCTTGCGCCACAGGACCGGGGACAGGTTGAAGCCCACCAGGTAATCCAGGGCGCGGCGCGCCAGATAGGCATCGACCAGCGGCTGGTCGATCTGGCGGGGATTGGCCATGGCCTCGGTCACGGCGGTCTTGGTGATGGCGTTGAAGGTGACGCGATTGACCGCCGCACCCTTCTTCAGCGCCGGCGACAGCGCCTCAAGCAGGTGCCAGGAAATCGCCTCGCCCTCGCGGTCGGGGTCGGTCGCCAGGATCAGGGTCTGGTCGTCCTTCAGCGCGTCCTTGATCGCCTTGAGGTGCTTGCGGCTGTCTGCCGCGACCTCCCATTTCATGGCGAAATCGTCGTTCGGATCGACGCTGCCGTCCTTGGGCGGCAGGTCGCGGACATGGCCGAACGAGGCCAGCACGCGATAATCGCCGCCGAGGTATTTTTCGATGGTCTTGGCCTTGGCCGGGGATTCCACGACGACGACGGGCATTCTTACCTCAGGGGACCTTGCGATGGGCCGGGAACATGGGTCGGGGGCCTGCCAGTGTCAACCTGCCGAAATCATCCGCCGCGTGTGCGCCCGTCAGCCAAGTGCCAGCCGCCCCCCCGGCACGCGCAACAAACGGCCCTGCAGTTCCAGCGACAGGATCGCGGCGCTTGCCGTTGCGGCCGGCAGGCCCAGGTCGCGGATCACGTCGTTTTCATCCGAGGGCGAGGGGCCCAGGCGGGACAGGATCCGCGCCTCGATCTGCGCCGGATCGGCGGGTTCGGGACGCGAGGCGGGGAACGCAGGTGCCTCGGCTATTCCGGCAAGCTCTGGTTCCCGGCCAAGCGCCGTGCAGACATCGGCCGAGTTGCGCACCAGGATCGCCCCGTCGCGGATCAACTGGTTGCAGCCGCCCGCGCGGGCATCCATCGGATGGCCGGGCACCGCCATCACCTCGCGCCCCTGGTCGAGCGCGTTCTTGGCGGTGATCAGCGTGCCGGACCTGTGCGCGGCCTCGATCACCACCACGGCCAGGGACAGGCCCGACACGATGCGGTTGCGGGTCGGGAAATGGCGCGCCTGCGGTTCCGTGCCGGGCGGCTGTTCCGAAACGAGCACGCCTTTTTCGGCGATCTGCGCCGCCAGCACCACGTTTTCCGCCGGATAGATCATATCGACCCCGCCCGCCATGACGGCCACCGTGCCCGTGGGCAGGGCCGCGTTATGGGCCGCCGTGTCGATGCCCCGGGCAAGGCCTGCCACGACCGTATGCCCGGCCTCGCCCAGTCCCGCCGCCATGCCGCGCGCCATGCGCAGCCCCAGGGACGATGCGTTGCGCGCGCCGATCACCGCGACCGGGTTCCTGGACAGCCAGGCAGGATCGCCGCGCACCCACAAGACGGGCGGCGCAGAGTCGATTTCGCGCAGCGCGGCCGGATAAAGGGGCGAATCGCAGCGGATCAGCCGTGCGCCCACCTTTCGCCCTGCGGCCAGTTCGGCGGCGGCCACGCCTTCGGGGCAGGCTTCGTAATCCGCGATCCCGGCGGCGGCAGCGATTTCGGGCAGGGCCGCAAGCGCGGCCCGTGCGTTGCCATGTTCGGCGATCAGCCGATGATAGGTCGCCGGCCCGACGCGGCGCGACCGGATCAGGCGCAGGACGCTGAGGTCGTCGTCCTGAACGCTGCGGCTGTCGAAAGGAAGATGCGCGGTATCCATGCTGCCTCCGGCCCTTGTCCGGGAATCAGCATTACGCCGCAGCGGTTAACAACTGGTTAGCGTCCTCTACGCAGCCGAGCCGCCGACCGTCAGCCCGCCGATCAGCAGCGTCGGTTGGCCCACGCCCACCGGCACCCATTGCCCCTGCTTGCCGCAATTGCCGATGCCCGGATCCAGCGCCATGTCGTTGCCGATGGCCCGCACCTGCTGCAGCGCGGTCGCCCCGTCGCCGATCAGCGTGGCGCCCCGGATCGGGTCGCCCACCACGCCGTCCCTGACGCGATAAGCCTCGGTGCAGGAAAACACGAACTTGCCGTTGGTGATGTCCACCTGGCCGCCGCCGAAGCCCACTGCATAGATGCCGTCCTTCAGGTCCGCCAGGATCGCGGCCGGGTCCGCCTCGCCGCCGGGCATGTAGGTGTTGGTCATGCGCGGCATCGGCGCGTGCGAGAAGCTTTGCCGCCGGCCGTTACCGGTCGGATCCACCCCCATGAGACGCGCGTTCTGGCGGTCCTGCATGTAGCCCACCAGGATCCCGTCCTCGATCAGGACGTTGCGGGCAGGGGGCATCCCTTCGTCATCAACGCCGATGGACCCGCGCCGGTCGGGGATGGTGCCGTCGTCCACCACCGTCACGCCGGGGGCTGCGACACGTTGTCCCATCAGTCCCGCAAAGGCCGATGCTTTCTTGCGGTTGAAATCGCCTTCCAGGCCATGGCCCACGGCCTCGTGCAGAAGGATACCGGGCCAGCCGGGGCCAAGCACGACATCCATCACGCCAGCCGGCGCGGGCACGGACCGCAGGTTGACCAGGGCGATGCGCAGCGCCTCGTCCACGGCGGGCTGCCAATGGGCCGGGTCCATCAGCCCTGCCAGCGGAATGCGCCCGCCGCCGCCATGCCCGCCGGTTTCGCGGCGGTCGTTATTCTCGACGATCACGCTGACATTCAGCCGCGCCATGGGGCGGATGTCGGTCACCAGCCCACCCTCGGGGCGCAGGATCGCCACCTGCTGCAGCGACGAGGCCAGCGAGACCGTCACCTGAACCACCCGCGGGTCGCGCGACCGGGCATAATCGTCGATCTGCCGCAAAAGCTCGATCCTTTGGGCAAAGGGAACGCCCTCGGCGGGGTCGGCGGCCATGTATAGCGGCTGCACCTGCATGGGTGCGGCGGGCGCCATGACCCCGCCGCCCTGGCCCACGGCCAGCCGGGCGGTCTCGGCGGCGCGGCGCAGGGCCGGTTCCGAAATCTCGGTCGAATGGGCATAGCCCGTCACCTCGCCGCGGACGGCGCGCAGGCCGAAACCCTGTTCGGCGGTATAGCCCGAATTGCGCAGCCGCCCGTCGTCGAAGACCAGCGATTCAGACACCGAATGTTCCAGGAACAACTCGCCATCCTCGGCCCCCGCCGTGGCTTCGCGCAGGACCGCCAAGGCCCGGTCCCGGTCGAGATGCGAGGTGAACGGATCAAAAGAGGTTCGGCTCATGGCGGCTCATCTTTCTGACGCGGCCCGGGCGGCCCAGTGCCGGTAATTTGCTTGGGCAGGCTTATGTATCACTTGCCCGCTGGGACGAGATATGGTCATAGAACGGTCAGTGTTAAAGGAAAAGGGCCGCCCTCGGGCGACCTGCGGTCGCGCGGCCGCGCCAGGATAACGGGATGGGATGATGGCAATAGCGATGATTCGCCGGACAGTCGCGGCAGCTTCGGGGCTTGCGACGGCGGGAATGGTAGCCGGGTCGGCCTTTGCGCAGGATGTGTTGGGCGAACTGCCCGTGATCGGCAAGCCCGAGCCGCGCGGCGTGAACTTCCAGCCCGCGGCCACCGAACTGGCCCGCGACCAGCAGTGGCTGGATCATTTCGTGCTGATCATCATCACCGTCGTGACGCTGATCGTCTGCGGGCTTCTGGCCTATGCGATCCTGCGGTTCAACAGGCGCGCGAACCCGGTTCCGGCCCGCTTTACCCATAACACCCCGCTGGAAGTGGCCTGGACGCTGGTGCCGGTGCTGATCCTGGTGACGATCGGGGCCTTTTCGCTGCCGGCGCTGTTCCGCAGCCAGGAAATGCCCGCCGACCCCGATGTTGTGATCAAGGCCACCGGCAACCAGTGGTACTGGTCCTATGAATATCCCGAGAACGGGATCAGCTTCGATTCGATCATGCTGGCCAAGGAAGAACTGGCCGACTATGGCTATTCCGAGGACGAGTTCCTGCTGGCCACCGATACGGCCGTGGTCGTGCCTGTCGGCCAGACGGTGCTGCTGCAGGTGACCGGCAACGACGTGATCCATTCCTGGTCGGTTCCCGCCTTTGCCGTCAAGCAGGACGCCGTTCCGGGCCGCATCGCGCAAGCCTGGTTCAATGTCGAGCAGGAAGGCGTCTATTTCGGCCATTGCTATGAACTCTGCGGCATCAACCACGCTTATATGCCCATTGTCGTGAAGGCCGTCAGCCCCGAGGTATATGCCGAATGGGTCGCCGAACAGGGCGGCACGCTTGAAGGGGCGCCGGCGACCGCCGCGCTGTCCACCGATGAAACCGTGACGCTGGCCGAGGCCGACTGACCGTCGGTCGGACCAGCGACACAAGCCAGACCGAAGACGAGATGACCGACATCAACACCTATGACGGCGCCCCCGAGGCCGAGTTCCGCGACTTTGTCGCGCTGCTCAAGCCGAGGGTGATGTCGCTGGTCGTCTTCACCGCCTTTGTCGGCCTGTGGGTGGCGCCCGTCGACGTGCATCCCTTTATCACCTTCTGTTCGGTCCTGTTCATCGCGCTTGGCGGCGGGGCGTCGGGCGCGCTGAACATGTGGTATGACGCCGACATCGACGCCGTGATGCGCCGCACCCAGGGCCGCCCCATCCCGGCAGGCCGGATCGAGGGGGGCGCGGCGCTGTCGCTGGGCCTGATCCTGGCAGGTTTTTCGGTGATGATGCTGGGCCTGGCCGCGAACTGGTTCGCGGCGGGTTTCCTGGCCTTCACGATCTTCTTCTATGCCGTGGTCTACACCATCTGGCTGAAACGCTGGACGCCGCAGAACATCGTCATCGGCGGCGCTGCCGGTGCCTTCCCGCCGATGATCGGCTGGGCCTGCGCCACGGGCGGGATCAGCATCGAATCGCTTCTGATGTTCGCGCTGATCTTCTTCTGGACGCCGCCGCATTTCTGGGCGCTCGCGCTGTTCATGAAGTCCGACTATCACGAGGCCAGGGTGCCGATGCTGACGGTCACGCATGGCCGCCCCGCGACGCGCCGCCACATCTTCGCCTATACGCTGGTGCTGGCGCCCTTCGCGATCTGGCTGGGGCTTACGTCGGTCGGCGGGCCGATCTATCTGGCCGCGGCGGTGGTGCTGAACGCGCTGTTCATCCACGGCGGCTGGCAGATCCTGCGCCGGGACGAGGCTGCGGCGGTGGCCGATGGCTATGCGGTGGAAAAGCGCGTCTTCAAGCTGTCTCTTTACTATCTGTTCCTGCACTTCGTGGCATTGCTGGTCCAGAATGCAGCGGGGGCCTGGTGATGGCGCTGAATACGGAACATGAACTTCACAAGCGGCGCCGGTCCCGCAATGTCGGGCTGGGGCTTGTACTGGTGGCCTTTGTCGCCCTGGTCTTCGGGCTGACGGTCGTGAAGGTCCAGCAGGGCGACCTGATGGAGGCCTATGACCACCAGCCGCGCGTCTCGGTCCTTCCCCAGGAGGCAGAGGAATGAGCATGTCGCCCGAAAAGAAGACCGTCACATGGCTGGTGGGCGTCGTCGTGACGATGGGGGCGCTGGCCTGGGCGGCTGTGCCCTTCTATGACTGGTTCTGCCGCGTCACCGGCTTTGGCGGCACGACCCAAGTGGCGGTCTCGGCGCCCGATCACGTGCTGGACGAGGTCGTCCGGGTCCGTTTCGACGCCAATGTGGACAAGAACCTGGAATGGACCTTCCGCCCCATGCAGACCAGCATGGAGATCAAGATTGGCGAGAACGGCCTGGCCTTCTACGAGGCGATCAACAATTCCGACGTGCCCATCACCGGCACCGCCAGCTACAACGTCGCGCCGGAAGTGTCGGGCTATTACTTCAGCAAGATCGAGTGCTTCTGCTTCACCGAGCAGACCCTGCAGCCGGGCGAGCGGATCGAGATGCCGGTCAGCTTCTATGTCGACCCGGAACTGGTTACGGATCGCGACGCAAGCTGGATCAGGGACATCACCCTGTCCTATACCTTCCACCGGACCGAGCCGAAGCAGGCGTCTCTTGACGTTGCACCGGCCGATAACGTCAACTGAATACCTCAAGGAGCCGACGGGGATAGCTCATGGCGCACGCAAAGAACCACGATTACCATATCCTTCCGCCGTCGATCTGGCCCTTCGTTTCCGCCATCTCGGCCTTCCTGATGCTGTATGGCGCAGTAGGCTGGATGCATTCGGGCGAGGTTCATCTGCTGGGCATTCCGGTCAACGGCCCCTGGCTGTTCCTGATCGGCTTCGTCGGCGTGCTTTACGTGATGTACAGCTGGTGGGCCGACGTGGTCCGCGAAAGCCAGGCGGGCGACCATACCCCGGTCGTGCGCATCGGACTGCAATACGGCTTCATCCTGTTCATCATCTCCGAGGCGATGTTCTTCGTCGCCTGGTTCTGGAACTTCATCAAGAACGCGCTGTATCCGATGGGCCCGGAAAGCCCGATCAAGGACGGCGTCTGGCCGCCCGAAGGCATCGTGACCTTCGACCCCTGGCACCTGCCCTTCATCAACACGCTGATCCTGCTGTTGTCGGGCGTCGCCGTGACCTGGGCGCACCACGCGCTTGTCCATGACAACGACCGCAAGACCACCATCAACGGGTTGATCGTCGCCGTGATCCTGGGCGTCGTCTTCTCGATCCTGCAGGCCTACGAATACAGCCACGCGGCCTTTGGCCTGGCCGACACGTCCTATGCCAGCGCCTTCTACCTGGCGACGGGCTTCCACGGCATCCATGTCATCATCGGGACGGTCTTCCTTGCCGTTTGCCTGCTGCGCCTGATGAACGGCCAGATGAGCCAGGAAAAGCACGTGGGCTTCGAGGCCGCAGCTTGGTACTGGCACTTCGTCGACGTGATCTGGCTGTTCCTTTTCGCGGTCGTCTATGTCTGGGGCAGCTGATCCCCGCATGACCTGACACATGGCGCGCGGGCATGGCCCCGCGCGTTTTTCTTTGCCCCTGGCTTTATCCTCATGCGCCGCATCCTGTTTCCCCTGATCCTTGGCATCGTCGGCTGCACGATCCTGATCCAGCTTGGCCTGTGGCAACTGCGCCGGATGGACTGGAAGGAAGGCATGATCGCCAGCATCGAGGCCGGTATCCAGGCCGAACCCGTGCCCTTGCCTGCCGCCGTCGACCCCTCGATGAAATACCTGCCCGTGACGGTCAGCGGCACCACGACCGGGGCAGAAATCGACGTGCTGTCCCATACCAAGGAACAGGGCGGCGGCTACCAGGTCGTATCGCGCTTTGTCACCGATGACGGGCGGGCGATCATGGTCGACCGCGGCTTCGTCCCGCAGGAGCTGCGCCATGTCGAACGGCCCCCCGTCCGGCTGAACATCCGGGGCAACCTGCACTGGCCCGACGAAAAGGGCAGCGCCACGCCCGACCCCAATCTGGACGAGAATATCTGGTTCGCCCGCGACGTGCCCGCCATGGCCCAGGTGCTGGATACCCAGCCGATCCTGGTGGTCGCCAGCTTCGTCGAGGGCGACGCGCAGGGGGTGGAACCGATCCCCGTCGCGGTCGAGGGGATCCCCAACAACCACCTGTCCTATGCCGTCCAGTGGTTCCTGATCGCGGCGACCTGGGCAGGGATGACAGTGGCCCTGATCTGGCGTATCAGGCAGCGGAAATACTAAGGGAATACGGATGCGTTACGTCTCGACGCGGGGCCAGGCCCCGGTGCTGAACTTCGAAGGGGCGATGCTGTCCGGCCTGGCCCGCGACGGTGGCCTGTACCTGCCCGAGACGATCCCGGCCTTCGGCGGACTGAACGACCTGGACGGGTTGCCTTATGAGGAAGTGGCCTTCCGCGTCGTCCGCCCCTTCACCGGCGACAGCTTTACCGACGACGAGCTGCGCGGCGCCATCGACCGCGCCTACGCCCGCATCGAACACACGGCGAAGGCGCCCCTGCGCCAGCTGGCCCCCGGCCATCACCTGCTGGAACTGTTCCACGGGCCGACGCTGGCCTTCAAGGACTTCGCCATGCAGTTGATCGCCCAACTGTTCGAGATCGCGCTGAAGCGGTCGGGCGAAAGGATCACCATCGTCGGCGCGACCTCGGGCGACACGGGCTCGGCCGCCATCGAGGCCTTTAAGGGCATCGACAATGTCGACGTCTTCATCATGTTCCCCCATGGCCGCGTGTCCGAAGTGCAGCGCCGCCAGATGACGACGCCGGACGCCGCCAACGTCCACGCGCTTGCCGTGACCGGCCACTTCGACGACTGCCAGGCGCGGCTGAAGGATCTGTTCAACGACCACGCCTTCCGCGACCAGGTGGGACTGGCGGGCGTCAACAGCATCAACTGGGCGCGGGTGGTGGCGCAGATCGTCTATTACTTCACGGCCTGCGCCAGCCTGGGGATGCGCGAGACGGACTTCACCGTGCCGACCGGCAACTTCGGCGACATCTTCGCGGGATCCATCGCGCGGGCGATGGGCCTGCCGATCCGCCGGCTGATCGTGGCAACGAACCAGAACGACATCCTGCACCGTGCCCTGACCACGGGCGAATACCGCGTCGGCACGGTCGAGCCTTCGATCAGCCCGTCGATGGACATCCAGGTCAGTTCCAACTTCGAGCGCGCGCTTTATCTGGCCTATGGCGGCGACGCGGCGGCGATTTCGCAACTGATGGACGAATTGAAGGCCGGCGGCTTCACCATCAGCCAGGGCGCGCTTCAGGCGCTGCGCGAGCAATACCTGTCGGGCCGCGTGTCCGAGGAAGAGACCGTCGCGATGATCCGCACCATCCGCGCCGAAACCGGTGAGGTTTTGTGCCCCCACACCGCCGTGGGCGTGGCCGTGGCGCGCCAGCATGTCGAACCCGGCGTGCCGATGGTGACCCTGGCCACCGCCCATCCCGCCAAGTTCCCCGATGCCGTGGAACAGGCCATCGGCCTTCGGCCCCCGCTGCCGCCGCATATGGCCGCCCTGTTCGACCTGCCCGAGCGGGTGACGCGGGTTGAAAATGACGTCGAGGCGCTTAAGTCGCTGATCCTTGAGCGGAGAACCCAGTGAACCAAGACCCGAACCTGCACGTCACGACCCTGCCCAACGGATTGCGCGTTGCCACGCGCCTGATGCCGGGGCTGCATTCCACCGCCCTGGGCATCTGGGTGAATGCAGGCGGGCGCAACGAACGTCCCGAGCAGAACGGCATCGCCCATTTCCTGGAACACATGGCCTTCAAGGGCACCGCGACCCGCACCGCCCTGCAGATCGCCGAGGCGATCGAGGATGTGGGCGGCTATATCAACGCCTATACCTCGCGCGATGCGACGGCTTATTACGTGCGCGTGCTGGAAGACGATGTGGACCTCGCCTTTGACGTGATGTCCGACATCGTGCTGAACCCGGTCTTCGACGAACGCGAGATCGAGGTCGAGCGCGGCGTGATCCTGCAGGAAATCGGGCAGTCGATGGACACGCCCGACGACATCATCTTCGATTGGCTGCAAGAGGCTGCCTATCCCAACCAGCCGATGGGCCGCACGATCCTTGGCCCGGCCGAGCGGGTCAGCAGCTTCGGCCGCGCCGACCTGGCGGGCTTTGTCGCGGAAAACTATGGCCCCGGCCAGATGATCGTGGCGGCCGCCGGCGCGGTCGATCACGACCGCATCGTGCGGCTGGCCGAGCGCGCCTTCGGGCATCTTGCCCCCGTGACACAGGCACCGCGAGAGGCCGCCCGCTGGCAGGGGCTGGAAACCCGCAAGGTCAAGAAGCTGGAACAGGCGCATTTCGCCCTGGCCCTGGAGGGGCCGGGCTATCTGGCGCCCGACTTCTATGCCGCGCAGATCTTCTCCTCGGCGCTGGGGGGCGGCATGTCCTCGCGGCTGTTCCAGAAGATCCGCGAGGAACGCGGGCTGTGCTATACGATCTTTGCGCAGTCGGGCTTTCACGACGACACCGGGATGCTGACGGTCTATGCCGGCACCGGGGCCGAGGATCTGGCCGATCTCTCCACCCTGACCGTGGACGAGATCAAGCGCGCCGCCGATGACATGTCCGAGGCCGAGGTTGCCCGTGCCAAGGCGCAACTGCGTGCCAGCCTGCTGATGTCGCTGGAAAGCCCGTCGGCCCAGGCCGAACGCATGGCGCGGACGCTGGCGATCTGGGGCAGGGTGCCGGACGCGGCCGAGGTTGCGGATCGCATCGCCGCCGTCACCGTGACCGAGGTACGCGCCCATGCGCAGGCGCTGATTGCCCAGGCCCGGCCCGCACTTGCGCTTTACGGCCCCGTCAAGGCCGCGCCCGCGCGGGACGCGCTTGCCGAACGGCTTGCCGCCTGATGTTCCTGCGACCACGACCCGTGCGGCTGGAAACCGAACGGATCGTGCTGCGCCTGCCTGCCCACGGGGATTTCCATGCTTGGACCTCGCTCCGGCAGGCCAGTCGCGCCTTCCTGACGCCTTGGGAACCCGTCTGGTCGCCTGACCACCTGTCGCGCAAGAGCTTCGTCAACCGCGTCTACTGGGCGGCGCGGGCCAGCCGGGGCGGCACGGCGCTGCCGCTGTTCGTGCTCCGGCGCGACGGCGTGCTGCTGGGCGCGATCACGCTGGACAACATCCGGCGCGGCCCGGCCCAATCGGGGACCATCGGTTACTGGATCGGGCAGGACTTTGCCCGCCAGGGCTATATGCGCGAAGCCATCGGCGCCCTGGTGCACCACGCCTTCACCGTCCTTGACCTGTCCCGGATCGAGGCCGCCTGCCTGCCGGAAAACGCGGCATCGCGTGGCGTTCTAGAAAAGTCCGGTTTCAAGTATGAGGGCGTTGCCCAAAGCTATCTCCAGATCGACGGGCGGTGGCGCAACCACGTGCTTTACGCCAACCTGCGCAGCGACCGCCGTGGCCGCACGGATGCGCGATAGGAACAGATGATGCTGAATGACGCCACCGACGCGCTTGGGCGCCTGCTTCCCGAAGGCGTGCTGAGAGAGATCGGCCCCGCTTATCTGGAAGAACCGCGCGGGCGCTTCAGGGGCCGGGCGGGCCTGGTCGCGGCGCCCCGCACGGTCGAGGAGGTGGCGGCCGTCGTCCGCGCCTGCGCAGGCGCTCGTGTTCCCATCGTGCCGCGCGGCGGCGGCACGGGCCTTGTGGGCGGGCAGGTGATGTCGGACGGCACGGTGCCGCTTCTGTTGTCGCTGGAACGGATGAACCGCGTCCGTGACATCCATCCCGAGGAAGGCGTGATCCTGGCCGAGGCTGGCGCGACCCTGCAACAGGTCCGCGAGGAGGCGGCCAGGGTGGGCCGGCAGTTTCCGCTGGCCCTTGCATCGGGCGGGACGGCTCAGATCGGCGGGGTGCTGGCGACCAATGCGGGCGGTGTGAACGTGCTGCGCTATGGCAATGCCCGCGCCTTGTGCCTGGGGATCGAGGCGGTCTTGCCGCAGGGGCAGGTCATGCATGACCTGAAGCGTCTGCGAAAGGACAACACCGGCTATGACCTGCGCGACCTGCTGATCGGGGCCGAGGGCACGCTGGGCATCATCACCGCCGCATCCCTGGTGCTGGCCCCGGTGCCTGCTGAAACCGGCGTCGCGATGCTGGTCGTGGAATCGCCCGAGGCTGCGCTGACCCTGCTGTCCCTGGCGCAGGCGCGCATGGCCGGGGGCGTGACGGCCTTTGAACTGATCTCGGGACAGGGGCTTCGCTTCCTGGACGTGGCCTTTCCCGACCTGCGCCAGCCCTTCGCGGACCGCCCCGACTGGCTGGTCCTGATCGAGGTCGGCCTTCCTGCAGGCCTGTCGGCCGACGAGGCGCTTGAAGGCCTGTTCACCGACGCGGCCGAGGCCGGCCTGGTTAGCGACGGCGTGATCGCCCAGTCAGGCCAGCAGGCGGCCGAGTTGTGGGCAGTCCGCGAGACGATCCCCGACGCCAACCGCCACATCGGCGCCATTGCCAGCCACGACATCAGCCTGCCCCTGTCGGAAATCGCCCACTTCATCCGCGATGCCAGCACCATGCTGGTGGACATGGCCGACCTGCGCATCAACTGCTTCGGCCACCTAGGCGACGGCAACCTGCATTTCAACCTGTTCCCGGCCGAGGGTCGGACGCGCGACACCTATGACGACATCCGCCGCAGCCTGTCGCGCGCCGTGCATCAGATGGTCGTGGAACGCGGCGGGTCGTTTTCGGCGGAACACGGGGTGGGGCGGCTGAAGGCCGCGGAACTGGCCGAATGGGGCGATCCAACCCGGCTGGCGGCGATGCGGGCGATCAAGGATGCGCTGGATCCCGCGGGGATCATGAATCCGGGGGTGATCCTGCCGCTTTAGGAACCTGTCGCGCCTGCCCGGTGTTCGCTGGGAAAAGAGGCACACATGAAGTCGCATGACGATATCTGGGAGGAATGGCGGGATCTGGTCAACATGACCCCGTCCGAGCTTCGCACCTGGCTGGAGACCGAGGACAGCAAGTCCGTCGGCGATGCCGCAGGCGAAGGCGAGAGCACGGGCCACAAGTCCGGCCGCCGCATCATCGAGATCAAGGACAGGAAGAAGTCCGAGCTGACCGATGACGAATGGTCGCATATGGCCAAGGTCGTGGGTTACATCAAGCGCCATACCGCGCAGGGCGGGCCCGAAACCGACAAGAAGGACAGCCCTTGGCGCCATTCGCTGATGAACTGGGGGCATGACCCGCTGAAATAGCGGTCAATCGCCTTCGAACGCCGTCAGCGCGTGAACCTCGTGGCCCAGACCCTCCAGAAGCTTGCGCCCGCCCAGATCCGGAAGGTCGATCACGAAGGCGCAGCCCACGACCGTGGCCCCAAGCCGTTCGCACAGCGAAATCCCGGCGGCCGCCGTGCCGCCGGTCG
Organism: Paracoccus sp. AK26; assembly: GCF_011801365.1. Classification (NCBI taxonomy): domain Bacteria; kingdom Pseudomonadati; phylum Pseudomonadota; class Alphaproteobacteria; order Rhodobacterales; family Paracoccaceae; genus Paracoccus; species Paracoccus sp. AK26. The sequence goes on from NZ_CP041041.1 coordinate 654,175, forward strand.
CCAGCAGGTCGTCCACGATCAGGACCCGCTCGCCCGGCCTCAACGCGTCGTCGTGAACCTCGACCACGGCCTCGCCGTATTCAAGCTGGTAGGCCTGCGAGATCACTGCGCCGGGCAGCTTGCCCTTCTTGCGGATCGGGACAAAGCCGGTGGACAGCTGATGAGCCACCGCGCCGCCCAGGATGAAGCCGCGTGCTTCCAGCCCCACGACCTTGTCGATCCGCGCGCCGGCATAGGGCGCCAGCAACTGGTCGATCGCGATGCGAAAGCCGCGCGCATCCGCGAACAGGGTCGTCACATCCCGGAACATGATCCCTTCATGAGGGAAATCGACAATGGTGCGGATGTAATCCTTGACGTTCAGGCTCATGCAGGGCGTTCCATTTCGAACAGGTCTTGGACGGCGGCATAATCGCGATAGCCAAGCCGTGCAATCCAGCCGCCCGCCGGACGGGGATCGAAGCGGCCGTCCACCACGCAGTCATCGCGGATATGGACGCCCGTGACCACGCCGAAGACAACGAAGTTCGCCTCTCCGGCCAAGGGCACGACGCGGGTCATGCGGCATTCCAGGGCAGCGGCCGCGCCAGCCACGCGCGGGCAGGCGATGGTGTCGCATTCGGCAGCCTCGATACCCGCCGCCTCGAACTCGTTGACGCCGGCGGGCAGGGGCGCGGACGACGCATTCACCTGGTCGCGCAGGTCGCCGGTGGCAATGTTGACGCAGAAGACGCCGGATTCGATGACCTGGGCCACGCTGTCCTTGGTGCCGTTCCGGTCGGGCTTGGAACTGGTCGATGCAAACATCACCTGCGGCGGGACATAGGCCACCGCGTTGAAGAAGGAATAAGGCGCCAGGTTGTCGCCCGCCGAGCCGCGCGTGGAGATCCAGCCGATCGGACGCGGCGCGATGATCGCGTTGAAAGGATTATGGGGCAGCCCGTGGCCGTTTTCAGGGCGGTAGAACATCGCGGGCCTCCTGTGATCCATGCGCGGACAACCTGCCATCAGCAGGGCTGGGCCGCAATGCCCCGGCATGTTTCATCGTCCCCCTCCCCATGCTAAGGGGCGCCAGGACCCGACAGGAGGCGCGATGTACGAGATCTGCCCCGAAACCGCCGCCGACGAACCCGAGGTCGAGGCGCTTTACGACCTGTGCTTTGCGCCAGGCCGGACCGCCTTGTCGTCATACCGCCTGCGGGACGGCGTTCCGAAGGTTGCCGATTTGTGCCTAGTGCTGCGCACGGACGGCATCCTTTTGGCCGCGATCCGCTTTTGGCCGGTGCGGGTGGCGCAGAAACCCGTGCTGCTGCTGGGACCGGTGGCCGTCCATCCGACCGCGCAGGGCGAGGGGCTGGGCGGCCTTCTGATGCGCGACAGCCTGGCGCGGGCGCGCAAGCTGGGTTGGGCGCGGGTGCTGCTGGTGGGCGACGCGCCCTATTACAACCGCTTCGGCTTTGCCAGGCTGGACGACGTGGTGATGCCGCCGCCCACGAACCCCGACCGGGTGCTGGGACTGGAACTCTCTCGGGGTGCCTGGGTTGGAGTGACGGGGCAGGTGACGCGCGAAACCTCGCCGCAGGTGGTGGAGGCCCTGGCGCATCGGGTGCGCGGGCTTGACGCCGCCTTGGCCTGTGTCACCGTGGAACCCCCAGACCTGGCCGTTTCGCAAGAGGATGATAATGGCGACCAATCCGCAGCTGGTGCTTCCGCCGATCAATGACCCTTCCGTCCATGTCCAGATCGACCGCCTTGCGCGGCGCTACCTGGATGCCGGCGGACTGGGGATGGAGTTGATGTCGGTCGTCGGAAACAGCGCCGAGGGGTTGATCGAGAAGCTGCCAGGCTTCGTGCGCAGCCGCATGGACCGGATCACGCGCACGGCGCTGAACCGCGCCTTTGCCGCCGCCACCAGTTCGCGGCGGATGGTGCGGGACCGGGGCGACTGGTTCAACCGCATGGCCTCGACCGTCAGCGGGGCTGCCGGCGGCGTTGGCGGCTTTGCCGGCGCGATGATCGAGCTGCCCTTCACCATCACCCTGCTGTTGCGCGCCATGCTGGATATTGCCGTCGAACACGGGCTGGATCCCGACAGCGAGGAGGTGCGCATGGAATGCCTGCGCATCTTTGCCGCCGCCGGTCCGATGGCCGAGGATGATTCCACCGATCTGGGCCTGCTGGCCGCGCGCATGTCGGTGACGGGGCAGACGGTGCAGGGGCTGATCAGCAAGGTCGCGCCGCGCCTGTCGGTATCGATGGGCCAGAAGCTGGCCGCCCAGGCTGCGCCGCTTTTCGGGGCGGTGGTGGGGGCGTCGATCAACTATACCTTCACGCGCTATTACCAGGAACTGGCCCGCGTCCATTTCGGCATCATGCGGCTTTCGCAGGAAACCGGCATTCCCAAGGAGGCCCTGGTCGAGGCCCTGCGCCTGTCGATCGAACGCCTGGACCACCGCAAGCGCCCGCGCTGACAGTCACCTTGGCTGAAATATCCACGGGGGCCCGGGGGTGTGAAACCCCCGGCTTGTCAGTCGTCCTCGCCCGCGAGGGCAAGATCGGCGACCGGCGCATCCAGGTCATCTGTTCCCAGTGCCGCCGACGGCCGCGCCAGCCGGGCCTTTGTGACCCACAGCAGCCGTTCCTGCGCCCGCGTGATCGCGACATAGGCCAGCCGCTTCCACAGGGGGATCCCGGCCTCGGTCCGGTTCGACCAGGCGGCGGCGCTGATGTCGGGGCCGAAGACCTGCACGTCTGGCCACTGGCTGCCCTGCGACTTGTGGATCGTCACCGCCGCGCCATGCAGGAAGGTGGCGCCCATGCGGGCGGCAAAGGGGATGAAGGGTTCATCCTCGTCCGGCAGCTCGATCTTGACGATGCTGGCGGCGGACAGGCGCGGATCCTCGGCCCCGATGACGTGCAGGCGGGAAAAGCCCGGCTTGCGGCCCGGTCCCAGATAGACGACCTGCGCGCCCTTGATCAGACCCCGCGCCTCCAGGTCGATGCGCTTCTTGCGATGCTTCAAGGGCAGTTCCAGCCCGTCGCAGATCAGCGGCTCGCCCGGCAGCAGGGCATCGCCCGGCGCGCCATAGGCCGCGCGGAAGGCGTGGATCAGCCGGATGCGGGTGGCGTTGCGCCAGACCAGCACCGGGCTGCGGGCCATCAGGTCGCTTTCCACCCGTTCCGCCCAGACGACGCGGTCGTCCTTGCGGGCGGCGGCGCGGATCAGGCTTTCGAAATCGTCGAAGCCCAGGGCGTCGTCGGACAGCGCATGGGCCAGATCCAGAATGGGGCTGTCATCGGCCTGCCGGTGGATGCGGTTCAGGACCAGCCGCTGCGACGGGGCCAGCTTTTCAAAGACCATCTCGCCCGACTGGCCCACCGGGGCAAGCTGGGCCGGATCGCCGAACAGCACCAGCAGCGGGAAAATCTCGCGCAGGTCGTCGAACTGCTTTTCGTCCAGCATCGAGGCTTCGTCGATCAGGCCGACATCCAGTGCATCCTCGCGCCGTTTCCAGCCGCGGATGAAGTCGGACCCGCGCAAGCCCGCCGCCGCAAGCGCACCGGGAATGGAGCTGTGCTGGTCATAGAACGCCTTCGCCCGGTCAAGCGCCGTGTCCGTCATCCCCTCGACGGCGGGGCGGTCGCCGGTGCCGGTCAGCCATTCGGCCAGCTTTTCATATTCGGGATCATAGACGGGCGTGTAAAGGATGCGGTGGATCGTCGTCGCGGGCACGCCGCGCATCCGCAGCACGAAGGCCGCCTTGTTCGTGGGCGCCAGGATCGCCACGCTGCGCCGATCCTTGCGGCGGCGGCCTTCGTAATCGCCGCTGACGACCTCGACGCCCGCTTCGCGCAGGGCCTTGGTGATCTGCGACAGAAGCAGGGTCTTTCCCGATCCGGCCTTGCCGATCACCGCCATCACGCGGCCCTTGCCGGGCTGCGGGGGATGCAACTCCTCGGCGATCAGGTCGATGCCCAACGCGCCAAAGGCCTCGGCCAGGGCGTCCCAGGCATCGGCCTGGTCGGGGGACAGGGAAGGGGCGGGGGTGTTCATGGCCCGGTCTTATCCCGCCCCGCCCGAAAAGCGAAGCCGCCTTGTCGGCCGCCCGGCGGCGGGGTCAGGTGACCCAAAGGCCCCGCCAGGTCGGCCGGCGGACGAAGCCTGCGAGGCCGGACACCCGATCGCCCGACTTGGCCGACCTGGCCGACGAACCGGGCCAATAGCTCGCAACCATGCAACTTTCCTGCGGGTCATGCGTGATTACAAGATCGTCGAAAGGAACGCGCGATGATCGAATTGTTCTTCGTCACCTGCCTGATCAGCGATCCCCAACGCTGCACCGAACACAGCCTGCTGTTTGAACCCCGAAACGGCCTGCAAACCTGCATGTTGTCGGGCCAGCATGAACTAGCGCGATGGGTTGCCGCCCATCCGGATGACTGGGTCAAGTCCTGGGTCTGTCGCCGCGCCGGAGAGGGTGACAGGTCAATCTAGGCCGCCTTTTTCATCGGGCGTGCCTGATTCGCACGCTGCTGACGAAAAATCGGTTGATATCCAGATTTTTGTTCCGTTTTCACGGCCGGATCACGGCTGCAAAACTATCATGTCCTCATCCTGAATGCCTGTTGCGCATTGGGAGGAACGGAAAAGGAGGATGTGATGATTGAACTGCTGTTTGTCAGTTGCCTGTCAGCCGATCCTGCCAGCTGTCAGGACCGAAGCCTGATCTTCACCGAAACGAACATCATGGCCTGCATGGTGCATGGCCAGCAGGTCATGGCCGAATGGGTAGAAAGCCATCCCAAGGAAACCGTGGCCGAGTGGAAATGCCGCGCCTTCGACAGGCGCCAGGCCGAGATCTGAGAGGGTCAGATGCTTCGGAAGGGCCGCCGCATGGCGGCCCCGCCGTTCAGGTCCCGGGCTGTCAGGCGCCCCGGCGGGCTTCCAGTGCATCCTCGAAGGTGCGCAGGCCGGTGGTGGGCGCCTGGACCAGCACGGACATGTTGCCAGGCTTGTGCTGGTTCTTCATCATCTTGACATGGGCTGCCGGAATCTCGGCCCAGGGGAAGACCTCGGACATGCATGGGTCCAGCCGGCGCTCCAGCATCAGCTTGTTCGCCGCCGAAGCCTGCTTCAGATGGGCGAAATGGCTGCCCTGTATGCGCTTCTGGTGCATCCACAGGTAGCGCACGTCGAAGGTGCAGTTGAAGCCGGTGGTGCCCGCGCAGATCACCACCATGCCGCCCTTCTTGCAGACAAAGGTGCTGACGGGGAAGGTCGCCTCGCCCGGATGTTCGAAGACGATGTCGACGTTGTTACCCTTGCCGGTAATGTCCCAGATGGCCTTGCCGAACTTGCGGACCTCGTTGAACCACTCCTTGTATTCCGGCGTGTTCACGGTGGGCAACTGGCCCCAGCAGTTGAATTCCTTGCGGTTGATGACGCCCTTGGCGCCCAGGCCCATGACGAAGTCGCGCTTGTCTTCCTCGGATATGACACCGATGGCATTGCCGCCCGCGGCGTTGATCAGCTGGATCGCATAGGACCCAAGGCCCCCCGACGCGCCCCAGACCAGCACGTTCATGCCGGGCTTCAGTTCATGCGGCTCGTGCCCGAACAGCATCCGGTATGCGGTGGCCAGCGTCAGGGTATAGCAAGCCGATTCTTCCCAGGTCAGGTGCTTGGGGCGCGGCATCAGTTGCTGGGACTGGACGCGAGTGAACTGGGCGAAGCTGCCGTCCGGCGTCTCGTATCCCCAGATGCGCTGGGTGGGCGAATACATCGGGTCGCCGCCATTGCATTCCTCGTCGTCGCCGTCGTCCTGGTTGCAATGGATCACGACCTCGTCGCCGACCTTCCAGCGGCGAACCTTGTCGCCCACCGCCCAGACGATCCCCGACGCGTCCGATCCCGCGATGTGATAGGGCTGCTTGTGGACGTCGAACATGCTGATCGGCACCCCCAAGCCCGCCCAGATGCCGTTGTAGTTCACGCCCGCCGCCATCACCAGGACCAGAACCTCGTTGCTGTCGATGCTGGGCGTATCCACGACCTCAAGCTGCATGGCCTGATCCGGATTACCCTGGCGTTCGCGCCGGATCGCCCAGGCGTGCATCCGGGCAGGCACATGGCCCAGGGGCGGCATTTCGCCGATCTCGTACAAGTCCTTAACAGGCGCCTCGTAGGGCGCGATCGAAGAGGGGGAATCGAGGGCCATCAATCTCTCCTGTCATCTGCTGCGGCGCAGAATCGCCACGGTGTGACGCCAGAGGTAGCTGATGGTTGCGCAAGAATGCAACATTATAGATGCCTAAACAGTAATAAAATGTCCAAAGCGGTAGTCTTCCGCGCCGCGCTGCGGCGAATTGACGGCGCAGTTTTCTTTCGGTATCGCTTTTCAAGCAGAAATATTGTTGCGAGGAGAAGATGGCCCAAAAGGACAAACCCTGGCTGTTCCGCACCTATGCGGGCCACTCCACCGCCGAGAAATCGAACGCCCTGTATCGCGGCAACCTGGCCAAGGGGCAGACCGGCCTGTCGGTGGCCTTCGACCTGCCGACGCAGACCGGTTATGACAGCGACCATGTGCTGGCGCGGGGTGAGGTCGGCAAGGTCGGCGTGCCGATCTGCAACCTGGGCGACATGCGGGCGCTGTTCGACCAGATCCCGCTGGAGCAGATGAACACCTCGATGACGATCAACGCGACCGCACCCTGGCTGCTGTCGCTGTATATCGCCGTGGCCGAGGAGCAGGGCGCGGATGTATCCAAGCTGCAAGGAACGGTTCAGAACGACCTCATCAAGGAATACCTGTCGCGCGGCACCTATATCTGCCCACCCAAGCCGTCCCTGGCGATGATCACGGACGTGGCGGCCTATACGCGGGAACACCTGCCCAAGTGGAACCCGATGAACGTCTGCTCCTATCACCTGCAAGAGGCTGGCGCGACGCCGCAGCAGGAACTGGCCTATGCCCTGGCGACCGCCATCGCCGTTCTGGACGACCTCAAGGGCAAGGTTCCGGCCGAGAGCTTCCCCGAGATGGTGGGCCGCATCAGCTTCTTCGTGAATGCGGGCATCCGGTTTGTCACCGAGATGTGCAAGATGCGCGCCTTCACCGAGTTGTGGGACGAGATCACGCGCGAGCGGTATGGCATCGATGATGAGAAATACCGCCGCTTCCGCTATGGCGTGCAAGTCAACAGCCTGGGCCTGACGGAACAGCAGCCGGAAAACAACGTGTATCGCATCCTGCTGGAGATGCTGGCGGTCACGCTGTCGAAGAACGCGCGGGCGCGGGCGGTTCAGCTTCCCGCCTGGAACGAGGCTCTGGGCCTGCCGCGCCCCTGGGACCAGCAATGGTCGCTGCGGATGCAGCAGATCGTCGCCTACGAGACGGACCTGCTGGAATATGGCGACCTGTTCGACGGCAACCCAGTGATCGCCGCAAAGGTCGAGGAGTTGAAGCGGGGCGCACGCGACGAACTGCGCCTGCTGGACGACATGGGCGGGGCAATCGCCGCCATCGACTACATGAAGGCGCGGCTGGTCGAATCGAATGCCGAGCGGCTGGGTCGGATCGAGAGCAACGAAACAGTCGTGGTGGGCGTCAACCGTTGGCAAGGGGGCGAGGACTCACCCCTGATGGCGGGCGATGGCGGGATCATGGTCGTGGATCCGGCAGTGGAACAGGATCAGATCGCCCGGTTGCAAGCCTGGCGGCAGGCGCGGGACGAAGGCGCGGTGCAGCTTGCGCTGGGCGCGTTGCGAGATGCGGCGCGGCGGGGCGAGAACGTCATGCCTTATTCCATCGCCGCCGCGAAAGCCGGTGCCACGACCGGCGAATGGGCGGGCATCATGCGGCAGGTCCATGGCGAATACCGCGGCCCGACCGGCGTATCCTCCAGCCCGTCGAATCGGACCGAAGGCCTGGAGGAGATCCGCGAGGCGGTGGATGCCGTCAGCGCCCGCCTGGGCCGCCGGTTGAAGTTCGTGGTGGGCAAGCCTGGGCTGGACGGCCATTCCAATGGGGCCGAGCAGATCGCCTTTCGCGCCCGCGACTGCGGCATGGACATCACCTATGAAGGCATCCGCCTGACACCCGAACAGATCGTGGCGCGCGCGGCCGAGGAAGACGCCCATGTCATCGGCCTGTCGATCCTGTCTGGCAGTCACCTGCCGCTGATCGAGGACGTGATGGCCCGCATCCGCGCGGCGGGGATGGTCCATGTCCCGGTGATCGTCGGCGGCATCATCCCGGACGAGGATGCGGCACGCCTGCGGGCCATGGGTGTGGCGCGGGTCTATACGCCCAAGGATTTCCAGTTGAACACGATCATGATGGACATCGTGGCGCTGGTAGAGCCCAGCGTCGAGGCGGCGTGACTGCGTCCCACGAGCGCCGGGGGACTTCGCGTCACCGGACCCCCTGTGGGATATTTTCACGCAGAAGATGACCGCGAGGCACAAAATGAAAACGCCGCCCGGTCGGGGCGGCGTTTTGCAATTCCGTAGGGCAGGGCGATCAGAAGCCCAGGCCCGCGTATTTCGACTTGAACTTCGACACGCGGCCGCCGGTGTCCATCAGCTTGGCCGAACCGCCGGTCCAGGCCGGGTGCACGGTGGGGTCGATGTCCAGCGTCATGGTCTGGCCTTCCGCACCCCAGGTCGAGCGGGTCTGGTAGGTGGTGCCATCGGTCATCTTGATCTCGATGGCGTGGTAATCGGGATGGATTTCTTTTTTCATCGGAAGGATCCTCAGGCTTTCGCGTCGGACAGCGGACGGTAGTTGGTTTTCTCGACGATACGGGCCGACTTGCCGCGACGGTCGCGCAGGTAGTACAGCTTGGCGCGGCGAACCTTGCCGCGGCGCACCACCTCGATCGAGTCGACGTTGGTCGAATACAGCGGGAACACGCGTTCCACGCCTTCGCCGAAGCTGATCTTGCGCACGGTGAAGCTGGCGCTGATGGTGCTGCCGCCCTTGCGCGCGATGCAGACGCCTTCATACATCTGGACGCGCGAACGCGTGCCTTCGGTCACCTTGTAGCCGACGCGCACGGTGTCGCCGGCCTTGAAATCCGGAATGGTCTTGCCGAGCTGTGCAATCTGCTCGGCTTCGAGTTCTGCAATCAGGTTCATCGCCTGGGTTCCTTGTCATGCTCGCGGCGGTCCCGCGATTGGTCTGATGCGCCCGAGAGCTGTCGGTCCTTTGCCGGGTCCATACCGTCCTGGTATGCCCGCCACAGGTCGGGGCGGCGTTCCTTTGTCAGCCTTTCGGCTTCACTGGCCCTCCAACGATGAATGGCCGCGTGATTGCCGGACAGCAGAACTTCCGGTATCTCGCGGCCTTCCCACTGGGCGGGCTTCGTGAACTGGGGGGCTTCCAGAAGCCCCCTGTTGCCGATGGAAAAGGATTCCTCGGCCAGAGAGTCATGATTCCCCAGCACGCGCGGTATAAGGCGAACCGTCGCATCGATCAAGACCTGAGCGGCGATCTCTCCTCCCGTCAGGACATAGTCGCCGATGCTGATTTCCTCGATGTCGTGGGCGTCCAGGACACGCTGGTCCACGCCCTCGAACCGGCCGCAGATCAGGGTGACGCCGTTGCCCTGGGCCAGGTCGCGGGCGCGTCCTTGAGTCAGCGGCTTGCCGCGCGGGGACATGTAGATCACCGGGCGCGGCGGGCCCTGGCGCGCCTCGCGCAGGGCTGCGTCCATCACGTCGGCGCGGATCACCATGCCCGCGCCGCCGCCCGCGGGCGTGTCGTCGACATTGCGGTGGCGGCCCATGCCGAAGTCGCGCAAGGGAATGGTGCGCAGGTTCCACAGGCCTTGCGCCAGGGCCTTGCCGGTCAGGGACAGGCCCAGGATGCCGGGGAAGGCCTCGGGGAACAGGGTGACGATGCTGGCGGTCCAGGCGCCCTGCACCTGCGGTTCCGCCATCAGCTCGCGCGGGCGCAGGCTGGTGCTGATGGACAGGCGGCCATGGGACTTGGGCTTGTCGGTCATTCGTCGGACGCGGGGGGATCGGCGACGATGCGTCTTGCGGTCAGGTCCACGGTCGGGACCACTGCGCGTGTAAACGGCAGCAGCAACACGTCCTTGCCGCCCACGACTTCCAGGATGTCGCCCGCGCCGTGGTCGAAGATCGCGCGCACCCGGCCCAGAACGGCGCCGCCGGTATCCACGACCTCCAGCCCGATCAGGTCGGCGTGGTAGAATTCGTCGTCGGGCAGCGAGGGCAAGGCATCGCGCGGTGCCCAAAGGGTCGTGCCGCGCAGCGCCTCGGCATCCTCGCGGGTGGCGACGCCCGACAGGCGCGCGCCAAGGCCCCCGGTCACCGGTCGGGTCAGCCGGACGGTGAAGCTGCGCTTGCCGTCTTCCGTCGTCAGGGGGGTGTATTTCGCAATGTCCGAAGGTTCGGTGCAAAAGCTTTTCAGCCGCACCTCGCCCTGGACCCCGAAGGCCCCGGCAATCGCGCCCACGCAGATGCGGTCTTGTGACATGCGGTCCCCTCGGACGAAAAGGGCGGGGTGTGCCCCCCGCCCGATCAGATCACTCGGCTTCGGCCGGAGCGGCGGCTTTCGCGGCCTTTTCGGCGGCGCGGGCCGTGGCTTTCTTGCCCGGCTCGCCCTTTTTCAGGTTGGCGCGGGTCGATTTCTCACGCACGCCAGCGGCTTCCAGGAAGCGGGCCACGCGGTCGGTCGGCTGGGCGCCGTGGTCCAGCCAGTGCTTGGCGCGCTCCAGGTCCAGCTTGATGCGGTCTTCGCTGTCTTTCGCCAGCAGCGGGTTGTAGGTGCCCAGCTTTTCCAGGAAGCGGCCGTCGCGCGGCATGCGCGAATCGGACACGACGATGGCGTAATGCGGGCGCTTCTTGCTGCCGCCACGGGCCAGACGGATTTTCGTTGCCATTGGTTCTCTCCTTGTAATGGCGGGTTTGGCGGGGATCCCGCCGTCAGGATTGGAAGGTTTCGTGGTGCCGGATCACTTCGGCGATCACGAAGTTGAGGAATTTGCGCGCGAATTCCGGGTCGAGGTCGGCCTCGCGCGCGAGGCGTTCCAGCCGCTCGATCTGCTGCGCTTCCCGCGCTGGATCGGACGGCGGAAGATCGTGTTCGGCCTTGAGGCGGCCGACGGACTGGGTGTGCTTGAAGCGTTCGGCCAGCGTATAGACGATGATCGCGTCCAGCCGGTCGATGCTGGCGCGGTGGTCGCGCAAAAGGGCCGCGGCGCGGGCGGCGGGATCGGTGTGGTCGTCCATCACTTCTTCCCGAACATGCCGGACAGACCGCCCGGCAAGCCTGCCTTGCCCAACTGACCGCCCAGGCCCTTGGGATCCTGCAGCATCTTCTGCGCCTCGGCCATCTTGGCGGGATCGAAATTCTCTAGGTCGGGAAGGCCGCCGCCCTTGCCGGTCATGGCGCGCATGGCCTGCTTCAGCATCCCGCCCTTGCCCATCTTGCCCAGCTTCTTCATCGTGTCGGCCATCTGCTTCTGCATCTTCAGCAGCTTGTTGAGTTCCGACACCTCCATCCCTGCGCCGGCCGCGATCCGCTTCTTGCGGCTGGCCTGCAGCATGTCGGGATTGGCCCGTTCCTTCTTGGTCATCGAATTGATGAGCGCGATCTGGCGGGCGATGGCCTTGTCGTCCATGCCCGCGGCCTCGGCCTGCTTGGCCATCTTGGCCATGCCGGGCATCATGCCCATGATGGACTGCATCCCGCCCATCTTCTGCATCTGTTCAAGCTGACCTTTCAGGTCGTTCATGTTGAACAGACCCTTCTGGAAGCGCTTCATCATGCGCTCGGCCTGTTCGACCTCCAGCACCTGCTGGGCCTTTTCCACCAGGGCCACGATGTCGCCCATGCCGAGGATCCGGCCCGCGACGCGCTGCGCGTCGAAGGTTTCCAGGGCGTCCATCTTTTCGCCCAGGCCCACGAAGCGGATCGGCTTGCCGGTTATGGCACGCATCGACAGAGCCGCACCGCCGCGCCCGTCGCCGTCCATCCGGGTCAGCACCACGCCGGATACGCCGACCTTCTGGTCAAACTCGGTCGCGACATTCACGGCGTCCTGGCCGGTCAGGCCATCGACGACCAGCAGCGTTTCGCGAGGCTGGGCGATGTCGCGGACGGCCTGCACCTCGTCCATCAGCGTCTGGTCGATATGCAGGCGCCCGGCGGTGTCCAGCATCACCACGTCATAGCCGCCAAGCGAGGCCTGCTGCTTGGCGCGGCTTGCGATCTGAGTGGCGGTCTGGCCCGGAACGATGGGCAGGGTATCGACGCCGATCTGGCTGCCCAGGATCGCCAGCTGCTCCATTGCGGCGGGGCGGTTGGTGTCCAGGGACGCCATCAGCACGCGCTTCTTCTCGCGGTCCTTCAGGCGCAGGGCCAGCTTCGCGGTGGTGGTGGTCTTGCCCGAGCCCTGCAGGCCGACCATCAGGATCGGCGCGGGCGGGTTGTCGATGCGCAGCGCGTCGGGCGCGTCTTCGCCCTGCAAAACCTTGATCAGTTCGTCGTGGACGATCTTGACGACCTGCTGGCCCGGGGTGATCGACTTGGTGACGGCAGAGCCGGTGGCTTTCGACGTGACCGACTTGACGAAGTTGCGGGCCACCGGCAGCGAGACGTCAGCCTCCAGCAGGGCCACGCGGACCTCTCGCATGGCGGCGGTGACATCGTCCTCGGTCAGGGCGCCCTGCTTGGTCAGCCGGTCGAAGACGCCGCCCAAACGGTCGGAAAGGTTCTCGAACATCGCCGGGCCTCCTTCGGTCCAAAACACTGCAGCCTCCGTGGGCGCAACGCGCTGACGGAGGGCGATCCCCACGCAAGGAAGGGACCGGAAGGCCAATCCTTCCGGGAATCCGGGATCACATAGGGGGAACAGGCGCCAGAGTCAATCCAAGAGCAAGGATAAGCCGGCCCTCATTCAGGCCAGTCAACCGCGCCTAGTACTGATCGGCAAGGCCAACGTGATGCTGGGAATGTTCATGTCTGGGGTAAAGGCTGGGATGCCCTTTATCCGGCTGAAGTGACGAACAAGGGCAGCATCCATTGCGCGATTTCCGCTGGACTCCATAACCTCCACCGTCATCACGCTTCCATCGTGTGCGATGGTGATCTCAAGCACAGTTGAATGAGGCCGGTTGCCGCCCGTAGTATGCAGCGCCGTGTCTGCACGACTTAGCGCGCGACGGAAGTGTTGGAGCGTTTGATCTGACCATTCACGCGAGTTCCGCGGAACCGCCTCGCTGGGGCGCCCGAAGGACGACTGGGCCTGGGCAGGCATCGTTATGGGGCCGACCAAAACGAACAAAACTGCGAAGGCGGCTAGAAATCTTGAAACCATGCCAATATCCGTTTGGTGCTCGAAGCTTACCGGATATCCATAACTGATCTGTAAATTGCCGCCACGCCTAAATCATTAAAACACAAGGCAGGGCCAACACTGTGTCGACCCTGCATTCTGATGGCTCAGGCAGCCAGCTTTTCCAGCGCCTCTTGCGCGCGGGCCAGGCCTGCCTCGCGGTCCATCGCCAGGCGGTCGGCCGCCACGAAGTCCACATCGGTGATGCCCAGGAAGCCCAGCATGAAGCGGATATAGCCCGAGGCGTGGTCAAACTCGGACCCGATGGGCGTGCCCGCCGCGCTATAGGCGATGATGGCGCGTTTGCCCTTCAGCAGGCCTTCGGGGCCTTCGGCGGTATAGCGGAAGGATTTGCCGGCGCGGGCGATCTGGTCCAGCCAGTTCTTCAACTGCGCGGGCAGGTTGAAGTTATAGACGGGCAGCCCGATCACCAGCACGTCGGCGGCCTGAACCTCGGCCAGATAGCCGTCCGAGATCGCAATCAGGCGCTGCTGATCGGGCGTCGGGCTTTCGGGGGCCATGCGCACGGCCTTGAACCAGGCGCTGTCGATGGTCGGGACGCCGTCGTTCAGGTCGCGATAGGTCACGGCGGCTTCGGGATTGGCAGCCGTCAGCTTGGCCACGATGTCAGCCGTCAGCTTGCGCGAGACCGACGCGTCGCCCGTGATGGCGCTGTCGAGATGCAGGATGTTCATGGCGAGGTCCGTTCAGTTTCGGTGCGTTGATGCTGATTTAGGGCTAGGCGCAGCCGGACGAAATGGTGATAAACGCGCATCATCTGTGCGGGGATGCACATGAGCTTTGACAGCTGGGACGACCTCCGCATCGCGCTGGCCGTTGCGCGCACGGGAACGGTCAGCGCCGCGGCCCATGCGCTGGATGTCCACCACGCCACGGTGATCCGGCGCATCGACGGGCTTGAACAGCAACTGGGCGTCAAGCTGTTTCAGCGCCACCCACGCGGTTATGCCCTGACGGAAGCCGGGCAGGTCATGCTGAAGGTCGCGGGCGACGCCGATGAACGCTTTGCCCAGCTTGCCGCGCAGATTGCCGGCAGCGGCGACCGGATCGAGGGCGAACTGGTGGTGACGTCACTGCCCGAACTGGCCGATCTGGTGATGCCCCGACTGATCCGGCTGATGCGGCAGCATCCTGGCCTGCGGATCAACTATGTCACCGACGTGCGCCTGTTCCGCCTGGACGCCGGAGAGGCGCATGTCGCGATCCGCGCGGGCAGCCAGCCGACCGAGCCTGACTACGTCGTCCGCCCGATGGGCGCCCTGCGCCACCCGATCTATGCCTCGCCCGAATATCTTGCCGCGCATGGCGACGTGACGGATATCGGGGGCCACCCGCTGGCCCTGATGGGGCCGCAGTCGCGCAACGCGCCCCTGATGCGTTGGCTTCAGGAAAGGATCGACCCTGCGCAGGTTGTCCTGACCTCGGGCGACGAAACCGCGCGCGAGGCGGTGATCCGTGCGGGCCTTGCCATCGGCCCCTTGCCGCCGTCCCGCGCCGAAGGCCTGGTCGAGGTGATGGCCCTGCCCGAATGGGAATCGCGGCTGTGGTTGGTCACCCATGTGGACCTGCACCGCAGCCCCAAGGTCCAGGCGGCGGTCGCGGCGCTGCGCGATGCGTGACCCCCTTCACAGTCTGCAAGCCGCAGGCCAAGCTGCCGCGCAGGAGGAACCCGTCATGACCCATCCCATCAGCCGCTTCCCGGTGCCCGAGCTTTCGACGCTGCCCCAGGACATGCAGGACGCCATCGCCAAGGTGGCCGAGAAGTCGGGCTTCGTCCCCAATGTCTTCCTGGCCCTGGCGCACCGCCCCGACGAATTCCGCGCCTTCTTCGCCTATCACCAGGCGCTGATGGACAAGGATATCGGCCTGTCCAAGGCCGAGCGCGAGATGATCGTTGTCGCAGTCAGCGGCATCAACAACTGCCAGTATTGCGTTGTCGCCCACGGCGCGATCCTGCGCATCCGCGCCAAGAACCCGCTGATCGCCGACCAGGTGGCGATCAATTGGCGCAAGGCGGATCTGACGGATCGTCAGCGCGCGATGCTGGCCTATGCCGAAAAGGTCACGGTCGCGGCCCATCAGATCGGGGATGCCGACCACCAGGCGCTGCGCGAGGCGGGCTTTGACGCGGACGAGATCTGGGACATCGGCGCCATCGCGGCCTTTTTCGGCATGTCGAACCGCATGGCCAACGCGGGCGATTTCCGCGCCAACGACGAGTTCTACATGCTGGGCCGGACGTGAACCGCACCGACGCCCTGCACGGCCATGCGGCCATGCTGCTGTTTTCGGCCCTGGTCGCCGGATCCTTCTCGCTGGGTGTCCGGGCCGCGAACCTGATCGACCCGGCGGCGATCACGGTCGCACGCTTCATCATCGCGGCGGGCGTGCTGGCCGGGATCGCGTTCCTGATGCCCGGGCGGGGCAGGCCGCGCGCGCTGGTCGAGGCGCCCTGGCGATACCTTCTGCTGGGCGGCGCCTTCGCCGGATATTTCGTGCTGATGTTCGAGGGGCTGAAGACCGCCCCCGCCGTCGCGGCAAGCGCCGTCTTCACCCTGACGCCGATCATGGCTGCGGGCTTTGGCTGGCTGCTGCTGCGCCAGCGGATGACGGGGCATCTGGCGCTTGCCTTAGCCCTAGGCGGGGCGGGGGCGCTGTGGGTGATCTTTCGCGGCGATCCGGCGGCGCTGATGCGGATGGAGATCGGGCGCGGCGAGGCCATCTATTTCATCGGCTGCGCGCTGCACGCCCTTTACGCGGCCCTGGTCCGCAAGCTGAGCCGGAACGAGGGGCCGCTGATCTCCAGCCTGGGGACGCTGGTGGCGGGCGGGCTGCTGACGGCTGCCTGGGGCTGGGGCGCGCTGACCTCGACCGCTTGGGGTCAGCTTCCGGCGGTCGTCTGGATCACGATCTTCTATGTCGCGATCTTCGCCAGTGCCTTTTCGACCCTGCTGGTCCAATACGCGGCGATGCGGCTGCCTGCCGCCAAGGTGATGGCCTATACCTATCTGACGCCGATCTGGGTGATCCTGTCCGAGGCGGCCCTGGGCCAAGGGCTGCCCGGCCCCGTCCTGCTGCCCGGTATCCTGGCGACCCTGGCCGCCCTGGCGCTGCTGCTGAAAACGGACGAACCGGCAACGGGGCCGGTGCGGGCCAACTGACCCGCGTCCTTCGCGCATCACCCGCGCCCCGATCGCTGGGGCGCCGCTTTCTTTCGTCCCACGGCCCCGCTAGGGTCCGCCCCGGATGAAGGGACGGCAAGGGGCGGCTTCGTGGCGCATATCATCGTCGTTGGCAACGAAAAGGGCGGGTCGGGCAAGTCCACCACCTCGATGCATGTGGCGACGGCGCTTGTCCGCATGGGCCACCGCGTCGGCGGCCTGGACCTGGACGTGCGCCAACGCAGCTTTGGCCGCTACCTGGAAAACCGCGCCCATTTCGCCGCGCGAGAAGGGCTGGACCTGCCCATGCCCGTGATCGGCACGATGGGCGAGGGCGGCGACCCGCTGACGCCCGCCCTGACCGAACTGGAAAAGACCTGCGACTTCATCCTGCTGGACTGCCCCGGTTCCCATACCAAGCTTAGCCAGATGGCCCATACGCTGGCCGACACGCTGATCACGCCGATGAACGACAGCTTCGTGGATTTCGACCTGCTGGCGCGGCTGTCGCCGGAAGGCAAGATCCTCGGCCCGTCGATCTATGCCGAGATGGTCTGGTCCGCCCGGCAGATGCGCGGGCAGGCCGGGGCGGGGCCCATCGACTGGCTGGTGCTGCGCAACCGACTGGGCACGCAGCAGATGCACAACAAGCGCAAGGTCGGTGGCGCATTGCAGGCGCTGTCCAAACGCATCGGCTTTCGCGTGGCGCCCGGCTTTTCAGAACGCGTCATCTTCCGCGAGCTTTTCCCGCGCGGGCTGACGCTGCTGGACCTCAAGGACATCGGCACCGAACAGTTGTCGATGTCCAACATCGCCGCGCGGCAGGAACTGCGCGACCTGATCGGGGAACTGAACCTGCCGGGTGTCGAGGTCAATTTCTAGGCACGCGTCATCGCGACGCGTTGTTGCGGGCCGGTGGCGTGATTATCTTCGCGCACAAGCCATCGCAGTTCTGGGCGGATCCATGCGTTTCATTGCCGTTCTTCTTGTCGCTTCCGTCCTGCCGTTGGCCTCACCGGCCAACGAGCCCGCCGTCGCATCCGAGGCGCCGAGCCGCGTTGCACCCTCGGTCACCGTCGCGGCGGCTGCCCGAACCGAGGTGCAGGCCCGCGTGCCCGTGTCGGGCAGCATCGTCGCGCGCCAACTGGTGCGGGTCTTTCCGCAGGTCCAGGGGCCCGAATTGACCGAAATCCTGGTCGAGGCCGGTGACAGCGTGACAAAGGGGCAGGTGCTTGCGCGCCTGTCCACGGACACGCTGGCCGCGCAGCTTGAACAGGCCCGCGCAGAATACCAGCGGGCCGAGGCCGGGATCGGCCAGGCGCAAAGCAATATCGACAGCGCAAGCGCATCCCTGACCCAGGCGCAAAGCGTGCTGGAGCGGGTGCAGCGCCTGCGGGAAGGGGGCACGGCCTCTCAGTCCGCACTGGACGATGCCGTCGCGGCCGAAGCCAATGCCCGCGCCCAGGCCGC
The DNA here is from genome assembly GCF_011801365.1 of Paracoccus sp. AK26. Lineage (NCBI taxonomy): Bacteria > Pseudomonadati > Pseudomonadota > Alphaproteobacteria > Rhodobacterales > Paracoccaceae > Paracoccus > Paracoccus sp. AK26. The sequence continues at coordinate 672,198 of NZ_CP041041.1, forward strand.
ATCCGCCGCCGATGGCCTGGCCGTAGCCCGCGCAGCCCTGGCCCAGGCCGAGGCGGCACGCCGGATTGCGGAACTGAACCTGGAACGGGCCGAGATTGTCGCCCCTGTGGATGGCGTCGTCGTGACCCGCAATGCCGAACTGGGCACGCTAGCTGCGGCTGGCGGCGACCCGATGTTCGTCCTGCTGGCCGATGGCGAGGTCGAGATGTCGGCCGAGGTAATCGAAACGGCGCTTGGCAACCTCAAGCCCGGCGACGCGGCCGAGGTGACGGTGGCAGGCGCGGGAACTGTGCCGGGGACGGTGCGGCTGGTCCCGGCCTCGGTCGATCCGGTGACGCGGCTGGGGGTGATGCGCATCGCCCTGGACGACGATGAAGGCATCCGCATCGGGCAATTCGCCAGCGGCTGGGTCATCACCGACCGGCACCAGGCCGTGACCGTTCCCGCTTCCGCCGTTCTGGCCGATGACGCAGGCGAAAGGGTTCAGGTCGTCCGGAACGGCGCGGTCGAAACCCGTCCCGTCCGTGCGGGCCTTCTGTGGGACGGGCGGCGCGAAATCGTCGAAGGGCTGGCCCAGGGCGAGCAGGTGATCGTGCGGTCCGGCGCCTTCTTCCGCACAGGCGATCAGGTGCGCCCGGTCGCGGCCGAAGGGGACCGGCCATGAACTTTGCGACCCTCTCGATCCGCCACCCGGTCCCGCCCGTCGCGATCTTCCTGGTCCTGCTGATCGTCGGGCTTTACAGCTTTAACCGCCTGCCGGTCACGGCGATGCCCAACATCGACCTGCCGCTGGTGCAGGTCACCATCAACCAGCCTGGCGCCGCGCCGTCGGAACTGACCAGCCAGGTCATCCAGCCGGTCGAGGACAGCATCGCATCCGTGACCGGGGTGCGCCACATCACCTCGACCGCGACGGACAGCGCCGCCGTGATCGTGGTCGAGTTCGAGCTGGAGACGAACAGCGACCGGGCCGTCAACGACGTCAAGGACGCCGTGTCCAACGTCCGCCAGCAATTGCCCGAAAGCATCAACGAACCGCTGGTGCAGCGGCTGGATGTCACGGGGATGCCGATCCTGACCTATGCGGTCAGCGATCCGACCCAGTCGCTTGAATCGCTGTCCAAGTTCGTGGACGACGTGATCGGGCGCGAGCTGTCCACCGTGGACGGCGTCGGCAAGACCAGCCGCATCGGCGGCGCCGCGCGGGAAATCAAGGTCGAACTGGACCCCGACCGGCTGCTGGCGCACGGGCTGACGGCGGCCGATGTGTCCAACCAGCTTCGCGCCCGCAACATCGACCTGGGCGGCGGGCGCGGCGATCTGGCGGGGCGCGAATACTCGATCCGCACCCTGGGCGCGGCGGACAGTGTCGAACAGCTTGCCGGGGCGCCGATCAGCATCGCGGACGGCCGCACGATCCGGCTGGACCAACTGGGCCAGGTGATCGACGGCCCGGCCGAGGAACGCAGCTTCGCCCTGCTGGACGGCCAGCCGGTCGTGGCCTTCGGCATCTATCGTACCACGGGCGCCTCGGACCTGGGGGCGGGGAACGCGGCCAAGGAACGGCTGGCGCAGATCGCCGAGCGCTATCCCAATATCCGCATCAGCCTGATCGACGACGCCACCACCTATACCGAGGCCAGCTACAAAAGCGCGATGCACACGCTGTACGAAGGCGCGGCCTTGGCGGTGATCGTGGTTTTCCTGTTCCTCCGCAATTGGCGCGCCACCCTTGTCGCGGCCGTGGCGCTGCCCCTGTCGATCATCCCCACCTTCTTCGTGATGCACTGGCTGGGCTTCACGCTGAACGGCATCAGCCTGCTGGGCATCACGCTGGTCACCGGCATCCTGGTCGATGACGCCATCGTCGAGATCGAGAACATCGTCCGCCATATCGGCATGGGCGTACCCCCATACGAGGCTAGCGAGGAAGCCGCGAACGAGATCGGCCTGACGGTGATTGCGATCAGCTTTTCCATCGTCGCGGTCTTTGCGCCGGTCAGCTTCATGGGCGGTATACCGGGGCAGTATTTCAAGCAGTTCGGGCTGACGGTCGCGGTGTCGGTCCTGTTTTCGCTGCTGGTCGCGCGTATCATCACGCCGATGATGGCTGCCTATCTGATGCGCGGCACCGTCCACGGCACCGAGGGACGCGACGGCTTCATCATGCGCGCCCTGATGCGCATCGTCGGCTGGACCATGCGGCATCGCGGGCTGACGCTGCTGACCGGCGTGGGGATCTTCGCGGGCTCCATCTGGTCCGCCACCCTGCTGCCGACCGAGTTTATCCCGGCATCGGACATCGGCCGCAGCCAAATCCAGGTCGAACTGCCCCCCGGCGCCACCATCGACAACACCGAGGATGCCGCCCGCCGCCTGTCCGCCCAGATCGACGAGGTGCCCGAGGTGCAGTCGGTCTTCGTCTACAGCGACGGGTCGGACGTGACCGAGGCGCGGGTGATGATCAACTATGGCAAGAAGGAAACGCGCGAGCGGTCCCAGTTCGTGCTGGAGGAGGAGTTGAAGCAACGCCTGTCCGGCACGCCTGACATGCGCATCAACTTCCAGAACGAGAACGGCCAGAACGACCTGACCATCAATGTCCTGGGCGCGACCGAGGAAGGCGCGGCGCTTGCCGCCGAACGGCTGGCGACGGCGATGTCTCAACTGCCGTCGCTGGAAAGCGTGACAACCACGGCGCGGTTGCAGCGCCCGGAGATCCAGATCACGCCCCGCGCGGATGTGGCGGCGCAGCTTGGCGTTTCGGCCAGCGACATGGCCACCACGCTGCGCGTGGCGACGCTGGGCGATGTCGAGGCGAACCTGGCCAAGTTCAACGCGGGCGACGAACAGATCCCCATCGTCGTGCGCCTGAACGCCGACGCCCGCGCCGACCTGGTGACGGTGCAGAACCTGCGGGTCAATTCCCAAGCCGGGCAGGTGCCGCTGGGGGCCGTGGCCGACGTCACCCTGTCGGCTGGCGCGACCGAGATCGGGCGCTATGACCGCCAGTTCCAGACCACCGTCAGCGCCAACCTGGCGGACGGGCAGTTGCTTGGCCCCGTCAGCGCCCAGGTTGCGGAATTGCAGGCCCAGATCGAACTGCCCCCCGGCACGCGGATCCAGCCCTCGGGCGATGCCGAGATCATGGGCGAGGTCTTCGGGGCCTTCGGCACGGCGATGGGGGCCGGTGTGCTGCTGGTCTATGTCGTGCTGGTGCTTCTGTTCCACAACTTCATCACGCCGGTGTCGATCCTGCTGTCGCTGCCGCTTGCCATCGGCGGGGCGATCCTGGCGCTGTTCGTGACGGGCCATTCAATCAGCATGGCGGTTGTGATCGGCTTCCTGATGCTGATGGGGATCGTCACCAAGAACTCGATCATGCTGGTGGAATTCGCGCTGACGGCGATCGAGCAGGGCGTGGCGAAGAAAGATGCGATCCTGGACGCGGTCCACAAGCGCGCCCGGCCCATCGTCATGACCACCATCGCCATGAGCGCGGGGATGATCCCCTCTGCCCTGGCGACGGGCGAGGGGGGCGAGTTCCGTGCGCCCATGGCCATTGCGGTGATCGGCGGGCTGCTGCTGTCCACGGTCCTGTCGCTGCTGTTCGTGCCCGCGCTGTTTTCGCTGATCCACGGGGGACAGGGGCGGTTGACCGGCTGGGTCGCGCGGCGGATCGGGCTGAACCGGCCACGGCAGCCGGCGGAATAGGGGAACTTCGCACCGGACCTTGCATTGGGTGGGCTGACACGAAAGGAGGCCAATCATGGCAAAGGTTCTGATCATGGCATCGGACGGGTTCGAGCAGTCGGAACTGTTCGTGCCGCTGGAAAAGCTGAAGGACGCGGGCCATCAGGTCGATATCGCCGCCCCTGAGGCGGGCGAGATCAAGGCTTGGGACAAGGATGACTGGGGCAAGTCGGTCACGGCCAACAAGGCGATCGGGGACGTGGGCGCGGGGGATTACGACATCCTGGTCCTGCCCGGCGGCGTCATCAACCCCGACAACCTGCGCACGGACCAGTCGGCCATCGGCCTGATCCGCAGCTTTGCCGATGCAGAAAAGCCCATCGCCGCGATCTGCCACGCCCCCTGGCTGCTGGCCGAGGCGGGGCTGGCCAAGGGCAAGCGCCTGACCAGCTACGAATCGATCCGCACCGACATGAAGAATGCCGGCGCGGATGTCGTGGATGAAGAGGTCGTGGTTGACGGCGGCATCATCACCAGCCGCAAGCCGGACGACCTGGACGCCTTTGTCAGCGCGATCGAGGACGCGCTGCGCTGATTGCGTCCCGCGGTGGCCGGGGGCACTTCGCCCCCCGGGACCCCCCGAGGTTATTTGGATGAAGAAGAAAAAAGGGCGCCTTTTCGGGGCGCCCTTTGTCAATTGTTTTGTCTGGGGCTTAGGCCAGCATCCCCATCGGGTTTTCCAGATGGTTGACGATGGCTTCCAGAAGCTGCGCCCCCAGGGCGCCGTCGATGACCCGGTGATCGACCGACAGGGTCATGGACATGACGTTGCGGACCACGACCTCTCCCTTTTCCACGACCGGGGTCTGGATGCCCGCGCCGACGGCCAGGATCGCGCCATGCGGCGGGTTGATGACCGCGTCGAAGTTCTCGATCCCGAACATGCCGAGGTTCGAGATGGCGAAGCTGCCGCCCTGGTATTCGTGGGGGGCGAGCTTCTTCGACTTGGCGCGGCCCGCCAGATCCTTCATTTCGGCCGACAGGGCCGAGAGCGTCTTCTGGTGGGCGTCCTTCAGGACCGGGGTGAAAAGTCCGCCTTCGATGGCAACGGCCACCGCGACGTCGGACGGCTTCAGCTTCAGGATGCGGTCGCCCGCCCAGACGGCATTGGCGTCCGGCACCTGTTGCAGGGCAAGGGCGCAGGCCTTGATGACGAAGTCGTTGACCGACAGCTTCACGCCCCGCGACTCAAGCTGCTTGTTCAGCATGGCGCGGAATTCCATCAGCGCGTCCAGCTTGGCCGAGCGGCGGAGGTAGAAATGCGGGATGGTTTGCTTGGCCTCGGACAGGCGGGCGGCGATGGTGCGGCGCATCCCGTCCAGCGGCACCTCGGTCGTCTCGCGGTCCGCATACATCTTGAGGATCGCGTCGGCAGAGGGGCCTTTCGGCGCCTGTGCGGCCGCCGGCGCCGGGGCCGCGGCTGGCGCAGCCGTGGGCGCTGCGGCAGGCTTGGCCGCGCCGGGTTTCGCGCCCTCGACATCCGCCTTGACGATCCGGCCGCGGGGGCCGGTGCCGGTGATGCCCGACAGGTCGATGCCCTTTTCGGCCGCGATGCGGCGGGCGAGGGGCGAGGCGAAGACGCGGTCGCCCCCTTCGGCCTTGGCGGGCGTGGGTTTGGCGGGCGAAGCGTCACCAGCCACGGGTGCGCCGATGGGGCCGCCATAGCCCTTTTCGGCTGCGGCCTTTTCCTCGGCGGCGGGGGCCGCCTTCGCAGGGGCGGGGCTGGCTGCGGCGGCCGAGGCATCCTCGCCCTCCTCCAGCAGCACGGCGATGGGGGTGTTGACCTTCACCCCCGCGCTGCCTTCGGCCACCAGCAGCTTGCCGATGGTGCCTTCATCCACGGCCTCGAATTCCATCGTGGCCTTGTCGGTCTCGATCTCGGCGATGATGTCGCCGGATTTGACCTCGTCGCCTTCCTTGACCAGCCATTTGGCCAGCGTGCCTTCCTCCATGGTGGGGGACAGCGCGGGCATCAGGATTTCTGTCGGCATAACGCGTTCCCCTTACCTGTAGGTGACTTTCTTCACCGCTTCGACGACCTCGGATGCGGTGATCAGCGCGTGCTTTTCAAGATTGGCGGCATAGGGCATGGGCACGTCCTTGCCGGTGCAGTTGATCACGGGCGCGTCCAGGTAATCGAAGGCGTTTTCCATGATATAGGCCGACAGGTGGTTGCCGATGGACCCAACGGGGAAGCCTTCCTCGACCGTGACGACGCGGTTGGTCTTCTTCACCGATTCGATGATCGTGCCATAATCGATCGGGCGCAGGGTGCGCAGGTCGATCACTTCGGCCTCGATGCCTTCCTGGGCCAGCTTGTCGGCGGCTTCCAGCGCATGGGCCATGCCGATGCCGAAGCTGATGATCGTCACGTCCTTGCCGGTGCGCGCGATCCGGGCCTTGCCCAAGGGGATGGTAAAGTCCGGCAGATCCGGCACCTCGAAAGAGCGGCCGTAAAGGATCTCGTTTTCCAGGAAGATCACCGGGTTCGGGTCGCGGATCGCCTGCTTCATCAGGCCCTTCGCATCGGCCGCCGAATAGGGCATCACCACCTTCAGGCCGGGGACCGAGGCATACCAGGCCGCATAGTCCTGGCTGTGCTGGGCGGCCACGCGGGCGGCGGCGCCGTTGGGGCCGCGGAAGACGATGGGGCAGCCCATCTGGCCGCCCGACATATACAGCGTCTTCGCGGCCGAGTTGATGATGTGGTCCATCGCCTGCATGGCGAAGTTGAAGGTCATGAACTCGACGATGGGGCGCAGGCCGGCAAGGGCGGCACCCGTGCCGATGCCGGCGAAACCGATTTCGCTGATGGGCGTATCGACGACGCGGCGGGGGCCGAAGCGGTCCAGCAGGCCCTGGCTGATCTTGTATGCGCCCTGGTATTCGCCGACTTCCTCGCCCATCAGGAAGACGGTCTCGTCGCGCTCCATCTCCTCGGCCATGGCCTCGCGCAGGGCTTCCCGCACGGTCATGGTTTTCATCTTGGTGCCTTCCGGCCAGTCGGGGCTGCGGTCGGGCTCGGGCGTCTTGACCGCCTCGACGGCGGACTTGCCGGGCTGGCCGCCCTGATCGGGGCCTTCCGCGGTCGAGGGCGCCTGCACCTGCGCGGGCTTGCTGTCAGCCCCCGCACGATCTGCCACGTCGTCTGCGGATTCGCCTTCCTCGACCAGCACGGCGATGGGGGTGTTCACCTTCACGCCCTGCGAGCCCTCGGCGATCAGGATCTTGCCCAGGATGCCTTCATCCACGGCCTCGAACTCCATCGTGGCCTTGTCGGTCTCGATCTCGGCGATGATGTCGCCCGCCTTCACGGCGTCGCCTTCCTGCTTCAGCCATTTCGCCAGCGTGCCTTCCTCCATGGTCGGCGACAGGGCGGGCATCAGGATTTCAGTGGCCATTCGTTCAACCCTCCCTCAGGCGTGTTCTTCGGCGCTGCCCTGGGGCAGGTCTTCGGCATAGATGTCGGTCCACAGCTCATCAAGCGCCGGCTCGGGGCTTTCCTTCGCAAACTCGGCCGAATCGTTCACGATGTCCTTGATGTCCTTGTCGATGGCCTTCAGGTCATCCTCGGACGCGTGCCTGCCCTGCAGCAGCAGCTCGCGCACGTGTTCGATCGCGTCGCGTTCGTCGCGCATCTTCTGCACTTCCTCGCGCGTGCGGTATTTCGCCGGGTCGGACATGGAATGGCCGCGATAGCGGTAGGTCATGACTTCCAGGATATAGGGGCCCTTGCCCGCGCGGCAGTGTGCCACGGCCTTTTCGCCCGCGGCCTTGACCGCCAGCACGTCCATGCCGTCCACCTGTTCGCCCGGGATGCCGAAAGCCTCGCCCCGCCCGAACAGCGTGGTCGAACGCGTGGACCGCTTCATCGAGGTGCCCATCGCATACTGGTTGTTCTCGATCACGAAGATGACCGGCAGGTCCCACAGCACGGCCATGTTGTAGGTCTCGTAGACCTGGCCCTGGTTGGCGGCGCCGTCGCCGAAATAGGCGAAGGTCACGTTGTCATTGCCCAGGTACTTGTCGGCAAAGGCCAGGCCCGCGCCCAGCGGCACCTGCGCTGCAACGATGCCGTGCCCGCCATAGAAATGCTTCTCGCGGCTGAACATGTGCATCGAGCCGCCCTTGCCCTTGGAGTAGCCCCCCTCGCGCCCGGTCAATTCGGCCATCACGCCCCGCGCGGACATTCCGCAGGCCAGCATGTGGCCGTGGTCGCGATAGGAGGTGATGCGCTTGTCGCCTTCCTTGGTGGCCGCTTCCAGGCCCACCACGACCGCTTCCTGGCCGATATACAGGTGGCAGAAGCCGCCGATCAGGCCCATGCCGTAAAGCTGGCCGGCCTTTTCCTCGAAACGGCGGATCAGCAGCATGTCGCGGTAATATTGCAGCAACTCGTCACGAGAGACGTTGGACGGCGCGCCGGTGGCCGCGGTCTCGGTTGCGGGGGCAGGCTTCCTGGCCATGCGGGGGGTCCTCCTCAAAGCGCGGTCAGAATAGTTCAGCGTTAAACTATCCGTAGCGCATCGTCGGGAAGGGTGCAATCCGCGAACAGGACCGGGCGTCAGCGCAGGATAACCTCGTCGGCGCGGATCAGCCCAAGGATCTCTCGCGCGCGTTCGTCCAGCAGGTCCAGGTCCAGATATTCGTCCGACATCCGGCGCGTCAGGTTCTGCATCTCTTGTACCTCGGCCTTCAGCTTGTCGCGTTCGGCGGCCAGTTCGGCCGTCTCGGCCTCGATCTGGATGCGGCGCAGGATGCCGGATGGTCCCTGGACGGCGGCAAAGGCGAAGTACAGTCCCAAGGCCACGGCCAGGGCCAGAAGAACGGTGGCGCTGATGGAAAGACGCTGCGACATGACGGGGCCGTTTCGGTTGATCGGGGGGATGATGGCACAGGGCCGGCGGCAGGGGAATCCCCGGATCAGGCGTTCTTGCGGAACAGGGCTTCCAGCCGCGCGGCTTCCTCGGCCAGACTAAAGGGAGCGTTGAGGATCCACATGCCGGATCCCACCATCGAATGGCCGGGACGGGCGGGGGCGAAGGCAACCTCGGACCGCAGGGCGTCGGGATGGGCTTGGGTCAGCGCATCCAGCATCGGCGCGTGGCGGTTGTCGGTCAGGATCGGATACCACAGCGCGATCACGCCCACGTTCCACTTGCGCGCGATCAGGCCGATCTGGCGCGGAATGGCCGCGTAATCCGCCTTCACCTCGTAGCTGGGGTCGATCAGGATCATGCCGCGACGGGGCGTGGGCGGGCAGACCGCCTGCGCCATCTGGAAACCGTCCTGCCGGTGCAGCGAAGCAAAGCCCGCCACGGCCGACAGCGCATCATGTTCCGCCGGGTGCAGTTCGGCCAGATGCGCGGCATCGCCCCGGCGCAGGAAGTGGGCGGCGATCAGCGGCGATCCGGGATAAGCCTGCGGGCCATAGCTGCGGCGAACCTGCGCCAGCGCCGCCACGAGCGGGTGATCGGGGGCCAGCCAGCCCTGGGCCTCGGCCCGCAGGATGCCGGCGCGGGCCTCGCCTGTCTTGGCGGCCTCGGCGCTGTCCAGGGAATACAGCCCGCGCCCCGCATGGGTTTCCAGATAGGACAGCGGCTTGTCCTTGCGGGTCAGGTACTCCAGGGCCGTGGCCAGCAGCGCGTGCTTGTGCAGGTCGGCCAGGTTCCCGGCATGATAGGCATGTTGATAGCTGAGCATGAATCGCCCTTAGCCCGTGGGGCGAGGCGGGGAAAGGCCTCAGGTGGCCTTACGCAGTTCGGAATGGCTTTTCAGCACCCGGTCGCCGTCGTCCTGTTCGATCAGGTAGGCCGGGTTTTCCCCATCGGCGTTCCGCTTGATCTTGCTGCCCTTGATGGTGCGTTCAACGGGCTCGGTGAAGGATTCGGCGACCTTGCCGCTGGCCGTGCCCTTGCCCCAGTCCCATTCCACCTTCGCGCCGACGCGATGCTTGGTCATGGCAGTCCCCTTGTGGCGATGTGACCGCAACGCGGGCCATCGGGCAGGGTTCCTGGGGCTGAAACGAAAAGCGGCGGCGCCAGGGAGGAGGAGGGCGCCGCCGCGTAACGCTGGCCCAGGGAGGAGGGAGGGGCCGCGTATGGGGTGCGGCAAGGCCGGGGAGGAGGAGAGGCCGTTGCCGCCAACGAACGGACCCAGGGAGGAGGAAAGGTCCGTCGCATCAGGGTGCCGCAGATGGGGCGGCTATATGGGGGCGGCGGCGCCAGGGAGGAGGAGGGCGCCGCCGCGTAACGCTGGCCCAGGGAGGAGGGAGGGCCGCGCATGGGGTGCGGCAAGGCCGGGGAGGAGGAGAGGCCGTTGCCGCCAACGAACGGACCCAGGGAGGAGGAAAGGTCCGTCGCATCAGGGTGCCGCAGATGGGGCGGCTGTATGGGGTGCGGTTCAGCCAGGGAGGAGGAAGGCTTCACCGCAGACGGCACACCCTATGGGAGGAGGAGGGGCGGGCCGTGTTCATGTGCCGCGATACGGGGCGGCTATGTTCTTTTGCGGCGGCTCCTGGAGGGAGGAGAGCGGAGCCGCCGCCTGACGCATGAACCCCAGGGAGGAGGAAGGGTTCCTGCGCTGTCTTTGGGCGGCATCCTCGATTGGGAGGAGGAGTGAGGATGCCGCCATGTCCTGTCCCGGGGAGGAGGAGGGACAGGAATGCTGTTCTTACTTCGCGCCCCAGGCCGCTTCGTGGGCCAGGCGACCGATCATCGCGCGGTTGATGCCCAGATCCGCCAGATCGCGGTTGGTCAGCGCATTCAGTTCGCGCACGGTTTGCCGGTACACGGCGCGGCGGGCGCGGTTTTCCTGCATGTGCTGGATCGCGGCCATCAAACGGCCGGCGATGCCCGAGGCAGCGGCGTTATTGGTATGAGCGATTGCAGCCATGGTATCTTCCTTTCAGCGTCTGCACCTTGCCCGGATGGCTTGGTGCCTTTCGATGAACCCAAGATGGCGCTAATGCTGCATGTGCACAATGGATGGTTTCAGATTGCTGCCATGCAGCATCCGCATGACTGGTTAATCAGTCGTTGGTCTGCCCGTTGACAAATATGTCGAAAATGTGACGGAGGATGGTCGTTAGCGATCACGCCGCGCTGCAAAAAGATGCGGAATCCGGGCCCGGACGATCATCTTGCCGCGCTTTGCGGCAGGTGGTTGATGCGATTGGCCCGGTGAACCATGTTTGGGCACAGATGCAATACAGGTCCTGACATGTCCGTGAACCGCGAAACTGCCCTTAGGGAAATCTCTGATATCATTCTGCCGGATGGCCGGACGCTGGAAAAAGCCGATCTGGTGCGGGCTTTTTCGGTCGATGGCGACACCGTCAGATTCGTGCTCGAGGTCGCGGATGCGGGGGTGGCCCGCGCACTGGCCCCCGTCGAGGCCGAGGCCAAGCGCAGGCTGTCCGCGATGCCGGGCGTGGAAAAGGTCCAGATCGTGATGACCGCACCTGCCGGCAAGCCGCAGGCCCAGCCCCACGGCCACCCGGTCCGCAGTTCCGGCGCCGCCCCGTCCTTGCAGATCGGGCGGCACCCCACGGCACAGGCCGGGCCGCAGCCGATCCCGGGCGTCAAGAGCATCATCGCCATCGGCTCGGGCAAGGGCGGGGTGGGCAAGTCCACGGTGACATCCAATCTAGCGGTGGCTCTTGCGCGGGCGGGCCGGCGGGTGGGGCTGCTGGATGCCGACATCTATGGTCCCTCGCAGCCGCGCATGATGGGCGTGTCGGGCCGCCCGGCCAGCCCGGACGGCCAGCATATCGAGCCGCTGCACGCCCATGGCGTCACCGTGATGTCCATCGGCCTGATGCTGAAGGAAGGCGAGGCCGTGGTCTGGCGCGGTCCAATGCTGATGGGCGCGATGCAGCAGATGCTGCAGCAGGTGAACTGGGGCGAACTGGACGTGCTGCTGATCGACCTGCCGCCCGGCACCGGCGACGTGCAGCTGAGCCTGTGCCAGAAGGCAGCCGTGGACGGCGCGATCATCGTGTCGACCCCTCAGGATGTCGCGCTGCTGGACGCGCGCCGCGCCATCGACATGTTCAACAAGCTGAAAGCTCCGGTCTTGGGCCTGGTCGAGAACATGTCGACCTATGTCTGCCCGAATTGCGGCCACGAGGCCCATCTGTTCGGCCATGGCGGCGTCGCGGCCGAGGCGCGGGATCTGGGCCTGCCCTTCTTGGGAGAGTTGCCGCTGGAACTGGAAACTCGCCTTGCAGGTGATTCGGGTCGACCGGTTGCCTTGGGAAGTGGTGTGACGGCCGATGCCTATGCGCGGCTGGCACAGCGCCTTGTCGACCAGGGACTGGCGTGATTCTGCAAAGCGGGCGGGAAAGCACGGGAATGACCGGCATCCCGCCCCTTCCATGCCGCCGCAGGCGGATCACGCTGTCGTGAGCATCCGTGAGGCGCCGTTCCCGCCTTTGCGCTTTTTTGTGGATAACTGGCAACAGGTTTGCCCCTGTCCATGCTCATGCCCGACCGGGTTAAGCGCAGACAACAAAAGTTAATCGACGAAATATTGGGAAGAATCTAGGCTTGCGGCCCAAGGGATTGGGTTTCAAGCCGATTCGTGGCGGAGATGCCACAAGCCGCGACAATCCGCCGTTCGCGTTTTGGCTTCCTCACCGGACGCAGAATTCCATTGCTTCCCATGAATTCCCATGTCACAACCGGATCACGAAGACGGGCAGTAAAGGGGCGTCCAAGACCCCAAAGGCGAAGCAGGCTTTCATACAGGCGTCCGTTTTCCAACAAAGCCGTCCGCAGGCGCGAGCAGCACCTCCCCCAGGTGGCGCATGACAAGGACGGACCCCGAAAAGGGGAAAGACCGTGGGAACGAGGGCGGCGGATCGGGCAGTGGCAGCAGCCCGGTCCGCCCTTTCTCTTTCAGGCGGGCAAAGGGGTGGACAGTGAGGCAGGGCCAAGGTGGCGCGGAAATTCAGAGGCACTGAATCCGTCAAGGTCGATGGCAAGGGTCGGATGTCCGTCCCCGCCCGGCTGCGCCGCGTGTTCGATGCCGGCGATCCCGCCTTTGCCACAGCCAATACCGGACGCACGCAGCTGGTGGCCGTCTATGGCCCCGACTGGTGGAACTGGATCGAGCTTTACACCATCGAGGCCATCGAAGAGATCGACGAGCAGATCGACAAGCTGACGCGCGGCTCTCCGCAGCGCCGTTGGCTGGAAATGCTGATGAACGGCCAGTCCACCGATCTTGAGATCGACAAGGAAGGCCGCTTGGTCCTGCCGCAGAAGCTGCGAGAGAAGCTGGGCCTGGCCGAGGGCGCCGAGACGGTCTTCGAATCGCGCGGCGACTATATCCAGGTTTATCATCCCGATTCCCGTCCCAAGGACGTCACCGCGCTGGAAGACTTCACGGCGCAGCATGGGCCGGACTTCGACCCGCGGTCCTTCCTCGACCAGGTTGACGAGGGCTGAGGCATGGCAGACCCGCATATCCCCGTTCTTCTGAACCCGCTGCTGCGGGCCGTAGGACCCGTGACCGGCACCTGGCTGGACGGCACCTTCGGCGCGGGCGGCTATGCCCGCGGGCTTCTGGCGGCGGGGGCAGACCGGGTGATCGGCGTGGACCGCGATCCGCTGGTCTTCGACATGGCCGCAAGCTGGGCGGGCGAATACGGCGACCGGCTGCGGCTGGTCGAGGGCACCTTCTCGAACCTCGATTCGCTGGCCCGAGAACCGCTGGACGGCGTGGTGCTGGATCTGGGCGTCAGCTCGATGCAACTGGATCTGGCGGAACGCGGCTTTTCCTTCCTGCGCGACGGGCCGCTGGACATGCGGATGGAGCAGGCGGGACCGTCTGCCGCCGACCTGCTGAACAGCGCCGATGAATCGGTGATCGCGGACGTGCTGTATCATTACGGCGAGGAACGCGCCGCCCGTCGGATCGCGCGGGCCATCGTCGCGGCCCGCCCGCTGACCCGCACGGCCGCACTGGCCGAGGTCGTGGCGTCTTGCTTGCCGCGCCCCAAGCCGGGCCAGAGCCATCCCGCCACCCGCAGCTTCCAGGCGATCCGCATCTGGGTGAACGACGAGTTCCGCCAGTTGGTCGACGGGCTGTCCGCCGCCGAACGCGCGCTGAAGCCGGGCGGCAAGCTGGCCGTGGTCAGCTTCCATTCGCTGGAAGACCGGATCGTCAAGCGGTTCATGCAGGCCCGGTCGAACAGCGCGGGCGGGGGCAGCCGCTATGCCCCCGTGCAGGAAACCGCGCCCGCGGCCTTCACCATGCCCTTCCGCCGCGCCATCGGCCCCGACCCCGACGAGGAAGCCTCGAACCCGCGCGCTCGGTCCGCGCTGCTGCGCGTCGCGATCCGCACCGATGCACCCGCAGGCGCGGTCGATGCCGACGCGCTTGCCATGCCCCGCCTTCCGAAAGGGGGCTGGTGATGCGTCCGCTGACCTATCTGGCCTGCACGCTTCTGGTCATGGCCCTGGCCTTCTGGGCTTACCGCGAGAACTATCGCACCCAGGCCTCGCTAGGCGAGATGAAGCAGATCCAGCGCGAGATCGCGGGCCTGCGAGAGGATCTGGGGGTGCTGCGGGCCGAATGGGCCTATCTGAACCGGCCCGAAAGGCTGCGCGAACTGGTGGACCTGAACTTCGACCGCCTGCAACTGATCCCGCGCGAGGCGGGGCAGGTGATGGGCCTGGGCCATATCGACTATCCCAAGCCGCCCGCGCCACCCCCCGTTGAACCCGAGCCCGGCGCCGACGCCGCCCCCGTGGAGTGACCGTCATGATCCGCATCCCCCTGCGCCCCCTGGCCAAGATCCTCCGCGCCCGCGAAAAGGGCCAGAACCCCGACGAGATCGAGGCCGAGGCCCGGCGCCTGCGCCACGAGGCGATCCAGGACAAGGCCCGCCGCAGGGCGGAAGGGCGGCTGGCCTTGATGGCAAGCTGCTTCGTGCTGGCTTTCGGCGTGGTGGGGGTCCGCATGGGCACGCTGGCCTCGACCGACCCGATCGAGCCGCAAAGCGCGGTGATGTCGGCGCAGATCGTGTCGCAGCGGGCGGACATCACCGACCGGCACGGGCGGGTGCTGGCGACGAACCTGCTGACCCATTCGCTTTACGCCCATCCCCACCAGATGGTCGATCCTGTGGGCGCGGCGAACGAACTGGCCCGCATCTTCCCGGATCTGGACGCGGCGAAGCTGACGCAGGACTTTACCGGCAGCCGCAAGTTCATGTGGATCAAGCGCAAGATGTCGCCCGAACAGATGCAGGCGGTCCATGACATCGGTGAACCCGGCCTGCTGTTCGGCCCGCGAGAGATGCGTGTTTATCCCAACGGCCACATCGCCAGCCACATCCTGGGCGGGTCGGGCTTTGGCAACGAAGGCGTCCACAGTGCCGAGGTGCTGGGCGTCGCGGGCGTGGAAAAGGCCTTCGATGGCTGGCTGCGCGATCCCGCGAACGAAGGCGCGCCGCTGCAACTGTCGATCGACCTGTCGGTGCAGTCGGCGATGGAGCAGGTGCTGGCATCCGGCATGGAGGTGATGAGCGCGAAAGGCGCCACCGGCATCCTGATGGAGATCCAGTCGGGCGAGATCCTGGCGATGGCCAGCCTGCCCGACTTCGATCCGAACGACCGCCCGCGCCCGCTGCTGAAGGGCGATCCGTCCGACAGCCCGCTGTTCAACCGCGCGGTGCAGGGGCAGTACGAACTGGGCTCGACCTTCAAGATCTTCCCCGTCGCGCAGGCGCTTGACCTGCAGATCGTCAACCCCAACAGCGGCATCAACACGACGACGCCGATGCGGATCGGGAAATACCGGATCAGCGACTTTTCGAACTACGGGCCGCAGTTGTCGGTCACGGACGTGATCGTGAAGTCCTCGAACGTGGGGACGGTGCGGATCGCGCAGATGCTGGGCGTGGACCGGCAAAAGGACTTCCTGCAGAAGCTGGGCTTCTTCGATCCCCTGCCCATCGAAATGGTCGAGGCGCCGACCGGCAAGCCGCTGGTCCCCAGCCGCTGGCCCGCCGTCACCGCCGCCACCGTGTCATTCGGCCACGGCCTTGCCGCAAGCCCCCTGCATCTTGCCGCCGCCTATGCGACCATCGCCAATGGCGGCAAGAAGGTGACCCCCACCCTGATCCACGGCCGCACCCGCCCCGAAGGCGAGCAGATCCTTTCAGAACGCGCCGCCGCCCGCGCGGTCGAGATGCTGCGCCAGGTCGTGACGCGCGGCACGGCCAAGCAGGCCGAGGTCGAGGGCTACGAGGTCGCGGGCAAGACCGGCACCGCCGATAAGCCGCGTCCCTCGGGCGGCTATTACGACAACAAGGTCGTGGCGAACTTCGCCTCGGTCTTTCCGGCAAGCGCGCCGAAATACGTGCTGATCGTGGCGCTGGATGAACCCTCGGTCACCGGGCCTGGCGGCGAGACGCGCACGGCGGGCACCACCGCCGCACCGGTGGCAGGCGCGATGATCCGCCGTCTTGCGCCGCTGGTCGGGCTGGAACCCGCCACCGACGAAAACCTGCCGGTCTTCGAGCCGCGCTTCGCCCCCCGTGTTGAATCGCAACCCGGCGATGAGCTAAAGGTCGTCGCAAATCAATGACGGGTAGGACTGTGGGGCAAGGCACGAAGACGCTGTCGCAGCTTGGGCTGCGGGCAAGGGACGGGCGCGACCCGGCCATCACCGGATTGTCGCTGGACAGCCGCATGGTCAGGCCGGGCCACCTGTTCGCCGCCCTGCCGGGATCGGCGCTGCATGGCGCCGAGTTCATCCCCTATGCCCTGCGGATGGAGGCAGGCGCCATCCTGACTGACCGCGCGGGCGCAGAGATAGCGGCCGAAGCGCTGTCGGGCTGGGATGGCGCGATGGTCGTGGCCGAGGATCCGCGCGCCGCCCTGGCCGGTGCCGCCGCCCTGTGGTTCGAAGCGCAGCCCGACCATGTGGTGGCCGTCACCGGCACCTCGGGCAAGACCAGCGTCGCAAGCTTCACCCGCCAGATCTGGCAGCACGGGGGCCACAAGGCGATCAGCCTGGGCACGATGGGCGTGCAGGGCGATTACCAGGCCAAGCTGGCCCATACGACGCCCGACCCCCTGACCCTGCACCGCATCCTGGCCGAGGCCGCCGAGGCGGGCGTGACCCATGCCGCGATGGAGGCGTCCAGCCACGGCCTGGATCAGCGCCGCCTGGACGGCGTGCGGGTCGAGGCCGGGGCCTTCACGAACTTCAGCCAGGACCACCTGGATTACCACGCGGGCTTCGACGAATATTTCGCGGCCAAGGCGCTGCTGTTCAACCACATCCTGGAAGACGGCGCGGCGGCGGTCATCAACATCGACGGCGAACGCGGGCGGCAGATGCTGGACATCGCCACCGATCGCGGGCTGGCGGTCACGACCGTCGGAACGAACGAAAACGCCATGCTGCGGATCCTGGGCCAGCGGTATGACGCGACGGGCCAGGATCTGCGGTTTTCGCTGATGGGCCAGCCGCATCTGGTCCGCCTGCCGCTGATCGGCGGCTTCCAGGCCGAAAACGTGCTGGCGGCGGTGGGGCTGGCGCTGGCGGCTGGCGATTCCGCTGAATCCGTCCTGCGCGCGCTGCCCGAACTTCAGACCGTGCGCGGGCGGATGCAGCTTGTCGCGCAACGCGACAACGGCGCCACGGTCTTTGTCGATTATGCGCACAAGCCGGGCGCCGTGGTGGCCGCGCTGCAATCGCTGCGCCCCCATGTCATGGGCCGCATCGTCTGCGTGATCGGCGCAGGCGGCGACCGCGACCGGGGCAAGCGCCCCCTGATGGGCGAAGCCGCGCGCCAATTCGCCGATGTGGTCATCGTCACCGACGACAACCCCCGGACCGAGGATCCGGCCGCGATCCGCGCCGCAGTGATGGAGGGCGCCGGCCCCGACGCCACCGAGGTCGGCGACCGGGCCGAGGCGATCCTGCGCGGGGTCGATGCGCTGCTGCCGGGCGACGCGCTCTTGATCTGCGGCAAGGGCCACGAAACCGGCCAGATCATCGGCAACGACGTTTACCCCTTCGACGATGCCGAACAGGCATCCGTCGCGGTTGCAGCACTGGACGGCAAGATATGAGCCTTTGGACAGCCGAGGAAGCCGCCGCCGCGACAGGCGGCCGGGCGCAGGGCGATTGGGTGGCGACGGGTGTCTCGATCGACACGCGGACCATCCGTCCGGGCGATCTGTTCGTGGCGCTGACCGATGCGCGCGACGGCCATGACTTCGTGGCGCAGGCCCTGGACAAGGGCGCAGCCGCGGCCCTCGTCAGCCGCATCCCCGATGGCGTGGCGGCGAATGCGCCGCTGCTGATCGTGCCGGACGTGCTGGCGGCGCTGGAAGGGCTGGGCCGCGCCGGGCGCAGGCGCATGGCGGGCAAGGTCGTGGCCATCACCGGCTCGGTCGGCAAGACCTCGACCAAGGACATGGCGCGGGTGGCGCTGACCGGGCAGGGGCGCATCCACGCGGCCGAGGCCAGCTATAACAACCACTGGGGCGTGCCGCTGACCCTGGCCCGCATGCCGCGCCATACCGATTTCGCCATCGTCGAGATCGGCATGAACCACCCCGGAGAGATCGCGCCCCTGTCGCGGCTTGCCCGGCCGCATGTCGCGATGATCACCACCGTCGCCGCCGCCCATCTGGAAGCCTTTGGTGCCATCGAGGGGATCGCGCGCGAAAAGGGCTCGATCTTCGAAGGCCTGGAACCCATCGGTCACGCCATCCTGCCCGAGGATCTGCCGGTGACGCAAATCCTGCGCGACTGCGCGGATGCCGCCGGCGCCCTGGTCATGGGCTTTGGCCGCGACGGGCAGGCGAAGCTGGTGCAGGCCAGGACCGAAGACGGCGCCTTGAAGTGCCGCGCCCGGATCGGTGGCGAGACGCTGGATTTCACCCTGCAGACCACCGGCAGCCATTTCGCGCTGAACGCGGTGGGCGTGCTGGCAGCACTTGGGGCCGCGGGCGCCGACCTCAAGGAAGCCGCCAGGCGCCTTGGCGACTGGCTGCCGCCCAAGGGGCGCGGCGCGGTCGAGGATCTGGCGGGCCTGCGCCTGATCGACGACGCCTATAACGCCAACCCGACCTCTCTGTCCGCAGGGCTTGCCACGCTGGCCGGGTTGCAGGGCGGGCGCCGGGTCGCGATCCTGGGCGACATGCTGGAACTGGGCGAGGATGAAATCGCCATGCATCGCGGCATGGCCGAGGACCCGGCCATGGCCCAAGTCGATCTGGTCCACAGCGCCGGCCCCCGGATGCGTCATCTTCACGACGCGCTGCCGTCCGCCAAGCGCGGCATCTGGGCGGAAACGGCGACGGAACTGGCCGGGCGCCTGGCCGATCTGGTCGCGCCCGGCGACATCGTGCTGGTCAAGGGCTCCAAGTCCTCGAAAATCTCGACCGTTGTTGACGCCCTGCGGAAATCAGCGGAAGCGCCCGCCCCTGAAACGAAAGAATAACCGATGCTCTATTGGCTGAGCGGCCTTTCCGAAGGGGGCGACCTCTTCAACCTGTTCCGTTACATCACCTTCCGGGCGGGCGCGGCCTTCTTCACGGCGCTGATCTTCGGCTTCATCTTCGGGCGTCCGCTGATCAACTATCTGCGCCGGGTGCAGAAGAAGGGCCAGCCGATCCGCGACGACGGCCCGGAAGGCCATTTCGTCAAGGCAGGCACGCCCACGATGGGCGGCATCCTGATCCTGTCGGCGCTGTTCTTCTCGACGCTGCTCTGGGCGCGGCTGGACAACGGCTATGTCTGGATCGTGCTGCTGGTCACTGCAGGCTATGCCGCCATCGGATTCGCCGACGATTACGCCAAGGTCAGCAAGCAGAACACCAAGGGGGTGTCCGGCAAGGTGCGGATGGGCCTGGGACTGGCGCTTGCCCTTGTCGCCGCGGCCTGGGCGATGTGGCTGCACCCTGCGGATCTGACCGGGCAACTGGCGCTGCCGGTCTTCAAGGACGCGCTGATCAACCTGTCGCTGGCCTTTGTCCCCTTCGGAATGCTGGTGATCGTGGGATCGGCCAACGCGGTGAACCTGACGGACGGGCTGGACGGGCTGGCGATCATGCCCGTGATGATCGCCGCAGGCACGCTGGGCGTTATTGCCTATACCGTGGGCCGGGTGGACTTTACCGAATACCTGGGCGTCCACCATGTTCCCGGCACGGGCGAGATCCTGATCTTCGTGTCCGCCCTGATCGGCGGCGGCCTGGGCTTCCTGTGGTACAACGCCCCCCCGGCGGCGGTCTTCATGGGCGACACCGGCTCGCTGGCCCTTGGCGGCGCGCTTGGTGCCATTGCCGTCGTCACCAAGCACGAGATCGTCCTGGCAATCGTCGGCGGGCTCTTCGTGGTCGAGGCGCTGTCGGTCATCATCCAGGTCGCCTATTTCAAGCGCACCGGTCGCCGTGTCTTCCTGATGGCCCCGATCCACCACCATTTCGAAAAAAAGGGCTGGGGCGAGGCGCAGATCGTCATCCGCTTCTGGATCATCGCTTTGATCCTGGCGCTGATCGGGCTTGCGACGCTGAAGCTGCGCTGATCTTCATCTTGGCTTAAATTTCCTCGGGGGCTCCGGGGGCAGACAGCCCCCGGCCTTATTCGAAAGGTCGTGCTGATGATTCCGGTTCAAGGTGTCGAAGGACAAACCATCGCCGTTCTGGGCCTCGGCCGTTCCGGCAAGGCCACGGCTGCGGCCTTGGCCGCAGGCGGCGCGACGGTCATCGCTTGGGACGACGGCAATGACACGCGAGATGCCGCCGCAGCCGATGGTCTGACCATCACCGACCTGACGCGCGACGACGCCTGGACGGGCGTGGCCGCGCTGATCACCAGCCCCGGCATCCCGCATCTGTATCCCAAGCCGCATCCCGTGATCGCCAAGGCCTATGCCCTGGGCGTGCCCGTCGACAACGATATCGGCCTGTTCTTCCGCAGCTACGCCACCGCCGATTGGGAAGGCTTCGACCGCGCCCCCCGCGTGATTGCGGTGACCGGGTCGAACGGCAAATCGACCACCACCGCGCTGATCCACCACATCCTGACCGAGGCAGGCCGGCCCACGCAAATGGGCGGCAATATCGGCACCGGCGTGCTGTCCTTGGAACCCGCCATCGACGGAGAGGTCGTGGTGCTGGAACTGTCCAGCTACCAGACCGAACTCGCGCGCGCGCTGACGCCCGACGTCGCGGTCTTCACCAACCTTTCGCCCGACCACCTTGACCGCCACGGTGGGCCCGGCGGCTATTTCGCGGCCAAGCGGCGGCTGTTTTCCGAAGGCGGTCCCGACCGCGCGGTGATCGGCATCGACGAGATCGAGGGGCTGTATCTGGCGAACCAGTTGTCGATGGGACCGGCTGACGACCGGGTGATCCGCGTATCCTCGGGGCAGAAGCTGGACGGAACCGCCTGGTCGGTCTTCGCGCGCAAGGGATTCCTTTGCGAATACCGCAAGGGGCGGCAGGCGGCTTCCATTGATCTGCGAGAGGTCCGGGGCCTTCCCGGCGCGCATAACCACCAGAATGCCTGCGCGGCTTATGCTGCCTGCCGCGCCGTTGGCCTTGCCCCGCGCGAGATCGAGGCGGCCTTCCACAGCTTCGCGGGCCTGCCGCATCGCAGCCAGACCGTGGCCGAGATCGGCGGCGTCCGCTTTGTGAACGATTCGAAGGCCACCAATGTCGATGCGGCGGCCAAGGCCTTGCAGGCCTTCGACCGGATCCGCTGGATCGCCGGCGGCCTTGGCAAGGAAGGCGGCATCGGCGCGCTTGCCCCCCATCTGGACCGCGTGACGAAGGCCTATCTGATCGGCCATTCCGCCCGCGACTTTGCCTTGGAAATTGGCCAAATCCCCTACGAGATCGCCGAGACGATGGAGGCAGCCGTTGCCCGCGCCGCAGCCGAGGCCCAGCCGGGCGAAACCGTCCTGCTTGCCCCTGCTGCCGCCAGCTTCGACCAGTACCCCAACTTCGAAAAGCGTGGCGAGCATTTCACTGATCTGGTCAAGGCGCTGGCGTCGCGCTGAAGGTGGCGGGGCAGGGGGCGCTCGTGCCCCTTCGGCCGCAAGCGGCCTTCACCCCCGAGGATATTCTGGCACGGAAGATGGGCGTCAGGACCAGCTTGGCCGACGCTTTTCCAGGAATGCTGCCATGCCTTCTGCCGTGTCGGGCAGCAGGATGTTCTGGCACATCGTCGTGCCGGCCGTCGCATAAGCCTCGGCCAAGCCCAAGCGCAACTGGTCGTGGAAGGCGCGCTTGCCAAGGCGGATTGCCTGCGGAAGCTTGGCCGCTATGGCCGCGGCCATCTGCATGGCGGCTTCGGTCAGCACCTCGGGCGCGACAACGCGATTGACCAGGCCAAGCTGGTGGGCGCGGGCGGCGTCGATGAACTCGCCCGTCACCAGCATTTCAAATGCGGCCTTGGGGGGGATGGCGCGGGTCAGCGCCACCATCGGTGTCGAGCAGAACAGGCCGATATTGACGCCGTTCACCCCGAAGCGCGCACCCTCGGCCGCGACGGCCATGTCGCAGGAAGCGACGAGCTGGCAACCGGCGGCAGTGGCGATGCCCTGAACCTCGGCGATGACAGGCTGGGGCAGGGCGGGAATCATCTGCATCATCCGGGCGCAGCTGTTGAACAGATCCGCAAAGGCTGCACCGCCGCCGTCCCCACCGTCGCGCGCCGCCTGCATCTGGCGCAGGTCATGGCCCGCGCAGAAGGCCTTGCCGCTGGCCGCCAATACGACCACCCGCACCCCGTCGTCCCTGGCGATGCTGTCCAGTTGGGCGGTCAGCGCCTCGATCATCTCGACCGACAGGGCGTTATAATTGGTGGGGCTGTTCAGCACCAGGCGGGCGATGTGGTCCTTGTCCTGCCGCAGGATCAGGTCTGGCATCTTGATCTCCCTCGCTTCTTGGCGAAAGCCTATGCCGCTACGGGCAAGGGGGAAAGCATGGATATCGTGATGGACGGGCAGGCGCTGAATGCCTTTCTGGCGGCAGAGTTCCCGCAGGTCGCGGACGATTACAGGATCGA